>CAYLUS010000007.1:0-69151 GCA_964386975.1 uncultured Methylococcus sp.
GCACTCGTCAAAGATCATGACGATGTCTGAACCCAATGCCCGCTGGACCGCCATGGATTCCTCGGGCCCGAGAAACACCGTATCGCCATTGATCGGCGAATGAAATTTGACGCCCGCTTCGGTGATGGTCCGCATGTCCCCCAGGCTGAAGACCTGGAAGCCTCCCGAGTCGGTCAGGATCGGACCCGACCAGTTCATGAAGTCATGCAAATCACCGTGACGCTTGATCACCTCCGTGCCTGGCCGGAGCATCAGGTGGTACGTGTTACCAAGAACGATTTCGGCACCCAGGTCCCTTAGCTCATCCGGCGTCATCGCCTTGACAGTGCCATAGGTACCCACCGGCATGAAGGCCGGTGTTTGAACCGTGCCGCGCTCGAACTGAAGTTCGCCGCGGCGGGCCTTTTGGTCGTGGGCGATCAAAGAGAATTTCATGCTTGGGACCCTGAACGCAATCGGCCCGCCTGATGGAACAGGCGGGCCGACTGGCAAGTCTGACTTGAATTTGGTGCCGATGGTCGGATTTGAACCGACACGACTTGCGTCACCACCCCCTCAAGATGGCGTGTCTACCAATTTCACCACATCGGCGGAACGTTGTTAGCAGGACCCCTGCGACTATTTCTTGCTCTTGGGAGCGGCAGGCGGAACAGCGGGGACATCAGCTTTCGCGGGCCCCTTGGGCGCCTGGGCCGGAACCGAGGGCAAATCCCGCTTCGCAGGCTCAACGGATGCGGGCGCATCCATGATGTCCTGCGGCTTATTATCTCTGTTGCCAGCCAGATAGGCAAGACTGAGGCTGGTGGTAAAGAAGATCGTGGCCAAGATGGCAGTCGCCCGGGACAGGAAAGAGGCCGCACCCCGCGCTCCGAATACGGAGTTGGATGCACCACCAAAACCCGCGCCAGCATCGGCACCGCGGCCCTGCTGAATCATAACCAGACCCACGATTGCAAAGGCAATCAGGACGTGGACGATCATCAAAAACTGATACATGAGTGGAATTCCTTAAGCTGCTGTGCAGATCGCGAGGAACGATTTTGCATCCAAAGACGCGCCACCGATCAGTCCGCCATCAACGTCGGGCTGACTGAACAGGGCCTGCGCATTGTCGGCTTTGACACTGCCGCCATAGAGGATCTGCAGGCCGGCGGCCACCGTCGCATCCAGAGCCGCGATCTTCTGGCGAATGTAGGCATGAACTTCCTGAGCTTGCTCGGTGCTGGCCGTGCGTCCAGTGCCGATGGCCCAGACCGGTTCGTAGGCAATGACTGCCTTCTTGAGACTCTCAACACCACATAGATCGAGCACCGCCTTGAGCTGGGTGTCGATGACCTCAAACGTCCTGTTGGACTCCCGCTCCTCCAGGGTTTCACCCACACAGAGGATCGGCGTCAGGCCATGGGCAATTGCCTTGGCATAGCGAGCAGCCACCAGCGTATCGGTCTCACCATAGATGGCTCTGCGCTCGGAATGGCCGACGATGGCGAGGCTGACATTGAATTCCTTCAGCATCGGGCCGGAGATCTCCCCGGTGTAGGCACCTTCATCCTGATCCGCAATATTTTGTGAGCCGACCCGGACAGCCTTGCCGCTGGCGGCTGCTGCGACTTCCGGAATAAACACGGAGGGGGGACAGACACCGACATCGGTCTTACAATCCGCGGGGAGTCCAGCAATAATTTCCGCCAGAAGCTTCTGGGAACTGGCGCGGGTGCCATTCATCTTCCAGTTGCCGACAACCAAGGGGCGACGGGCCATGTGTTTCTCCCTACAGGATCAGAAAATAAAGCCCAGCAGTTTAGCGTTTAGTGCCGCCCCAATCAAGTTAAATGCGGCTCAAAATCCAGAGCAAGGGTTCACCTGAGGCGCAGCGGCCCCACCCGCGAGGTCTGGCCCGGAGCCTTGTGCGCGATCTTGTCTGTTTTAACCAGTACCGCCTCAACCACTCGGTTGTTCGTTTCCATGCTCCAGGCGCCTGAGGCCCCGACGAGCAATTGCTCTCACGAATCCGTTCGACACAGGCGCATGGGTCTGTAAGATGGCTTTATCATCCGCTCCGCATCACATACATGCGGGCCCAACGACCTCTCAGATGAAATCAAGTGTTACGGAACAACCTGCCATAACTTAAATCCCCATGGGACGCCTGCCATCCTGCCTTCCTCTCGACGTTACCGATCAGCAGACGGAGAAACCGGTCATTGTTCTGCTGATGGGCCCCACGGCGGCGGGCAAGACACGTTTGGCCATTGCGCTTGCAAAGACCCTTCAAGGTGAAATCATCAGCGTAGACTCAGCGCTGGTTTACCGTGGCATGGATATCGGCACCGCCAAACCCAGCCTTGAGGAACGCAACGGCATCCCGCACCACCTGATTGATATCCTCGACCCCCGGGAGGCCTATTCCACCGGCCAATTTCGGCTCGATGCCGAACAGCTGATTCAGAACATCTCTCAACGGCATCGATTGCCGATTCTGGTCGGCGGCACCATGCTCTATTTCAATGGCCTGACCCAAGGCCTGGCCAGACTTCCGCCCAGAGACCCATCGGTTCGGGAAGCAATTGAGGCACAGGCCCAACGGCAGGGATGGGCGAGTGTCCACCGAATGTTAGGACAGGTCGATCCGGCCAGCGCCGCCCGAATCCATGTCAATGATCCACAACGAATCCAGCGGGCTCTTGAAGTCTATCGACTGACCGGCAGGCCATTGAGTCAGCTCATTGAGGCGGAGGCCCGCGCGCCCCTACCCTATCGTCTCATCAAGATTCGGGTCGCGCCCAGACAAAGAACCGACCTTCATGAAGCGATCCATCAGCGGTTTTTGAACATGCTGGACCAGGGCTTTATGGATGAGGTCAGCGCACTCAGGGCCCGCGGAGATCTCTCTTTGCAACTGGCCTCCATGCGCGCTGTGGGTTATCGCCAGGCCTGGCAGTACCTTGACGGTGAGTTTGATTACGAGGCGCTCATTGAGAAGGGCGTCAGCGCGACAAGACAGCTGGCCAAACGCCAGTTGACCTGGCTAAGGAAAGAAACAGATGCTCTTGAAGTCGATGCGGCAGGCCCCGATGCCCTAGAGCAGGTGCTAGCCTACGTGAGACTTCAGTGTGGCGCCGTGAATCCTTAGGTTCGAACCAGACCGCTGCGGCACTTAAAATCGCGGGCCAAGGCATCTGTGGCCCAGATGGCATCACGAATCGCGGACGGGGTCACTATGAAGGGTTCATTATGCGCCGTCTCACCTGGTGCAACCGCCCGGGCCGCTATCGCCTCGGCCTGCGCCTCGCTCATATGGGCAAGCCCAAGGTCCTCCAGAGCGATCGGCAGACCGACCTCCAGACAGAAGGTCATGACTTCCTCGATCAGGCGCCGCTCACGGCCTTCGAGCACCAGTTGCACCAAGGTGCCGAAGGCCACTTTTTCACCGTGCAGGAAGGCGTGGGTTTCAGGCGCGACAGTCAATCCATTGTGCACCGAGTGTGCAACGGCGAGGCCACCGGATTCAAATCCAAGGCCTGACAGCAAGGTGTTGGCCTCGACGATGCGTTCAAACGCGGGGGTTACGGCACCTTGTCTGGCGGCAGCCACCGCAGCGACACCGTCTCGAAGCAGCGTCTGATAACACAGATCGGCAATTTGGGCGGCAGCGATGGTGCTGAGCCCACCCACGCCATTGCCCTTGAAGCTGGAAATCGCAGTCTCGGCCTCGAAGCGCGTGGCGAGGGCATCCCCCATACCTGCAATCAACAAGCGGACCGGCGCTTTGACGATGACCCGTGTATCGACCAGGACCAGATCCGGGTTCCGGGAAAAATTGAGGTACTTTTCGAATTCACCCTGCGGTGTATAAACCACTGAGGAGGCGCTGCAGGGGGCATCGCTGGCGGCAACCGTCGGACAGCAGACCACCCGCAATGCAAGCGCTGCAGCAACCGCACGGGCGGTATCCAGCACCTTGCCCCCACCGGCGCCGACCACAAATTCTGCCCTGGCTTGGATGGCAGCTGTTTTTAAGCGCTCGATTTCAGCGGATGAACATTCACCCCCGAAATCAATCACCACATGATGGATGCCAGCCTCAGCAAACGAAGCATCCCAGACCGTTTCCAGCTGGCGTTTTGCACTGAGTCCTGCAATCAGGAAGGCGCTTTGACCCAAACCCAGACGGTGACTTTCCTGTCCCAGCGCGAAGGTGGCGTCCGGCCCCTGAACATACCGGGCTGGCGCACAGAACACCTTGATCATCGGAACTTAACCGTCACCGCTATGCACTAGTTTGGCCTGATCTTTGGCCAGCCTTGAAACCGCGGATTTGACCGTTTCGCTGAGGCCCTCGCCGCCCTGATGAAAATGATCGATGATGGCAATGCGCATCCTCAATTCCCAGAACCGTTTGAGATGATCCTTCACGCCCTCGATCGCCGCCTCGCGATCAGGGTCTGAATCAAAAAAGCTGCCAATGTTGTTCGCCATTTTGACGAGATTGTCTTTATTCATGTGTGAATGTCGAAAAGGTCCTGAAGAGCAATCATTAGATCGAGTCTAAGGGACTGCATGTAACAGTCGATAGGGGTGAGCATAGACGACATGGGAGTGATCACGGGCAAAACCGACCAAGGTGACCCCACTCTCTTCGGCCAATCTTATCGCGAGCCCGGTGGGCGCCGAAATGGCGGCAAGGAAACCGATACCGACCATGGCACACTTTTGCACCATCTCGAAGCTGGCCCGACTGGTCACCAACACGCCTCCTGCCGAAAGGTCCCTTCCCTGACGCGCCAAAGCACCGATCAGTTTATCAAGCGCATTGTGCCGCCCCACATCTTCTCGAACAATCAGTGCCTCATCGCCGGGGACCAGCCAGGCCGCCGCATGCACGGCTCCCGTAAGCGCGTTGAGTCGCTGACCCGCATGGATCTGTCCAAGACCCGATGCCAGAGCCGCAGAGGAGATGGGCGCGGTTGGCGCCACTCTCCGGGGCCGCTTCACGGCCTGCTCCAGCGTCTGGGCACCACAGAGGCCGCAGCCCGTGCGACCTGCAAGATTCCGCTCGAAGCCGGAAAGAGCCTCTTTCTGGCTAGCGGGGATACGAAGCCGAACTTCAATCCCTTGGGATCGCTCAAAGACACCAATTGAAGAAATTTCGCTCGGGCGATTAACGATGCCCTCCGTCAGGCTGAAGCCGATCGCGAAGTCCTCAAGGTCGAGCGGCGTAGCCAGCATGACGACATGGGGCTGGCCGTTGTACATCAAGGCGACCGGGGCCTCCTCTGCAATCGCATCTTCGCGGCACTCCGAAACCTCACCGATCCAGCGCTGAACTTGTCGGACCCGGTACCCGGGCCAACCGAGTTCAGCGGGATCGCGCGCCATCGATGACCTATTCCACAGGAGCCGATCGGTTCTCCAGCAACGACAACTGCTCTTCCGTGAAGGCCTGGAAGTTCTTCTGCCATTGAGAAGGCTCGGTGACCTTGGTCACCTGAACAGCAGTCACCTTGTACTCCGGACAGTTGGTGGCCCAATCCGAGTTGTCGGTCGTGATCACGTTGGCACCAGACTCGGGGAAATGGAAGGTGGTGTAGACCACGCCCGGCTGAACTCTGGGTGTGACGGTCGCCCGTAACACCGTCTCACCCGCACGGCTCTTGATTCCAACCCAGTCGCCACTCTCGATACCCCGATTCTCGGCATCGTGAGGATGTATCTCGAGCCGGTCCTCAGAGTGCCACATCGAGTTCATGGTCCGACGGGTTTGAGCGCCGACGTTGTACTGGGACAGAATGCGCCCTGTGGTCAAAACCAATGGGAAACGGCTGGTGGTCTTCTCAGGCGTTGGCACGTACTCGGTGAGCATGAAGCGACCCTTGCCCCGCACGAATTGGTCAATATGCATCGTCGGGGTCCCTTCCGGGGCCTGATCGTTACAGGGCCACTGAATGCTGCCGACCTCGTCGAGCTTTGCAAAACTCACACCATGGAAGGTCGGTACCAATCCGGCAATTTCATCCAGAATTTCCTTGGCACTCGTATAGTGCATGGGATAGCCCAATGCGTTCGACAGCAACTGAGTGACCTCCCAGTCCTCATAGCCTGCCAGGGGCGGCATCACCCGCCGCACCGGGGAAATCCGGCGCTCGGCGTTGGTAAAGGTGCCCGTCTTCTCAAGGAAGGAGGCTCCAGGAAGAAAGACATGGGCAAATTTCGCCGTTTCATTGAGGAAGAGGTCCTGGACGACCACACATTCCATGGCCCTGAGCGCTGCCTCGACATGCTGGGTATCCGGATCCGACTGAGCGATGTCCTCGCCCTCGCAGTAAAGACCCTTGAAACTGCCATCCATCGCTGCGCTGAACATGTTGGGAATGCGAAGACCCGGCTCCGATTCCAGCGTCACGCCCCAGACCGATTCAAATTGCGCACGCGTCACGGAGTCCGAGACATGCCGATAACCCGGCAGTTCATGCGGGAAAGAGCCCATGTCGCAAGAACCCTGGACGTTGTTTTGACCCCGGAGCGGATTGACGCCGACCCCTTCGCGGCCCACATTGCCCGTCGCCATTGCCAGATTGGCGATGCCGATCACCATGGTGGAACCCTGGCTATGTTCAGTCACACCCAGCCCATAGTAAATGGCCGCATTGCCGCCCGTTGCATAGAGCCTGGCCGCCTCTCGCACCAGTGCTGCCGGCACATCGGTGACCGCCTCGGTGGCCTCGGGCGAATGCCGCTCCTCGCTCACAAAAGCTTGCCATTTGCGGAACGATTCCAGATCGCACCGGGCCGTGACGAAGGCATCGTCCATCAGTCCCTCAGTGACAATCACATGCGCGAGTGCAGTAACGACCGCCACATTGGTCCCCGGCTTCAGCTTGAGGTGGTAGTCGGCCTGTACATGGGGGGAGCGAACCAGATCAATATCCCGAGGGTCGACCACGATCAGTTTGGCACCCTCACGGATGCGCCGCTTCATGGCAGAGCCGAAGACCGGGTGGCCATCAGTCGGGTTGGCGCCAATGACCATAATGACGTCTGACTGACGCACGGAATCAAAGGTTTGTGTACCCGCAGATTCGCCCAGCGTCTGCTTGAGGCCATAACCGGTTGGCGAATGACAGACTCTGGCGCAGGTATCCACGTTATTGTTGCCAAACGCGGCACGCACCAGTTTCTGGACCAGATAAGCCTCCTCGTTGGTGCAGCGACTCGAGGTCAGGCCACCCACCGAAGCACGGCCATATTTGCCCTGAATGCGCTTGAATTCAGACGCCGCATAGGTAACGGCTTCTTCCCAGGACACCTCAGTCCATGGGTCAGAGATGTTTTTGCGGATCATCGGCTTGGTGATGCGGTCCTTGTGGGTCGCATAACCGAAGGCAAAGCGTCCCTTGACGCAGGAGTGACCGTGGTTTGCCGCCCCATCTTTGTTGGGAACCATCCGAACCACTTCCGCACCCTTCATTTCTGCCTTGAAGGAGCAGCCAACACCGCAATAGGCGCACGTGGTAATGATGCTGTGCTCAGGCTGACCCTTATCGATGACCGATTTTTCCATCAGGGTCGCTGTTGGACAGGCCTGCACACAGGCACCACAGGACACGCACTCGGAGTCCATGAACGCCTCGCTCTGCCCAGGCGACACCTTGGATTCAAAGCCGCGGCCATCAATGGTCAGGGCAAAGGTACCCTGGACTTCGCTGCAGGCCCTGACACACCGGGAGCAGACGATGCACTTGGAGGGGTCGAACTGGAAGTAGGGATTGCTGGTGTCCTTTTCAGCCTTCAGGTGATTCTCACCCTCATAGCCGTAACGCACTTCACGCAGCCCGACCGCGCCCGCCATATCCTGAAGTTCACAGTTGCCATTTGCCGAGCAGGTCAGACAATCCAGCGGATGGTCGGAGATATAGAGTTCCATGACCCCGCGGCGGACACTCGCCAGACGCTCGTTCTGGGTGATGACCTTCATTCCCTCCGCCACAGGCGTGGTACAGGAGGCCGGAAGCCCTCGCCCGCCCTCGATCTGCACCAGACACAATCGACACGAGCCGAAGGGATCAAGGCTGTCAGTGGCACACAGCTTAGGGATCTGGATCCCTGCCTCTGCGGCCGCGCGCATCACCGAGGTACCCTCAGGCACGGTCACCTTGAAGCCATCGATCTCCAGTGAGACGGTCTTGCCCGAGTCACTGGGCGGCGTTCCAAAATCACAATCACGAACTGCCATCACTGCCTCCTTCAAATCTTCTGTGGTTCACAGACGATGTCAACACTTCCATTCACTGAATTATCATGCCTTTCCTGATCTGCCCAGACTCAGGACGCGGACTTTTCGGTTTTAAGGCCAAAATCTTCCGGAAAATGGTTCAGTGCGCTCAACACCGGATAAGGCGTCATGCCTCCAAGCGCGCACAAGGAACCGGCCAGCATCGTTTCGCTAAGATCCCGGAGTAATGCAACATGGCGCTCACGCTCCTCACCCGCTCGGATCTTGTCGATCACTTCAACGCCACGCGTCGATCCGATTCGACAGGGGGTGCATTTCCCACAGGATTCGACGGCACAAAATTCCATGCCGTAACGCGCCATTTTCGACATGTCCACGGTGTCATCGAATGCGACGACCCCGCCATGCCCAAGGACCGCCCAGAGGCCTGCAAACGCCTCATAATCGAGGGGTGTGTCAAACTGCGACTCGGGAAGATAGGCGCCCAGAGGCCCCCCCACCTGCACCGCGCGAATTGGACGCCCGGAGGCGGAACCGCCGCCAAAGTCATAAAGAATCTCACGAAGGGTCACACCGAAGGCCTTTTCAACCAGCCCCGGATGCTTGAGATTCCCGGCGAGCTGGATCGGCAGGGTGCCACGGGAGCGTCCCATGCCGTAATCCTTGTAGAAGGCGCCCCCCCGATCGAGGATGATGGGCACCGAAGCCAGCGAAATGACGTTATTGATGACGGTCGGCTGGCCGAACAGGCCCTGAATTGCCGGTAAGGGTGGTTTGAAACGCACCAAACCGCGCTTGCCCTCGATACTCTCCAGCAAGGATGTCTCCTCACCACAGACATACGCACCAGCGCCGATCCTCACTTCAAGGCGGAATGCCTTACCGCTTCCGAGAATATCATCTCCCAGATAGCCGGCCGCTTCAGCCGCCAAGATCGCTTCATTAAGGGCATCTGCCGCCAGCGGGTATTCCCACCGAAGGTAAATGTAACCCCGGGTTGCACCCACCGCGAGCCCGGCAATGGTCATGCCTTCGATCAGCACAAAGGGGTCGCCTTCCATGATCATGCGATCGGAAAAGGTCCCCGAGTCGCCCTCATCAGCGTTGCAGACAATGTACTTCTGGGCCGCTTCTGCCCCCAGTACCGTCCGCCACTTGATCCCCGTTGGAAATGCAGCGCCGCCCCGGCCTCTGAGACCTGACTCGGTTACCTCATCAACGATGGCTGCCGGTGTCAGGGTAAGGGCACGCCGAAGCCCCCTGTAGCCAGCGTGGGCAATATAGTCCTCAAGGCTCACCGGATCGGTAATTCCGATTCGGGCCGAGGTCAGACGCTCCTGGTTCTTAAG
Source organism: uncultured Methylococcus sp. (assembly GCA_964386975.1). GTDB lineage: Bacteria > Pseudomonadota > Gammaproteobacteria > Methylococcales > Methylococcaceae > UBA6136. Next base: position 9,583 of record CAYLUS010000007.1, read on the forward strand.
GTAAGGAATCGACTCGGTCAGCCCAAGGCACAGCGGATGCTCCCTGCCCTCCAGCAGGCCGGCATCCAGAAGCGGGCCAACATCCTCAGGTTGGACCGGGCCGAAGGCCACGCGCCCGTTAGGGGTTTCGACCTCCACCAGTGGCTCCAGCCAGTAAAGCCCCCTGGAGCCGTTACGCACCAGCGTGGCATCCAGCGATCGACGAGCGATTTCATGAGCCAGCTGCTGTGCAACGGCCTCTGCACCGAGCCCGATGGCGCTGGAGTCACGGGGTACGAAAATCTTGATCATGACTTGCCCTTGCCCCCTTGGATGAGTTGATCAAAGCGTTCAGGACTGACTCGACCGTGCACCGTCTTGTCGATCATGATCGATGGCGCACACGCACAGTTACCGAGGCAATACACCGGCTCAAGCGAGTAGGCACCGTCCTCGGTGTTCTCGTGGAAGCCGATCTTGAGCCGGGCCTGAATGTGGGCCTCCAAGGCTTCGGCCCCCATGGCCTGACATGCCTCGGCACGACAGACGTGGATGGTGCTGAGCCCAGGAGGGGTTGACCGGTAATAATGGTAGAAGGTAATGACGCCATGGACATCGGCACGCGTCAGGTTCAGGCCTTCGGCGATGGTTGGGACCGATTCCGGCGGCACATAGCCCAACTGGTCCTGAATCGCATGAAGAATGGGCAAGAGGGCACCCGGTCGGTCCTTGAGACTCGCAACGATCCGGTCCACTTGCTCGATGTTTTTGTCTCGCTCTGTCATGCCATGTCCTGTGTGATTCTGCCCCGTCGGCGGGGGTCCGATTTTGCGGTACGCGCCCCTAAAAATACCGACAGCGCGCGATTTTACCCCGCTCAGGCCCGATCTGGGAACCGCTTTTGTTGACTAATTTACTAGGTTATTCCGCTAGGACCATCAAACCGGCAACCGGTTCCGAGGGGGACCAGATGCCGATCACACGCTACAATGGCCGGAAACTCTCAGCGCCGACCATGCCCCGACCCCCAACTCTCTCATTGGAAGCGTTCCTTGACGCCATCGCCAGGAGCCTTGCCGCGCGACTCCAGCGCCTCTACTTTCGGGCGGTTGAAGGCGCCGGTCGGCACAAGCGAGACATTCTGGTGACACGGGTCGAACAGGCGCGTGACAGTCTTGAAGAGGCCAAGACGCAGTTTTTAAGTGCACTCGATCAATTCAGTACCCTCACTCGCTTCCACGGCGGCGACCTTGAATCGCTTTATCGGCAACTCAAGATCGAATATGACTACAGTCATTCCAGAGCGCTGGCCGTTGAAGATCGCATTGCAGCGGTAGAAACGGTCGCGTCCGCGCTGTTTCGTGAATGGGAAAGCGAACTTGAACAGTATTCAAACCGCAGCCTCAAAAGCGCAAGCCGACAGAAGCTTCGGCAAACCCAACAGCACTATGGACAACTCATCAATGCCATGCGCCGTGCCGAGGGAAAGATTGACCCTGTTCTGAGGGTCTTCCATGATCAGGTGTTGTTCCTCAAACACAACCTGAATGCCCAGGCCATCGCCTCCCTTGAAGGCGAACTGAACACACTGTCGGTGGGCGTCTCTGGCTTGATCGGCGCCATGGAGCGCTCCATCGACAAGGCCAACTTCTTCGTTCAGTCCCTGAACGGGCAGGTACCGAAGGCGCTTCCGAACAAAGACGCCTGACGCGCAAAGCGCCCAGATTCGAGAGATCCTACCGACAGGTCGCCTCAGGACAGACACTGCCATCGCATCCTGCTCACGGGGCAGCCCCAAAAAAAAAGGGCGCCCGCAGGCGCCCTCAAGGCAAGTGCCACTCAAGAATTTAGGTGCTAGAGGTGATAGGCCGTCTCACCGTGCTCATTGACATCCAGACCTTCGCGTTCCACATCCTGCGGCACCCGAAGTCCGATCACAAGGTCTACCAGCTTGAAGCCCAGGGCCGAAACCAGTCCGGACCAGACCAACGCCACGCCCACTCCCCAGGCCTGGCTAACGAACTGCGCCTTAAGGTCATAATCGGCCACTGCATTGGTAACGTAGTCATAGACCCCGGTTCCACCCAGCGCCGGCGCTGCCACAAAAGCCGTTCCGAGTGCACCGATGATGCCGCCGATACCATGCACTCCAAAGACGTCAAGGGAATCGTCATAACCCAGCGACTTTTTGAGCGTGGTAACGGCCCAGAAGCAAACACCACCTGCCACCAGCCCCAGGACCAAGGACCCCATGGGCCCGGCCCAGCCGCACGCCGGCGTAATCGCGACCAAACCAGCCACAGCCCCAGAGGCGCCCCCCAACATGCTCGGCTTGCCGCGCATGATCCACTCCGCAAAGGTCCATGCCAGGGTTGCCGAAGCGGTAGCCAGCATGGTGTTCAAGAAGACCAGCGCCATGGTGCCGTTGGCTTCAAGGTTGGAACCTGCATTGAAACCAAACCAGCCAACCCACAACAACGAGGCACCGATCATGGTCATGACCACGCTATGGGGCGCCATTGATTCCTTTCCATAGCCCATACGCTTGCCCACCATGATGCAGCCGACCAGGCCAGCCACACCGGCATTAATATGGACCACGGTGCCCCCGGCAAAATCAAGCGCCCCTTTTTGGAATAGAAAGCCCGCGGTTGCAGCGGCCTGGGCACCGGCTTCAGCGCTCGTATAGGCATCCGGACCCGCCCAGTACCAGACCATGTGGGCCATCGGCAAATAGGCAAACACAAACCAGAAGACGATGAACAACAACACCGCCGAAAACCGGACCCGCTCAGCAAAGGCACCCACGATCAGGGCCGGCGTAATGCCTGCAAACGTTAACTGGAACGCAATGTAGAGGTACTCGGGAACCACGACGCCCTTGCTGAACGTCGCCGCCACGGATTCTGGCTTGACGCCCGACAGAAAGGCCTTGCCGAATCCGCCGAAGAAAGCATTCCCCTCGGTAAATGCAACGCTGTAGCCAAACAGTGCCCAAAGAACGCCCATCAAGGAAAAAACCAGGAAGACCTGCATCAGGATCGACAGCATGTTTTTAGAACGCACCATGCCGCCATAGAAAAGGGCGAGACCTGGAATCACCATCAAGGTGACCAAAATGGTCGAGATGGCCAACCATGCCGTATCGCCCTTGTCAGGGACCGGCACCGCGTCAGCCGCATGGCCGAGCGTCATGTGCGAAAGGTAAAGCCCTGCAACGGACAGGATCAGAACAATCTGCTTTATGGACATGAACATTCCCCCTTATCAAAGCGCATCGGAGCCGGTTTCACCGGTCCGAATACGGATCGCTTGTTCAATCGTGGTCACGAAAATTTTTCCATCGCCAATCTTGCCGGTATTCGCCGTTGTCGCGATGGCATCAAGGGCGGCCTCCAGTTGATCGTCGCTGATTGCAACCTCCAGCTTGATCTTGGGCAGAAAATCGACGACGTATTCGGCACCCCGATAGAGCTCCGTATGGCCCTTCTGCCGTCCGAAGCCCTTGACCTCGGTCACGGTGATCCCGGAGATTCCCGCATCCGAGAGCGCCTCCCGAACATCGTCCAGCTTGAAGGGTTTGAGAATGGCGGTCACAAGTTTCATGGGTGTCTTACTCCTGGTTCTTGGGTTTGGGTTGGCCGGAACGCTGGCGAACCCCGCACAGGACATAAAGCAGAAGCTGTGCCAATCTCCTTTGAGCGCAGGATAAATGCACCTAATTATTTGATTTTATTATTATAAAATGTTGTTGGATCTCCCCTTTCGCCTGAAGCAACACCCCAAATCATTGAAAATGCGCCAGCGTAAGGTCGCCTGATGACAAGACAAAGGGCTCAGCCTGAATCCGTTTGCCCCGCACTGGTGCAAAAGCGACGGTCGCGCGGGTGATCATCGATTCAGCTTGCCCGGTGCGGCCCGCTTGCCCCGATCCTTGCACCAGAAATGAAAACGGCCCGCACTGCGGGCCGTTTTTCAAGGGACACAAGAGGGAGACTGCGTCAGTTCCCTTCCTTAGCACGGACGGCCTGACTGGCGCGATGGATTTCATCGGCGGCATCCCCGGCCAGACGCTTGCCGGCATCGGACTTGGCATGCTCCAACTCCTTGAGTGCCTCCTCATCCGCCCGTTCCTTGACGTCGAGGCCCTGCTCCGTCTTGAATCCTTGGCGCAAGGGCTTTTTCTTATCCTCTGCCTTGAGCGCGGTTTCTGCCTGGTTGATTTCCTGAATGGCCTTGGCCTCGTTTCCGCTACGGGCATCCTTTTCAGCTTGCTCGAGGGTTTTTTCGATGGCTGCACCCTCTGGACTCACAGGTTTCTTAGCAGTGCAAGCCGGAAGGCCCATGCCTGTCAGAAGCAGAAGACCCCACAATGGATAGATCGGAATGCGTTTCATATCGTGTCTCGCGAAGTAGTGAGATGGCGGTCGCATCAGAAGGTAATGACGACGTCAGTGGAAAAGGTGAACTGATAATCCACCATTTCGCCTGGGGTTGAGGTCATGAAGGTATCCTGACTTGAAAAGTCGTAGCGCAGATTTGGTCTGACCATGACCCATTTGAGGGGCTTGTAGTTCGCGCCCAAGGTAAAGGCATAGTAACTGGCCCCCGCCCACGGGTAGCTTGAACCCTGCCCCTGGCATGCATACTGGTAGCCGGTAGAGGCATCGCCTGGAACTCGTAAATTATAACTCGCGCCACAGCGGCCCGGTCCTGCAACCCTGAAGCCATTGTTATCCCGAAACCATTCAGCGCGAAGTCCAATACCCAGGTCATCGGTCAGGTCATACATGAGGTACTGGTTGATCCCATACCACTGGGCATTTTGACGGTTGCCCGGCGTACCCAAGGCAATGCCGTTACCGGTAATGACGTTGTCGGCAAAGCCATGATCATGCTGGATAACGTAATGCAGGTCATCATTCAGCCAGTTCGCCTTGCCGACGATGCTGTAGAGGGCCCAGGCATCACTGTTATTGGCAGATGTAGCGCCGGCAGTGGAGGTCAGGTTCAAGGAGTACGCCTTGTCATCGCTGGTCCAGGTGCCGCCACCGAGGAAGTTCCAGTTGCTCAGGTTGGTGTTGAAGTTACCGTCCCAACCCCCGGTCGCACTGCCCGTTACGGCGCCACCCATGACCGACCAGTTATCGTCAATGGCATAGTTTCCAAGCACACCGGTGTGGGTGAAGGGTTCACCATACTGCATGGTGTAAGCGTGCGAGTAGAAGAAGTTATCCGGGGCGGTGACGACTTCATAGCCGATTGGCGTGTAGAAGTGTCCGGCTTTCACCTGCAGTCCGTTACCGATCGGTAGATTCATTTCGACGTAGGCCTGCGGCAACGCAAGACCATAGAAACGATTGCTCCACGAGGTCAGGTGCAAGTCGTAGTTACCCCGATTGAGTGGCTGGCCGGTTCTGGGATCGAGTGCGGGCACACCATAGGCTTGGGTAAAAATGGCGTCTGTGCCGTACATGATGTCGACGCGACCACCGAAATCCCAGTCATCCGCGCTCGCCGTCACCGATTTCTGCAGATAGCCATAGAGCTGGTTCATCTGCAATTCACCCGCGCGGTCACCAAAGGTCACCGGACCGTTGTATCCATCGGCCGGATTATTGGCATTCGCCGTGACACCGGCGTTCAGCCATCCACCATAGGTGATACCGTAATCTTCAAGGAACTGATGCTTGGCACTGCCGGCTGCATAGTCAATCAGCCCGCTCGTGTCTTTAATGTCCTCTGCGAGGGCAAGTCCTGAGGCCGTGGCCATGCCAACGGCCATGCACCCGGACAAGAGGGATCGAAAGGCGGGGTCGAACGTGCTCATGTAAGGTCTCCTAATTAGTCACACCGTACAAAAAGCACTATTCGTGCCAAACGCAAAAGCCAGTGCTTTCAGGCAACACCTGCTGCAATCACGCAACAAGTCGCACCCAATCCGTGCGACACCGCACCAATCTGTGCTGGCCTGAAATGAAGGGCGTCCGAAGAAGGATCACCCTCCGATTTCTTTTAGAATTTCAAAAATGACAACCACGCCACTAGATCTTCTCCAGTCCACGTTTGGATTCAGACAGTTCAGGGGCTGTCAGGAGGAGGTCATCGACGAACTTCTTGCCGGTCGGGATGCGATGGTCCTCATGCCCACCGGCGGTGGAAAATCCCTGTGTTACCAGATACCGGCTCTGATCCGGCCGGGAACCGGTATCGTCATCTCGCCCCTGATCGCCCTGATGCAGGATCAGGTCGAGGCCTTGCATCAACTCGGCGTCAAGGCCGACTACCTCAACTCGTCACAGTCTCCAGACGACCAATATCGGGTCGAACGCGAACTGGCCGAGGGTGAACTGGATATCCTTTATGTTGCCCCGGAGCGCCTGACCACCCCGCGATTCCTGAACCTATTAGACCGACTGGCCCTGAGTCTCTTTGCCATTGACGAGGCCCACTGCGTGTCCCAATGGGGGCATGACTTCAGAAGCGACTACCTGAACCTGTCGATCCTGCACCAGCGATTCGACCATGTCCCCCGCATCGCCCTGACCGCAACCGCGGACCTTCGGACGCGGGAGGAAATTGCCTTGCGCCTCGATCTTCACTCAGCGCGCCGTTTCATCACCAGTTTTGATCGCCCCAACATCCGCTACACCCTTCTCCCAAAGGAAAGCCCAAAACAACAGTTGCTTCGATTTCTGAGGCAAGGACGAAACGGACAGGCCGGAATCGTCTACTGCCAATCCAGACGCAAGACCGAGGAGATCGCTGCATTTCTGAATGCCTCTGGCTTCAAGGCCCTCGCCTACCATGCCGGGCTCGATGCCATGGCGCGGCGGGAAAACCAACGCCGGTTTCAGCTGGAGGAGGGCCTCATCATGGTGGCAACCATTGCCTTCGGCATGGGCATCGACAAACCCAATGTCCGTTTCGTGGCTCACCTTGATTTGCCGCGCAACCCCGAAGCCTTTTACCAGGAGTCGGGTCGCTGCGGCCGCGATGGACAGCCGGCGGAGGCCTGGATGGTCTATGGGGTTCAGGATGTGGTGCTGCACCGCCAACGCATCGAGGAATCCGAGGCCAATGAGACGTTCAAGCGCATCGAACGCGAGCGACTGGATGCCTTGCTCGGCATTTGCGAAACCACGACCTGCCGACGCGCCCCTTTGTTGCGCTATTTCGGGGAGAGCCTTCAGGGGCCCTGCGGCAATTGCGACAACTGCCTAAACCCGCCGCCGACCTTTGATGCCACCGAGGCCGCACAAATGGCCCTGTCCTGCGCTTATCGGACGGGCCAAAGCTTTGGTGCCCAGTACCTCATCGATGTGCTCGGCGGCATCGCCAATGAACGAATCACTCGACAAGGGCATCAGCGAATGAGCACCTTTGGTATCGGCAAGGCCCATTCGAGCCGGGTCTGGCGATCGATTTTTCGCCAACTGATCCTGCGCGGGCACCTGGCGGTCGATCAGGATCAACACGGGGCGCTCAAACTTACCGAATCCTGCCGCGCCCTCCTGAGGGGGGAAGTCACCCTCACCCTTCGGGCAGACACACCCAAGACGCGGGACCCTCGGAATGGGAAGTCGATGGGAGACTCACCGCTGGATCAGGAGGGATTGTTCGAGGCGCTCCGCCAACTGCGTCGGGACCTTGCCGAGGCACAGGGTGTGCCGCCCTACCTGATCTTTCAGGATGTGACGCTGCGGGAGATTACCGTCCATCGGCCCCGGACCCTGGAGGCGCTTGGCCGGATTTCCGGGATCGGTCAGAAAAAACTCGAACGCTATGGCGAATCGGTACTGGAACTGGTCATGACCGAGGGCGCTTGAGCCGCGCCTTTCGTCTCACTGCTCTGGTAATTCAAGGTCAGGCAGTGATCCAGCCAGCGCGAGAGGAAATAGTTCATGGTCCACTTGTAATCGAGCACCGCCAAGGGGTGCCCCACCCCCTCAAGTGCCTGATTCACGTCGGGCCGCTGATGATCGGACAACATTTCAACGGTCCTGGCATCCAGCGAGACACGCAAGAGTACCTGAGGCTCCAAAATCGCTGAGACACCCTGGGAAAAATGATGCGTCAATTCGAGCAGCAGGGTGAACGGGGCGCGCTCGACCAGCCGCAGGTGTAGGGGCGGGTTTCCCGGTGATTCCGCCCGAATGAGGGTGTCGACAGCGTGAAAATCAGGAACCAATCGGGACAGACGGGCAAAATTCGCCTCACAGAGGCGATGCAGCCAGTAGGACTTCTCCCGCGGATGAAACGGCGCCGTCACGCCGTCCTAATCCCGGCTGTAACTGGCTGACGCGCTGGCCGTTTCCCAAAGCGTCACCCGCCTGACATCAAAACCAGCGGCCTTGACCTGATCAAAGATCAGCTTGGCCAGATATTCCGCTGTCGGATGCTCATCAAGGGCAAGAAAGCGCTCTCCGTTTGCAATCAGACTCGCGATGATCGGGTCGTCCCGATGCAGCAGCAGGTTGTGGTCCAGCTGCTCATCAACATAGCGATGGGCGATGCGACTGACCTCGGCAAAATCACAGACCATGCCGCCCTCATTCAGCGCTTCGGCCGCAACGGTAATGGCCGCCTTGACGCTATGGCCATGAAGGTGGCGACACTTGCCGGCATGCTTCATCAAGCGGTGGCCGTAGCAAAAATAGACATCTTTGGTGATCGTAAACATGAATCCTTTGAACGAAAAACCGACGCATCAGGCGCGACTAACGATACCCTTGATCGCGCCAGAGAAAAGAAACCCGCCGAGCGCCTCTGGGTCACAGGCCTGAATCTCCAGGTAAACCACCAGCGGCGGCACCACCCCGGTGACGCCCTCGATGTGTAACTCGACGGCTGTTCCCGGCGGCACCTCAGCCTCGCCCCTGAAGCGGATGCTTCGCTCGCCCCAGCTGATCCCTTCCCCCCGACTCAAGGCTGCCTCGGCCACCCGGCGGTAGCCAACGGCGCTATTGAGAGGGGTCAGATATTCATCTTTTTCAAGCGTGTGCTTCACGGCGCGTGCATCTCTTCTTCTGCATCATTTTAAATCAGTCACGGTGGTCCACAGCGACCCAACCATGGGATACTAAGCGCCAGAGTGAAAACCGGCCAGCAGCCAGCCTTTGGAACCGCCGGCATCCTAATTTGCCCTAGATGGGCCCATTCACCGAGCGCATGACCACCAAACTTCATGTTTTGACCGGCATCACCACGACCGGTACCCCCCACCTCGGCAATTACGTTGGCGCTATCCGCCCAGCTATCGCGGCAAGTCGCCAACACGATGTCCTGCCGTTTTACTTTCTTGCCGACTACCACGCCCTCATCAAGTGCCAGGAGCCCGAACGGGTCCAGCAGTCTACCCTTGAAATCGCGGCAACCTGGCTGGCGCTCGGTCTCGATACCGGCAATGCCGTGTTCTACCGACAGTCCGACGTTCCCGAAATCGCAGAGCTCGCCTGGATGTTGAACTGTGTAACCGCCAAGGGCCTCATGAACCGGGCCCATGCCTACAAGGCTTCGGTGCAGGCCAACCAGGACATGGGCGAACCCGACCCCGACAAGGGGGTCACCATGGGGCTGTTCAACTACCCCATCCTCATGGCCGCTGATATCCTGATGTTCAAGGCAAACAAGGTGCCCGTCGGGCGCGACCAGATCCAGCATATCGAGATGGCGCGCGACATTGCAGGTCGCTTCAATCACATCTATGGTGAACATTTCCCGATTCCAGAAGCGGTGGTCAGCGAGGAAACCGCCACCCTGCTGGGACTCGATGGGCGCAAGATGAGCAAGAGCTATGACAACACGATCCCGTTGTTCATGGAAGAGAAGCCGTTCCGCAAACTGATCAATAAGATCAAGACCAACTCCCAGGAACCGGGCGAACCCAAAGACCCTGAAACGTGCACCCTGTTCAGCATCTATAAAGCCTTTGCGACCCCTGAAGAGACTCAGGCGATTCGCCAGCGCTATGCCGAGGGGATCGGCTGGGGTGAAATGAAGGGCGTCCTGTTCGAGTATCTCAACGCACACCTGAAAGAGCCCAGAGCGCGCTACCAGGCACTGCTGGAATCACCGGAAATGATCGAGAAAATCCTCCTTGAAGGCGCCGAAAAGGCCAGAAGCTACAGTGCACCTCTGATGCAGGAGATCCGCAACAGCGTCGGGATCCGCGCCCTCAGCCAGCACCGGTCATGAGAACCATCATCGTCGGGTCAGGGCTCGCTGGCGTGACTCTGGCCGAGGAGCTCAGGAAAAAAAAACCGCAAGATCCGGTTACGCTGATTACCCGCGAAGTCAGGGGCTACTACTCGCGGCCCATGCTCTCCCATGGCTTTGCCCGCGACGATATCGAGCAGAAGATCATCCTGAAAACGTTTGATGCACTCAGCGCCCTCGGCATTGAGGTTCTGGCCGGTGCCGATGTCGCGACCATCGACCGACGTCAACAGGAACTCCACGTCGTGGCCGGCGGGCGCAACGACACCCGCGGCTACGACCGACTGGTGCTGGCTGTTGGTTCCGAGGCGCAGATCCCGCCACCCCTGAAGACTGCACGAGACCTTTTCCACGTCATTAATGACCTTGATGACCTGATTGAAGTCCGCGCCCTGCGTACTGACTTCCTGTTGCGGCACCAAAGTCGCCCGCATTGGGCGGTGATCGGCGGGGGCCTGATCGGCTGCGAGGTGGCCTCAGACCTTGCAAAGGCGGGTGACCCCGTCACCCTCTTCCATGCCATGGATCGGCTGATGGAGCGGCAACTCCTTGCCTCCGACTCCGACCTGCTTGTGGACGTCCTCAAGCACCAATCGATCACCGTCAACCTCAACACGCAGGTCCAAGGCCTCAGTCGCGCCGGCGAGGCAATCACCGTGCACCTTTCCGGAGAGGATCGCCCCAATTTCAATGGGGTGCTGGTGGCGACCGGCTTTAAACCCAGAACCCAACTGGCCCAGGAAGCCGGACTGCCGGTCAATCTCGGCATTTTGGTCGATGAATTTCTAAAGACCGTCGATCCTTCGATCCTTGCCCTGGGCGATGCGGCCGAATTTCCAGATGGTCGCCTCTATCCCTACGTTATGCCCATTCGTCAGCAGGCGCTCTGGCTGGCCGAGTTTCTGACCGGCGCCACCGAGGCGGCCTGGATCCCACCGTCCTTCACCCCCAGAGCCAAAGTTCATGGCTTCGTGCCGGTGCACCCGCAAACCCTCTGAATCCAGGATGTCTGATGAACCCATGTCCTCGCGTAAAACCCCTGATGCTGTTCGCCCTCACCCTTCTCAGTGCCTGCAGCCAGATCAAACATGACATGCGGCAATCGGAAACCCGCAGCACCGAGGAACAACTGCTGCATGCCGGCTTCAAAATCATGATGGCCGATACCCGGGAGCGACAATCCATGCTGAATGGGCTTCCGCCGGAATCCGTCACGCGCATTCCACGGCCTGACAACGTTTACTACATCTATGCCGATCCTGATCTTTGCAGTTGCCTGTATGTCGGTCGCCAGCCGGAATACGATCGTCTTCAGCAGCTCAAAGTGGATCTCAACAAGTCCAATAGGGCCACGATCAATCACGAAATCGCCGAAAATCAGGCTGGAGCCTGGGCACCTTCAGGGCCCTGGGGCAACTGGGGTTACTGGGGAATTACCAACCCCAACAGCATGGGGCGCCCCGCGTATGATCCTGAGTAGTTGCCGGTAGCGCCCATCGCCCCAGTGAATCCGGATTCCATGGAATGGTTCAAACCGATCGCTTTCTAAGCCTGCTAGTTACCCTAAAGAGATTTCCCGGACAACCCCCTTATGCCGCATCTGATCCCCCGAGTCCTTGCCACACTGACCTTTTTACTGACCCCCCTCCTGGCAGCGGCACATGAGGGCAGGGATCCACCCCCGTTGGATCTGACGCAGCACTGGGTTGGTTACGCCGGGATTGCGATTTTCTTTCTGGCCTACATCCTTGCCATGTTCGAGGAGTCGACGCTTCTCAGAAAATCAAAGCCAATGGTCTTCGCCGCCAGCATGATCTGGGTCCTGATCGGCATCGTTTATGCTCAGCGGGGGTTGGGTGAACAATCAGGGCATGCCTTTCGAACCAGCCTTGAGGGCTTTGCCGAGCTGTTCTTGTTCATTCTGGTTTCCATGACCTACCTGAACGCCATGGAGCAGCGCGGCATCTTCGACAACCTCCGGGTTTGGCTCCTGTCTCGGGAATTTGGCTACCGCGCCCTGTTCTGGGTCACCGGCATCCTGTCCTTTTTCATGTCCTCGGCCCTCAATAACCTCACCACGGCGCTGCTCATGGGCGCCGTCATCCTGGCTATGGCCAAGGACAACCGGCGCTTCATCTCACTGGCATGCATCAATATCGTGGTGGCAACGAATGCCGGGGGTTCCTTCAGCCCCTTTGGCGACATCACCACCCTTTTGGTCTGGCAAAAAGGACCGGTGCCGTTCGGAGATTTCTTCAGCCTGTTTCTGCCTGCCGTGGTCAACTTCGTGGTCCCCGCCCTGATCATGTCGTTCTGGGTACCGAAGGGAAAACCCGGGATGACGCGCAAAGCAATTCCCTTGATGCGGGGCGCTCTTGGGATCATTGCTCTGTTTTTCCTGACCATTACCACTGCAGTCTGCTTCGAGAACTTTCTCGACCTTCCGCCCGCCGCGGGTATGGTTGCCGGCTTGAGTTACCTCAGTTTCTATTTCTACTACCTGTTCAGCTCGCGTGAAAAAGACAAGGCGATCGAGGGCATGGACCGCCTTGAACCCGGCCATACGCTGACAGATGCGCATCCTAAAACCACCGTAAACAACCAGATTTTTGACGTGTTTCATAACGTCTCGAAACTGGAGTGGGATACCTTGTTGTTCTTCTACGGCGTCATGGTGAGTGTCGGCGGCCTGAGCTTTATGGGCTATCTCGCCATGGCATCGGATGTTCTTTACACCGGCCTTGACCCGACGATTGCCAATATTCTGGTCGGCGTGGTCTCGGCATTCATCGACAACGGCACGATCATGTATGCCGTTCTGACCATGGCACCGAATATTTCCGAGGGGCAATGGTTGCTGGTCACGCTGACGGCCGGTGTCGGCGGAAGCTTGCTGGCAATCGGTTCGGCGGCAGGTGTTGGGCTTCTGGGGCAAATGGGAGGGGCCTATTCCTTTGTCTCCCACCTCAAGTGGATGCCGGCGATCGCGCTCGGCTATGCAGCCAGCATCGTTACCCATTTCCTGATCAACGGCCGGTTTTTCTGATCCGCGATTGCTCCACCCGGCCTGAATCCATGCTGCGTCCCCTCGCGTTCCTCGCTCTTCTCCTGTTGCCGGCCAGCGCGCTCTGGGCCGCCGGCAATCAGTTCATTGCGCTGAACTACCACGACATCATCCCCGAGGAGGAACGCGTCCCTCCATTCGACCGGGTGGCGGTCAGCCAGGCACACTTTGAAAGCCACTTCGCCTGGCTCAAGCAGTCGGGCTACAAGGTCGTCAGTCTGGAGGAGATCATCACCGCCTCTCAGGGAGGACGGCCACTGCCCGAAAAATCGGTGCTGCTCACCTTCGATGATGGCTATGAGAGCTTCTACACCCGCGTCTACCCGCTCCTCAAGAAATACCGCTACCCGGCTGTGGTGGCCTTGGTCGGGGCCTGGATGCGGGATCCCGAGGCGAAGGAAAGGCCTGCCAATAAGCGCCTTTTAAGTTGGACTCAGGTGCGGGAATTGATTGACTCGGGCCTGGTAGAGGTCGCCTCGCACAGCTATGACCTGCACCGTGGCATCACCTCCAATCCACAAGGCAATGAGCAGCCCGCCGCGACCTCTCGGGCCTTTGACACCGATCTTGGCCAATACGAGGACGATGGCGAGTACATGCAGCGGGTGAACACGGCGCTGGCGAAAAGTGCGGATTTCATCTGGCAGCATGCCGGCATTCGCCCGCGCGTCATGGTCTGGCCCTTTGGCGAATACAACGAATGGTTGCTGGCAGCAACCCGTAACGTCGGCATGCCCTACAGCATGGCCCTCCGGGACCGCATCAACACCCTCGCTGACCTTCGGGCCATGCACCGGTTGCTGATCGCCGATGACCCCAATCAGGCCCAGTTTGCGCGCATCATGGAAGGCTTGCGGGCGGATCGTCCGGTCCGGGTCATCCACCTCGACATGGACTACATCCACGACCCCGATCCCGAACAAACCGAGCGCAACCTCGGCGCTGTCATTGACCGAGTGCGAGAGAGTGGCGCCAATACGGTCTACCTCCAGGCCTATTCGGATCCCGATGGCGATGGCAATGCCGATGCCCTGTATTTCCCCAACCGGGCCCTGCCGGTGGTACAGGACCTTTTCAATCGGGTGGCCTGGCAACTCAAGACCCGTGCTGGCGTCAAGGTCTATGCCTGGATGCCAATGATGGCCTACAAGGCAGACGTTCCCGAGAGCTGGCGGGTGCTTGAATGGCGGGATGGCAAAGCCCAGACGCCCGCACACATCTACAGCCGGATCTCGCCTTTCAGCCCCGAGGGACGACGCTGGGTCGGTGATCTTTATGAGGATCTGGCCAAGCACTGCGCCTTTGATGGCCTGCTCTTCCATGACGATGGGATCCTCTCGGACTTTGAGGATGTCTCGCCACAGGCGCTGGCCTATGGCCATGAGGTCTTTGGACTGCCGGATACGTTTGAGGCCCTCCATGGCACCGCCGCCATGCGGCTGAAATGGGCCAAGCGCAAGACCGAACTCATGACACAGTTCACCGACTATCTGACCGAGCGCGCCAAGCTGTTCCGTCCCTACCTCAAGACCAGTCGCAACCTCTACGCCTTGCCGATCCTGAACCCAGAAAGTGAGGAGTGGTACGGTCAGTCGCTCGAAGCCTTTCTCGCACACTATGATTTTGTGGCAGTCGAGGCGATGCCCTTCATGGAGAAGGCCAAACAGCCCGAGGCCTGGCTCAGGCAACTCATCGCCAAAGTCGCCGCGCACCCCGAGGGCCTTCGAAAAACGGTATTCGAACTGCAGCCCGTGGACTGGAATACCCAAAAGCCCATCCCCATGGAGGTGTTCACCCGACAGATCGCCCTTCTCAAGCAGGCGGGCGTCAACCATTTTGGCTATTACCCGGACAACGTGTACGCTGACCAGCCCTCCCTTGAGGTCCTCAAGAAACACTTTGCGGTCAAGGCAACTCACTGACGCATGAGCGACCCCTTTCAACTTTCTGACTGGCTGGCGCCACTCGGTGCCATGCGCGAATCTGTCCTTCAAAGCGTCAGATCAGAACCGTTGATCGCCTTCATGAACCTCCCGCTGTGGGGCGAATTGGACGAGGGACTTGCCCGCTTCATGTTCTATTACCCACTGTTCATGGCCTATGTCTGGATCATCGGCGCGTGGGTCTATTACTGGCGTTTTGAGCGAAAACAGGGTGGGCCTGACAGTCAGGTACCCGTCTTGGCACAAACTCCCAAGGTCTCCATCCTCATTCCCTGTCACAACGAGGCCGACAACATTCGGGAGACCGTCGCCTTCTGTCTGGCCCAGAACTATCCGGATTTCGACATCCTGGCGATCAATGATGGCAGCCGTGACAACACTCTCGAGATTCTGGAGGAACTGGCGAGCCAGCACCCCCGGTTGCGCGTTGTCAATCTGGCCAGCAATCAGGGCAAGGCGGTTGGACTCAGGACCGCGGCACTGGTGACAGACAGCGAGTATCTGATTTGCATCGATGGCGATGCCTTGCTCTCCCCCGATGCCACTGGCTGGATGGTTCGGCATTTTCTCGAGGATCCCGATGTCGGTGCGGTGACCGGCAATCCCAGGATACGGAATCGCTCCACTCTCCTCGGACGGGTTCAGGTGGGCGAGTTCTCTGCCATTGTCGGCATGATCAAACGCGCCCAACGATTGTACGGGCGCGTCTTCACCATTTCCGGTGTGATCGGCGCCTTTCGTAAATCCGCGATCTGCGAAGTGGGGTACTGGAGTCCCGACATGGTGACCGAGGACATCGATATCAGCTGGAAGCTTCAACTTGCCGGCTGGTCAATCCGCTTTGAACCCAATGCCCTGTGTTGGGTCCTCATGCCCGAAACGCTCAACGGCCTCTGGAAACAAAGAACCCGGTGGGCGCAGGGCGGTGTCGAAGTCCTGCTGCGTTACTTCAGCAGGGTCATGCGCTTGCGCGCACGATCGCTCTGGCCCCTTTACCTCGAATGTGTCATCAGCATTACCTGGTCCTTTCTGGTCCTGATCACCTTGATGTTGCTGCCGCTGGAACTCTTCCACGAAACCCAGAAAGAACGTCTGGAGGATCTCTCACCCAGCTGGACCAGCATGTTGCTGAGCATCACCTGTCTGATCCAGTTTGCGGCCAGCCTTTGGATCGACTCCCGCTACGAACGCCGAACCGGAGGCCTCGCCCGCTACTACTACTGGATGATCTGGTATCCAATTGTCTACTGGCTCATCAACGTGGGAACCACCGTCAACGGATTCTTCAAGGCCATCTCCAAAAAACGCGGACAACGGGCGGTCTGGGTGACCCTTGATCGGGGGCTCCGACACAAATGAAGCCTGATAGCCTGATCATCGAACTTCCGCACCTGCAGTCACTGCGACAACGCTTGGGTTCCTGGGTCGTGGCCATCGGTTGCTGGGTGCTCTGGATTTATTTTCTGATTCCGCTGGTCTCTTTGAGCGGCTGGCTGATGGGGGTTCGGAAATTCTCTGCCGAGGTGCGCTGGTTTGGTGGCTACAAAAGTCTGATCGAACTCCTGCAGATGTATGGCCTGACCATCCTCGCCATTCTGGTGGCCTGGCTGCTATGGACGGCACTGACCAGCCTGATCCGGCGACTGCCCGGCCGCTCCGGACACCTTGATGCCGAGGGCAATGAGTCTCGATTGGTCGTGTCACCGGTCAATCTCGCTGCGGCACGGAGTCAAAAGGCCATGACCGTGACCTTTAACGAGTCGGGTCAGATTACGGCTATCCTCGCTTCGGGTGCCGACCAAAATCCCGGGTCATGATCGGGTCCTGCTAAAATCGCCATCTTGCGTCAGGAGACCCTTGCTCCAGACCTTTCCTCCCCCACTGAAGAATTTGCCAGGTGAACCGCTTCCTCTCGCTGATTCGCATCTTCGGGCTCATGTTGGCGGTCTTCAGCGTGACCTACTCCATCCCCATTGCTGCGGCCCTGATTTATCAGGACGGCACCTTGAACCTGTTTCTGAGAGACATGTGCCTGACCCTTGGCGCGGGTGCCTTTCTCTGGCTGCTCACCCGCCATCACGAGGCGGATCTTCGGGCCCGCGATGGTTTCATCCTGGTTGTCATCACCTGGGTCGGGTTGGCCGCGGTCGCCACCTTTCCCCTCCTCTCCCACATCGACGGGCTGAGTTTTACCGATGCCTATTTCGAAACCATGTCGGGTCTTTCCACGACGGGCTCCACGGTCTTGAGCCAGCTCGACTATCTGCCTCCCGCCCTTAACCTCTGGCGTCATGAACTCAACTGGATTGGCGGCATGGGCATCATCGTTCTGGCCGTCGCGATCCTTCCGATCCTCGGGGTCGGTGGCCGACAGCTTTACGTTGCAGAAACACCGGGCCCTATCAAGGACAGCAAGCTGACCCCCCGCATCACCGAGACGGCAAAGAACCTCTGGCTGACCTATGCCATCATCACCCTGATGTGCATTCTCGCCCTCAAGTGGGCAGGCATGGACTGGCTGGATGCGGTCTGTCATGCCTTCGCGACCATGGGACTTGGGGGATTTTCGACTCATGATGCAAGCATCGGTTATTTCAATTCGCCTGAAATCGAGATGGTCCTGGTGCTTTTCATGCTACTGGCCGGGATGAATTTTGCGACGCACTTCCTGGCCTTCCGGGAAAAAAGCCTGGCCCCCTACCGATCGGACCTTGAAGCCCTTCCTTACCTGATCCTGATGCTCGGCAGCATTGGTGGGATTGGCGCCTACCTTTATTGGACCGGGACCTATCCTGAAGCGCTGACCGCCTTAAGACACGCCGCGTTCAACGTGGTGTCGATCGGCACCGACTGCGGATTTGCCAGCCAGGATTTCAATGAGTGGCCGCTGTTTGCCCCCCTGTGGATGCTGTTTCTAAGCTGTATTGCCGCCTCCACCGGTTCAACCGGCGGTGGCATCAAGATGATGCGGACACTCATCCTGATCAAGCAATCACAATTGCAGATGCTGCTGCTTCGGCATCCGGCCGCGGTGATCCCTCTCAAACTCGGAGGCCAAGTCATCAGCTCCCGCATCATTCTCTCGGTGCTTGGGTTTATCTTCGCCTACTTCATGACGGTCGTGTCGCTGACCCTTGTCCTGGTGATCACGGGCCTTGATCTGGTCTCGGCCTTCTCCGCCGTGGTGGCTTCGATCAACAACGCAGGTCCTGGTCTTGGCGTGGTCGGACCTTCGACCAACTACAGCGGACTTTCCGATGTCCAGACCTGGACCTGCATACTGGCGATGTTCCTGGGTCGCATCGAAATCTTCACCGCCCTCATCCTCTTCACCCCGGCATTCTGGCGGCGCTGATGATGACCCAACGCCACAGGCTCCCGACAACCGGGCAGCTTCGGGCTGGGGGCATCAGCCCCGCCCGTTTCCTGCTGCTTTCCCTGGTGCTGCATGGGGCCCTTTTCTTCAGCCAGCACCTCCTTCTGCGTGACGATAAAGAAGTCGGCAAACCGCTGCCGCCGATCGAGGTCGCCTTGGTGGGTCCAAGTGCGCCATCGCCTGCCGCCGGAAAAACCGCCGAGCTGCCGGCAAAAGCGCCTTTGGAGCATCCAGCCAGCCCACCACTCAAGCCGCCGATCACCAAACCGAAAGCGGCCAGAACCCCGCCGGACGCCAATCGCCCCCCACCAAAGCCAGACCGGGAAGCGACGCAGGCCAGACCTCAAAAGGCACCGGTAGACCCGTTGCCGGCGGCCAGTCAATCCCCGACACCGACCTCAAGTGCCAAAGCCTCCGAGAGCGCGACCTCAGGTGCCGCCCAGTCGGACACCAAAGCCCCGGCAGCGGGGGGCTATGAGGGCCCCAAGGTTGCTGCCTACCTGCATAATCCAAAACCCGAATACCCGCCAATGGCCAAGCGACGGGAGTGGGAGGGTCGGGTCATTCTCAAGGTCCGCGTCCTGGCCAGCGGGACGGCCGGCGAGGTCAGCGTCGCCACCTCCAGCGGCCATGAGATTCTCGATGAATCCGCACTGGAGGCCGTGCGGCATTGGCGATTCGTTCCGGCCAAACGCGGGGGCCAGCCGGTGGACAGCTGGGTCAATGTGCCTCTCAATTTCAGCCTGCTCGATTCCAAGTAATTCCAACCGTGGAGCTTCGCTAACATGACCGAACTTGCCGCCAGCCCGATCGTCAATCTGACCTTATGGCTGCTCATCGCCTTCTCCATCGTGACCTGGGCACTGATCTTCCTGAAAGCCTATGAGCACTGGCAGCTCGGCCGATCCAATGCGGCCTTTCTGGCGGCCTTCTGGAGCGCGAGGGATCTCAAGAGCGCAGAGGGCCTTCAAAGCCTTCAAGGTCCCTTGTCACGGATTGCCCACGCCGGGTTTGGCGCGCTGAACGCCACGCAGGGCCAGGTCGCCTCACTTGCGACCGGGGGCGATACCCGGGATATTCTCGAGCGGACGTTCCGTCAGACCATCCAGCAGGAACGGCACCAGCTCGAACGCGGCCTGACCGTGCTTGCCAGCATCGGCAGTACGGCCCCTTTTGTCGGACTGTTCGGTACGGTCTGGGGCATCATGCATGCCCTCAAGGACATCAGTCTCAGAGGATCGGCCAGCCTGGATGTGGTCGCCGGACCCATCGGCGAGGCGCTGATCGCTACGGCCATCGGCATTGCAGCTGCTATTCCGGCGGTTTTGGCCTACAACGCCCTCTTAAGACGCATCAAGCTGGCGGAGGCGGATCTTGAGAACTTTGCAACGGATTTCCTGCATCTGGCCATCCGTACCGGCTTTTCCATGAAAACCGGAGATTGATCGTGGCATTTGGACCCCGCAATCAGGAACAGGCCATGAGTGAGATCAACGTGACGCCGCTGGTCGACGTCATGCTGGTTCTGCTGGTGGTGTTCATCGTCACCGCACCCCTGCTCACCCAATCGGTGGGGGTGAGCCTTCCAAAAACCGTGGCGGCGGCTGCTGCGCCCAAAAACCCGACCTTGCTGGTCAGCCTCAATGCCGAGGGCGGCTTGTTTCTGGACAGCGTGCCACAGACGCCTGAAAGCCTTGAAAGCGCCCTCATGGCCCGAAAAACAGCCAGCCCGGAGCTGACCGTTCAATTCGAAATTGATGAGCGGGTCCTCTACGGAAAGGCTGCAGCAATCCTTGCGATTGCCCAACGGGCGGGAATCAGCAAGGTCGCCTTGCAGACGCGACCCTGACCCCTTGGGGTTTTTCAAGACCTACGCGCGCGCCCTGTCGCTGCTGGCCACCGAGAAAGGGCTGGCCACGGGCTTGCTGCTGACCAACCTTGGGGTCGGCCTGCTACAGCTGGCTGAGCCGATCCTCTTTGGTCGCGTCGTCGATGCCCTGGCTGGTGGCCAGGCCGCATTGCCCTTGATCGCTCTGTGGGCTGCCCTTGGGCTGTTTGGCATTGTGGCAGGCGTCAGCGTGTCGGTACTGGCAGATCGTCTGGCCCATCGCCAGCGTCTTGGGGCGCTGGCTTTTGGGTTTGATCGGGCGATCACGCTGCCCTCTGACAGCCACAGCCAACGCGGGTCCGGGGGAGTGGTCAGGACCCTTCTGGCCGGCACTGATGCCCTCTTCTGGATCTGGCTGACCTTCCTTCGCGAGCACCTGAGTGCGCTGGTCAGCATCGGCTTTCTCATCCCCATTGCCTTTGCCATGCAGGCGCAGCTGGCGGCGCTGCTTGGACTGCTTGCCGGCCTCTATGCGGTTGCCAACGTGATGGTGGTCCTCAAAACCAGTGCGGGACAATCGGCCGTTGAACGTTTCAATCAGGACCTCTTTGGGCGGATTGGCGATGTGATCGGCAACCTCCCGGTGGTCCAGAGTTTCAGCCGACTGGGCCTTGAAAGCGAGGAACTGAAAGCCTTGATGAGGCGGCTCCTGTCCGCGCAATACCCGGTGCTGACCTGGTGGGGCGTCCTGACCATACTGACGCGGGCCGCCGCTACCCTGACCATGGTCGCCCTGTTTGCCGCCGGGGCTGTGCTGGCTAACCGGGGCGAGGTCAGCGTCGGCGAGATCGTCAGCTTTGTAAGCTTTGCCACCTTGCTGATCGGCAAGCTGGACCTGTTATCCAGTTTCAGTGCCCGGATTTTTAATCAGCTGCCCACCGTTTCAAGCTATTTCGAACTGATTGCAAGCCCCTTAAAGGTGCCTGAGAGAGCCGGTGCACCTCCCCTTCGCCTTACGCAGGGCGCCGTCTCCTATGAGGGCGTGTCCTTCACCTACCCGGGGTCCCCACACGGTGTCCTTGATCTTCACTTCTGCGCCCAGCCTGGAGAAACGCTGGCGCTGGTTGGAGCTACCGGCTCTGGCAAGACCACCGCCTTGAGCTTTCTCCAACGGCTGCGGGATCCTGATCGGGGCCGGATTTGCATCGACGGGCAGGCCCTTAGTGAAGTCACACTTGATTCGCTGCGGGCAGCCGTGGGCGTGGTCTTTCAGGAAGCGGGCCTGTTCAATCGCTCGATCGCTGACAACATTCGGGTCGGTCGCCCCAAGGCCAGTGATGCCGATGTCATGGAAGCGGCCCGAAGAGCAGAGGCCCATGACTTCATCGTGCGCAAGCCCGGCGCTTACGACTTTGTGATCGGTGAACGGGGCAGCGCCCTGTCGGGTGGGGAGCGTCAGCGTCTGGCCATCGCCAGGGCCCTTCTCAAGGATGCACCGATCCTGATTCTGGACGAGGCCACCAGCGCGCTGGACAGTGGCACCGAGGGCAAAATCCAGAGGGCACTGGATTGTCTTCGAAAAAACCGCACGACCTTCATTATCGCCCATCGCTTATCCACCGTCATGCATGCGGACCGGATTCTGGTGTTTCGTGATGGCAGGATTGTCGAAAGTGGGACCTACCCGGGGCTGTTTGCGGCGCGGGGGCTGTTCCATCAAATGGTCATCGACGGTGGATTTGCCATTCCCCAAGACGAGGTGATCTGAGGTAATTTTTACTGGACCACCCCTTGAAAAGGGCGGCGCCGGCCTCAATATCTTGTATACAAGCAGCTATTCTTTTATCCATTTCGATTTGGGAGGCATGAGATCACCATGACGGTTGCGGACAACAAGGTCACGATGGGTTTTGAGACAGAGGTCAAGCAACTGCTGCACCTCATGATTCATTCCCTCTACAGCAACAAGGAAATCTTCCTGAGAGAACTGATTTCCAATGGCTCTGATGCGGCGGACAAACTGCGATTCAATGCCCTGAGTGACGATGCCCTGTATGAGGGCGATTCAGACCTCAAATTGCGCATCGCCTTCGACAAGGAAGCTCGCACCATCACCCTGACCGACAATGGGATCGGCATGAGTCGGGACGAGGTCCGGGAAAATATCGGTACCATTGCCCGCTCCGGCACCCGCAAGTTTTTTGAGTCGCTGACTGGCGATCAGGCCAAGGACAGCCAGCTGATCGGCCAATTTGGCGTTGGTTTTTATTCCTCGTTCATCGTCGCTGACCGGGTGGTACTCGAAACCCGTAAAGCCGGCGCACCGCATGATCAGGGCGTACGCTGGGAATCCATGGGCGAGGGCGACTACACGCTTGAGACCATTGACCGCGCCGCCCATGGCACCACCATTACCCTCCATCTGCGCGAAGGTGAGGACGGGTTCCTCGACGGCTGGAAGATCCGAAGCATCATTCGCAAGTTCTCGGACCACATCTCGATACCGATCGAGATGAAGAAGGAGCACTATGGTGAAGTCAAGGAAGGCGAGGAACCGCCGGCGGAAGAATGGGAAACCGTCAACAGCGCCTCAGCGCTTTGGGCCAAAAGCCGCAGCGAAATCAGCGATGAGGAGTATGACGAGTTCTACAAGCATGTCTCTCATGATTTCCAGCCGCCGATGGCGCGGATCCACAGTCGGGTCGAAGGCACCAACGAATACACGCTACTGCTTTATATCCCCAAATCAGCGCCGTTTGATCTTTGGGACCGTGATGCCAAGCAAGGGGTTCGGCTGTATGTCCGCAAGGTCTTCATCACCGAGGATGCAGACAAACTGATGCCGCGTTACCTGCGCTTCATTCGCGGTGTCATTGATTCAGACTCCCTGCCCCTCAACGTCTCGCGCGAAATCCTGCAGGAAAATGCCCTGCTTGAAAAAATCCGCTCCGGGTCCGTCAAGAAGGTGCTGGGTCTGCTTGAAGATCTCGCCAAGAACCAGCCGGATCAATATAAGTTGTTCTGGAAGGAGTTCGGCCAAGCGTTCAAGGAAGGGCCCATCGAGGACTTCAAGAACCGCGAACAAATCGCCAAACTCCTGCGGTTTGATTCCACCTTCACAGATGATCAGGAACAGACCGTCACCCTGGAAGACTATATCGGGCGCATGAAGGAAGGTCAGGACAAGATCTACTACATTACTGCGGAGAGTTATGCCGCCGCCAAAAACAGCCCTCACCTTGAGATCTTCCGCAAGAAGGGGCTTGAAGTCCTGCTCATGCATGAGCGCGTCGATGAGTGGCTGGTTGGCTACCTGACCGAATTCGAGGGCAAGTCACTGCAATCGATTGCCAAGGGAGATCTCGACCTGGGTACCCTCGAGGACGAAACGGACAAGCAGCACAAGGAGGAAGCAGAGAAAACCTTCAAGGAACTGATTGACCGGATCAAGGGCATCTTGGGCGACAAGGTCAGCGAAGTGAAGGTCAGCTCGCGGCTAACCGATTCTCCCGCCTGCCTCGTCAGCGAGAGCTTCGGCATGAGCCGGACCATGGAACGGATCATGAAATCCGCGGGTCAGAATGTCCCCTCCAGCAAGCCGGTGTTTGAAATCAACACCGACCATGCGCTGGTGACCCGACTCAACGGTGAAGGCAATGACGATCGTTTCCGGGAACTGACTGAAATCCTCTACGACCAGGCCGTGCTGAGCGAAGGGGCGCAGCTCGATGACCCGGCTGCGTTCGTCAGGCGGCTGAATACGCTGCTTGAACAAGCATTGTCCTAAGCGCCACCCCGCCGGCGGGCCCCCAAAGCCCGCCGGAACCTGACCAGAAAAAGACCGTAACTGATGCCTTTCATTCGTTTTCAACAGGTTGGCGCGGTGCTTGCCTTTTTCGGAGTTGCCTTGGGCGCCTTTGGTGCACATGCCCTCAAGGCGCGCCTTGATGAGGCTGCGCTTTCGATCTGGCACACCGCCGTCAGTTACCAGATCTGGCATGCCCTGGGGCTGCTGATTCTGGGTCTGATGCTGGAGCGCAAACCGCACGAGCGGCTCTTGAGGGGCTCCGGATATTGCCTGATCGGAGGCACCCTCCTCTTTAGCGGGAGCCTTTATCTCCTGGTCTTGACCGGTATCCGGCACCTCGGAGCTATTACTCCTCTGGGGGGAAGCCTTTTGCTCGCCGCCTGGCTGCTTCTGGCCCTCGCCCTTTTCAGGCCGACCGACTGCCCCTAAAACGCAGCTTGAGGCTCCCGGCTTCGACCGATAAGATGGCCAAAGTCCCGTTTAAAGGTCCTCCGTCATGCCCCGATTCCCCTTGCTGCGCGAAATCAAAAAAGCCATCCCGCCGACGCTGTTTTTCCTGATCATCTTTCATCTCACCTTCCTTCTGCGCCACCTCAATGACGAGGGCCTGGGAATCACCACCGAACAATCCTTTAGTGCCCTGATCGGCGCGCTGGTCATGGGCAAGGCCTACCTCGCGATGGATACCCTTTCCTTTGTCAATCTGTTCAAGGGTCGGCCGCTCATCCTCAGCACCCTCTGGAAGGGCATCATCTTTCTGCTCTTCGCAAGCCTTGGGCTGTTTCTTGAGGAATACCTGCCGCTGGCCTGGCACCACCGCTCCTTCACAGCCGGCTGGCACCTCTTTGTGCACGGGTTCTCACTTCCCCTGTTCGAGGCCAATCATCTGTTTCTGGCGTTCTGGATCCTTCTCTTTACAGGCAGCTCCGAGCTCATTCAGGCGATTGGCCGTGACCGGGTGCTTGCCCTGTTTTTCGGCACGCGTTGGGCAAGGTCCCACTGAAGCGATGGGACGTGCATCGGAGCTGGGAGGTCTTCCAAAAGACCTTCTGGCTTCTGGGTCTGGTCGCCTTTGGACCTGCCTACCGCTCACTGAGCGACAAGCTATGGATGCTTCGGGGCAACCTTGAAACCGTCGGTTACTGGGCTCAGATTCAAGGACTTTCAGAACTGGTCTTCGCGCCGGCGCAGGCCGGCATCGGCGTCGGACTCACCATCATGGCCGCCCGGTCCGATGAGCGACGGGCCGCTCCCTTGCTGCTGGGCGCCAGCCTTTTGGGGGGGCTGACGGCCCTCCCCTTGATGCTGGGACTTGGTCTGAAGGCCGATTGGCTGCGACAGGAAGTCGGCCTGCCCTCTCATCTCAATAACCTGGTCGAACTGGGTCTTGTCAACGGCGGACTCCTGATTCCCATGCTCCTGCTGGTCGCCTATTGGGCAGGCACCGGGCAACGCAAAGCCGCCTTGCTGCTCCTGGTCAGCTTCAGCAGCCCGACCTGCCTGACACTGGCTCTTGACCAGACCGAGGGCTTAAGGGGACTCCAGCATGTCCTTTTCGCAGGCACCCTCACCAGCCTTATGGTGAACGCAGGGCTTTTGGTTCTCGGGTGTCTTGCCTTTGCCCGTGGGGAGATCAGCGGGCCCAGTGTTCGGGACGCCGTGAGGCGGCTAAGCCCTTACCTGATGGCCGGACTGACCATTGGCCTTGCCAGCCCGACGAGCGGTCTTCTGATCCGCAAGGCGCTGGCGCTGATGTCCAGCTGGGAGATGGCGGGCGCCGTCACTGCCTTGTGGCGGATATCGGATTGGGTCTTTGGCTGTGCAAGCGGAATTCTTTTCAATTTCTACCTGCCCCGGCTTGCCGCGCGGTTTGCAGGGGGCACGCTTTTGGATCCGCTGGGGCAGATGTTTCGCGCCGTCTGGCTGCCCTCGGTCTTGATTCTTGGCCTTGCCATCGTCTTCAGGGAGCCCGTCTATGATGCGCTTTACAGCGACTCCTTACGGGTCGGCCTTGTGCCGGCGGCCCTTTTCTGGAGCGGTGATGCCATGCGTATCCTCTCGACCATTGGTCTGATCGGGCTCTTCAGTCTTGAGGCCGGCACCCTCATCTCGGTCGGTGAATTTCTGAGCCAACCGCTTTTGGCCGGTCTGTTCTGGATGGGTGCGGCCCGCTCGCTCGAATGGGCCGGCGCCGCCCATCTCTTGACCTACTGCATTTATGCCGGGTTCAACGGCTTAGGGCTCGTATGGGTCTCCCGGCGCCGGAGGAGGGACGCCTCACGCGCAAGGGACTGAGGGCCTTTTTGGAGCGCCAGGGCCCGTTCAGGAGGGGTTCAATGGGTCCGAAATCACCCGGTCGATCATTTTATCGGCCAGCCGCTCTCCCCCCTCGGCCAGGGGATGAAAGACAATATCGGCGCCAGCGCGAAAGAGTGCCGCATCCTCCTCGGCATCATCGGCGATCGTTCCAAGAGTCCCCCGAAACCCGGAGCGCCTGACAATTTCAAGCGAAATAAGCCGGCTCCTGAACTCAGGAACAGCGACAACCACACCACGCAAACGCTTCAACTCCTCCCGACTCCAGAGTGCGGGATCCTCAGCGTCCCCGTAGAGGACGCGATACCCCTTTCTGGCCAATTCCGGCGCCCGGGTAGGATCCGCATCCAGACCCATGACCCGCTTCTGTCGTCGATTGAGACTGTCATACACCGCTCGCCCGACCTGCCCCATGCCCACCACCAGCCACCGAGAGGAGCCAAAATGGACGGGCAACTGATCGGGATGGGGAACCTGCCGCTCGAAGCGGACCAGTATCGGCTCCAACCAGCCAAAAAGAACACCCGAGTAGCGATTCAGGAGTGCCGCAAACGCCAGTGAGGCGGCGACGGCAAGCCCCAGGACCGGCTCCCAGCCAGGATCCAGAAGGCCGTCCTCCACGACCGGGCCTACCGCAATCAAGGCAAATTCACTGTAGGTCATCAAGGCCAGCGAGCCAAGAAAGCTGGTTCTGGCACGTAGCCCAATGATGAGCATGAGGACAAAAAACAAAATACCCTGCAAAGGCAAGAGCAACAGCAACCCCAGCGCCTCCAGGAGTTGTCTTTCATCTGGGAGGCCCATGAGGCCAATCTCAAGGAAAAAGGCCACCAGAAGGACTTCCTTGATGCTCCACAAGCGCTTTGAAAGCCCATCGGTCTGGGGATGCCCTGCCAGCAAGACGCCCATTAAAAACGCACCGAGGTCCTTGGACACCCCTGCCAGTTCGGCCAGGGAGCCGCCGGCAAACGCGAATAGCAGGCCAAGAAGAAGCCTGAGTTCGCGGTCCTTGGACAGGCTGAAGATCAGCCGGGCCAACGGCTTCAGGAGCGGCAGCAACAACAGCGACAGGGCCCAGGGCGAAGGCAGCGTGCTGGAGGTCAGCGACAACAGGCCGACGGCGATCAGATCCTGAAGAATCAGGATGCCCATGACGGTCCGTCCCTGAAAGCTCTCGAGATCGCCGTTGTCATCCAGTACCTTGACGGCCAGAACCGTGCTCGAAAAAGCAAGGCTTGCTCCGAGCAGGAGCCCCCCCGAGAGGGCCTGCTGGTTCAGAAGAAACACCAGTCCCGAAACACCTGCGACCAGTAGCAGGTGAAGACCGCCAACGCCAAGCACCTCGCGGCGGACCAGCATGCGCAGCTGGATCTTCAACCCCACCGAGAACAGGAGCAACTGAATACCGAGTTCGGCCAACAGCGGCAGGGGCTGGACCAATTCAAGGCCTGCATAGTGAAGACCGTAACCCGCCAGGAGGTAACCGACCAGTGGCGGCATGCCGATTCGGGTGACGCCCAGACCTGCAAGAAAGGCCGCACCCAGCCAGGTGAGAACCAGCGTCATGGCGTCAATGCGTCCTTCGTTCCTGAACCAGCACCCAAGGCGCAACGACGATGGCCCGAAGCAATGCCTTCGCCTTAGACCAGGTCTGCGCATGTGCATCCTGCGCCTTAATGACATGCTTTTGGTCCAGCCAGTCACGGAGACGCTCCACATCATCCTTCGCAAAAGCCGTGGCCACTTCAATCAAATCCAGATCGGCAGCGACCCAAATGATGACTCCACGTGCGAAATGGCGCTCCAGCTCGCTCCAGTAAATCTCACCCGCCTGCTCCGAAAGTCCGGCGCCTGAGTCTAAAGATACGTCCATTTCATGTCCTTTGGATGGAAGGGAGCCTCTAGAGGCCTTTGCATTGCATTTGGGGCATGGGCTTTACAAGGCAGGTCAAGGGGCCTTGCCGGCCGCTGTCGGCGCGAGAATACGCTCTTCGCCCCAGACCTTGGCGCCATCAAAACCCACCGACACTAATCGATTATCAGGGCCGCAGCGCAGCATTTCCACAGGCCCTGCATGCGCTGCAACATGGGCATAGGGCACCGCAGAGTTGAGAAAATCCCAGAAGTACACCATCCCCTGAGAGGTCCCGATCAGCAGGTGTCCGGACGAGAGGTTGCGACAGAAAGCCGTGATCTCCCCCGCGAGGTCGCGGAGAGTGGCGGCCTCCCGTCCAGTGACCGTGTCCCAGACCTCCAAAACGCGGCCATCACTGAAAAGGATCAGGCGACCATCACGGGTCAACCCCAGCAGCGGACGGTCCGAGTCCACACGCCCTTCTTTGAGCAGCGTGAGACTGGTCGGCTCCCAAAACCATAATTCACGACCGCTGGCGGTCAAAAGAAAGTGCTTGCCCGCCGCATCCAGAAAAGCCAGATCGCTGACGCCTTGGTGGTTGGCCCGAAAAAATTTGTTGGCGGCCGGATTCCAGACACCCACGGGCCCATCGCCCCGCCAGGCTAACCAGTTGTTGTCCGGTGCAAACTGGACCTGACGAACATCAAAACCTTCGACCTCGTGTTCACCAATAAAGGCTTCCTGGCCCAAGTCCCACATCAGCAGCCGCCCCCCCTCACGCCCGGTTGTCCCGGCGGCGACCTTGTGCCCCGCGGGGCTCAGATCCAGCGCACTCATCAAGGCGGGATTTCCCAACTTCTGAAAAGTCTTGGGACCCAAGGATTTCCGCTTTCCGGTCTCGGCATCCCAAAAATCCGGTCCATCGCCGCCGCTCGCCAAGAGGGTTTTTGCATCGGGAGTGAAGCTTGGAAAGCTAATGCTGGCCCGTTCGGAGAGATGCTCCTGTGCCAGACGGGAGATCAATCCTTCCCGCCGCTGGAGTGCATCAAGCGCCTCTCGGGCCGCACTTTCCTTGGAACAGCCATGACAACTTCTGAGAAAGGCAACATAGGCATCCTGGGTATTGGCCGCTTGTGCCTTGTTCCAAGGGTCGGCGCTTTTAGTCCGCTGGTCATTCCAGCGCATCACCAGAAAGACGGCCAAGGCCCCAAAGCTAAGGGCGAAGAACCAGGTCAGAAATTTTTCAAGGGTATTTAGAAATGCATTCATGGCTCAAGACGGGGCGGATGCGGGGTCCACCCCTTGCCCATCATAGCCTAAAAGCCCATTGCCCAGAGGGGAAGGGGCTCAGCCCTAATCGGCTTCCCGACGGAGCCCCAGGGCCCGGGTCCATGCCTCAAAAAGCGCCGCATCGGCAGCCGCCACCACCGATGCAGAGAGGCGGGTTGCGGGAA
This sequence comes from uncultured Methylococcus sp., assembly GCA_964386975.1. GTDB lineage: Bacteria > Pseudomonadota > Gammaproteobacteria > Methylococcales > Methylococcaceae > UBA6136. Next base: position 39,424 of record CAYLUS010000007.1, read on the forward strand.
AAAGGGGACGCCCTTCGAGGGTCATTGCAACTCCCCCGGTCTCCATGAACACCAAGGCCCCTGCAGCAAAATCCCAGAGCTTTTGCTGGCCATGGAGGTAGACATGACACCGGCCCGCCGCCAGCCAGCACCATTCGATGGCACCAGATCCCAGATAACGCCAGGAATGAGTCGGCGGCTGACTGATCAGATCCCGGGCCAGGTCCTTTGGCAGCCGCTTGAAGTCAATGACAGCCAGTGCCCGGCGCAACGGCCGTCCGAAGGACTGAACCCCCAGCGGACGATCGTTGAGCCAGGCACCCTGTCCTTTCAAGGCACTGAACAGTTCACCGCGGCAGGGGTCGTACACCAGACCCAGCCAGGGGACGCCCTGCCTTAGAAGGGCAATGGAGATTGAATAAACGGGAAGACCGGTCGCAAAGTTGTTGGTGCCATCCAGCGGGTCAAGGCACCAGAGCCCCTCTCTCGCCTGCGTCAGAAGGCTCAACTGGTCAGATGCCTCCATTTCCTCGCCGAGCAAGGGGATATCAGGCAACAGACCCCGAAGCTCCTCTGCAAGTCGCGACTGAATGGCAAGATCGGCCTCGGTCACCACGCTGCCATCGGCCTTGTAGTGGATATCGCCGCCGGTTTGCCGCGGTAGCAGTTCTTCCCGGGCGACCTTGACGACCAGACACTTGAGGGCCTCGAGGACCTCAGAATCGGCGACTGAAGTCACGCGACCTTGAGGTCAAACAACTCCGCGAGCTTCTGCCCCGGGTCGTCAGCGCGCATGAAGCTCTCACCGACCAGAAACGCGTTGACCCCGCGGCAACGCATCAATTCGACATCCGCTGGCGCCAGGATCCCGCTCTCGGTCACCACGATGCGATCCTCAGGAATCTGTTCCAGAAGATCCAGCGTGGTGTCGAGGGAAACCTCGAAGGTTCTGAGATTGCGGTTGTTGATCCCCAACAAGGGCAAATCGAGCTGCAAGGTCCGATCCAGTTCGACCCGATCATGGACCTCAATCAGGACATCCATCCCCAGATCCTGAGCCTGAACGGCCAGGTCCCGCAGTTCGCCATCCTCGAGCGCTGCAGCAATCAGCAGGATGCAATCGGCGCCAATTGCACGGGCCTCTGCCACCTGATAGGGATGGATGATGAAATCCTTGCGGATCACCGGCAAATCACAAGCCGCCCGGGCGTCCATCAGGAAGCGCTCGCACCCTTGAAAAAAATCACAGTCGGTCAGGACGGAAAGACAGGCCGCACCATGAAGTGCGTAGCTTTTGGCAATCTCGGCCGGATGGAAGTCTTCCCGCATCACGCCCTTACTGGGCGAGGCTTTCTTGATTTCGGCGATGACACCCGGCTGGTGGTCCCTCAGCTTGGCTCGAATCGCCTCGACAAAACCCCGCGGCTTGGACGCCTTGGCGGCCTCCTGCAACAGACTTTCCATCGATGTCACGGCGGAGCGGGACTGGATCTCCTCCTCTTTTCGCTTGAGGATCTTGAGGAGAATGTCGGGGGTATCGGTCTTCATGCGTGCGTGCTTCTCAAGGGGGGGCGGGCGTCAGGGATGTGCTTACCCGAATCAGGTCATCCAGTTTTTGCTGAGCGGCCCCGTGATCAATCGCCGCTCGGGCCATCGTCAGGCCGGCCTCAAGGGTCTCAGCCACCCCGGCACAATAAATGGCAGCCCCTGCATTGAGGAGCACGATGTCCCGATGCGGCCCGGCTTCTCCGCTGAAAATCCGGCGAATGACGGCGAGACTCTGTTCACTGGAGTCGACGGCAAGCGTGTCGAGGGACGCCCGTTGCAAACCAAACTGTTCCGGGGTCAGGGTCCATACCCGGATCTCGCCATGGATCAGCTCCGCGACCCGGGTCGGTGCTCCAATACTGATCTCATCCAGACCGTCCTCGGCGTGCACCACCATGACGTGGCGACTTCCCAGCACTTTGAGAACCTGTGCCAGAGGCTCAATCCATTCGGCGGAAAACACCCCAATCAGCTGATTGGGGGCACCCGCGGGATTCGAGAGCGGACCCAGCAGGTTGAACAAGGTTCTTACTCCCAATTCGCGCCGAGGACCAACGGCATGACGCATGGCGCCGTGGTGGTTCTGGGCAAACAAAAAACCCAGCCCCACATCGCTGATGCAGTGGGCAACGGCCTCGGGATCCAGATGGAGATTAATTCCGGCGGCCTCCAGGACATCGGCACTGCCGGTGCGACTGGAGACCGAGCGACTGCCATGCTTGGCAACCCGGGCCCCTGCCGCTGCCGCTACAAAGGCAGAGGCCGTACTGATATTGAACGTGTGCGCGCCATCGCCGCCCGTACCACACGTGTCGATCAGATGCCGGGTATCGACATGGACCTTAAGGGACATTTCCCTCAGGACCTCGACAGCGGCGACCACCTCCTCAATGGTTTCGCCCTTGGCGCGCAGGGCAACCAGAAAGCCGCCAATTTGAGCCGGTGTCGCGTCACCCGACATGATTTGGCGCATAAGCGCGCGCATGGCCTCGGCAGGAAGATCCTGCCGATTCAACAGCGCCTCAATCGCCACGCTCATCTTCATAGATGGCCCCTCACCGCCTGAGGAAATTAGCCAAAAGTTCATGACCCTGCTCGGTGAGGATCGATTCAGGGTGGAATTGAACCCCCTCGATATCCATGGCCTTGTGGCGGACCCCCATGATCTCGTCTATGCCCCCAGAAGGGTTAGCCGTCCAGGCTGTAACTTCAAGACAGTCGGGAATTGTCGCCTGATCAATGACCAGCGAATGGTAGCGTGTGGCCTGAAAGGGGTTATTCAAACCCCGGAAAACGCCTTGATCGGCGTGGTAGACCATGGAGGTTTTGCCATGCATGATTGACTTGGCATGAATGATGTCCCCGCCAAAGGCATAGCCGATGCTCTGATGGCCCAGACAGACACCGAGAATCGGATAGGTCCCGGCGTAGCGGCGAATCGTCTCGACCGAAATGCCCGCCTCTTTGGGCGTGCAAGGTCCCGGAGAGATGACGATCTTCTCAGGGCGCATCGCGGCAATCTCCTCAACCCCGATCTGATCGTTGCGAACAACCCTGACATCCGCTCCCAACTCGGCAAAATACTGCACGAGGTTGTAGGTAAACGAGTCATAGTTATCGATCATCAGCAGCATAATTCGTCCTTCCTATCGGCTTGAAGACGCAGAATGTGAAGATCGCCTTGCCCGATCGATGGCTGGCACCGGTTGTGTACGCTGACCATCAATCGGCGGTGCGCGAAGCCGCTCGCAAGCGATCACAGGCCATTTCCAGATAAGCCCCCTCGGTGGAATTCGGATCCGTGGGTACCCAGACGGCCTTCGGGATCACGATATTCTTGATCTGATCTCCCTGCCCCATGGCGCCTGCATAAAAGGCCATATCGATGATCTGGTGCTTGTGATTGCGGCAATTGAACTCAAATAAGGTCCGGGCCGAGAGGAATCCGTCTTTCGGCTCGGTCATCGACACCAGGCTCCAGATGCGCCCCCCCTGTGCCGTCTTCTTGAGGCTTGAAAGCTCAACATAGTAGCTGTTGCCGGCTTCGGTATCGCCCACCGGGGTCCACTGTTCATCTGCCTGCACCAGTGCCGGCAGGAGGATCATCAACAGACATGGAATGATAAAACGCTTCATGGGAGTCTCTCTCCGGAGGTTGAAATCAGCACAACACAAGACAACGCATCAGGCATCATCCAGACCATTTTCTGCCATGGCGACCGCCTTGAAGACAGCGCGGCCCTTGTTGAGGGTTTCCTCCCACTCATTGCGGGGGATCGAATCATGCACCACACCGGCGCCAGCCTGAATATGGAGGGTCTGATCCTTGATCACGGCCGTACGGATGGCAATGGCGGTATCGAGGTTGCCGGACCACCCCACATAGCCCACCGCACCCGAGTACACGCCGCGCTTGACCGGCTCCAATTCACCGATGATCTCCATGGCGCGGATCTTCGGTGCACCGCTGACGGTACCGGCAGGAAAGGTCGCTTCGATCACATCGAATGCATCCTTGCCATCCAGAAGCCTGCCCGTGACATTGGAGACGATATGCATGACATGGCTGTAGCGTTCAATGATCATCTTGTCGGTGACCTTGACGCTCCCGGTCTGAGCAACGCGGCCGGTATCATTCCGCCCAAGGTCAATCAGCATCAGATGTTCGGCAATTTCCTTGGGATCCTGGAGCAGTTCACGCTCCAGCGCCTGATCTTCCTCCGGGGTCTTTCCGCGGCGACGGGTGCCGGCAATCGGGCGAACCGTGACCATGCCATCCTCGAGACGAACCAGAATTTCAGGCGAGGATCCAACGATATGAAAATCCCCTAAATTGAGGAAAAACATATAGGGCGAGGGATTCAGGGAGCGCAAGGCACGATAGAGGTCCAGGGGGGGTGCCTCGAATGGAATCGACATGCGCTGCGAGAGGACCACCTGCATGACATCGCCTTCGACGATGTATTCCTTGATCCGCCGAACGCCCGCCTCGAAGCCCGCCTGGGTAAAGCCTGAGACAAAATCGGCCTCATCGACCTTCCTCCCTCTGGACAAGGGACGCGCAGGGAGATCCGCCAGACGCAATCGTGAGATGGTCTCATCCAGATAGGCCAAGGCCTTCGCAAAAGACTGGCTTTCTGAAGGATCCGCGTGCGTAACAAGGAGCAATCGTCCCTTGAGATTATCGAACACCAGAACATCTTCGGAGACCATCAGCAGAATGTCGGGAACGCCAAGAGGATCGGGTTTATCGACCTTGAGCTGAGGTTCGACATAGTGAATGGTTTCATAGCCAAAGTAGCCGACCAGACCGCCGGTGAAGCGCGGCAGACCCTCGATGTCGGGGACGCGGTAACAGGCCGCAAAGTCACGGATCCAGATCAGGGGATCGTCGACCTCAAAGGTCTCGTCGATCACACCGTTGCGCTCAATCTCGACCTGCGCACCGCGCACCCGGATCAAGGTCTTTGACGGCAGACCAATGATCGAATAACGGCCCCATTTTTCACCGCCCTGAACCGACTCGAAGAGGTAGGAATAGGGAAGATCCGCCAACTTGAGGTATGCACTTAAGGGTGTATCCAGGTCCGCCAGCACCTCACGCCATACCGGTATGCGGTTGTAACCCTCAAGGGCGTAACGTTGGAATGCGTCAGGGCTCATGCAAAAATCCTCAGGGCTTTCCCGTCAGCGGAAAGTAAACAAAATCGATCCTCTGGAGCCAGACTAGCACGGCAGCGAATCGAGAAGCGGCGGCAGGTCCTCCAGCGACTCAAGAATCAGGTCTGCACCCAGATCAGACACCGGTCCTTTGCCGTGATAGCCGTAGGCCACCATGGCGGACTGAAAGCCAGCGCGCCGGGCAGCCTCAGCATCTGCCTTGGAGTCTCCCACCATGAGGCTGTCCGCGAAGGTCACGCCCAATTCCCTCGCCACCCAATGCAGCGACTCCGGGTCGGGTTTTTGTTGCTCAAACTGATCACCCGAGGCCACCCGGTCAAAGAAATCGAGGATTCCAAAGCGCTCAAGCACGGGCTTTGTAAATGCAGAGTCCTTATTGGTCACCAGCGCCAGCGCATAGCCCTTCGCCTTCAGACGCTCAAGACAGGCCTTGGCCCCTGGATAGAGCCTGGAGCGGACACTCAGGTTTTCGCCATAGAACTGCCGATAGAGCCCAAGCCCCTTTTCGAATGCCTTGGGTTCATGGGAGGGATGGTCTTCGCCCGTCAGCGCCCTTTTGACCAGCATGGCCATACCGTCGCCGACCCAATCGCGCACCCGCGCCTCCCCTGCAGGCGGAAGACCCAGATGGATCAGCATCTGGTCGATCGCGAATGCGAGGTCCGGCGCGCTATCGACCAGGGTGCCGTCCAGGTCGAAGACGATCAGTGATGGCCGCCGCCGCAACATCCGCCAGTTTGGTGAGCGGGCGCCTTGGCCTGAGCCAGTTCGTCACGCAGCGCCTTGATGATGGTGTCATAGCGATTCGGATCGCCATCACGCGCCGCACCGAATACGGCAGATCCAGCAACAAAGGTGTCTACCCCGGCCTCGCGAATTTCGCGAATATTGGCAGGACCCACACCGCCATCAATCTCAAGCCGGATATCCCGACCGGACGCCTGAATGATCTGGCTGACATGACGGGCCTTGTCGAGCACGTAGGGAATGAATTTCTGACCACCGAAGCCGGGGTTGACGGACATCAGCAGAATCATGTCGATCTTTTCCAGGGTGTATTCCAGTACATCGATCGGACTCGCCGGGTTAAAGACCAGACCTGCCTTGCAACCGGATTCCTTAATCAGACCCAGGGTCCGATCAACATGTTCGGAGGCTTCGGGATGAAAGGTGATATAGCTCGCACCGGCTTTGGCAAAATCGGGAATGATCCGATCCACCGGCTTGACCATGAGGTGCACATCGATCGGTGCGGTGACGCCATAGCTTCTCAGCGCGTCACAGACCAAAGGTCCGATCGTCAGGTTCGGGACATAGTGGTTGTCCATGACATCGAAATGAACCACATCCGCTCCCGCCTTGAGAACGTTTGCAACTTCCTCACCCAGACGGGCAAAGTCAGCGGACAAGATGGAGGGGGCAATCCATGGGGCATTCATGTTGAGAGACTCTCTTGAGGATGGGTAACTGGGCTGAGACCGCGGGTTCCCGCTCAGCGCGGCCAGCAGGGGTTCCGGTCATCATAAACTCAGCATTGTCCCATCTGCCCAGATTCACGGCAAGGCTGGCTTGTTGCGCGTCGCCCCATGGCAAGCGTGCCAATTGCTGCCACAAGCATTCAGTAACCCAAAGGCCATCACCTGCGGCAGGAGGGGCATCCTGGGAACGGTTTCAATCGGGCGCGCCGGCCCCATTTTCAGAATCCGCATGCCGATCGCCAAGACCAGAAAGCAGGGTCGGTTTTAGCAAAAAAGCCGGCTGCCAAACCTCCTCCCAGCAACAGCTGTGATCAATGCCTTTGATGACGGTGACTTGTGCGCCCACCCGCGCACTCGCTGCGGGCAGAGAGACTTCCAGGGGAATCTCGAGGTCCTTTTCCGCGAGAAAGTGCTGTTCCCCGTATGCTCGCAACTTGGGGTCTAGCATGGGATTGATGGAACCCGTCAAGGGCGAATAGTGGTGATAGCGGGTCCAAGCATCCGTGTCCAGATTCCCACTCAAGGTCACCACGCCCACCACCTTGGTCAACCGATTGGCGATCAGGATCGCCAGCGCACCGCCCCCACTGTGACCGATCAGAACAAGGCGGGCTATTCCATTCTCCCGAGCATATTGGTCAAGCGCCAGAGCCATGCGCGTGACGGTCTCCAGACTGTATCGGGCAGAGGTCCATTGTCCCGGATGACAACTCCAATCCATCGTCCGTGTCCCATAGCAGGGCCTTACGAGATAAATGGAGGCCTCAGGATCCCTGGCCATCAACCGCAGCATGAGCGGATTATGCGTATTGGGATTGGCCGAGACGACATGCGGCGTCAACCAGGGTTGACCATCCCCCTCCAGATACACATGAAGCTCACGCTGTTGAATTGGAGATCGATGGACGTAGGCCTCAAGTTCACTGCCGGGGGGGCCCAGGTAAACGGACTTGAAACCCAAGGCCGTCGCCTCGCGATCGGCTGAAGTCCTCATCGATCCGCAGCCAACGAGGCTGATTGCAAGCCCGAGCAGGATAGAAAAATAGAGGGCTGGCCGATACATCAGAAATTCCAAGGCCTCCCGATTCGGACAAAACCGCGAGGCTTTGTTCTATCATGGCCGAAGTTCAATGAGGACTGGCAGACTATGGTTGGAGCCATGCTAACGCTACGAGTGCTCAGTATACGTTCGATGACGCCCCCAGACGCTCATGAGGTGGTTGTCGATGGGACCGAGGCCACGATCGGCAGAGCTCCTGGCAACCTCCTGGCCCTGACAGATGACCCAGCCATTTCGAGGGTTCATGCCAAGGTGATCCCATCCGGTGATCTATACCTGCTCCGGGACCTGAGCGCGAATGGTACGGTGTTACAACGACAAGGCAAAAATTTAGACCTCAATCAGGAAGAAAGCGCCCTCGAGAATGGTGACCTCATCAAAATTGGTGATTACCTGATCGCGGTCGAATTGACGACTAAGCCTGCAGTGGCATCCTCGCTGCAAGGGCCATCGATCCGGGCTCAGGATCAACCTGAGGTTCAACCGTTTCCTTGGCCCGATTCTGGTGAGGATCCCTTCAACTGGCCCCAGGACATCCACAAACCAGCAGATCCCTTTGCACCCCAGCAGCCCCCTTTGGCTGCATCCGCAGTAGAGGGCTTAGAGCACTCGGGATTTGCAGTGGACCCGTTCATGGACCTTCTGAACCACTTTGCCGAATCCGCAACACCTGACGAGCCAAGCATCCGTCCTGCGGGGGCCAAACCGCTGATGGAGGCATCAGCGGGCTTCAACGTGCCCGCCTCAACTCCACCGGAAAATAGCAATTCCGCCCTGCTGGCAGCTTTCTTCGACGGCACCGGTTTGACCTTCAACCCAGAGGATTTTGAGACGACCGAGGCAAAAGAACGGTTCATGCATCATCTTGGACGACTGATGCGCGTCTTGGCAGAAGAAGGGAGAAAATCAGCAAGCGCACGCGCAGCGGTCAAAAGAGAGTTGCATCTGGACGTCACTCAACTGCGAAGCCGGAGCAACAACCCCCTTAAATTCTGCTCAAGCAACGAATCCGCTCTTCGGGGGCTTCTCGGACTTGAAGCTGAGACATACATCGACGGTGAAAGCGCCATTCAAGAGGTTTTCAGAGATCAGCTTGAACAGCAGCTGGCCATTCAGGCGGCACTTCAAGCCTCTGTCCAAACCATGCTCAGGAGCTTCGAACCCGATACCCTGCTCAAGGAGCAACCTGAGACGGGCAGTCTATTTTCAGCCAAGGGAAAAGTCTGGGACCATTATGTCGAAGCCTATCCAAGGCTGGTTGAAAATGCGCTCAAGAATATCTACGGCGAGGTGTTTCGTTCCGTATACGAACGACAGATTGCCATTCTCAAGGATCGAGAAGCTTGACTGCTCCCCCATCGATTTAGCGTCAGGAAAAATGCATGGCTGATTCAAACCGCATCCTCTGGTCCGAAGGCATGTTCCTCCGGCCGCAGCATTTTCAGCAGCAAGACCGTTACCATGAGTCGGTCTTACAGCAAATCCAGAAGAGCCTGAAACCCCATTGGTGGGGATTCCTCGATGTGGATTTGGATGCCAACCTCTATAAGCAAGGCAAGCTCGCTCTAACCCGAGCCACCGGGATCTTTCAGGATGGTACACCGTTCGACATGCCCGGTCGGGACCCCCTTCCGGCCATTCTCGACCTCAATGGCACCGTCAATAATGAGAAGGTCTTCCTGGGACTGCCTATCCGAAAGCAGGGTGCTACTGAATTTGACCGGGAGTCCCAGCCAGACCCCCTGTGCAGATACCGCGAAGCCGAGCGAGAGGCGATAGATACGCTGGTCGGATCGGATTCAAGCTATCCGATCCATATCGGCCTGCTCAAAACGCGCCTTCTGCTCGAATCCGAGGAGCGATCAGGCTACCAATGCCTCCTGATTGCAGAGGTTCAGGAACTGAGACGTGAAGTCGGCATCGAACTTAAGCCCACGCTCATACCTACCCACCTCGCACTCGCCGCGGCTCCTTCCGTCTCGGGATTCATCAAGTCATTGATTGGAAAATTGGGCATTCGGGGAGATGAGCTGGCGGCTCGGCTCGGCTCGGTGACTGGCGGGGCCATCGCCCAGCAATCCGATTTCATGCTGCTCCAAGCCATTAATCGCTATGAATCTCATCTGCGTGTCATCGAAGCATCAGGCAACAGCCACCCCGAGCCCCTTTTTGCGCTGCTCGCCTCCCTTGCAGGAGAGCTGAGCACATTTTTCAGCGACTCCAGACGACCCCGCCCTCTGAAACCCTATGTACATGACGATCCCGAGATCTGCTTTGCCCCCTTATTCGAGGAACTGGACTGGCTCCTTGGCAAAGTCAAGGATGCGGGTGCCGTTCGAATCCCTCTCCAGAACCCAAGACCCGGTATTTATGGTGCTCAACGCCCTGACCCCACCTTGATCGAAAATGCCCTGTTCATCCTGGCTGTAAAGGCCGACATGCCCGCTCCAGCCGTCCAATCCCAGTTTCCCTTGCAGACCAAGATTGCGCCGGTGGAAAAAATCCAGCAATTGGTCCTGACCCAAATACCGGGGATACCCCTCGTTCCCCTTCCCGTAGCTCCGAGGCAGATCCCGTTTCACGTGGGATTTTGTTACTTCGAATTGAACCAGCAACATGAAATGTGGAGAGAAATCCGTAGCTCCGGGGGATTTGCATTCCACATTGGCGGACAATTTCCCGGCCTCGAACTTGAATTTTGGGCCATCAAAAAAAACTGAAGGTGTTCGATCCGTCATGAACCCGATCCTTGCAGCCACAAACCCTTTGCTTGGGTTGTCAGGCGATCGTCAAATGCCCTTTCTTGAACAGACAACTCTAAAACGCGGGATTTTCGCGAGATACCGACATGAATGATGATCCCTTTGCGCCCCTGGAGGATCCAGAAGCAACCATCATCCGGCCAAATCCCGGTGGCATGAACCCCACCCCGCCGTCGCTTCCCACCCCCCGGCGGCAGACGCCCTCAAGCAGCGCAAATCCCCAAGCACTCAAAGCTGCCGTTGAGCTCCTTAACCAAGGGGCCATGATGAAATCCAATCCGCTGGTTTCACAAGCGGTCTCTATCATCCTGCTTGCAATCCGCCTTCGGACGATGCCTGAATATGCTGCCGTAGACACGCTCTACAGAGACCTCGCAGAACGCATTCGTCTCTATGCTGAGCGCGGTTTGGCGAGTGGGCTCGATGCGCGGGAGGTCCGCGTGGCAAGTTATGGGCTGTGCGCATTTATTGATGAGGCCGTTCTGGCCACCCCTTGGGGCTCCCGAAGCTTCTGGGCCCATCAGAGTCTGCTGGTCAAGTTCCACGGGGACACATGGGGCGGAGAGAAGGTTTTTGATTTCATCACCTCCTGCCTCAGCCAACCAAGCCGGCATCAACAATTGATCGGTTTTTTCTGGATCCTGATCACCCTCGGCTTCAAGGGAAAATTTGGCGTCATCGATCAGGGTAGCGTCCGACTTGATGCGGTTCGGAACGATCTGTACGGAAGCATGGAGGTCGCACGAGGTGCCCGTGGCCTGTGGCTCTCCGATCAGTGGCGTGGACTTACTGGCCAACCAAGAGCCTTGCTAAGCGAGGCCCCTGCATGGACCGTCATCGCCTTGGCAGTGACCCTCATGCTGACCGTCTATTTGGCCTTTCTTTTCATGCTCTCCAAGGATTCTGAGTCGGCAGCGCGAAAAGTCTACGCCTATGCCAACTCCAAACTCGCCCTACCCGCACCTGCCCTGCCGCCTCCCATCAAGGCTGCTCGTGCGGAGCGCTTCCGACGGATTCTTGCCAGCGATATTGCGGCTAATCGCGTCGAAGTGATTGATGACCGACTGATTCGCATCAGGGACTCGTTTGCATCGGGTAGTGATCGCATCAAACCGGAATTCATCCCGATGCTGAGCAAGATTGCCGAAGAACTCGCTGATGGTGGAGACCGGGTACTCGTCACCGGCCATACCGACTCTCAGCCAATCTTCAGCGCAAAATTTCCGTCCAATTTTGACCTGTCCATGTCCAGGGCCAATCATGTGGCACAGATGCTCAGGGCTTCCTCAAAAAAAGAGGGTCTCATCCATAGTGAGGGACGGGCCGATTTTGAACCCCTGGTCATTGAGGATTCGCCCAAAAGCCGCGCAGTGAACCGCCGCGTTGACATTCAAATTCAGTGATTCGACCGTGAAACTTAAGCTCCCACCCAAATCCACGCGATGGTTGTTCTTGTTGCTCGGCTTCGGTGCATCCGTGCTGATCCTGTGGTACCTGGGCCCCCTTCTCAGCCTTGCCGGCGTGACTCCATTCGAGTCACCCATGGCGAGGGTGATTGCAGCAGCCGTTATTGCACTGGTCCTTGTACTTCGTGAAATCTTCATCGTGCGCGCTGACACCAACCAAGAAGCTGAGATGGCCCGGGCGCTTAAATACATCGGGAGCAATGCGCTTGAGGCAGAAATCGACGAAAAGGTAACCGCCCTGAACCGCCAGTTCTCTGAGGCACTCGAACAGCTTTTCAGCACCTACTCGCGTGGCAAACGCAGGCTCCGTCTTTATGAAATCCCATGGTACCTATTCATCGGTCCTCCGGGGTCGGGAAAAACAACGGCGCTGCGAAACTCTGGACTTAAATTCCCCCTGGCCGGCCAGAGTCAATCACTGTCGTTGAAAGGGATTGGTGGCACACGCAATTGCGACTGGTTTTTTACCGACGAAGCGATCCTGATCGACACGGCCGGCCGATATACCAGCCAGGATAGCCATGAGGCTGTGGATGCTGCGGAATGGTCGGGATTCATGACCCTGCTGAAGCGCTATCGACCCAAGCAGCCGATCAATGGCATTCTCGTCGCCCTGAGTATCACGGACCTGATGCAGCAAACCGAGACGGAGCGAAATCAGACGGCAAAATCCATCCGCCAGCGCATTCTGGAACTTTACCGAAATTTAGGGGTTTCCTTCCCCGTATACCTGATCCTGACCAAAGCCGACCTCATCGCCGGTTTTAATGATTTTTTTGCTGATCTCGATCCCGACGGCAGAAACCAGGTCTGGGGTGCCACTCACCCAGAATTTGACCCCGCATCTACAGAAGCCTTCCTTGCTTCGCTGGATGAAACGCTGGAGGCGCTTTTGACGCGCGTTTCGGACATTTCAGTCGGACGCCTGCAAGACGAGCGAACCCTTGATGCACGAGCCCAAATACTGGCATTTCCCGACCAACTGGCGCTATTGACTCCCGCGCTCCGTGACTTGTTACACAACATTTTTTCCATTAATCGCTACGAGGAGAAAATCATGTTGCGTGGCTTCTACCTCACCAGCGCAACACAAGAGGGGACGCCAATCGACCGTGTAATGGGACTTCTCTCCAGCCAGTTTGGCCTGAGCGGAAATCGGGCACCGATTTTCAGTGGTCTTAGCAAGAGTTATTTCACAACCCGCCTTTTCGCTGATGTCGTGTTTGCCGAGGCTCCCTTGACCGGCGTCGACAAGAAACTTGAAAAACGTCAACAGATCCGGCGGATGGCAGGAATTGCATCCATGATCGGTTTCACGGTTCTGGCGCTCGGGCTTTGGGTAACGAGCTATCAGCGCAACATGCACCTCATTGAACAGTACAACGTCCTGGCCGAACAATATGAGGCGCAAGAGCTCAAGTATTCTGGACAATCCGAAGCCAGTATTCCTCGGTCCAGTGAACGGCTGCAGGTGTTGCATGCGGCTTACGCCCTGTTTTCGACCCCATCGCTTTTTGAGCGCTTTGGGCTTTTTCAGGGACAGAAGTTGGGCATGGCGGCCCGCCATGCCCTTGACCATGAGCTATCGACCCAGTTCATCCCTCTCATCCAGAAACGGTTGGCTGATCGGATGGCCGGCGAGGAAGGAACGCACCCGGAAATTCTGTACGAGTTATTGCGCGTCTACCTGATGCTGGATTTACCAGAACGGCTCCAACCCGATCTCGTAAGGGCGTGGATTGGCAGGGACTGGGAGCATCGGTATCTTGCCGATCCGACTTTGCTTGCAAACCTGATGAAACAGTTGGACCTGGCTATGGACGCACTCAAAAGCCAGCGCGTTCGGGTTGCTGCTGACTCCCAGTTCGTGAGCCAGGCCCGAAAAAAACTGACTCAGGTTCCTCTGGTTACGCAAATCTACCTGCGCTTCAGGGACGAGATCCAGTCCGATAAACCATTGGATAGCTCACTCCTCCAGAAACTGGGCCCCAAAGCTGTCCAGACCTTTCAAACCACGAACGGCACGCCGCTTGATGCCATCAAAATCCCCGGGATTTTTACGGTCGAAGGCTACAAACAGGTTTTTCTTCCTAAAAGTCTGGATTTTTTCAAAAGCGCGCTGACCGACAATTGGGTGCTCGGCGAGGACCGTCAGGTTGACCCCTCGGATCTCATGCGTTTCTTTGAAGAATTCAGACGTCTTTACTTCGAAGACTACGCCCGAAACTGGGAGTCAACGCTGGCGACGCTTCGACTCAAGCCCACCCAATCCATGGGGGAGACTATCGCGCGGCTGGATATTCTCTCGCGGCCCAATAATCCACTGGTCGAACTTCTGCAGCTGATTCATGACAACACAGCCGCGGCTCGGTTTAGCGTCACGCCCACTTCTGGAGACCCGGGCGCCAAGACTGAGAAGCTGGTCCATGCGGCAACCAACCTGATCGGCGAAGGAGATGCTCTGATGATCATCGAGCAAAAAATCTCCCAGCCCTTTGAGGACCTCAACAGCCTGGTGGACCGGACGGATGAGAAGGCCACCGCCCCTATCGATGAGCTGACCCAGCAACTCAAGGGACTTCACGATGCTCTCATGATCCTTTCAAGCTTCTCATCCGGCGGCAAGGAAGCCGTCAAAAAAGCCGGGGAGCGGATGTCGCCAGGGAGTCAAGATGCAATCAGTGCCGCTAAGCTGGCAATTTCAAGATTGCCGCCACCGCTTAAGGCGTGGTTGCTGCCGTTAACGACGACAGGATGGAGTTTGATGCTCGAGGAGGCTAAAAAAAACCTAAGCCAGGCCTTTGATAGCGAAATCAAACCCGCCTGCAAATTGCTTTCCGGCGCAGACTATCCCCTTGTCTCACAAAGCGATAAAGACCTATCCCTGCTGGACTTCGGCCGGGTTTTTGGCCCCTCCGGACCCTTGGAAAAATTTTTCAGCGATACTTTGCAACCCTTCGTCGAGGAGACCTCCGAGGGGCCTAAGGTCATCCGTCGCGATGATCAAGCCATTCCCATCAGTCCGGAAAGCATCCGGCGACTGTTTCATGCGCACCAAATCAGGCAGGCTTTCTTCCCAGCAGGTGGTGTGGTGCCGCAATTCGCGTTTGAGCTCACGCCGCTGGCTCTGGATGGGCGAGTCAGTACCTTTGATCTGGATCTGCAAGGGCAGCAGATTCATGCCGACGGTAAGAGCGGTGATCGTGTTGCGCTCGCCTGGCCCGGACATTCGCAATCCAGCCCCGTCAAAGCCTCGTTCAAGGTCAGCGATGGCAAGCACGTTGTCTGGGAACGGCCTGGCCCCTGGGCTTTCTTTCGCTTGCTGGATACCTCCCAAATCAAACGGATTGCAGCTGACCTCTATCAGGTGACATTCGAGGTCCAGGGCTACACGGCAAGGTATGAACTCCGTGCAGCAAGTGCCATCAATCCGTTTTCGATTGCAGGGCTTTCCAAATTCAAGTGTCCGGAGACCCTCTGAAAGTGAGTGCAGGTTTTTTTGGCAAAGTGCCTAGCGTAGGGGACTTCGTATCGAGACGGGTTCCCGTTGAGATCCAGCGTCAGTGGGACAACTGGCTGCAGCAGGGGCTCTCCGTGAGCCAGAATCAGCTTGGACCCGACTGGCTTGATTTTTTTCTGACGAGTCCCGTCTGGCACTTCAGTTGCTCACCCGGCGTTTTGGGGGAGAACCACTGGTCGGGCGTAATGATCCCGAGCGTGGATCGGGTCGGACGCTATTTTCCGCTAACCATGCTGGCGGAGTGGCCGGCATCGCCTGCGCTGGCAAGACAAATCCCCTCTGCCGAATGGTTCGATCAGGCGACCGCCATCATTCTGACTGCGCTCATGGATCCCTTTGACATGGACGCTTTCGATTTTGCGCTACAGCGCTTGACTCAGGTAGTTCCGCAACCTTTCAAGCACCCTGCCTCAATCACACATGAGCGCTTTTCCATCTGGATGACCCAGGGCTCCCAGCGGATGGGCGAGACTTGCCTTTTTTTTGAGGGGCTTCCCCCGGCGAACCGGTATGGAGAGCTATTGGGAGCCATGCCTCCAAGGCCGAAGGAGTCGGCGGTTATGACGAAACCAATACCGACAATGGCTTCACAAGCTTGGACGCATCAGGGCTTCACCCGCAGCAGTAACCAAGACGCCGTAATTGACCGGGCCGACTCTTCATTCTGGGCGGTGGCAGACGGCATGGGTGGGCATCAGGGAGGCGAAATCGCAAGTCAGAGCATCTGCCGGGCACTCCATGCCCTCCAGTTTGAGTCTGACGAAGACCTGAGCCAGCGGCTTGTTCGGCTGCACGAGGCCATTCAGGCAGTCCATCATGAACTTCATGCCTACAGCCTCGACACGCTGGGAGGACAAATCATCGGCTCAACACTGGTGCTTTTGGTAATCGACAAGGGCGAAGGCGCTGTAATTTGGGCTGGGGATAGCCGTTTGTACCGATTGAGGAATGGGACGCTGGCGCAACTCACGGAAGACCATGTGCCAGAACCCAGCCTAAGAGTCTCAAATGCCAATGAGATCTCCCGAGCGGTCGGGGCCACGCCGAACCTTGAGCTTGAGACCCGACACTTCAAGATAGAGCCCGGCGATCGCTATCTGTTGTGCAGCGATGGGCTCTACCGAGAGGTAGTTACGGATCAACTGTCAAGGTTACTTGCCATGCCAACTCTTCCGACTGCGGGTGAAGCGTTGCTCACAGAGGCCCTTGAGCACGGCGGAAGGGACAACATCAGCCTGATTGTGATGGATTGCCCTCAACCCGCCTGAGGTCAATTTCAGGTGGTATAGTGCATGCAGGTACTGGTTTGAAACCGCGCGGGCAGGAAACTTGGGATGAAGTGCCTGGGATCAATGGCCCAGAATCCATTCAGAATGGAACATCCTCTGACTGGCAGCGCAGTGTCTCCCCCCCTCGAGAATTCGTTTGTGGCGCTGCACGAAAGTTATGACGACACCTGATCTAGACCGATACTTGCAAGCAATCGATGGGGACCAACCCAGTGGTCCAGATCTTGAGCACGATTCCGAGTTCATTTCCCTCGAGCAACGGCTTGAAGGAACGCCTGAACGACAAATCGGTGACGTTCTTGAGGCAGCGCGCCCCCCTCCATGGCCTGAGGTTGCAGGAAGCATCGAATCACTTCTGCTGCGGACCCATGATCTCCGGCTGGCAGTTTACCTGACCCGATGCAAACTGCATTACGAGGGTTTTTTGGGCCTTCGGGTGGGTTTGGCACTGATCCGGTCACTCCTACAAACCTTCTGGTCGAGCGTCCATCCTCAATTGGATCTGGACGATGACCTGGACCCGACATACCGTCTGAACACCCTGAGGGGCTTGAGCGATCATGGCAGCCTGCTTGTCCCGATCGCAAATTCTCCAATCCTTTCCTCAAGGACCCTTGGTCACTTCACGCTGTCACAACTGCGAAGGCTGAATGCCGGCAGCGCGCCGGCTGAGGGAGAACCGCTGGTCGATGAAACGCACGTTCGTGCCATCTGTCTTGACAACCCCACCGAAGACGTCAGCGCCGTATTTGAATCCCTCCAAGCGTCCTTGAAAGAACTCCTCGAGATCGATCAGATCTTGGACAAGGAACTGGGTTCGCAGAACACCCTGGATCTGGACCCCTTGCGCTCCAGCCTCAAGGAAATCAGCCAGTTCCTTGCCCCATTTGCGGAGGATTCGACAAACACCGGAGCATCGGACACAGACGAGAGCCCGGCTTCTGAGATGCGCTCGACGGACAATGCCCCGACCCGAAGCAACGGACCGATCAGTAGCCGCGCAGACGTCATTCGGGCGCTGGATCAGATAGCGGATTATTATCAGAAACATGAACCATCCAGTCCCGTCCCACTTTTCATCAAGCGGGCAAGATCGATGGTTGATAAGGATTTCTTAGAGATCATTCGTGATATGGCGCCCGATGGTGTACATCAAATCGAAACGTTGGCAGGCCTTGGATCACGAGGAGACTGAGCAACACCGGGCGCCTAGCCCCCAAGAGAAGCGGTACCTTAAACCGTGTGAATTTTTGCTAACGAGGAGGATGCCCCCATGGCGGATAGCAGTCAGAAGTTCATAGCCCGAAACCGGGCACCCCGTGTACAGATTGAGTACGACGTCGAGGTATTCGGCGCTGAGAAAAAGGTTCAACTCCCGTTCGTGATGGGAGTCATGGCGGATCTGGCTGGAAAGCCCGCTGAGCCCTTACCGGGGGTCGGAGATCGGAAGTTTCTGGAATTTGACATTGATAATTTCAATGATCGCCTGAAAGCGATGAAACCGAGGGTGGCGTTCAATGTTCCCAATGCCCTGACCGGCGAGGGAAATCTGATGGTCGACATCACCTTCGAGGACATGGATGACTTTTCACCGGAAAAAGTAGCCGAAAAGGTGGATGGTCTCAAACAGATTCTTGCCGCACGACGTCAACTGGCAAATCTCGTCACCTACATGGACGGCAAAGCCGGCGCTGAGGAACTGATCTCCAAGGTAATTAACGACCCCGAACTACTGAAATCTTTGAGTTCCTCTCCCAAACCGGATACGCACTCGGAGGAGGAGAACTAAGATGGCTCAAAACGAATTTGAGAACGCGCCACGACCGACCGCACTGGAGGAAGGGAGCGAGTTCAGCCGCTTGCTTGAGAAAGAGTTCAAGCCTCGCAACGAGAATGCGCGAGATGAAGTGGTCAATGCCGTTCAGACCCTTGCGCAACTCGCTCTGAAGAACGTGCAAACCATATCGGCCGACGCGATTCACACCATCGAGGCCATCATCGCCGAACTCGACAAAAAACTCACCGATCAAGTCAATCTGATTCTCCATCACGAGGACTTCCAGCAACTCGAGGGCGCATGGCGTGGCCTCCACTATTTAGTCAGCAATACCGAGACCGACGAGCAACTCAAGGTCAAGGTAATGAACATCTCAAAGACAGATGCCGCCAAGACCCTCAGGAAGTTCAAGGGCGCAGCATGGGATCAAAGCCCACTGTTCAAGAAGATTTATGAGGAAGAATATGGTCTTTTCGGCGGCCATCCATTTGGCTGTATCGTTGGCGATTATGCCTTTGATCACTCCCCTGGAGATGTCGATTTTCTCAAGGAAATGGCCAAGATCTGCGCCGCAGCGCACACCCCGTTTATCGCAGGCGCCGCGCCCAGCGTCCTAGGCATGGACTCTTGGTCGGAATTGGCGAATCCCAGAGACCTCACCAAGGTCTTTCAAACCCCCGACTATGCGCCCTGGCGGTCGCTGCGCGAGTCTGAGGATTCACGGTATATCGGGCTTGCCATGCCAAGGTTTCTGGCCAGGCTGCCCTATGGAGCCAAGAGTGACCCGGTCGAGGGATTTGACTTCGAGGAGGATACTGCCAGCGGAGATAGCAGCAAATACACGTGGTGCAACTCAGCCTATGCAATGGCAGTAAACGTCAATCGCGCCTTCAAGGCCTATGGCTGGTGTACCCGCATTCGAGGGGTTGAATCAGGGGGACTCGTCGAGGGGCTGCCGGTCCACACATTCCCGACTGATGATGGCGGATTCGACATGAAATGCCCGACCGAAATCGCGATTACCGATCGAAGAGAATCGGAATTGGCCAAAAATGGCTTCATGCCGCTGCTTCACAAGAAAAATGAGGATTTCGCAGCCTTCATCGGTGCACAGTCACTGCAAAAGCCAGCTGAGTTCACGGATGCCGACGCAACCGCAAATGCGCGCCTTGCAGCCCGGCTGCCCTACCTGTTTGCGACCTGCCGTTTTGCGCATTACCTCAAGAGCATCGTGCGTGACAAGATTGGATCCTTTCGCGAACGTGAGGACATGGAGCGCTGGCTGCAGGAGTGGATCATGAACTACGTTCACCATAACCCCGCGATGGCTACGGATGAAGAAAAAGCGCGTAAGCCCCTTGCGGCGGCCGAAGTGCATGTGGAGGAAGATCCCTCCAATCCGGGCTACTACATGTCCAAATTCTTTTTAAGGCCCCACTATCAGCTGGAGGGATTGACTGTTTCGCTCCGACTGGTCTCCAAACTTCCGTCAGTGAAGTCTGGGGCAAACTGATTTTCCTGATGGAAAAAAACCGATCCAAGCCACCCTAGGAGGAAAAAAATGGCAGTTGATATGTTTCTGGAACTTGACGGCGTAAAGGGCGAGTCCAAGGACGAAGATCATAAGGGCAAGATCGACATCCTCAGTTGGAATTGGGTCGTCACCAATACGGGAGACCTCCATAGCGGCGGGGGTGGTGGTGCGGGAAAAGCCGATATTGGTGACATCGTGGTCACCAAGTATTTGGACCTCTCAACCGCAGATCTTCTAAAGTGTTGCGTCTCCGGTAAACACATTGCCAAGGGAAAACTGATCGTTCGCAAGGCTGGCTCCAAGGCGCTGGATTACCTTGTGATCGAACTGGAGGAGGTCATGGTGACTCAGGTCAGCCCCGGTGGATCAGCAGCCGGTGACCGCGTCACGGAAACCCTGCAGCTGGGCTTCTCGAAGTTCACGCTGACTTACAAGGAGCAGACCGAAAAGGGCGCCGGGGGTCCATCTGCGACCGTTGGCTTCAACGTTTCCGCTAACAAACTGTCCTAGAAAGTGATGACGCTTGAGCTGGCCCATTCGACCCTGCTGGTCGATGGCAATCCGGCAGAGGCCCTCGAACTGCTCCAAAGTCATGTTCGGCAGCATCCAGAGGATGCTGAATCCCGGGTTTTTCTGTTTCAATTACTTTGTATTCAAGGTAACTGGAAACGGGCGCTGGGCCAGCTCGAAGCACTCGTGCAGTTGAATTCACAAGCGACACTCATGGTGCAGGCCTATCGGGCCCTGATTCAGTGCGAAATCCTTCGGGAGGCGGTCTTCGCGGGCCTGAAAACGCCTCTGATACTCGGTAAACCAGAACCCTGGCTTGCCTCATTACTCGACTCTATCGTAGGGCATTCCGAGGGTCATTTTGCCGCTCGCCGGCAGGCTCTTGAAATGGCACCAGCATCCAGCGGATGCATCAATGACCACGCATTTGAATGGATATCGGATGCGGACACGCGGTTGGGTCCCTGCTTTGAACTGGTGATCGATGGCAAGTATTACTGGGCGCCGGCCACAAGCCTCCGGTCGCTCCGGTTTGAATTGCCAGCGGACCTTCGGGATCTGGTTTGGGCCCCCTGTCAGGTCACTCTGGCCTCCAGTGCTGAAATCGGTGGCTTTATGCCCGTCCGTTATCCCCTCGGCGCGCCCCCTCTTGATGGCGGACTTCTTCTGGCCCGGGAAACGCGCTGGCAAGGCGATGAGGAGTGGCCCTCTGGTCAGGGCCAGAGGATGTTGGCGACGTCAGGCGGGGATTTTGCGCTGCTTGACTGCCGGGAAATTCTCATCAACCCTGCCTAACCTTCCTAGCGCCACGTTCATGGCCGAACTCATTCCCAAGGAACGCCTTCAGCCCTCCCTCCTTGACCGACTGGTCGATGATCGACCCGATGAAAAAACAGAACCGATGGAACGGCGGGTACTGACGATGACGGCGCTCAGGCAATCCGTGCTGCGCGATATCGGATGGCTTTTGAACGCGCGATCTCTCGAAAAAAGCACCTCCCTGCGAGACTACCCTGAAACCGCCCAGTCCACCTTGAATTACGGCATTCGGGATTTAAGCGGCTCCTTGGTGTCCAGCTTGAGTGCGCCGGAACTCGAGCAACTGATCCACTCTGCCATTCGAAGGTTTGAGCCTCGGATCACACCTGAATCCCTGAGGGTTCGTGTGGAAACCGAGGAAGACAAAAACGCCGAAGCATCCGTCTCCTTCATCATCGAGGGCACTCTCTGGTCTCAACCTCTCCCTATCTCGCTGTACATACGTTCTGAAATCAACTTGGAATCGGGAGACGTTCTGGTGGAAACGGACCATGCATCCTTTGCTACTTAAATATTACGAGAGCGAACTACGGCATCTTCGGTCGGTGGGCGCCGAATTTGCGGAGGACTTTCCGAAAATTGCCGGTCGATTGGGTCTTGAGGCTTTTGACTGCGCCGATCCCTATGTCGAACGATTACTCGAGGGGTTTGCCTTCCTTGCAGCGCGCGTCCACCTCAAGCTCGACTCCGAATATGCGACATTTACGCAGCAGTTACTGGATATTGTCTATCCGAACTTTCTTGCTCCGGTTCCATCCATGGCGATCGCGCATTTCCAGCCAGATCCTGCGGGGGGATCTTTGGCCGAGGGTTACCTGATCCCGAAAGGTTCTACCCTCCGTGGACACCTCGCCAAGGGTCAGCAAACGGCCTGCGAGTTCAGAACGGCCCATGAGGTTCGTCTTTATCCACTGAGAATCCAACACGCCAGTTACTTAGGTTCACGCGCTGAGCTGGCCCATGCCGGGCTGCAGTCGATATTGTCAGGACCCAAGGGCAGTTCTCTTCAGGCCGCTATCCATATCCAGATTAGATGCATGGCTGGCGCTCGATGGCAAGATCTGAAGATTGAACGGCTGCCCCTTTTTTTTCACGGCGATGGCGCCCTGCCCTTTAGGCTCTACGAGCAAATCTCTGCGCATCTGGAAAAAGTGATCGCAGTTGGACGGGATGCCCATGGTCATATCGAAAAGACGATCACGCTAACCGCCCATCCCATGGGATTTGAGGAGGGAGAAACGCTCCTGCCTGCTTCTGGCCGTAGCTTTGAGGGCTACCGTCTGCTGCAAGAATATTTTGCGATGCCCGAGCGCTTTCTGTTTTCCGAAATTCAAGGGCTCGAAGCCACCCAGGCTTGGGGTGAACAGGAAACAATCGACCTCTACTTTCTCACCCACCGGGTCGATCAAGGTCTAATCAATGCTGTCAGAGACGAAAATGTGGCCTTGTTCTGCAGCCCTGTCATCAATCTGTTCCCGAAACGAACGGATCGAATCCAGATCGATCCGACCCGGCGGGAACTGCATGTGGTTGTTGACCGGAGCCGTCCTCTTGATTTTGAAATCCACTCCATCCTGGAGGCAGAAACCGTGGGTCTGCAACCGGACGGTCGTCGACCACTCCTGCCACTTTTCGGATCCAGCCACCAGCATGGGCATGCATCCGTCAGCTACTATACGAGCCAGCGGAACAAGCGCCTGCATTCTTCAAATCAGAACCGTCGCGGGCCCCGGTCTTCGTATACGGGGAGCGAGCTTTACCTGAGCCTGGTAAGTGCTTCCGGTGCACCCTGCCCAGAAGGCGTAGACCAGATTTCGCTTCATGTCCTCACGACCAATCGGGACCTTCCCTTTCTGATGCCCGTGGGGGTTGGACAGACCGACCTGACCCTGGTCGAGGGGGGGCCAATCACCGCCATTCGCTGTCTCATCGGGCCTACACGACCCAAACCCTCTGCGGCCGAGGACCACACCGCCTGGCGCCTGATCAGTCACCTCGCGCTGAACTATCTCAGCCTGGTCGATCAGGACAAGGAACGGGGAGCCGTCGCACTCCGGGAGCTTCTGTCCCTGTATGCAGGTCCTCAGGATCAGGATATTCACAAGAGAATCTCGGGCCTCCTCCATGTCGAGTCCACCCGCGTGGTCAGGCGGATCCCAGGTGTTGGCCCCATCGTCTTTGGTCGGGGAAAAACCGTTACGCTGAAATTTGATGAGGCCGCCTATGAGGGAACGGGCGCCTTTTTACTAGGGGCGGTCCTTGAGCGGTTCCTCGCGCGATATGCCGCCATCAACTCATTTACGGAAACCCGAATGGAAACGACCGAACGGGGAGAGATCATGCGATGGCCAGCTCGGACCGGGACCCGACAGACGCTCTGATCGAGGGCCTTGCCAGCAATCCCGAGCGCTATGACTTTTATCAGGCGCTTAGGATTGTTGAGAGCCACTATGGCAGCAGCAAGCCCCGGTTGGGAACGTCATTATCCGCATCCGACGACCCGATTCGCCTCGGCCAGCCCCCCGATCTTGCATTTGCTCCGACGACGATCAGCGCCTTGAAGGCGGACAACCATGCCGACTTTGGACGCCTCGAAGTGCTCTTTCTCGGGTTATTCGGTCCACAGGGCCCCTTACCGAACCATCTGACCGAGTTCGCGGGTGAACGGCTCAGGCACTTCAAGGATCCAACGCTCGCCCGATTTTCTGATGTTTTTCATCACCGAATGCTCTGCTTTTTTTACAGGGCATGGGCGAATGCCCAGCCATGTGCAAACGAAGCCCCCTGGGATCGCAATCCCTATGCCGATTGGGTCGCGTCCCTCTTCGGTCTTGGCTTTGAGAGCCTCGCACATCAGGACGCGCTAAAGGATACATCCAAGCGCTATCACGCAGGATTGCTCGCCTGTCAGACACGCCATGCGGAGGGACTGGAAACTCTGGTGACCAATGTGCTGGGCATTCCCTGCCGCCTCCTGGAGTTTGTCCCTCATTGGCTCGACATTCCAAGAGAGGAACAAACGCAACTCGGCGCTTCACCCAGAACCGGTTCCTTAGGACAATCCGCGATACTCGGGGAGCGAACCCGAGATTGCCAGAGCCGTTTTCACCTGATCCTCGGACCACTCTCCCTGAAGGCCTATTTGGCGCTGCTCCCGCATGGCGAGAAAATCAGGATCTTGGATGCCGTCATCCAAACCTATGAGGGTGGTTTTTTGGAATGGGGCGTCAATCTCCAGCTCAAACGGGACGAGGTTCCGCCCCTCCAACTGAATGGGCAACAATGCCTCGGCTGGTCAAGCTGGCTTGGCCCCCCCCGTCAAAAGGATTGGGTTGATGATTTAACCCTCAATTACACGACCGTTAACCGCACTCAGGATTCCTGTCTGTGATGAGTGCGAGGCAGAATTCCAATCAGGAGATCCCATGAGTGAAATCAGCCGTTCCACGCTTTTTGGAAAACTCAATGCCTTCTGCTTCAAAAGCATCGAAGGTGCAACCGTCTTTTGCAAGTTGCGAGGCAATCCCTATGTGGAACTCAATCACTGGCTACATCAGATGGTCCAGAGTAGCGATTCTGATCTGATCAGGATCATCCGGCATTTCGACCTCGACGAGTCGCGTCTGGCTCGCGACCTGGTGGCCTCACTGGATCGTCTGCCTCGTGGAGCGACCTCGATTTCCGACTTTGCTCCCTCGATCGAGGACGCCATCGAACGATCGTGGGTGTATGCAAGCCTGCTGTTTGGGGCCAGCAAGATTCGTAGCGGCCATCTGATCGCTGGAATCATGAAAACCCGGCATCTCCGTTCAGCGCTTCTCGACTTGTCCTTGGAGTTTGAAAAAATCAAGGTCGAAACACTTTCGGATCACTTTGACGAGATTCTTTCAGGATCAACAGAGGCCGAAGAGGCGATAACCGATCGGGACTTCAGCCCGGCAGCCAATGGCGGAACAGCACTGCCCGGATCCACTCAGGCGCTGGAACAATACACGATCGATCTGACCGAGCAGGCCCGCAAGGGAAACATCGATCCGGTGGTGGGCCGCGAGGATGAAGTTCGCCAGATCATCGACATCCTGATGCGTCGTCGGCAGAACAATCCCATACTGACCGGAGAGGCAGGGGTTGGCAAAACCGCCGTGGTCGAAGGGTTTGCACTCAAGATCGCATCTGGAGATGTCCCCCCGCCGCTGCGGGATGTCGCTCTTAAGTCCCTTGACATCGGCCTTCTGCAGGCCGGCGCAAGCATGAAGGGTGAATTTGAGGCCCGTTTGCGCTCGGTGATTGATGAGGTCCAGTCCTCAGCCAAACCGATCATCCTTTTCATTGATGAAGCCCATACCCTGGTCGGTGCAGGCGGTGCAGCCGGCACCGGAGATGCGGCCAATCTGCTCAAGCCTGCATTGGCGAGGGGCACGCTTCGGACGATTGCCGCAACAACCTGGGCCGAATATAAAAAACACATCGAAAAGGACCCTGCCCTCACCCGAAGGTTCCAAGTGGTCCAGGTGCATGAACCCAGTGAAGCCATTGCCATCGCCATGATGCGAGGGGTGGCTGCGATCATGGAAAAACACCATAACGTTCTGATCCTGGATGAGGCGCTCGAAGCGTCCGTCCGGCTTTCACACCGGTACATCCCTGCCAGGCAATTACCCGATAAGTCAGTAAGCCTGCTGGACACTGCCTGTGCCCGCGTTGCGGTCAGTCAACACGCAACACCTGCGAGCGTTGATGCTTGCGAAAAGCAGATTCTGCTACTTGAAACCGAGCTTGATATCCTCGGCAAGGAGTCGCGGATGGGGGTCGAAAATGGCGAGAAACGGACCAAAATCGCCGAGACACTCGCAAACGCACGCGATCGTCTGGAACCTCTCAAAGCGCGTTGGGCAGAGGAGAACCGACTTGTTGGCCGGATTCTCGAGATACGGGCAACCCTTCGAAAAGACAACCAGACCATCGATGGGGAGACGTCCACTGAATCGGCACCCGCCGCTGCCACACTACTGGATGAGTTGCAGACTCTGCAGGCCGAATTGGGGCAGATTCAGGGTGAACATCCTTTAATCCTCCCCAGCGTGGATCAACAGGCGATTGCGTCGGTCGTTCAGGACTGGACCGGCATACCGGTCGGCAAGATGGTCAGAAATGAAATTGAATCCATCCTGAATCTGGCCGAGTCATTGGAAAAGCGAATCATTGGTCAACGCCATGCACTGGAGATGATCAGTCGGCGCATCCAGACCTCGCGGGCAGGCCTGGACAACCCCAGCAAACCCATCGGAGTTTTCATGCTGGCGGGAACCTCAGGGGTTGGCAAGACCGAGACGGCTCTGGCTCTGGCGGAAACGCTGTACGGAGGGGAGCACAACGTCATCACCATCAACATGAGCGAATATCAGGAAGCGCATACCATTTCAACGCTCAAGGGCTCACCACCGGGTTATGTGGGTTATGGTGAGGGTGGCGTGCTGACCGAAGCCGTCAGAAGAAAACCCTACTCTGTGGTGCTGCTTGATGAGATCGAAAAGGCACATCCGGATGTTCACGAACTGTTCTTTCAAGTCTTCGACAAGGGCTGGATGGAAGATGGCGAGGGCCGCATCATCGACTTCAAAAACACCCTGATCCTGCTGACCACCAATGTCGGTACCGACATGATCATGAGCTTGTGTCAGGACCCGGAGTTAATGCCTCATCCAGACGGGATTGCCAAGGCCCTAAGAGACCCGCTGCTTAAGGTATTCCCCCCTGCTCTGCTCGGTCGTCTGGTGGTCATCCCCTACTTCCCGCTCAACGATGAAATGATTCGCGCGATCGCGGAACTTCAAATTGGACGCATTCAGCAACGCATTGCGATGAATCATGGCACGACCCTGACATATCACGATGAGGTCATTGGCCTGATTAATTCGCGGTGCACAGAGATGGAAAGTGGGGGGCGCATCATTGATTCCATCCTGACCAACAGCATCCTTCCAAAAATCAGCGAAGAGATCCTGCGACGCCAGATGAATGGCGAAACCATCAAAAGCATTGAAATTGGGGTCGAGTCCAGCGAGTTCACTTACCGCTATGCATAGGTACTCTGGAACCCGGGAGGCAACCCCTATGGGCTGGAATTGGGGCATCTGGACGTCGAGATTCTGGCCTTCCCCCTGGCGGCAATTTCTGCTCTCTGGCTCCACTCCGGGGCCTGAGCACCTCGAGCCGAAGCACTCTTCCATCATCTGACGGTCATCGATATGGGTCTTAAACTGAAGCCAGCATCTCAAGATCTTCGCATTTTTTCCGTTACGACCCCACTGGGAAAAGACAAACTGCTGTTTCATGCCATGGAAGGGACTGAGGGTTTTTCTGAGCCCTTTGCCTTTACCCTCGACCTTTACAGTGCCAATCCGAATATTGATCCCGAGAAACTGATTGGCAAGCCCATCACGGTCGAAATGGATCTTGAGGATGCGTCCTCACGATTTTTCAATGGCCACGTTGTTTCTTTTCGTCAAGCCCCTGCAGAGCAAGGGTTCTTCCGATACATTCTGAAACTCAGACCTTGGTTCTGGCTGCTAAGCAAAACCATGGATTGCCGGATCTTTCAGAATCAGACCAGCCTCGAAATCATGCGGTCCCTGTTTGAACACTACGGCTTTCAGGATTTCGAGTTCAAGACGACCCAGACCTATCGGTCCCGAGAATACTGTGTCCAGTACAAGGAAAGCGCGTTTGACTTCATGAGTCGACTCATGGAAGAAGACGGCATTTTTTATTATTTTGAGCACACACGGGACAGGCACATCATGGTGATTGCCGATTCGCCAGAGGGCCTGCGGCAGTCCAGCCTGAACAGGAAATCAAAATACTATCCCGCCAGCAATCTGGGGCAGAGGGACGAGCAGCATATCCATGCCTGGTATCAGATTCGGGACTTTGAATCCGGCGTGTACAGCCAGAGGGATTACGACTTTGTAAAGCCGAAAGACAGTCTGGAGACGATTGCCTTCTGTAACAACGCGCATGCCGTCGGTGACCTCGAATGCTTCAGTTATCCAGGGGGCTACAGCAACAGCCAGGACGGACAGGCGGTGACCGACATCCGGATGGAGGAGATCGCCACCACGCAAGAGCGCTTTTCAGGCTCAGGCACCATCGAGTTCTTGCAGTCTGGCGACTACCTGAATCTCGAAGGGCATGCCAGCGACGCACTGAATCGCAGCTATGTCCTGACCCGGACCAAGATCAAGATCGCCAATAACGCGTATGCCTCAACCGATGCAGCATCAAACCGGCTCATCGAGGTTGAGTTCGACGCCATCAAGCGGGATCGTACCTTCAGGCCCTCCAGACGAACCCGAAAACCCACCATGGATGGCCCCCAGACGGCCAAGGTCGTCGGCAAGCCCGGCGAGGAAATCTGGACCAATGAGCACGGCCAAATCAAGATCCTGTTTCACTGGGACCGCTATGGCCAGGAGGATGATCATGCATCCTGCTGGGTGCGGGTCTCCCACCCCTGGGCGGGCAAGGGCTGGGGCGCGCTTTCCATACCCCGCATAGGGCAGGAGGTCATCGTCGATTTCATTGATGGAGATCCGGATCGACCGATTGTGACCGGTCGTGTGTACAACAGTGATTTAAAGCCGCCGTTTTCCCTGCCGGGCGGAGCCGTGACCAGCGGCATCAAAAGCGCCACGCACAAAGGCAATGGATACAACGAACTGTCCATGACCGATACCGCCGGCGATGAAAAATTCTTGATTCACGCCCAACGGGATATGGAAACGACCGTCCTTAATGATCAACGCAATACCATCAAGGCCAAGCGGGATACGACCATTGATGCCTCGGATCACCTCGAAGTGCACGAAGATCAAACCATCGTGATTCGCGGACAGCAGATCCGCACGGTGGAAAAGGACCAGACGACGGAGATCGGCGGCAATCAACAGAAAACCATTTCCGGGTCCATGACCGTGAACGTCGACCAGGCCATCAACCAAAAATCGATGACCACAACCCAGCTGGAGTCGTTCCAGGAGTTCTCTTTGAGCTCCACGACATCAATCACACTCAACGTCGCAACCTCCCAAATCCAGATCACGCCAACCGAAATTTCCATCACGATGGGGGCCTCCTCCATCAAGGTGGATGCCTTAGGTGTGGCGATCTCGGGTCCTCTCATTTCGCTAAATGGATAGGATTCAAATGCCGAGGATCTGCGATGCACTCACCGCATGGAATGCCAGACGCTTTTTGATCGGGAAGCGCGTCAAACCTCCCCATTCATGGGGAGGAAGGAGAGCGC
>CAYLUS010000008.1:0-25138 GCA_964386975.1 uncultured Methylococcus sp.
TTCTTTGATATTTTGAGGTGATCGAACACCAAGCGGGGGTTTGATTGATTTCCCGTATATTTCCGTTTGCCAGAGGCCCCAAAACCAGTGGACTTTGCCTCATGGCCATAAAGAAGTGGGTCCTTGATTTCTTCAAGCCGCGGATTTAGGGCGGGTTGTTTTGTCCGGGTTTAGCAACGGCTTTTTGACGAGGATAAAATTGAATTCGTGCTCTTTAAATGCTAGAAGGAACTTTGAACTCAGAATTGAAGTAGGAAAATCTACGCTTCCTTTTGTTAAAGCTGTCCGGAGTCAACCCAAATGAAGAAACCCAGTGCCTCAGTCTTAAGCGTAGCGTTGTTGTCACTCTTGCTATCTTCCCCTTGTGTGAGCTTCGCGGGTGATCTCAAGCCGAGAGTCGTTAATGGCGATCCTGTGGCGGCTGGAGCGTATCCTTTCATCGTCGGCATTCAACGGCAGGGCGTCGATAGTAAGGGAAACCCCTATGGACACTGGTGCGGCGGCAGCCTTCTTTCCGCAACCAAAGTGCTGACTGCAGCCCATTGTTTTGCGGAAAGAGAAACGGATGGCAGCCTGACGGTTGAAGATCCCGCGCTCTTCACGGTGACTGCTGGCATCACCAATTACGCTGATGCCAGCGCGCAAAAGCGCAACATACAATCGATTTCAGTCGCTCAAAACTACAACACCGGAGCTACCGACAGTAATGACGTGGCAGTACTCACGCTTGATTCGCCAGTCGTTGGACTGCCAGCAGTTGTTCTTGCGGATCAGTCCTATGACGACGATACCGGTGACCGGGCTATTGTGGCGGGTTGGGGTGCCACATTTTACGGCTCGCCAGTCGTGCCATCGAAAATGCAACAGGGCAAGGTCCAGATTGTTTCAGACCGCCGCTGTATCCGATCGTTTGTTGGCAAAGGATTGAAGATTGATCCCGCCGTACAGATTTGCGCAACAGCAAGGCCGGTTGATACCTGTCAGGGTGATAGCGGTGGCCCTCTTTTTAGGGGGGTTAACGGACAGTTTGTGCAACTCGGTATCGTCAGTTGGGGAATAGGTTGCGCAGGCGACACCCCCGGTGTTTACACTCGCG
Organism: uncultured Methylococcus sp.; assembly: GCA_964386975.1. Taxonomy (GTDB): domain Bacteria; phylum Pseudomonadota; class Gammaproteobacteria; order Methylococcales; family Methylococcaceae; genus UBA6136. The sequence goes on from CAYLUS010000008.1 coordinate 1,097, forward strand.
TTTCAAATTCGGGCATCAGGCAATTCATAATTGAGAATCTGAACTAGTCGATTCTTTCGCCAGATGGGCTTGCTATAAATGCTGAATGACAGGGCTTTTTGGACGCCGTCACTCAAGGGCAGAGTATCCGGTCAATCAGTCGCGGTCTCCAGATGAAACCGGTTGGGGTTTTTGCTTTACTTGCTGCGGTTTTGATAGGGCTGTCGGGTCTCTCGGGCTGCGCCTCAGGACCACCTCCTGGAATCTCTGTCGTGCGGCCATTTGATGCCAAGCGCTACCTCGGGAGGTGGTATGAGATTGCCCGTCTTGACAATCGATTTGAAAGAGGTCTAACCGATATTGTCGCCACCTACCTTAACCGGCCGGACGGCTCAATTGACGTTATCAATCGGGGCTATGATGCCGTCCAGGGGGAGTGGCGTGAGGCTCATGGTTTGGCAAAGTGGGCGGGTTCCCCTCAGGAGGGGGCGCTGGAAGTCAGTTTCTTTGGACCATTTTATGGTGGTTACAACGTCGTCGCCCTTGATCAAGAGAACTATCAGTGGTCGATGGTGATCGGGCATGATCGAGATTATTTCTGGATACTCGCCAGGGAAAAGCAACTTGATGATGCTTTGCGTCAGAGTCTCATCAGGAAAGCAACCGACCTTGGGATACCGTTTGACCAGATAATCTGGACTCCTCAAACGAGAAAAGACAACTAAGTTAGCCTTGCCTTGTTATCGAAATTACCTTGGAATTGACTACTCAGGTGCTGGCGGTCCCCAACAGAGGCTAACTGGGATCAGGTGCTTCAGGGCATCGAGCGGGCAAGAGCCTATCGAATTGCTTGACGACGGGGCCTTCTGGTCTAGAGCATCGCTCTATCAGCATTTGAGGCGATGGATATCTGAGAGCGGGCCTTTATTGATTGGGGTCGATCATGGCTTTTCTTTCCCTTATGCCTACTTTGAAGCGCATGGATTGAGTTCCTGGCGTGAGGCTCTGGATGATTTTCTAAAGCACTGGCCGACCGACCGATGCTCTGTGCAAAGCCTTCGCTCTAATTGCCATGATCAGAAGCGGCAGGGTGATGCGCGTTGGCGCCGTGAGACTGAAAAGCGTGCGAGCGCCAAATCAGTCTTTCATTTTGATGTGCCCGGATCCGTTGCCAAATCGACTCATGCAGGACTTCCATGGCTATTAAAGTTGAAGATGGAGTTTGGTTCACGGTTGCATGTCTGGCCCTATGATGGGCTCGAGCCTCCTGCCGGAGTCTCCGTCATTCTTGAAACTTACCCCGCCTTGTGGTCAGGCTCTCTGAAGGACTCAGTGCCCTTGGATTTGGGTCCCGATCAAAGGGATGCGTTCGTGGTGGCAAAGCGGCTCATGCATGCGGATGAAGCCGATCTCCTCAAAGTCTGGTTTGCTCACCCAGCTTCACGGTTACCACCGCAACAGATCGCTCTGGAGGGATGGATTCTGGGAGTGGATTAAACGCAGGTCAGCCCGCGCCCTCTGGGATTTTCCAGTGGTCAATCAGGGTTGCAACTCGCTTCATGCCCAGCCCGAGGTTAGCCATGATCTCGCTCATAGTGATTTCGCCTTGCTGTTTGCCCGCCGCCCAGTTTGCAACCACCGAGATCGAGGCGTACTCCAGCCCAAGTTCCCGGGCCAGACAGGCCTCGGGCATGCCAGTCATCCCAACCAAGTCACAGCCATCGCGCTCCATGCGAAGGATCTCGGCGGGCGTCTCAAGGCGAGGCCCTTGAGTGCAGCCGTACACACCCCCTTCAACGAACGAGAGGTTCGCCCTTTGAGCGGCTTGAATGAGGCTCTGGCGGAGTCTTGGGGAATAAGGTTCGGTAAAATCAATATGGGTCACAGACTCGAGGTTTTCCTCAAAGAACGTAGTGGCCCGCCCATAGCTGTAATCGATGATCTGATCGGGAATCGCAATTACTGCTGGGCCCATTTTCGGTGTAATGCCACCGACTGCGGCAACGGCCAAGACGTATTTAACCCCGAGCGAGTGGATTGCCCAGAGGTTGGCGCGGTAATTCACCTTGTGCGGTGGCAGGACATGGGGATTGCCATGGCGTGCCAGAAACAGGATGTCATGGCCGTGAAATTCGCCCCGAAGCAGGGGTGCTGAGGGCGGTCCGAAGGGCGTATCGATTGCAAGGGTCTCGATGCGTTTGAAGTGCTCCGGGCTCGAAAGCCCGGTGCCTCCGATGAGGGCAGTCAATGGGGCCATGTCAGTAAACCGTTTTGCAGGCAAAGATGCCCGGCCAGTGCCGAAGTTGATTTTTGTAGTCTAAACCGTATCCGAACAGATACCGGTTCGGGGTTGTGAGCCCGACAAAGTCCGCAGACGATGCCTTCGGGGTCTCAATCTGCTTATCGACGAGGACCGCGCTGAGAATTTCGCGTGCACCGGCGTCTTTTGCAAAACTGCTGATTGCCTTGAGGGTATACCCCTCATCAAGGATGTCATCGAGAATCAATACGGTTCGATCCATGAGTGAGATCGAGGGCGTCAGGCTCCAGTGCATGTCAGCGCCCGTTGTTTCCCCGCGGTAACGGCCGGCCTTGATGCTGTCGAGTTCAAGCGGAAAAGGCAGTTTCAGAAGCAGTTCGGCGGTGAAAAAAAGGCCACCGTTAAGGACAGTCAGTACCAGAGGATAACGATCGCCAAGGGTATCCGCAATTTCATGTGACAGGCGATCAATGGCCTTTCGCACCGTGGCTTGGTCGTGAAGGCATTCCGCCTCCCGGATGACGCTTTGAATCTCTTCCTCAAAGGTGAGCTTATTCATTGACCAGATGTGCCAATTCGAGGTGGGTGGAGTGCCATTGGGGTGTTGCCATGAGGGTTGCAAGATCAGTTGCAGGTCCCCCTCTAAGGCGTTCAAGTCGCCGTTGGCGGTCGCCGCCCAGCCATCCGGAGTGCATCTGATCGAGGACTTCTGCTGCGGCGCCTGGCGCGTTGCAAACCAGAATCATGTCGCAACCTGCCTCAAGTGCATGCGCCGCCCGGTCGGGATAGCCCCCCGCGAACCGTGCGCCTGCCATCGACAGATCATCGCTGAAAACAGCCCCGTTAAAACCTAAGGTTTCCCGCAGGACCGTCTGTATCCAGAACCGTGAGAAGCCGGCAGGCATTGGGTCAATGTCGGAGTAAATCACATGGGCCGGCATGATCCCTTCAAGGCCGTCGGCAATCAGTTGCCTAAAGGGTAGGAGATCCCGAGCCTGAAGGGCCGTCAATGGTCTTGGATCCACCGGTAGTTCATGGTGGGAGTCGCCGATAACACCGCCATGACCCGGGAAGTGCTTGCCTACCCGAGCCATGCCCGCCCGGTGCATGCCACGAGCGAAAGCGGATGCACGATGCGCCACCGCATCAGGCTCGGTCCCAAACGCACGGTCACCGATGACGCGGCTAATTCCGCTTTCAACATCGAGAACCGGGGCAAAGCTGAAGTCGATGTCGAAGGCTCTGAGCTCGGCGGCCATCAGCCATCCCGCTCGCTCGATCAGGTCATCGCTGACGTTGGAGTACGCTGAGGCGGCCGGAAGTCGCGTGAACCCCTCGCGAAAACGTTGGACACGCCCCCCCTCATGATCCACCGAGATCAGCAGATTGGGCCGTGACTTGCGAACCGACTGGATCAGCGCCTCGAGTTGCGCGTGGGATTCGTAGTTCCTGCGAAACAGGATCAATCCGCCGACGGCCGGGTGAGCGAGTTTTTCGGCTTCCTCAGCACTGACGTCGAATCCCTCGACATCGAGCATGACAGGCCCAAGCGGTGCGGGAGCGTGAATCATCAAGCGCTTCAGTGACTACTGGGCGGCCTGTTGAGCTTGTTGGCGCTTCTTAAACGCCTCCATCTGCTCTGGCGTGGCTTCTTGCTGATGGCGTTGTTTCCAGATCTCGTAGGGCATTCCGTAGATCAGTTCCTGAGCCTCGGCATAATCCAATGCAAGCCCCTTTTCCTTAGCCGCCGCCGAGTACCATTTGGCCAGGCAGTTGCGACAGAAATCCGCGAGTATCATGAGGTCAATATTCTGCACTTCCGGGTGAGCGCTCAGATGGGCAATGAGCCGCCTAAATGTCGCAGCTTCCAATTCAATGCGGGTTTTCTCATCCATCGGTGCTTCCATAGGGCGTGAAAGTTGTGCAGCCGGCAGCTGCTTGAAATTCGGTATAATGACTACATTATACCTGCATGAGGCCAACTCCCGTCTGCCTCGCAGGTCGTCCCCGCAGGAGTATGGCTCCTTCTTGAATTTCGCTACTATCGCGACCCACCCCAAACCACGGGTTCTTCAAACAGCATGAAAATTCTGGTCGATTTCTTCCCGGTCGTCTTGTTCTTTGCGGCCTACAAGATGTCGGATATCTACATCGCCACGCTGGCAGCGATTGCGGGCGCCGTGATTCAGGTTGCCTATACCTGGATCAGGACCCGGAAGTTCGAAACCATGCATCTCATTTCTTTGGTGCTGATCGTGGTCTTTGGCAGTGCCACCTGGTTCCTGAGGGATCCAACCTTCATCAAATGGAAGCCAACGGTCCTTAACTGGATGTTCGGACTCGTCTTCCTGTGCAGCCAGTGGATTGGCAAGGCACCGGTCATTCAGCGCCTGATGGGCGAGCAGATTGAACTCCCTGGTTTTGTCTGGAAACGCCTGAATTTGGCCTGGAGTCTCTACTTTCTGGTGATTGGTTGCGTCAATCTCTATGTTGCCTACTCGTTTGAGGAAAGCGTCTGGGTCAACTTCAAGTTATTCGGCATGTTAGGTCTTACGATCGTCTTTATTTTGCTGCAGTCGGTCTACCTGACGCGCCACCTGCCGCAACCCAGCGAGGGTGACCGTTAAATGCTGTACGCCATCATTGGCCGTGACCATCCCGACAGCCTGGATCGGCGACTGGCCGTGCGCGCGGAACATCTGGTCCGTCTTCAGGCCCTTCAGGACGAGGGCCGTTTGGTGTTGGCAGGGCCGTTTCCGGCCATTCCTTCCGAAGACCCAGGACCCATGGGCTTTGACGGCAGCCTGATTGTGGCGGAGTTTTCCACCCTTGCGGAGGCCGAGGCCTGGGCCGCCGCGGATCCCTACACACTGACCGGCGTTTTCAAGTCGGTTGAAGTCAAGCCTTTCAAGCAGGTATTTCCAAAATGAGCGAACGCGTGAATCAAATACGGGAGCGGCTTTCCCAAGCGCTTAATCCCACCCAACTTGCGGTACGGGATGACAGTGCGGCCCATGCAGGTCATGCAGGGGCTGTGCAAAGTGGTGGCGGACACTTTTCGGTTGAGATTGTCTCCGAAGCCTTTGAAGGCAAGTCGATGGTTCAGCGCCATCAGCTGGTTTACAAATCACTCGGGACCCTCATGCAGACCGATATCCATGCCTTGATTATTAAGGCGCTCACTCCTTCAGAAGTCATTTGAAATTCATAAACAAGAGGTAACTCATCATCATGAAGCGAATTGCGTTGATTCCTGCCGTCGGTCTGACCTTGCTGGTTGCAGGCTGTGGTCAATCTGAAAATAAGGGTCCCCAGGTTGTTGCCGCGGGGGATGTGGTTGCTACCGTCAATGGCAAAGCCATCAGCAAGGCCTCTTTCGAGATCCTTGCTCAGGAAGTCAATGAGCGCCGGGGGGAGAACAAGGTTCCAGACGATAAGATTATCGATGAACTGATCAAGCGTGAACTTTTGGGGCAAGAACTCTTGACCGCCGATATGGCGAAGGATCCCCAGTTGGCTGCCAAGCTTGAGAATGCAGAACGCATGATGCTCTCTCAGGCAGCGGCTGAGGAGTTCATCGAAAATGCGCAAGTCACCGAGGAAGACCTCAAAAAGGAATATGACGAACGGGTGGGTGCTGCCGGCAACTCTGAATTCCGGGCGCGTCACATTCTGGTTGAGACTGAAGCCGCCGCGAAGGATGTGATTGAGAAGCTGGGCAAGGGGGAGAAGTTTGAGGCCTTGGCCAAGAAGTTCTCAAAGGATCCAGGCTCCAAGGACAAGGGTGGCGAACTGGGCTGGTTCAGCCCGCAACAGATGGTACAGCCCTTTTCAGATGCAGTCGCTACCCTAAAGAATGGCGAAGTCAGCAAGACCCCGGTGCAGAGTCAGTTTGGCTGGCATGTCATTCAGCGTGAGGAGTCGCGTGAGCAGCCGGTGCCGCCGTTTGAAGCGGTCAAGGATCAGCTGCGCGGGATGGTGCAGACCCGTAAGCTGCAGGATCACCTCGCCAAACTGCAGGAAAAGGCCAAGATTGAAAAGAAGTTGCCAGAGGCACCCAAAAAGGAAGTCGAGGCCCCGACAGCAGCTCCAGCAGTACCGGCCGTTCCGGCAACCCTCCCAGCCGTCCCCAAGGACGCCCCGGCGGTGCCAAAGACGAAGCCCTAGGCACATCGCCTGAGCGCCTAAAAAACCTCCGGGGACTTCCGCTTCCCTGGAGGTTTTTTTTATCACCTGAAATCCCACGGCTCGACGAAAGAAGAGCATGCCCTGCATGCTATGATCGACGGGTCTCTTCAAGCTTGGCCCGTCATGCGCAACGCCCCCAGTATCTTCCTCATTGGCCCGATGGGCGCCGGAAAAAGTACCGTTGGTCGACTCCTGGCCAAGGCCTTGGGTGGTGAAATGCTGGACAGTGACAAGGAGATTGAACGCAAGACCGGTGTTTCCATTCCCATGATCTTTGACTACGAGGGAGAGGCCGGTTTCAGGCGACGTGAGGCCGAGGTGATTCGGGAGTTGACGGCGATCCCCAACATTGTTTTGGCGACCGGGGGCGGTTCGGTGCTGCTGCCTGAAAACCAAACGCTCTTGAAAACCAGCGGGTTCGTGGTTTACCTCTATTGTTCAGTCGAGAAACAGCTCGAAAGGACGCATAAGGACACCAACCGCCCACTGCTTAAGACCGAAAACCCCCGGCAGCGGCTGCAGGAAATCTTTGATGTCCGGGAGCCTATTTACCGTGAGCTGGCCGATCTGACGGTGGACACCGGGCATAATTCCAGCCGCTCGGTGGTTCGCCAAATCCTGAAGGCGCGCCATCGCAAGTCCTAAACAAATCCCCATGCATACCCTCACCGTCGAACTGGCCGATCGCAGTTATCCGATCTACATTGGGCAGGGTCTGGTTGATCAACCGGAACTCCTGAGGAAACACATCGACTCCCGTCAGGTCATGATCGTCACCAATCATGTCGTGGCGCCCCTGTACCTGGATCGGGTCCGCCAACATTTGGCCGGCCTGGATGTGGCAACGGTTGTGCTTCCTGATGGCGAGTCCTCCAAGACCATGGACTCGGCCATGCGGATCTTTGATGAGTTGCTGCGTCTCAAGATGGGACGGAGTGCCCACCTGATTGCCTTGGGGGGCGGTGTCATTGGCGATCTGACCGGTTTTGTGGCGGCCACCTATCAGCGGGGGGTTCCGTTTATCCAGATTCCAACGACCTTGCTGGCCCAGGTTGATTCATCCGTCGGTGGCAAGACGGCGGTCAACCATCCTCGTGGCAAGAACATGATCGGGGCTTTTTATCAGCCTAAATGCGTGCTGGCTGACATGGCGACCTTGGACACCTTGCCCGACCGTGAGTTGAAAGCGGGTTTGGCTGAAGTCATCAAATACGGACTGATCCGGGATCCGGCGTTCTTCGATTGGATCGAGGCGCATCTCGGCCGGCTTCTAGCCCGTGAAGCCGAGGCGCTGGCCTACGCGGTCCAGCGTTCATGCCTCAATAAGGCAGAGGTGGTGGCGGCCGATGAGCGGGAATCGGGAGAGAGAGCGACGCTTAACCTCGGGCATACCTTTGGGCATGCGGTCGAGACGGGATTGGGCTATGGCGAGGTCTTGCATGGTGAAGCAGTCGCTATCGGTATGGGTCAGGCGGCGGACCTGTCTCGACGCCTCGGGTGGCTAAACGATACGGCGGTTGAACGTATCCTGTCTCTACTCAAGGCAGCTGGACTTCCGGTCGACCCCCCTGAAGCCCTCGGTGTCGAGGACTTTCTGGAGCATATGGCGGTGGATAAAAAGAACCTCGAAGGGCAGATCCGACTGATTCTGCTTGAGAGCATCGGTCGCGCCACACTGCCGATGTCCGTAGATATCAGCCAGCTCAGGGCAACGCTCGAGCACTACGGCCGGGGGTCGTGATTGAGATCCCCGCCCCGCGGGATTTAATCCCACGCCATTTTTCACGTCTCAAAGTGCCCGCTCATACAGGCGGGACGGTATCTGAAATTAGCATGAATGCACTACTTCAAAATGACGTCTTTCTGAGGGCCTTGAGGCGCCAGCCGATCGAGCGGACACCGGTGTGGATGATGCGTCAGGCGGGTCGTTATCTGCCTGAGTATCGGCGGGTCCGCCAGCAGGCCGGCAGTTTCATGGGCCTATGCACCCATCCGGAGTTGGCCTGCGAGGTCACTTTGCAGCCGCTGGATCGCTACCGGCTGGATGCGGCGATTCTTTTTTCAGACATCCTTACCATTCCTGATGCAATGGGGCTGGGGCTTGAGTTTGTTGAAGGCGAGGGACCCCAGTTTCGGCATCCGATTCAAACGCAGGAGGATGTCCTACGGCTGAGTGCGCCGGATCCCGAGGCATCGCTGCGTTATGTACCGGATGCAGTCCGTCTGATCAAGCGAGAGTTGGGCGGCCGGGTTCCCTTGATTGGTTTCTCCGGAAGTCCCTGGACCCTTGCCACCTATATGATAGAGGGCAGAAGCAGCCGGGAATTCAGAAAGATCAAGGGCATGATGTACGAGCGCCCAGCACTGTTGCACGAATTACTGGCCGTGCTTGCACGGGCCGTTTCCCTTTATCTGGAGGCTCAGATTCAGGCTGGCGTCGATGCGGTGATGGTGTTCGACACCTGGGGCGGTGTCCTCAATCCGTCCCAGTACGCGGCATTTTCGCTGGATTACGCCAAGCGCTCCATCGAGCGACTCACGCTAGGTTCGGGCGATACGCGGCGACCGGCCATTCTCTTTACCAAAGGCGGCGGACAATGGCTCGAAGCCATGGCTGCTTCAGACTACGATGCCCTGGGACTGGATTGGACGACCGACATTGGCGACGCCCGGCGCCGGGTGGGCCACCGGGTCGCGCTACAGGGCAACCTCGACCCCCAGGCACTTTATGCACCTATTCCCCAATTGGAGGAAGAGGTCCGCAGCATCCTTCTAGCTTATGGCCCCGGGACGGGGCATGTATTCAATCTAGGCCATGGGGTCTGGCCGGACGTGAACCCCGAGCATGTCGGGGCAATGATTGAGGCGGTTCACCGCTTCAGTCCGGCCATTCATTTAGGCCCTATTTGAAAGCCAGGTGGCTGCGTCTGAAGCCATAGATGAAGTAGAGGACCAGGCCGATACCGCCCCAGATCGGGAATACAAGTTGGGCCTCTGTCGGAAGATAGTAAAACAGGGTCACGCATCCGATCATTGCTAAAGGGGCAACGATCCAGACTGCAGGCACCTTGAATGGACGTTTGCGGGAGGCTTCATTGATGCGCAGCAGCATGACAGCCAGCGAGACTACAAAGAAGGCGAACAACGTTCCCGAATTTGAGACATCAGCCAGACGTCCGACGGGGAAAAATGCAGCCGATAACATGACGCCCACGCCGGTGATTGCCGTGACTACATGGGGGGTCTTGAACCGTGGGTGGATGCGGCTCAAGGCTTCGGGCAAAAGTCCGTCCCGGGCCATGACGAAGAAAATGCGGGTCTGACCGAACAGCAGCATCAGGATCACTGAAGGCAAGGCCAAGAACGCGGCGAGTCCGATCAAGTTGCCGACTCGAGTCCATCCAATGGTCCGAAGCACCTGGGCAAGAGCCTCTTTGGAGCAGACCAGCGGTGTTTTCCCTGCTGAAGCGAGATTCTGGCATTGATCCGCGAGCGCCACAGAGCCGGGTTCGAGCGCATTGCCTGCCATGTCCACAATGGGCTGAGCGCCGATCGCCCCGATGGCGCTGGCTGAAACCAGAATGTAGAAAATCGTGCAGATGCCCAAGGATCCGATAAGACCGATCGGCACGTTTCGCTGGGGGTTATGGGTCTCCTCGGCGGCGGTCGAGACGGCATCAAATCCGACATAGGCAAAGAAAATGGAGGCAGCCGCGGCGACCACTCCGCTATTGCCCATAGGGAGAAAGGGTTGGAAGTGCGCCTGGTCCATGACCGGCATGGCAATCACAATAAACGCAGTGAGGGCAGTGATCTTGACAGCGACCAGAATCGCGTTAAAGGTCGCGCTTTCCCGCGTTCCTACGATCAGAAGGCCGGTGACGAGGAGGCTGACCAGAACCGCTGGCAGATTGATGATGCCCCCGGCATAGGGGCCGTTCGCCAGCGCAACCGGAATATGGATTCCGAGCGAGTGGTCGAGAAGGCCCACGAAGTATCCAGACCAACCGACGGCAACGGCACTGGAGGCGACTGCATACTCGAGCACTAGCGCCCAGCCCACCATCCACGCAATCAGTTCTCCCAGAACGGCATAGGTATAGGTATAAGCGGACCCGGAAACGGGCACCATGGACGAGAGTTCGGAATAGCAAAGGGCGGCCACTGCGCAGACAAAGCCCGCCACCACGAACGAGAGAATCATGCCCGGGCCGGCCTTTTGCGCCGCCTCTGCGGTCAGAACGAAGATACCGGTACCGATGATCGCGCCAACACCAAGAAGGGTCAATTGCAATGGGCCCAAAGTGCGCTGCAGGGATTTCTTTTCGGCAGTAGCCAGAATGTCGTCCAGAGGTTTGATACGCCAGAAGATCATGGGGAGTGCGCTCCAAGGGTCTGAGGGGTTTGGATTTAGGCCGCTTTTCGGGCGAGCATCAGATAAGGACCACGCTTAGAATCAGGTCCAGTTTCAAGGCCAAGCATATCCGATTGATGAAAACTTCGCTTTCTATGGACATCCTGCAGATCCCGGTCCTCAAGGATAATTACATTTACCTGCTGCACGATGCCGATTCCGGCGCCACGGCGGCGGTTGATCCTGCCGAGGCCGAACCGGTTCTGAGGGCCTTGAGAGAACGAGGCTGGACCTTGGGCTTGATTCTCAACACCCATCACCATGGCGATCATGTGGGCGCTAATGAAAGCCTTCGTCGCTTGACTGGGTGCGAGATCGTCGCTCGTCCGGGGGTTCGTGAACCGATTCCAGGTCTTGTGCGAGAGGTTCAGGAAGGCGATCGGGTTCGGATCGGACGCTATGAAGCGCAGGTGCTTGAGGTCCCTGGACATACGCAGTCGCACATTGCCTACTGGTTTGAAGGGGAGAGGGCCCTTTTTTGCGGTGATACCCTGTTTTCGCTGGGTTGTGGTCGGCTGCTGGGCGGAACGGCGGACGCCTTGTGGTCTTCACTGCAGCGCTTTCGAAAACTGCCGGGTGAGACGCGGGTTTTTTGCGCCCATGAGTACACGGAGAGCAATGGACGCTTTGCAAGAACCGTTGATCCGGAAAACCAGGACCTTCTGGCATGGCTTGATCGCGTCGCCACGCTGCGGGCCAATCACCAGCCGACGATCCCATCTGAAATGGCTCTGGAGTGCAGGGCCAATCCCTTCTTAAGGCCGGATTCGCCAGCTATTCGGAAAACCTTGGGCATGTCCACGGAAGCCCCCGATCTGGAGGTGTTTTCCCGACTTCGAAGTCTCAAGGATCACTTTTAATAGGGCTTGCAGGAGTGGCGAAGTTTGCGGATGAGCGGCTCAAGATCCGGGGCGAGTGAGAGGTCTTCGCGAAAAAGAAAATTCCATATATCCAGGTCATCTCTCTCCAAAAGCCACTCGAAAGCCGCTTGCTCGGGGCGTTCGGCCGTTGAATAGTGCGTTTTCAGATAACCAAGCAGAGGCAGGTCCAGTTCCCGCATGCCCCGACGGCAGGACCAGCTCAGTTTTGCGCTCACGATGCGTTTTCAGGCGTTTCTGACAAGTCCTTTTTCGTGGCGGCGATCGCCTGTGCCGGATTGAGATGCTTGGGGCATGTGTCGGTGCAATTCATGATGGTGTGGCAGCGGTAGAGTTTGAAACTGTCATCCAACGCGTCGAGCCGCTCGCGTTGCTTTTCGTCGCGACTGTCCTCAAGCCATCGTCGTGCCTGCAATAATACGGCAGGCCCTAAATATTGATCGCCATTCCACCAGTAACTGGGGCAACTCGTCGAGCAGCAAGCACAGAGAATGCATTCGACCAGCCCCTCAAGTCGATGGCGTTCTTCCCGGCTTTGACGGCGTTCCCGGCCATCTTCCGGGACGGATTCGGACATGAGCCAGGGTTGAATGGACTGGTACTGTCGGTAAAGTCCCGTGAGATCGGCAACCAGGTCCTTGATGACTGGCAGATGGGGCAGGGGGTAGATGCGAAGGGTTTCCCCGAGCGCGTCAACGGACTGCGTGCAGGCCAGGGTATTTCTGCCGTTGATATTCATGGCGCACGAACCGCAGACCCCCTCGCGACAGGAGCGGCGGAGCGTCAGGGTACTGTCGATCGTATTCTTGATGGCCAAGAGGGCATCCAGCACCATCGGCCCGGTCGTGTCGCGATCGAGGTAAAAAGTGTCCCGCCGGGGATTCAAGGCACTGTCCGGGTCGTAGCGGTAGACTTCAATCCGAATGACGCGTGCGGCTTCATGAGGGCGAGGGTGTTCGATGCCATCGACAACCCGTGAATGCTTGGGGAGGGTGAATTCGACCATGACTCTCAATCTCCCGGATCGGTTAGTACGTGCGTCGGGCCAGCGCCACACCCTGCACATCGCTGGACATCGGCTCAAGTCGAACGGGACGAGAGGCATGGTGCGTACCCGTTGGGCCCTCTAGCCAGATCATGGAGTGCTTGAGCCAATTCTGATCATCCCGGTCCGGGTAGTCCTCGCGCGCATGAGCACCCCGGCTTTCTTTGCGCTCGATGGCGCCGGCAACGGTGATCAGGGATTGCTGCAAGAGGTTCTGAAGTTCCAGCGTCTCTACCAGGTCGGTGTTGAAGATCATTGAGGTGTCATTCACCTTGACGTCTGCAAAGCTTTCCAGATGACCCTCGATCTTTTTTTGCCCCTCCAACAAACTCGAGCCACTTCTGAAGACACCCACATGGTTTTGCATGCTCCGCTGCAGGTCGAGCCGTAGTCCGGCACTCAGAATGCTGCCCCGTGCATGCCGGATGCGGTCAAAACGGCTGAGTAACGGCTCGAGGGCCTCTTTAGTGAGGGGTGCATGGGCAGCGCCACCTCGCCCTAGGAGTTCGGTACACCGGTTTGCGGCCGAGCGACCGAAGACAATCAGATCTAGCAGAGAGTTGGATCCCAGGCGATTGGCCCCGTGAACGGAGACACAGGCGGCTTCACCAATGGCCATGAGGCCACCGACCACGGTCGATGTCCCCTGTGGATCCAGGGTCAGAACCTCCGCATGATGGTTGGTTGGAATGCCGCCCATGTTGTAGTGCACGGTGGGTAGTACCGGGATTGGCTGTTTGAGGACGTCAATGCCACCAAAGACTCGCGCAGTCTCGGTAATACCCGGCAGCCGTTCCTCGATCAGGGCGGGATCCAGATGTTCGAGGTGAAGATGCACATGATCCTTCATAGGACCACAGCCGCGACCCTCCTGGATCTCAATGGTGATTGATCGACTCACGACATCCCGCGAGGCCAGATCACGGGCATTCGGTGCATAGCGGGGCATGAACCGTTCATTTTCAGCATTGGTCAGGTAGCCACCTTCGCCGCGGGCACCTTCCGTGATCAGGCAGCCTGCACCATAGATGCCCGTGGGATGGAATTGAACGAACTCCATGTCTTGCAGGGGTAATCCGGCCCGAAGCACCATGGCATTGCCATCCCCGGTGCAGGTATGAGCGGAGGTGCATGAAAAATAAGCGCGTCCGTAGCCGCCGGTGGCCAGGATGACTTGATGGGCGCGAAACACATGGAGTGACCCGTCCTCAAGGCACCAGGCCAGCACACCGCGGCAAACACCTTGATCCATGATGAGATCGAGACTGACATACTCAATGTAAAACTCGACCGCGTGTTTAAGTGATTGCTGGTAGAGGGTATGCAAGATGGCATGGCCGGTCTGATCGGCAGCAGCACAGGTTCTCATGGCCTGTCCTTGCCCGAACTGGGTGGTCATGCCGCCGAACGCACGCTGGTAGATCCGGCCGTCCTCGGTTCGTGAGAATGGGACGCCTAAATGTTCAAGTTCGATCACCGCCGGAATTGCTTCCCGGCACATGAACTCGATGGCATCCTGATCGCCCAGCCAATCCGACCCTTTGACCGTGTCGTACATGTGCCAGCGCCAGTCATCCTCCCCCATGTTTCCGAGGGCCGCACTGATCCCTCCCTGAGCGGCCACGGTATGACTCCGCGTGGGGAAGACTTTGGTCATGCAGGCGGTTTTGAGCCCTTTTCCGGCAAGTCCCAATGCAGCCCGAAGACCCGCCCCACCGGCTCCAACAACAAGAACGTCATGCTCATGTTCGATCAGTGGATAGGCGGGGGTCGACATTAATTGGCACCTTCAAGCAGTGAAAAAAGGGTTGTAAGGCCGATCACCAGCACAGTCATCGGAATGACCATGACGGCCCAAACCCCAAGGCGCTTGGCGAGGGGGTGATGCACATAGTCATCGATGATGGTGCGAAGCCCGATGCTCGCATGCAAGGAACCGATCAGCGCAAAGGTCAGCAGCGGAATGGATTGCGCTGGACTCAGCACCCACGCTCTTGCGGTATTTACGGGCACCTGATTGAGTTGGGCAAGTATCAAGGCAGCCCAAGGCCCCAGCGGCACCATGGCGAAGGCCAGAAAGCGCATCGCACGCCACTCAAAGCGCCCCGACCGCCTGGATCTTGACGGAGTCATCACAGTGAGCCACCCTGAAGCCAGCAGGCAATGCCGCGAATGAGAAGGGTGAGCACGACCCCTCCGAAAACTTCAACGGCATTCATGAGAGATTGCCACTGTCGATCAAAGCCGCGGCCGGTGTCCCAGACCAGGTGCCGAACCCCGTGGCAAAAATGAACGCTGAAGGCATACAGAAAAAGCCAGAGAACCAGCATTCCGCCACTGCTCTCCATCAACTTTCTGAGCGTGTCGAAATGCGGCGATCCACTGACAGCCAACCCAATAAGGCTCATGATTGCTAGAAGGGCAATGGCCAGAAGCACCCCGCTCATCCGATGCGAAATGGATAAAACAGCCGTCAGCGGCAGCCGGTAAATGCCCAAATGCGGGGATAGAGGACGCGATTTCACGGCTTTTGGTCAGAAATCGATGCACCGGCCACCGCGCACCCAATCACCATAGCGGGTGGGATCCTGAAGCGCCTTGGCAGTCGGATCCTTGGCTGGCAGAGGTTGGCTTGGCGGTTGCGCCTCATGTCGGGTTACGTCAGCCAGACTTACCTCTTGGGTGGGAAGGAGCGTATCGCGCGGCTGATTCATTAAAAAATTCCCTCTTTTGCGATGTTATACCGTGGGGACCATCCAATCTCAACCGGGACAATCACGCATAGATCACTCGAATTTGCCATTTTCCCGTAGGCAATCCGCCGATTTTTCAAGCCGACGGTCGCTCTGCTTATCTGCGAAACAGAGTGTCCACTAAAAGTGCCAGTCGAGCCCGACGGCACGGGGTTTAATTTGATACCCTTGGTCCTACGGGGTACCCCTTGGACCTCATTTCTCCAGAAAGATGCCCCCTCGATGATCAAAAAAGGTGCTGCCCTCGGTTTGGGGCTTTTACTCCTTGCGAGCCCGCTGATCCTGACTCTGCCTTGGAATGACTGGATGCTCTATGGCCATCGTCTGCGTTGGCTGGTCACGGAACTCGGACCCTGGGCCGGTTTGCTACTTGCCCTGTCTGCTGCCTTGGGGACCGCCTTGGGGCTGCCAAGGCTCATCTTCTGCGTCATGGGGGGTTGGCTATTGGGCTTTGAGGCCGGTTTTGGCTGGAGCCACCTGGGGAGTCTTGCCGGAGCCTATGCGCTTTTTCTGATTGCCCGACACACGCGGCCTGAAACCCTCATTCACAAATATCCCAAGTTAGCTGCGTTAAGTCGGCCTGCCGGCAAGGGCTGGTTTTCTGTATTGGTGGTGCGCCAGTTACCTCTGGCGGGCCTATACAATGACATTTTGTTGGCCTGGAGTCCGGTCTCCCATCGGGATTTTTGGATCGGTAGCTTCATTGGCTTCCTGCCCTTGGGGATTACCGCCAGTCTGGTCGGTGCGGGGGCCATTCAAACCAACCTTCAAGAGGCCGGGCGATACCTTGGGTACGCAACGGTCGCATTCTTGATTCTGACGTTTGGCATCAAGTGGCTGGTGCGGCGTTTGAGTGCGGGTAACCTGCGTTCAGGGGCCAATTCGCCCTAATTAGGGCATTGCCTTACAAAGTCATGAACGGCGCCTCTGACTCTTGCATCGAGGGGGATGGTGTAGGGTTGAGGACCAATCTTGAGGTTGAGTTCGCTGAAATCCGCTGGTGTGGACCGGATCAATGCGTTTTTGAAGCCGTCAATGCCCTCCAGATCCACGGCATACTGGTCCGGCTGTTCACCTGCCTCGCTACGAATGGTCCGGACGAGGGTGATGTCTTCCCCCTCGCTGGTCATCCAGACCATTGCATCGGTCTTGAAAAGTTCGCTCAGTATCTTGCCCCTGAAAGCCCGATTGAGAGGTCCAAGGCTGATGGCACGGATTTCGCCGGCGCAGACCAAGGTTAGGCTGGGCAGTTGCTGGTAGCACATTGAGGGACAGTTCACGTTTTGCGGAACCAGACAGGGCCGGCAGGCCGGATCAAAGTTGGAAAAATCCGCTCGGCGAAAGAACTCCAGTCGCTCGCCACGAAAAATCGGAAAATCAAGAATGACCGGCTCGAGTTCAGGTGAATCCGGGCCGGCGCTCATGGTCGGCTGGAACCAAAACAGAAGAAGGACAGACAAAATGAGCAGCCGAGACAAGGGAGGATGTCCATGGAGTTGAGAGCGATCTATTCTATCGTTTCAGGACCGGGCGATCGGTGAAGTCCACTCCTTCGACCTGTTGCTATTGCCTTCAAATTCCCTGAGGTGTCAGTGGCCCGCAAGATTGACAGTAATCCTAAGTCCGGCAGTCGCTTGCCACGGCCTCCAAAGGGGGCTGGAGTCCGCAAGACGCCTGCAGTCGGTTCCAAGCGCTATCCGGCTGCCAAAAGCGCCAAGCGTCCAGCAACCCATCCTCTGGAGCGCCTCGGCTACCTCACACTTGAACTGGTATTTCTCGCAATCGCGGGGCTGGTTGCCACGATTTCCGTACTGGGCCACGCGGCGCATTGGTTTGGCGGGATCGGTTTGACAGAGAGTCTTTTGCCGTTCTCAGGGACCGTCTTCGGGCTCGCCATCGCCGGCTCACTGTTTCTCTGGCTTTGGGGGCACATCCACCAGCGTTTGGTGGCCGGAGGACCCAAAAGACCCGCCTTGGTGGCGTTTCTGGTGTTCATGGCAGCCCTCGTCTTTGCCATGCGGCCTTCGTTCAAAGACGACCTAGCCAGTCTCAAGTCGCTTGTGGGAGGTACGGAGCAAGCAGGACGGGTGACCATCGCCCATCAGGTCTATGCCAACTACCGGCGCAGCGAGCTCGACGGCGTATTAGTGATGCTCGAACGCTCAAGGCCCTATCTAGAGGAAATCCGCAAGGCGTCCAAGGCCTTTAATGTCAACGGCGAAATCCTGGTCGGAATCGCGATGGCTGAATCCTCGTTTTTACCCAGAGACAGTCAGGATGGGGGACGCGGCTTGTTTCAGATCACCGCTATTCCGGCCGTGATCTCATCAAAAGTGGCTGGCCAACTACACGTGCCGAAGCCCGATCCCAATCGCCCGGAAGATGCTGCCTACCTGGCCGCTGCTACGTTTGATCACTACCTCCGGCAAATGCACGGCGATCTTTTTTTGGGGCTTCTGGCCTATAACATCGGCCCGCGGAATGGAGGACTCCGATCGATCATGGAGCAATATGGTGCCAAGGACTTCTCCACGATTCAGCCTTATCTCAAGTTACTGCCGCGTGATTACCCGATACGGGTTCTGACCGGCGCTCTGGCCTTTCGATTATGGGGGCACTTTGGCACCTTGCCCCGCTATGAGGATGGGGAAAATGCGAGAACTATACAAGCGCTTGGAATACCGGGACTTGATATCTGAAACGTCGGTCAGGCTGGGCCTATCGATTCGACCATCGGGCTTGTTTGTGTGGATGTTAAGGTGCCTGTGTTTGCTGCTTCCGGCCTTCTTGGTCAAGGCTGAGCCCAGTCAGTCGCTGGCCCAGACCGTCGTCCAGATTAAGGGTACAGATGCCGGGGGGCGTTTTTATTTCGGCTCGGGCGTTCTGATTGATCAGGAGTGGGTGGCGACCAATTGCCATGTCGTCCGTCAGGGCGGGCGTGTGCTCGTCCTCAGGGCCGGTCAGGGCTTCAAGGCCACCCGACTCAAGGCTGACCCTTTCAAGGACCTCTGCCTTCTCAAAGTCCCGGGTATCGGCTCGCACGGCGCACGTCTGAGGACCGGAGTGGTGCCTCGCCCCGGGTCCATGGTCTCTTACTACGGATTCCCCAGAGCCTTGGGAATGTCTTACGCGGAGGGACGTGTCACGCAAGTCTATCCGCTGATGGGCGGTGCTCTCATCCAGACGACGGCCTTTTTCACGCTGGGGGGGAGTGGCGGAGGCCTATTCGATGCCAAGGGGCGACTGGCGGGCCTTGCAACCTTCCTGACGCCTGGGCACTCCGGTGCCTACTTCGTGATTCCTTCAACCTGGGTCGAGGGCGTCCGCCACAAACCCGAGATGCCTATAACGCCCCTGACGGGCAAAGCCTTTTGGGAGGACGCGGAGGGGGTTGCGGCTTTCCTGAAAGGGCAGAAAGTGATCAAGGCCCCTGCGCCATAACGAACCCGGGCGATTTTCAATCGCTTGATCGCTCCGATGGGGTTGGCACATGCGGCGGGGTTTGCCGAGCGTGCTTCTGTTAGACTGATTTTAGCTTCGCCAAAGTGGCGGGGTAGTTCCATTCAATGCTTGGAGACGGGGAATCAAATGCGCGTTTTGAGGGTGCTCGGGATCGCGGGGGTGTTTGCTACTGCAGTCGTGTCGATGCCAGTGATGGCAGAGCCTGCAACAGCCGCCAGCAGTTACGATGACAGCAGTCAGTATGGTAACTACGCGGGCTACGGCAAGGGCCGCAATCTGGGTGTCCTGCCGATTCTGGCCGACGTCTTCCTGCTCAGACCCGTGGGTGTGGGCATGACCCTTGTCGGTGGTGCGCTCTTGGTCGCCTCATCCCCTTTTACGGGACTCGCCTCAATTGCCCCCCCTCATGATGCGTTCCAACGCGCGTCCAACGCGCTGGTTGTCGGACCCGCTGGGTTCACTCTTAACCGACCTCTGGGTGAACTGACCTACCAACGCAGCGGCGTCTATCCCAATCTCACTAAACCGGAGGATCGGGGTGAGTCAACGCAGGTCGGGACACCGATGGTGCGACAGACCGTCAAGCCGGCTCAGGCAAAAAACGCGGCGCCCTGAAATCCAGATCGAGGATCGGTTGGTTCTCGCAGCCGTTGAAATTGAAATGCCACCATTCCTGGGGCAAGACCTCAAATCCGACGTGGCGCATCACATTCTGTAGCAAGCGACTGTTGGCTTGTGTGGCGGGGTCCCCGCCGGTGTAACCCGTGTGAGCGCGCGGTGAAAATTCGTCAAAGGCGGATGGCATTTCGAGCCTTTTGCCGTTGGATCGCTCAAACAGGCCGACGTCCACGGCACAACCGCGGTTATGCATCGAACCTGTGCTGGGGTCGGCGACAAATCCCTGTCTTCGCTGCTCAGGCGTAGCCTCTTGCCAAAGGGTTTGGGTCACCGAGTAGGGCCGGTAGGCGTCATAAATGACAATGCCAAGGCCTTGGGCTGCGAGTGCTTGATGCGCTTTGATCAGCGCTGCGGCCGGCGCCTGCAGGAGGAGAGCCCGTGCCTTGGGGTAGAGGACCTTGCCGGTGAAGTTCTGGGTTGTGGCATAGCGGATGTCGAGGACGAGTGTCGGGTCCATCGCCTTAAGGTCAGCGAGTGGTGGCGGGGGGGGTTGCATCGGCTGCCAGGTGCACGCTGAGACGAACCCAACAAGGAACCCGGCCATAAGTCCGAAGCTATTCGCTGGAGATACCACCTGAAGTCAGAGTCTTGGGGTCGAGCAGCCGCTCCAGTTCGGTTCTTGAAATCCCGGTCATCTCCTCGGCTACATCAACAATCGGACGCCGCGAGGCATAGGCCTTTTTGGCAATTTCAGCGGCCTTTAGGTAACCGATCACCGGGTTCAGAGCCGTTACCAGAATCGGATTCAGGGCCAGTGAGCGTTTTAGGTTCTCCTCCTGCACTTCAAATCCTTGGATCGCCTTTTGTGCGAGGAGGCGAGAGGCATTTGCCAGAAGTTCGATACTTTGCAAGAGGTTGTAAGCGATCACCGGGAGCATGACATTCAATTGAAAGGACCCGGACTGGCCTGCAAGTGTGACAGTTGCGTCATTGCCGATAACCTGAGCCGCTACCATCGCCACGGATTCGGGGATCACTGGGTTGACTTTGCCAGGCATGATCGAACTGCCGGGTTGAAGCGCCGGCAGGGCAATTTCGGCAAGGCCTGCCAGGGGACCTGAATTCATCCAGCGCAGGTCATTGGCAATTTTCATCAGACTGACGGCGACGGTTTTAAGCTGCCCTGAAATCTCAACCGCGGCGTCCTGGGCGCTCAGGCTTTCGAAAAAGTTGCGGTTGGGTTCAAACCCAAGGCCTGTTTTTTGGGCCAGGGATCGCGAGATCCGTGCGGCAAATTCAGGATGGGCATTGATGCCGGTGCCAACGGCAGTGCCACCCTGGGCCAGACGAAGCAGCCGGGGTAGTGCGGATTCAATGCGAGCAATTCCGTTTCGCACCTGCAGGGCCCAGCCCAGAAGTTCCTGCTCCAGGGTGATGGGCATGGCGTCCATCAGATGGGTGCGTCCCGTTTTAACGGTGCCCTTTAGTCCATGAGCCCGATCCTCGATGACCGCAGCCAGCGTGTCAAGCGCCGGCAACAAACGCGTTTTGCACTCCTGCGCAACACTGATGTGAATGGCCGATGGAATCACATCATTACTGCTCTGACCCATGTTGACGTGGTCGTTCGGGTTCACCTTCTGACCTGAAACACGGCTAGCCAGGGTCGCGATCACCTCGTTTACGTTCATGTTGGTGCTGGTTCCAGACCCGGTCTGGAAAATATCCACCGGAAAGGCATCCTGATGCCGGCCTTCGATAATTTCTTCCGCAGCACCTTGAATGGCGACGGCCAGTTGTGCATCCAAAAGGCCCAGATCCTGATTGACTTCCGCCGCCGCACACTTGATCAAGGCAACGGCCCGGATAAAGGCATGCGGCATGCGAAGACCGCTGACCGGAAAATTCTCGACGGCTCGCTGGGTCTGGGCAGCGTAGAGAGCATCTACGGGAACGTTGAGTTCCCCCATGCTGTCACGTTCGACTCTAAAGGCTGGGCTCATGGGTAGTCTTGGAATTCAGAAAAGGTGAAGGCCCCTCCGGGCCAAGAAAAACCTGAAGCGCATGCGCGTCAAATGGCCAGTCCAGCTCGGCGCCGGTATCGCTGCGCCGAAGCACAGGGACACGCGCGCCATAGCGTGACATGAGAACCGCCTGGTCCGCAATCTCAGTGAGGCAAAGCGCCAAGGCGCCCTCGCGCATTCGGCACTCCTTCTCAATCAAGGCCTCGGCCAACTCACACAGGTGGCAGCCAGAGGTCCCGAAGAGAATAAGCTGGGCCTGCGTCATCCCGCCCGATCAGTCGGGATCATAGGCCAGATTGGGTGCCAGCCAGCGCTCCACATCGGCGATCTTGAGAGATTTTCGTTGCGCATAGTTCTCGATCTGATCACGCGCGATCTTGCCGACATTGAAGTAGCGTGAGGCCGGGTGCGAAAGGTACCAGCCGCTGACCGAGGACGCTGGGGTCATGGCAAAGGATTCGGTCAGTGCGATGCCGGTGCGCTCGGTGGCATCGAGAATGTCAAAAAGGGTTCGCTTTTCTGTGTGGTCGGGGCAGGCAGGGTAGCCAGGCGCAGGTCGGATGCCCTGGTATTCCTCGCGAATCAAGGCCTCGTTATTGAGTGTTTCGCTGGTCGCATAACCCCAGAACTCCGTTCTCACCCTTCGATGCAAGTGTTCGGCAAATGCCTCTGCCAACCGGTCTGCCAGCGCTTTGAGCATGATGCTGCTGTAGTCATCGTGGGCCTTCTCAAAGCGCTCGATGTGCGTTTCAATGCCAATGCCCGCAGTGACCGCAAATGCACCAATATAGTCCTCGACGCCGAGATTCTCGGGCGCAATAAAATCAGACAGCGCATAGTTGGGTTGGCCGGGCGGTTTTTGCGCCTGTTGACGCAACTGGTGGAGAACCCCGATGGGATTCGAGCCGCCGTCAGCCGGATACAGCAGGATATCATCGCCACGTGACTTTGCCGGAAAGAAGCCGAAAACCGCTCGGGCGGTGAGCCACTCGCCATCCACAATGAGCTGCAACATGGCCTTGGCATCCTCATAAAGGTTCCGCGCCTGCTCCCCGACAATTGCGTCCTCCAGGATTTTGGGAAAACTGCCGGCCAGTTCCCACGTCTGAAAAAAGGGCGACCAGTCTATGAAGTCGACCAGCGCCGTCAGCGGGTAATGGTCCAGGGTCTGCACGCCAATGAAATTGGGGCGTGGCGGGGTATAGTGCTGCCAATCGCCTTTGAAGCGGTTGTCCCGGGCGGCTTGAAGCTTGAGCTGCGGCTGCTGGGATTTGCGGCCGCCATGTCGGTTTCTGACCTCCACATATTCACGCCGGATGCCTTCAACGTAGCCCTCGCGAAGGTCCTCGCTCAGAAGGCTGCCTGCAACGCCGACGGCCCGTGAGGCATCGGTGACGTAGATCGTAGGACCGGCACTGTAGTTCGGTTCGATCTTGACGGCCGTGTGTGCCCTTGACGTGGTCGCGCCACCGATCATGAGGGGTGCGGTAAAGCCCTGACGCTGCATTTCTTTGGCGACATGCACCATCTCTTCAAGAGACGGCGTGATTAGGCCCGAGAGGCCAATAATGTCGACGGCATGCTCCCTGGCTGCCTCAAGAATCCGCTCGCAGGGTTGCATGACCCCAAGGTCGATGACTTCAAAGCCGTTGCACTGCAAAACCACACCGACAATGTTTTTGCCAATGTCATGAACGTCGCCCTTGACCGTGGCCATCAGGATGCGGCCATTCGAGCGGGGCTGGGGGTTTTGTGCCTTTTCCTCTTCCATGAAGGGCATCAGGTAAGCGACAGACTTTTTCATGACGCGGGCCGACTTGACCACCTGCGGAAGGAACATCTTGCCCGCGCCGAAAAGGTCGCCGACCACATTCATGCCGCTCATCAGCGGGCCCTCAATCACATGCAGGGGACGATCGAACAGCTGGCGGGCCTCTTCGGTATCCACCTCGATGAATTCATCAATTCCTTTTACGAGCGCATGTTCAAGACGTTTTTCTACCGGCAGTGAGCGCCATGCCTGATCTTCCTTCCGGTCGCTGGCGGAGGCATCGGCGCGAAACCGCTCGGCCATCGCGAGCAGTCGATCCGTTGCATCTGGCCGTTTGGCCAGCATGACATCTTCGATAGCATCCCTGAGTTCTTTTGGGACTTCCTCATAGATGCCCAGCTGGCCGGCATTGACAATACCCATGTCCATGCCGTTTCGGATGGCATGAAACAGAAAGACGGCATGAATTGCCTCACGGACACCATCGTTACCCCGGAATGAAAAGGAAACGTTGGAGACACCGCCGGAGACCAGCGCATGCGGGAGGGAGGTCTTGATGATCTTGACCGCTTCGATAAAGTCCAAGCCGTAGCGATCATGTTCCTCAATGCCGGTCGCCACGGCAAAGATGTTCGGATCAAAGATGATGT
>CAYLUS010000008.1:25148-59133 GCA_964386975.1 uncultured Methylococcus sp.
ACCACACCATCAAGCAGTTCACAATATCCTGTCTCAAAGATGATGTCTTCGGCCGGGAACCCGATGGCCTGCGTGAGGAGATGGTAGGCCCGCGTGCAGATCTCCACCTTGCGCTGGACGGTGTCTGCCTGCCCGACTTCGTCAAAGGCCATGACGATCACCGCCGCACCATAGCGGCGACACAAGCGCGCCTGCTTTAGAAAGGCCGCCTCTCCCTCCTTCATCGAAATTGAATTGACGATGCCCTTGCCCTGAATGCACTTGAGGCCGGCCTCGAGAATGTCCCATTTGGACGAGTCCAGCATGATTGGGACACGGGCAATATCAGGTTCGGCGGCCAGGAGGTTCAGGAAGCGAACCATTGCGGCCTTCGAATCCAGCATCCCCTCATCCATGTTGATGTCAATGATCTGGGCGCCGTTCTCGACTTGCTGACGAGCCACTTCGACGGCTTCTTCGTAGCGCTCCTCGCGAATGAGGCGTCTGAAGGCCGCAGAGCCTGTGACATTGGTTCTCTCGCCGATATTGACGAACAAGGTTTCAGCTTCGATCGTCAGGGGTTCCAGCCCAGCGAGGCGACACGCTGGCATCGGTGTGGGGATCTGTCGTGGGGAAAACCCCTGAACGGCATCATGAATGGCGCGAATATGAGGGGGACGGGTGCCGCAACAGCCGCCGATGATGTTCAGGAAACCCTGCTCTGCCCATTCAGCAATTTCATGGGCCATGGCCTCCGGGGATTCATCGTATTCCCCAAACTCATTCGGTAGTCCCGCATTGGGATGCGCCGACACATGCGTGTCGGCAATGGATGAGAGTTCTTCGATGTACTGCCGGAGTTGCTTGGCGCCAAGCGCACAATTGAAACCAAACGAGATGGGATTGGCATGGCGCAGTGAATGCCAGAAGGCAGCGACGGTTTGTCCTGAGAGCGTTCTGCCGGAGGCATCTGTGATCGTGCCTGAGATCATGATGGGCAGGGCGATCCCATGGGTCTCGGAAAACTGTTCGACTGCAAAGACCGCTGCCTTGGCGTTGAGGGTGTCAAACACGGTCTCGATCAAAATCAGGTCGCAGCCCCCATCCACCAGACCCTGAATGGATTCGAGGTAACCCTCGACCAGTTCGTCAAAGTTGACATTACGATATCCAGGGTCATTGACGTCCGGCGAGATGGTGGCTGTCCGGCTGGTCGGCCCCAGAACTCCTGCCACATAGCGGGGACGATCTGGCGTTCTGAGGGTCATGGCATCGCAGACCGATCGGGCCAGACGCGTTGCCTCGACATTGAGCTCATAAACCAGACTTTCCATGCCGTAGTCGGCCATGCTGATCCGGTTGGAGTTGAAGGTGTTGGTCTCAAGGATGTCTGCGCCGGCCTCCAGATAGGCCATTTGGATGGCGCTGATGATCTCCGGTTGCGTCAGGCTGAGAAGGTCATTGTTGCCCTTGAGGTCGCTGGGCCAGTCGCTGAATCGTTGGCCGCGATAATCCGCCTCACTCAGCCCATAGGTCTGGATCATGGTCCCCATCGCGCCATCAAGGAAGAGAATTCGCTCTTTGAGGTGCGATCGGATCTGTTGAGCCAGGGCGGCGTAATCTTTTGCCATGAATCGTGACGGGCGTTGGGGCGGGAGCGGATGAGTTAGGTCCAATCGCGTATTGTAGTGGCTACAGCCAAAGCGATAAACCGTCGATGCCAATGTTCCTTGCTAAGGAACTTTGAAAGATGTCAGAATCTCAAAGCACAATGCCACAATCAGGCCAGACCTTAGCGTTTGAACGGAAGCGGGTCGTTGCCTTGTAAACAACAATAACCTCGGCTGGGGGGGACCTATGAAATTCATGTTCAAGTGCTTGATTCTTTCATTCTCCGTATTGATGGGATGGACCGCAGGCGCGCGGGCAGACATTGCTCTTAAGAATGTCTCTGAAATTGCCGGCACCTGGAAGCTGGAATCCGTTGCCGCAGGACTCGACAAGCCCAAAATTGACGAAAATCGTTTGTGGGAGTTCCGGGGTGATGGAATCATCGTCACCAGCGGCTACAACCGGCACTTCAAGACCAATGACCGCCATGAGTGGTCGTTCAAGATAGAAAACGGCAAGATCGTTGCGGATGACCCGGGCAGACCCGGAAAGACGATCGACTATTCGGTCTACAAGATGGAAGGAAATGAACTCATCTTGAAAGGCGGACTCGAAGGGTTTTATTTTTTCAAAAAACAATAAGGAGCAACTGAGCCATGATTAGAGAGCTTTTTAAATTCGGCAAGGCCGATATGCTGATGTGGAGCGGCATTGGCGTCTTCAGCATCATTCTGATTGTTGCTTTCAGCCTGTTCTCAACCGGGGGCGGTTTGGTTGTGAAAGATTTGTTCGGCATGGCGGTCGTTCTGATCGCACCGGGCTATATCGTGGTAAAGCTCTATCTGGACAATATTGAAATTAGTGAAAATCTGACCAAGAACCCTGACGTGAATAGGGCGATCGACCTGCTGATCATGTCCATCGGAATCAGCATTGCAACGATCATCCCGATGAACTTCGTCTGGAATTACCTCCTGACGATGGGCGGTGGAGAAGAAGTAGCCACCGGGGGGGGTGGTAACCTTTGGGGTAACGTCGATGAAGAGCAGATTTACACGGGTAGTGCTTCCTGGCGCTCCCTGTTTACGGTTGTGATCGTTGTTGGCCTAGCCATTGGTTATAAGGTCTTCGAAGCCAGCCGCAAGAACAAGGCCTAAGTTAAATGTCTCAGCAAAAGCCATCGATCCGTGACGTGATTGCCAGCGTTGCTTCGGCGGCTTTCGGGGTGCAGACCAGTGCCAACCGGGAACGTGACTTCCAGGCAGGGTCTGCAACTCCTTTTATCATCGGTGGAATCCTTTTCACGGTCATCTTCATCATCAGTATCATCGTCGTTGTGCGAATGGTTCTGGGTTAAAGGGATACCGATGCCCAAGTCTTGGGCGTTGGTCTCCACTGCTTCTGTTTTGACAAGCGGGTTTGTGAGCACCACGGTATGATTACCGCGTTGCATCAAGGCATAAAAGGGCTCGTGTCCATTTTCAGAAAGTTCTTCAGGTGTCATTTCATCCTGATTCTCCTTCTCGGGGTTGAGTCGGGCTATTTGACCGCATGCACAGCCTTCAAAGGCAAGTCCCTGACGCTCTATCAGGTTCCGGCGGCCGTTCTGGATGCCTTTAAGGAGTTACACCCACTCGCGCGGGACCCTGAATTTATCGAAACCTACAAAAAAGGCGTCCGGGTCTATCTTGTGCACTTCACGGAGGGGGAGGAGGCGCATGAAATGACCCTGAATGCCTATGGCAAGCCCATCGTGCCCAAGGTCAAACCTGAAGAGGCCAACCGGCTGGACGAGGCCAAAGAAGAGTCTACTAAAGCCGCGTCGGAACTTCCCGATGCCCAGCCATCGGCCGGTCCGCTTCTTACTGAACACCCGAAAGACCGGGTTGTCCATCCGTCGTCGACAGCTAACCCGCCTGCGAGCCCCTGAGCGGTTCGCCTCGCGTTTATTTCAACCACCCCTAAGAGGATGACTCCATGCGACAGACCAATCTGATTCTTTTAAGCGCGCTTCTCGCCCTAAGCGGATGCGTCAGTCAGCAGACCTTTGATCGCGAGCATGATCTCAATGAACAGCTCCAGTCCGAGGTCGACAATGACAACGTCAAGATCGAAAAGTTGAATGACCGTCTCCGCATTACCATCGAAGACAGCGTGCTCTATCCTTCCGGCAAGGCAGAGCTTTCCGCTGATGGCCGCAAGGCGCTCGATAAAATCATCCCAACGCTCAAGGATGCCGACGCCGATCACCGTATCGAAGTGGAAGGCTATACCGACGATGTCCCGGTAGGAAAGGCGTTGAAATCCAAGTACAAGACCAATTGGGAACTTTCATCCGCGCGCGCAGCCAGCGTTGTTGAGTATCTCCAGAAAAAAGGGGTCGATCCCAGCCGTCTGACCGCTGCAGGACATGGCCAATACCAGCCAACGGCCGACAATTCAACTGACGTCGGTCGTGCTCGTAACAGGCGGACGGATATTGATCTGGTTCCCGTCAACAACCAGAACAATCCATAAGATCCGCAGCTGCCAGGCGGGGGTTCTCCCTCCTGGCAGTTTTTTCCAAGACAGGAGGCTCTGCAATGCGTGCACGAAACATTTTTATGGGATGTCTGAGTCTGGCGTTTGCCTCGGCAAGCGTCGCCGGGATTGAAACCAGCAGTCCTGAGCAGCGTGCCAAGCTGCAAACCGAGTACATGCGCGATCACCTCGCGCTTGATACAGGTACACTTGCGAAGGTCAACGTCATCAATCTCAAGTACGCCCGGCAACTGGAACCCATCATCAAGGGGGATGACAACCGGTTGTCCAAGATGTCCAAATCCAAGCCGATCATGGCCGCCAAGGATCAGGAAATGAAGGCCGTGCTGGCCCCGGACCAGTACAGTCAGTACATGGATCAAAAGGATGCCATCAAGGACTATCTTGAAAGCCACCTCTGATTCGCCTGGAGCCCACGTTTCAGCGCACCTCACTCCAGGTTTTGACGCCCGGTTCTAGGGAGAGGGGAGGTGGCTGCTGCGTGGGCCGCCGATCCAGCAGAGTTTGACGGGCTTTGTCAGGATGTGGCTTGAGGAACGGCGATCACCTTGAGGTTCCCGAAAGGCGAGGCGTCAATCTGCTGACAGACGAACCCGCTGGTGCCAAGAAGGTGCGCCAATTCATCGGGATCGTAGAGGCAGACGGGAGCTTCAATGCCATGGACCTCCTGCATGGCAGGATCCAGGGGTGAAAAACGCTCTTCGAGAACCACGTGTCGGCCCGGATAGCCCCGACCCAGCTCAGAAAGGAGCCCTGAAACGCCCAGATAGAGTCTTCCCTTGGGGTGCATCCAGCGATACAGTTGGCAAAGGAAAGAGCGGGCGTAGGCGAAGGGGAAATAATGGATGACCCGTTGGCAGACCGCAATTTCAATGCGACCGTGAAGCGGCAGAGCCCTCAGCGCCTGATCCAGATTGAGAAGGTCGGCCTCAAGATGCATCAGCTGCTTGTGCACCCCTGGGGTAGCCGTTCTGCGCGTAGAGAGAGGTAAGCGGTCAATCGCAATGCACTTTCCACCACGCTCGGCCATGATGGCGCCCAGCGTTCCATGGCCGCAGCCCAGATCCATACACAGGGGCGACAGACGGCCATCGTTGAGTAACTCGTTCAGGTGGTCGAGCGCGGCCTGATCTAGGGCGTCGAGGCGCTGACTCTGAATGTCAGCGCCAAACCCAGGGTTCAGCAGTCGCCGTTGGTCGCCGTAGAGATTGAGCCGTGGCGGCTTCAAGCCCCTCAAACGCTCCCTTTGGTCCCCGATCAGCGCTTCATCATGTCGAAGAACTCTTGATTGGTCTTCGTATCCTTGAGTTTTCCGAGCAGGAACTCACTTGCGGCCATCTCATCCATGGGCTGAAGGATCTTGCGCAGAATCCAGCATTTCTGCAGTTCATCCGGTGGCACCAGGTACTCTTCGCGGCGGGTCCCGGAACGGTTGATGTTGATGGCGGGGTAGATGCGCTTTTCTGCAATCTTGCGTTCCAGATGCAACTCGTTGTTGCCGGTGCCCTTGAACTCCTCATAAATCACTTCGTCCATGCGCGAGCCGGTATCAATCAGAGCGGTCGCAATGATTGTCAGGCTGCCGCCTTCCTCGATATTGCGGGCAGCCCCAAAGAAACGCTTGGGTCTCTCAAGGGCATTGGCGTCGACACCACCCGTCAAAATCTTTCCTGAGGCTGGTACAACCGTGTTGTAGGCGCGGGCTAGTCGGGTGATGGAGTCCAGCAGTATGACCACGTCGCGCTTGTGTTCGACCAGACGCTTGGCCTTTTCGAGAATCATTTCGGCGACCTGCACGTGGCGAGCCGGCGGTTCGTCAAAGGTGCTGGAAACCACTTCGCCTTTGACGCTGCGCTGCATTTCCGTGACTTCTTCCGGTCGCTCGTCAATCAGGAGAACGATCAGATAGCACTCCGGGTATTTTTCGGCGATGGAATGCGCGATGTTCTGCAGAATCATGGTCTTGCCCGCTTTCGGCGGGGAGACAATTAGCCCACGCTGGCCCTTGCCGATCGGCGCCACCAGATCCATGACCCGCGCCGTCAGATCCTCGGTGGTTCCGTTGCCGAGTTCAAGTTGCAACCGCGATTTTGGAAAAAGGGGTGTCAGGTTCGAAAACAGAATCTTATGTTTTGCGTTTTCTGGTGGCTCATAGTTGATCTGCTCGACCTTCAGCATTGCGAAATAGCGCTCGCCTTCTTTGGGCGGGCGAATCTTGCCGGAGATGGTATCGCCGGTCCTGAGACTGAAGCGCCGGATTTGGCTTGGAGAGACGTAGATATCGTCCGGTCCTGCGAGGAACGAGCAGTCAGCCGACCTCAAGAAACCGTAGCCATCGGAGAGGATTTCGAGCACGCCATCGCCATAGATGTCCTCACCGCTCTTGGCCTGTTTTTTCAGGATCGAGAAAATCAGATCCTGTTTGCGGGTTCGGGCTACGCCCTCAATTTCAAGGGTTTCAGAAATTTCAATGAGTTCAGCGACAGGTTTGCGCTTGAGATCGGTCAGGTTCATGGATGGTTGAGGATGGTAGGCTGAGATCAGATTGGGTTGTCATCACGGGCTGGAGACTTGAGCCGCCGCGCTTGCCGCGGTGGGGTCGGGAGTATCCCAGATTGGGATATCAGGGCGTGACGAGAAGGGACGGGTCTGGTTGGTTTATGGATTGGTGGTTCGAGGGGGTCTGCTTTCGCAAAGGGTAGAGGCAGATCCCCCGCGTCGCCGTTCAGAGATTGGCGTCAAGGAAAGCCGCGAGTTGCGACTTGGCCAGTGCGCCGACTTTGGTCGCATGAACATCACCGTCTTTGAAGAGAATCAGTGTCGGGATGCCACGTACCCCATATTTCTGGGGGCTACCAGGATTACTGTCGATATTGACCTTGGCGACGACAACGCGGCCTTTGTACTCTGTTGCGATCTCTTCAAGGATCGGGGCGATCATTTTGCATGGGCCACACCATTCAGCCCAGAAGTCGACAAGCACCGGGGTTCCGGACTTGAGTACCTGTTCGTCAAAGTCGGTATCACCGACATTCAAGATGTTTTCACTCACGCACTTCTCCCGTGAATCCAAAAGGGGGGACAGAGATATTTTAAACCGGGCGCGGACCCGAGCCGGATCCCAATGAACTGAGCGATCGCTCAACTGCGTATTATTTGAGCCTAAAGAATCTGTAAATGCAAGCCCTGCTGCCCGGGGGATTCCGCGCTGTCATTGTACTGGCCAATGGCTGGACCAAGGATGGCTCTTCTCACGTGCTGTCCTTGATCGGATCGCGGGTGGATGCAGGGCATTTATCAGGTCCCAGGGCGCTCCCGAAACTCCGGGCGAAGATGGGATCGGTCACCCAGGCGTTCGAGACGCGGGCCGTGATCATTGAATGCAATAATAGAAAGCGCGGCGACCGAGATGCCGATGCGGTCACGGTACCCACCAATATCGATTCCCAGCACGGCACAGATCAGGATGCGAATGGTGGCCTTGTGTGAGACCAGAAGAATATCGCCCGAGGTATGCTCGCGCTGGATTTCATCGAGTACATTCAGCGCTCGTCGTGCCACATCGATGCCGCGTTCACCCCCAGTGGGTGCATTCCAACCGGCATCGGTCGACCACTTAAGGTAATCCTCCGGGTAGTGTTGGCGGACCCAGTCCGGGCTTTTTCCTTCCCATTCACCAAAGTGCACCTCGCTGAGTCCCGGTCGGACCTGTAGTTCAAGTCCACGCGCCTGACAGAGTGGCGTTGCTGTCTGCATCGCTCGACGCATTGGACTGACATACGCAGCTTTGAAAGCGTGTGCTTGGTAGGCAGTTCCAAAGTCCTCAGCCATTGCATGACCCTCGGGCGTCAGGTCCGGATCGATCGTGCCGCAGAAACCACCGGAGGCACTGGCCGTGGTTTCCCCATGACGGAGGAGATAGAGGTTGAGACTCATAGCGGAATTCCTTCTTGGAGTGGCATCTTAAGGAGAGGAGGCGATCTTATCGGATTTAAGACGGAGGGGGATGCACTAGAGTCTAAAATCCAGTTGAAGCGGATGGGGGTCGTCCCCACATCCCAAGGTGTGATCCGATTTTCAAGGAGTGCGATGAAATTCAAAGACTACTATGAGGTGCTTGGCATCCCTCGTGATGCTTCGGCGGATCAAATCAAGAAGGCCTATCGGAAACTGGCCCATCAGTACCATCCGGATATTTCCAAGGATCCTCAGGGCGAGGAAAAATTCAAGGAGGTCAATGAGGCCTATAAGACCCTTAAGGATCCGGAGCTGAGGAAGGCCTATGACGGGCTCGGCCGACATGATTCAGGTGAATCGTTCAGGCCGCCACCAGACTGGGGCAGTCATTTCCGCCAGAGCGGCCAAGGGGGATTTGATCCTTCCGACTTTGAGATGCATGGGGGATTCGAGGGGGTCGACCTTGGCGATCTGTTTGAACATCTGTCGAGAGCGCGTGGGGGCTCCGGCGGCTTTTCTTCCCATGGTCGTGGTGCGCATGCCCAAGGCCAGCCTCTCCCTGTCCGCGGCCAGGACTTTGAAGTCGGAGCCGAGATCCGCTTTTTAGACGCCTTCGAGGGGACGATTCTGGAGATGGCGCTGGACATGCCAGAGTATGACCCGGAAGGTCGTATTCATCGTGTCCCTCAGAATTTCAAAGCCCGCATTCCAAAGGGAGTCACAGATGGTCAGCGGATGCGACTCGCGGGCAAGGGCGGAAAAGGCCTGAATGGCGGACCCAACGGGGATCTGTATATCACCCTCAGGCTCAAGCCGGATCCGGTGTTCCGAAGCAGTGGACATGATCTTTACATGGACTTGCCGGTGAGCCCTTGGGAGGCGGCGTTGGGTGCCCAGATCGAGGTTCCTCAGGTGGATGGCGGTAGTCTCAGTGTCAAGGTGCCGGGTGGTATTTCCTCCGGTCGAAAAATGCGTCTGGCCGGCAAGGGCCTTCCCAAGCCCAAGGAGGGCAGAGGTGATCTTTACATCATCATTCACGTCATCACGCCGACACATCTGGAGGGGGATGAGCGGCGGCTGTTTGAGGAATTGGCACGCGTATCAAAATTCAATCCCAGGGCACATCTGGGTCCTCAGGCATCGGGGCACTCCGCATGAAAAGCAACATCATTGACGCCGAAATTACCCAGCTCACCTTGACTGAATTTTCACAAGCCTCGGGTCTGTCAGCGGCGGACGTTCTGGAACTGGTCGAACTGGGCGTGCTCATACCCGAGGGTGCCAGCGCCGTGGACTGGTTGTTTTCCGAACAGTCAACGCAGCTGATTGGGCGTCTTAGGCGCTTGCAACAAGACTTTGAACTGAGCCTTGATCTGCATGCTCTGGCCCTGGGCTATCGATTGCTCGAGCGCATCCAGGATCTTGAGCATGCCCTTCACGTGGAGCGCCTTCATCGGTCCAGCGCCCATTCGGAGTGAGAGAAGCGAGCAAGTTATGCGACTCCTTTGGATTGGTCTTCGGCCGGGACGCGATCAACCGGTTATCGAACCTCAAAGTGCTGATTTGCGGGTGGGCGCAGGTATTGTGGGTGACCGATTCAAACCCTCCAAGGGTTCCAAGCGGGAAGTGACGCTGCTTCTGACTCCGCAGATAGAGACGATATCGGCAGCGATTGGTCACGTCATTCCATACGCCATGTTGCGCCGAAACCTAGTCATTGAGACTGATGTCGATCAGCTGTGCTCAGCGCAACGATATCGCCTTGGTGATGCGCTGATTGAAATCACCGGGACTTGCCCCCCCTGTGGCCGAATGCGCGAAAAGATCGGCGATCCCGGATTTCGCGCCATGCGCGGTCGCGGTGGCTTCACGGCGCGCGTCATTAGGGCAGGGAGGATCCGGATCGATGACCCGCTGATATTACTGGGTAACGACACGTCTGATTAATTGCAGTCAAAAGATCAGCTGGGTGTCCCTTTGAGGAGGCGATCGATGTCCTCCTTGGCAAAGCCGATCTTGCGGGCGACACGGCCTGCGTGACTGACTCTCGAAATGCCGGAGACGACCCGATAGGTCGGCTGCTCGCCTTTGAATTCGACCTGCCTTGGGTTGGCCAGCGCATGATCCTTGTATTCATCTACCAGTGCGTGGTTGTGGGTAATCAGGAGCGTCGAATTGCCCCGCTGACAGAAGCCGTCGAGAATCGTTCTTGAGATTTCGATTTTCTCCTCGTGGGTCGTCCCTTCCGACAGCTCATCCATGATCACCAGGCTTTCAGGGGTTGTATTAACAAAGATCGCCTTGGTCCTCTTGAGTTCGGTGCCAAATCGACCTTCGCCATCCTCCAACTGACTGATCTCAGGCGTTTGGTAATAGATGCGGTCGGCAACCGCCATCTCGGCGCTTTCAGCGGGCACGTAGCCGCCAATTTGCGCCATCAGTTGAGTTTGCGCCAACGTCTTGCAGAAGGCCGTCTTTCCACCACTATTAGGGCCCGTGATGAGTGTCAGACGCGCCTTTTCCAGATTGATGTCATTGCCGACATAGGCCTCATTCTCTTTGGCGAGAATGGGATTTCGGACTTCTGTCAATTTCAGCATGTGCTGTTTAGACCCCTTCAGAGACGGCATGACCATGGGGTGTTTGAAGGCAGATCGATGCTCAATCATCGACAATAGCTCGTCCAGTTGTCCCAGACTGTCCAGTGCACGGTGGACTTCGGGGGCACGCCTCAAATAATCGCGGGTAGGGTAAATGCAGCCATCACGGTCAAAACCACCCACAATCGGTATGTAGAGCAATGCCACTGGAAACAGGAACAGCCAGAGAAAGGAGGCAATCTCGGCGACAATTTCCATCACTAGAGGCACGAATTCAGCAGCCAGCAACAGCCCTACAACAAAGAGGGTCAGTCCGACGGGCTTGAAAAGGGAAGGATTGAAGCGAATGGCAGGCGTGTACCAGCGCCGCTCGGATTGGGGGATGATTCCCTTTTCTGTCCGGTAGATCGGTCCTTTGGCCAGGGCATGGGCGCGGGATTTACCAAAGTCACGAAGGTTATCAAGGATACCTTCAAGGTAGGGACTGCTGACGGAGCCCACCGCTTCGGCTCCCTCGACCAGTTCGGTCAGGAGTCGCGTGCCCTTGATAAAAGATCCATAGCCATAGCCTTCAACCTCGAGTTCATTGGCCTTTGACCCCACCAGCCCGATGAAGGAGCCATAAAGAAGGTCGTAGAGGTCTTTCTCGTCTTTTTTGGCACGCCCGACCAACGCCTTGATTTTTTTCATTACGTTTTCATCGGACTCGATTTCAAGAACTGCCGCCTGTTTAGCCTTAAGGAGATCAAGTCGCTGCAGCGGAGACTGAAGCGAGCGCATGAGAACCGCAGACCCAATTTGCGTTCGGGTGTGATCCAGACTATGGAATAACTTATCAACTTCGATTGCCCTGAAGGTCGAGGGATCGATCACTCGCTCAGGCTGCTCAGGGAGGTCACTGGCTTTTGGAGGCTTCAGGGACGTCGGGTTGAGGATGGTGGTGTACTGTTCGTTGAGAAGGTTTTGCATTAAGACTTCCTGTTGGAAACGGCCTTCGAGCCGTGGACACGAACCTTTGATCCCCGTCAGGCGGTTTTGTTCTTGCTGCTTCGGAATTCTTTGAGCTCCTGCCAGTACGTCCTCAAGGCTGTGATGGATGGCCGGATCGGTCAGGCATCTCTGGCGCTAGACAACATGCGGCGAGCGCTGTAGGGTCCAATCAAGTAAAAACAATTTCAGTCGGGGGCGCTGGATGATTCTGGCAGGGGATGTTGGGGGCACGAAGACAGTTCTGGCGCTGTTCCAGACGCGATCCGATGGTGGGGTGACGCTGGTGCATGAGCGTATTTATGCTAGTGGTGCCTATCCGGATTTTGATGATCTCTTGGTCGACTTTCTCGATGATGTCAGCGACCTTCCCTCAACAGTCTGCCTAGGGGTTGCAGGCCCCGTCTTCGAGCAACGCTGTGAAGCAACGAATCTGCCCTGGGCGATCGAGGCCAAACACCTAAGTCGACGCCATGGTCTTGGAGATGTGCGACTTTTGAATGACCTTGAGGCCATGGCCTTGGGTATGCTCCATTTAGACGAGGCGGAGTCGATCGCCCTCAACCCCGGGGCTGAATCGCGTTCTGGAAACAGGGCAGTGATTGCCGCAGGAACGGGCTTGGGGGAGGCGGTTCTGGTTTTTGATGGAACCGGATATCGACCCATGGCAACGGAAGGTGGTCACGCGGATCTTGCCGCCGTGGATGCCCAGCAGGATGAGGTGCTGAACTATCTGCGTCGCCGCTTCAATGGCCATGTCAGTTATGAACGCATCCTCTCCGGCAACGGTTTTGGCTATCTCTATGACTTTCTGGTTGATTCGGGCTACGGCCCCAGGTGCGACGAGGTCGAACTGGCGCATGCAGCCCGGGGCTTAGACCGAAATGCCGTAATCTCCCGATTGGGGCTTGAAGCGGCAGATCCTGTGTGTGCCGAAGCTTTGCGACTGTTTATCACTTTCTATGGCCAGGAGGCCGGCAATCTTGCCATGCGATCCCTGGCACGTGGTGGCGTTTTCATCGGCGGGGGGATTGCCCCCAAAATCCAGGCACATTTGGCAGATGGAACATTCCTGAACGCTTTCACCAATAAGGGTCGCTTCCACGACATGCTCTCAAAAGTACCGATCACGCTTGCGTTGGACCCACGAATTCCCTTACGCGGTTGCGCGCACTTTCTCTCTTTGAGGGCCTGAGGACCGTCTTCATGACAATAACGAATCATGACCGTCATGTGCCCCGACGATTCTGGCTGCTTCTGGGCCTTTTACTGTGTGCCTGTGCTTCGTCGCCCCCTGTTCAACTCCCAATGATTCCCGGCGCGCATCCATCGGCGCGAATCGGCAAGGTCACCCGGGAGATGATCCTGCTTGATGGTGGAGTCTGCGATGCGAGGGACCTGTGCTTTGACAAAAAGAGTCAGCGGGATTTTGACTGCAACGTTGAATTCTACTGTGTCCCGACGATCGTTGATCCCTGATGCGCGATGCCGTTCTAGGTGTCCCGTGCCAGTTTGATTTCAAGCGACTGAGCAATCTCCAGGATTCCATGCAGCATCCGGTGTCGTTCTTCGAGTTCAGCCATCGGATCATGCACCTTGATGAAGTACACCACCAGTAACCGAATGCCATCTGTGGCAAGTTCGGCAATCAGGACTTGAGTCCTATCCGGCTTGGTGAGGGGATGATCGGCAATGAACTGCTTGGTGCGTTCGATCAGGGACTCTATGCGCTGGATCGGGGTATCCTGGTCCAGATGTATATTCAGGGGCACGCGCCAGAAGGCCCTGAGGCTCAGATTTTCAACGCTTTGGTTGATAAGGGTACTGCTCGGAACGGTCTGGACGGTGCGGTCGATTGAGCGAATCCGGGTGCTTCTGAACCCAACCTCTTCAACGATACCTTCAATTTGCCCTGCGCGAATGATGTGACCCATTTCGAAGGGTTTTTCCATCATGATAATGAGTGAGGCAAACAGATTCGATAACGCCTGCTGGCCTGCAAGGGCAACCGCAAGACCACCCAATCCCAATCCTGCCAGCAACGAATAGGCAGGCACACCCAACCGGCTGGTCCCCTCGATCAAGACCCCGGCACAAAGGACGAAACTTAACAGTTGCAGCAACATGCGCTCAAGCGGGTGGCCCACCGGACCAAGTTGACCGGCTGGTGGGTCGAGCCGATCGGCCAGCAGTTTCAGGGAGCGCCAGATCAGACGGGTCAGTGCCAAGTAGAACAGAGACCAAATGCCGATGGAAATCACCCCGTAAAGAGGATCGGCAATCCTTAGTATATCCACGAGAAACCAGAAGCCCAGTGGTAGGCTCAGGACCAGCCAAAGAGAGGGAAGCATTTGGCGCCAACCATGTCCAGTCCTCGAGGGCGGCGTGTTCAGGGCATTTTTGGGGTGCTGAAATAGCCATGCCGCGCGATAGACAAGACCAATCAGGAAGAAAACCCAGATGATGCCAAGCCACCGCCAGAGCGGTTGATTCAGAAAGTCAGCCAGTAGCCAGGCTGGCAGGGTCAGGAATACCCGCGGTGGCAGGATATTCTGCAGGAGGACAGCCAGTCCGATCGGTTGTCGGATGGTCAGGGTGTACCAGTTGGGAGAGCCCACTGACTTGTAGGGAAGATCCTTGACTTCCTGGTAGAAGTCCGAAAGATGGGCAACCGTTTCCGAACTGAACAACCACTGGCCTGACCGGGGTCCGGACTCGACCAGGGTTAGCTGCAGATTGGTGCCGGGCAGGGTCCAGCGCTTGAGACCCTGGGCACTGACTGCTTGCGCATCGGGAATCAGCTCCTTCGGTGGCAGATCAATCCGATCCAAAACTTCCTTAAGAAGCAAGGCAAGTCGCCACTCACTCTCACCGGTCAGGGCCTGTGGCAGCTTGCCTGAATCCAGCACGCTCCAGAGTGCTGGAAACTGGGCGCTTGAGGCACCAACCGATTCCAGGCTGTTAAGGGGCATAAACCGATTGCCTGAGCGAAGATAGGATTGAAAGACCCCCTCGGGGCCCCAGTAGGCGGCATAGCGTGAATCCATCACCTCGATAAAGCCCGTCAGCGTGGACCGGGGGCTAGAGAGATCAAAGGGCTGAATGGCGCGCATTTCTTCGGCTCTAGCCGTCCCCCACGGGAGGCAGAGCAGGGCCAGGCAAAGAGCCAGGGTAAGCCGGGTTGAGCAGCCCCTGATTCGCCGAAACAGGTGGGTTATCGTCATGGAGGGCTCCTTGAAGTCAGCGGGTTTTGCCTCTGTGCGTCTCAGCGCGTTTTTTGTGGGCATCGGCTGGCTGGCGCCGAATACTCGGCTGGTCATTGGCGACTGGCTGCTGGGGTAGTGGGGGACTTGCCAATTTCCAAGTGTTGCCATCTCTCATCAGGCATACCCAGACTTTTTGGGTCTCAGCCGCTTCGGTTTTTTTGAAAACACCATAAAAATCGGTATGTCCATCCGCCAGATCGAGTGTGTAGTCCTTGGGTCTGATGGACGCGATAGCCGCTTTATAGCGCCGGATGTAACCCGAATCATTCCACTCTCTGGCTTCAAAGGTCTCTTTTTCCTTTGGGTGAATGAGTTGACGGAAGACCAAGTCATCCGGGTTCTTTGAAGCGGCAATCAAGGTCACCAATGCGGCACGAAGTTCCGCCTGCAGGCTTGTGTCGATCTTGATGGGGCCCCGCCCCGGATTTTCGTTGAGCTCTGAATGACCGCAGGCAAAGAGGCTGGCGAGACAAGCGGTCGCCATGAGGATCATGATTTTCTGCATGGATCGATCATATCAGGCCACAGGGTAGGTCATCTGGGGCTGTGGAACCCTTTGCCCTGAATCAAGTCAAAAAATGTGTAGAAAATTTGTTTCTACTCAGCAGGAGAAAAACTATGTCTTTCTGGAACCTCGTCGAACTTATTTCCGTCGCAGGG
The DNA here is from genome assembly GCA_964386975.1 of uncultured Methylococcus sp. Lineage (GTDB taxonomy): Bacteria > Pseudomonadota > Gammaproteobacteria > Methylococcales > Methylococcaceae > UBA6136. Next base: position 40,750 of record CAYLUS010000008.1, read on the forward strand.
GCAGTCGCAGTCCTTGCTGATATGGCCCTTCTGGCAGCCCAGCAAAAAAAGCGGGTACCGGTTCGGGTTCGAGCCGAGGATGCTCGACGTCAAGACGACTGAGTCAGTCGTTTGGCTAGCGGTGCTGGCTTGATCAAAGTCAGCACCAACCCTTTGTTAGGCCTTTTTTACCCAAGTTACACCCTATTGCCCTCAATCAAGTGATTCGCGCGGCTCAAACAAGTCCTGTACGCCTTCCGGTTGGCACTTGAATGCTTGTGGTGGAATCGTGGCTTTGCAGCCCAGTTCTGCCGCCGCATGCATCGGCCACCGAGGGTTATAGATCAAACCCCGGGCAATGCCTACGAGATCTGCCTTTGACTCCCGTATTAATCCGTCGGCCATGTGTGGATCGGTTATCAATCCGACAGTGATGACCGGGATATCTGCCTCCCGCCGGATCGCCTCTGCCAAGCTGACCTGATACCCGGGACCCAGCGGGATTTTCTGCTCGGGCGAGAGACCGCCGCTGGACACATGGACATAGGAACATCCTATGGCCTTCAGAGCCCTGGCCAGAAGGACACTCTGTTCAAGCGTCCAGCCCCCTTCGATCCAGTCGGTTGCCGAGATGCGCACACCGATGGGAATGGCCTTGGGAACTGACTTCCTCAAGGCCATGAAAATGCCGAGAGTCAACCGCATTCGGTTTTCGAGTGACCCTCCATACTGATCACTGCGCTGGTTGCTCCGGGGTGAGAGAAATTCGTGCAGCAGATAGCCATGTGCAGCATGGAGTTCGATGGCATCAAAGCCAATTCGAGTGGCGCGTTGCCCTGCGGAAACGAAGGCATCGATGAGCGCATCAATCTCTTGTTCAGAAAGCACCTCAGGCATGCGCTCGCCGGTCCTAAATGGCATCGCCGAGGGCGCCTTGGTAGGCCAGCCGCCCTCGTTGAGGGCGAGTTGACGGCCACCCTCCCAGGGTCGGGCAATCGATCCTTTCCTGCCCGAATGCGCCAACTGAATGGCCAGAGGCGCTAATGCATAGGGTCGCAACTGGCTAATCACCTTAGCCAAGGCGCATTCATTTGAATCCGACCAAAGACCCAGATCACCGGGTGTGATGCGCCCCTCAGGAAGTACGGCGGTTGCCTCAATAATAATCAGTCCGGCACCGGACTGAGACAGGTTTCCATAGTGCAGCAGATGCCAGTCCGTCGCGTTCCCATCTTCGGCCGAATACTGGCACATCGGCGGAACGATGATCCGGTTCGCAAGTTCAACAGAGCCAAGCGTGAAGTGGCTAAAAAGGGCGGGAGATGAAGACATTCGGTATCAAACTCAGAAGACGCAAATCAGGAGGATAAAGAAGGTTGCTCAATAGCACGCCCGATTGGATAGGTGTTTTTGCCAATAGGCATAAAGCGAATCTGGCCCTAAAAAGAAAGACTCGCGAATCCTTCCATCCATGAGGTGATTATGGCACCGCTCCGACCATTGGCAATCGGCCATCCTATTCGATTCATCCCCGAATGGAATCACGATCCCTACCTGATTCGCAGAAAGTGGAGTGAACCCTCCTGGTGTCCTTCTTGTGGCGCCTCTTACGAGAAGGGTCGGTGGGTCTGGGCGATGCACAAGGCCAATGGGGCTAGTGAGAAAATTTGTCCTGCCTGCCAACGAATTCGAGATGCTTATCCAGCGGGCTATCTGACCTTAAAAGGCGCGTTTGTTATGAGCCATCGCCGGGAAATAGAGGCTCTGATTCACCATGTGGTGGAGCGCGAAAAAAGCGAGCACCCCCTTAAGCGGCTCATGCGATGCGGAATGGACTGTGAAGGTGGGTTTGAGGCAACTTTTACCGAACCGCATCTCGCCGCCCAGGTCGGTCAGCAGATCCAGCGAGCCTACGATGGCGATCTCAGCACCCAATATGAGCAGGGCGAGTATCTGGTGCGCGTTTACTGGGAGCGCAATGAGAGCGAGTCCCTTCCATCCGGAGATCTTTAACCATGTTTTTGAAGCAAAAGAACGAAGGGCACCTCATCGAGGTCTGCCACACCGACGAGCTGTTCAATCCCCTGCGAGAGGGCATCATGGGGCAGCTTCATTATGGGGAGGAGAAGCAGGACCCCGAGCTGTTTCTCAAGATTGACCTGGTTTTCCTTTCGGGTGAGCCGCTTCCAAAATGTTGGATGGGACTAGAACAGCCGCACGGCACCTGAGACGTGAGGTGATTGACGGCATCTCCGATTCGATATCAAGGGAGGCAGCATGCAGACTTTGGAAACCAACAAAATAAAGGCAGTCAGTAACGAATTTACGCGACTGCTGATTCAATATTGGGATTTGTTGGGGCAACCGCCCTTGGAAGAATTCATTGCCCTGATTCCTTTCGAATCCGCGCTCGAACACATAGAGCATGCTGGTCGAAGCCCGGGTGATTCAATCGGGCACATTCATCTGAATTCGTAGTAAAAGGAGGGTGAGAAGAGGGTATGGGAACGATAATGCAACAGAGAAAAGCCTACATTGTGGATGATGATCCGGATGTTTGCGAATCAGTGGCCGAGCTTCTTTCAAGCATCGGCATTCAGCCTGTCTGTTTTTTATCGGGACAGGCATTTCTGGCACAGATTGCAGAGGCGACGGGTGACTTCATCAGTATCCTTGATGTCCAGATGCCTGAGATGTCAGGCCTTGAAATCCAGGAACAACTGCGTGAGCAAGCGGTGATTTGTCCGGTCATCTTTTTGACAGGCCGCGGAGATGTCGATACGGCCACCTCAGGCATGAAGCATGGCGCCTTGGATTTCCTGCAAAAACCGGTTGATCCCGGCGTATTGCTGGACGTCGTCGAGTCTGCATTCGAAAAAGCGGCAGAACTGAAGGCCAAAAAAGAGAATCAACAAAGGCTTGAGGCGCTTTTCATGCGTCTGACTCCCAGAGAGCGGGAGATCTGCTTCTATCTCTCCCAAGGTTACACGGCCAAGAAAATCGGTCGTACTCTTGATATCAGTCCAAGGACGGCTGAAATTCACCGCAGCAGAATCATGGAGAAACTGTCGGCGAGTTCGAGTGCTGACCTTGTCGCGCTGTCGATTGCCTATGGCATGCGCGATCAAGCCCAGTTTTGAGGAATGCGATCGGGGAAATACCTAGGTTAAGGGGGCTATGGCGCAGTCGTTCACGCGCCTCTAGTCTTCAAGGTCCCTTCATTCCTCAAGGAGCCTTCCATGAATATCCAGCGATGGTCCCCGTTTCGAACGCTCGTGTTGTCGGGCGCGTTTCTTGTCAGTCATCCCACGCTAGCTGCGCCGAGTATCTGGTGGGACCATCTGGCGGCAAAGCCGGGTGAAAGCCAGGCGGAGTGCGTGCGACGTGCCTCGGCACTCATCCCGGACGAAAAAGCCCGCCATGTCACCGTCGACTCCGACTCGGTCAGAGTATGGTCCGAAAAATCGGTGGCCGTCATCGAGTGCATCCGTTTCGGGGAAAGCTTGGCCACGGCGATCCTCGTCACCAGTGAGGATAGCCGAGATGGAGAGCAATTTTTCGCAATGCTGCGTGAGGGATTGATGATTCAGCCACCCAAACCATCCTGAAGACTACTTCTGAAATGTCCCTTATTTCCCTTTGAAATGGGGGGCATATGATCAAAAGGCCTCCCTGTGGGGCCTTTTTTCAAGATCTTGAAGGAGATAAAAATGAAATCAAAGTTGACCGAAACGCAGGCCGAATTTGGCCGAACGGCGCATCCTGCCTATGCAGACCCCGTCTGTCGAAGGCAGATGATTGAGGAAGCCGCTTATTTCAGATCCGAATCGAAAGGGTTCCCGGATGGGTGCGCCCTCAGCGACTGGCTGGATGCGGAGGCTGAAATAGACAAGTGCTACCCCGTTTCAAAGTCCATGAATTAAAAATTTGAGGAGTTACGAATATGGAAAAAGAAATCATGACTCGTGAAAGTGAAAAAATGCCTCTGGCCAGTCCCTGGGTGGGGCCGTTTCAGGCCATGGAAAACTGGTTTGAGGACATTGAAAACCGCTGGATGCAGCCGCGCTGGTTGACCAGTCAGCGCATGCCAGTGGTTTGGGGTATACGATTTCCGCGGGTCGACGTCATCGATCGCGATCGGGAAATTTGCGTCAGGGCTGAATTGCCCGGCATTGTCAAAGAGGATGTCAACCTTTCCATTCAGGATGATGTGTTGACCATCGAGGCAAAGATGGCCCATGAGGAACATGAGGAGAAAGGGACTTTCTATCGGCGGGAATTGGTAAAGGGTGCCTTTCAAAGAACGCTGCAATTGCCTACACCCGTGGAAGCGGGTGAAGCCAAGGCATCGTTTAAAGATGGCGTCATGCAACTGACGGTGCCAAAGAAGCCCGGCTATCAGCCGACAAAAATTCAGATCCAGTAAGGGATTCCGGGATCGGTGTCACCATTTGACTGATCCGGTTCATGAGGACCGGGTCATCTGACAGGGCGGTTTCAAGTGCCCCGTCCAATAGCCAAACCCATGGCTTTTAGGATCTGCAGGCCGTCTCAGCGTGAGGCGTGACCATCTCAACAAAGCGAACCGGGATCACCTGCATGCGTTCCAGTCGGTTGCCTGTCTTGATAAAAAGATACAGGAACTGCTCTTGCGGGGATCCCAAGGGGGCAATCAGCTTGCCTCCGGCTTTGAGTTGACGAAGCAGCGGTCTTGGGATTTTGGGGGCCGCGCAGCTCATCATGATGCCGTCAAAGGTTCCAAGTGCTGGGCACCCCTCGTAACCATCGCCCTCCAGCACGTCGACATTGGTGTATGAAAGACGTGCCAGAGTCGAACGGGCCTTTTCGGCCAGTTCATGGCGAATCTCCATGGACCAGACATGGCTTGCAAGCTCTGCAAGGATGGCCGCCTGATAACCAGAGCCAGTTCCAACTTCAAGGATCAGATCATGGGGCCTTGGGTTGATAAGCTCGGTCATGAGGCCGACGATATAGGGTTGTGACAAGGTCTGGCCGTGGCCTATTGGGAGGGCTCGATCCTCATAGGCATGGGGTCTGAGTTCAGGCGGGACGAACTCCTCCCGGGGGACGTGCTCCATGGCGCCTATGACGCGTCGGTTGGTTACCGGCCAGTCATCGACGCTGAGCTGCTCAAGGACCATCTTGCGCCGAAGCCGTCGAAAGGGGTCGCTTCTGGATCGTTGACCTACCGAGCCACTCGTTTTTTGATCAAGGAAGGGGATGAGGGGATCCCTTTCAAGCAAGGGAGTTCGTGTACCGATGGCCGTTTTAAGCGCATCGATTGCAGATTCGATACAAAGGCTGTCCAGCAGTTCAAACGGGACCTCGACCCCAAAGCATCTCTGGTAGTCCTCGACCAGATTGACCAGCAGTTCGTATTCACTTTCAAAGTGCGGCATTGATTCGGGTTCCTGGAGTGAGGGTCTTTGGGTTCTTGCCTCTCCCTTCAGAGACGTGCGGATCCGCCCAGCGACTGGCTGAGGGCTCCGGTAGGCAGTCCTCAAGGAAGTAGTGAGGAGGCTTATGGCTTGGAATCACCGTTTTCCAAGGTTGCCATTCGGCCCTCTTCTGGGAACCAGGACCGACCTGAACTGCTGGTTATGGCATTCCTCGTAAAGGTCCAGCCAGTAGCGCTTCTCGCCTTCCTCACCGCCGAGATCCCTGCACCGCTCGGCCTGGACGGCGTAGAAAGGAATCGATGACAGTAACCCGCGCATCTGTTGTACACGCCGTTCGTCCTTGCTTTTGAATAGCGAGAGAAAACGGTTGACCCAAGGAAAGGATTGCGTGTGCATAGCGATTCTCCAGTATTCAGACAGGGGTGTAGGGGTTATCTTGAGGCTCGCCGAATGGATCCCATATCCGTAACTCAGCCTAATGCGCCGTAGGTCTGGGATTTTTGCTTCTGCCCGGGTTCATCTGGCACCCGTCTCCGGACTTGAAAGCACAAGGCCTTCAAATCCCAGCCCCTCAGGGTGTAAATTGGCACGGAAGGGCTCCAGGTCTGTCATCCAAGCTGGATAACTGCAGAGGTGGGGTAAGATCAGGTTCCGCTCGCCCTTTTTGATTCGGGCGCGTGTCAGACATCACGGAGTGACGATGAAACTTTATTCGCAGCAGGTGCAGCGGCTCTGGTTTGTGCTTTTTGCGCTGGGAACGAGCCTTTCATGGGCTGAGAGTGGGGTCTACAGCGTTGAATCCTGGCAACCGCCGGATGTGGCGGCCCGCCAGGTGAAATCCGCGGCACTGGCGCCGAAACTCAAGTCCATCGCCCCGATTTCCGCGATCGCCCCTATCAACCTGAGTGCGCCGTTGCAAAAAAAAGATGCGCTCTCCTCAACCCCCGGGATGCCGACCCGGATCGGATTCACCCGGGACATAGCCGCACTCTCAAGACTCGCGCAGGTCAGTTCTGAGCTGCATTTTGTCCCGCAACCGGAAGGGGGGCTGGTCGGTCGTTTCATGGTGGTTTCCCCTACAGCAGCGGCCACGCGTCTGGGCTTTTTGATCGAAGCACTTCCAAATTCGGCTGAACTCCGCTTCTTTTCCGCTGATGGCAAACAGGTCGAGCGGGTTGACGGTCAGACCATCAACACCCTCATTGAAAACAATCGGGCCCATGGCCTCAATGACCCAGTGGCCCGCCGTTACTGGTCGCCGGTCATCGAGGGTGCGGCGCTGGGGCTTGAGGTTTATCTTCCCAAGGGGGTCAGCGCTGAAGGGCTGCGGTTCACCGCGCCCGAAATGGCCCATCTTGCGGTCAACCCCGCCGCTGCTGAACTGAATTTAGGGGCCCGGGCAGGATCCGCGTCCTGCAATCTCGATGTCAACTGTTACAGCGACTGGTCTCAAACGCGCAACGCCATCGCCCGTATCGTCTTCATCAGCGGGGGTGGTGCTTACCTTTGCAGTGGGACACTGCTGAACACGACCAATAACTCCGGGATTCCCTACTTTTTAACCGCCAACCATTGCGTGAGGGAGGCGGCTGAAGCATCGACGATTGAAAGTTACTGGTTCTATTACTCGACCGCCTGCGGCAGTGGTCAACTCAATCCCGGATTTGTCAGGATGCCCGGAGGTGCCGAACTCCTCTACCACTCCGACCTGACCGATGCGTCCTTTGTAAAACTCCATGGGACGCCACCTGCAGGAGTGGTCTATGCGGGTTGGACAACAACAGCGCCAACGACCAATCTCGCCTCGACAGGCCTCCATAACCCGCTTGGCGATCTTCAGAAAATCGCCTTTGGCCGTGTCGGTGCTTTTTTGAATTGTCGGGCGAAAACGGACGATGAGTTTGGGTGCTCAGTCGCAAGCCAGCAAAATGGAAACTTGATTGATGTGATCTTCAGCGGCGGTACAACGGAGCCCGGAAGTAGCGGGTCGGGGCTTTTCCAGAACGATGGCAAGCTCATCGGGCAACTCTATGGGGGTGATAGTAGTTGTGCTAATCAGGCTGGTTCCAATATCTACGGTCGCTTTGACAAGACGTTTGCAGCGGGCAACCTCGCCCAATGGTTGGCGCCGAGCAGCAGCCAGACCATCATCTTTGGTCCATCGCCCGCGCTTTATGTCAGGGGTAGGGTCCCAGTCCATGTCTCGGCCACATCCGGATTGCCTGTGACGCTGAAGTCTCTGACGCCCGGGGTCTGCAGAGTTTCAGGGCATGATGCCATCGGCCTTCGACTTGGCACCTGCCGGATCGAAGCTACCCAAGCGGGCGGCAATGGCTGGGCAGCGGCTCAGCCCGTGACGCAGTCAAGCCAAGTTCGACAGGCCCGAAAGTTGAGTCTGAAGGTGTTGGGCACGGGAACCGTACACATCATGCCTTCCAATGTGGTTTGCTCGACAAGCTGTAGTCTGAAACTCGCGAATGGCTCACGGGTTGAGCTGGAGTCCATCCCAAATGCCGGTAACAACGGGGTCCGGTGGTTGGGTATCCCTGGCTGTTCCACGGCCAAAACCTGTATTTTCGACCTGACGCGCGACCGAAGCGTCAGGGCAATCATGCGACGCTAAGGCTGGCTGTGGGCGGTTTCATCTAGCGCTGCCGCTGGCCCGTTGTTTGTGGGCGGGGGCCAGACCTTCCCTGGAGTAAATCGATTCCAGCCAGTTGAGAAAGCTTTTGGGACGAAAGCAGATGATGAACAGCGCGATACTTCCGGTCACGGGGACCGGAAGCACGTCGATGATGAACAAGCCGATCAGAATTATGGATGCCTTGATCTGTTTCGGACGTATGCCGGTTTTGATTGGTGATCGGGTCTTTTGGTACGACTGTCCATAAACCCCTCGTGCCCACGTGAGGAACCAGGGCGGTCGGGTCCATAAAAGGTAGAGCCCGATAAGTGCCGTCAAGGAGACCGGCCCAAAACCGATGAGATTGAGAACGAAAAGGCATGTGAAGGCTTCGATACGCGCTTGGTTCATGGCTCGCGTCACATCGCTAGAGGGCAAACTTTGACCCTTGATGTCGCTCCCTTGTCCAACCCCCCCCTCTTTGCGCTTTTTTTGAAAAAAAGCGCGGCAGTGGCGCCTCGAGGGCCTGCCGCTTAGATCGAGGATCAACGTTACGAAAGAGAGGCCTGCACAGACTGCCGGTAGTTGGTCAATGACGGCATCCGTGACTTTCCGGACTGCCTTGGAGCATCTTCCCTGAGAGGATGCAACTTTCAACACATGCGTTTGAGGGTTGCCAATGCCTGTTCGTGGAAGCGAGAGTCGACGGATTGTCTGGTTCTCCGAGGTGGGGCTGGCCGATGTCCCTCTGGTTGGAGGCAAGAATGCTGCGCTTGGGGAGATGATCCAATCATTAACCGATCTGGGAATTCGGGTTCCAAACGGTTTTTGTGTCACTACCAGCGCCTTTGAGGAATTTCTCTCCAGCGGGGGGCTTGATGCGTTGATCGAGACGCACCTCTCAGAAGATCGCCTGCTGGCAATTGAGGCAATTCAGAGCAAGGGGCGGCTGATCCGTGAGGCGTTCCTCGCAACCCCGGTTCCGGAGGCGCTCTCCGGGGAAATCTGTCAAGCCTATCGAACCCTGTGCGGCTCAAGTCCAGAGCCCATCAAGGTCGCTGTTCGCTCCAGCGCCACGCTTGAAGATTCGATTGATGCCAGTTTTGCAGGGCAGCAAGAGACCTATCTCAATATCAGTGGTGAGGATGACCTGATCAGGGCCACCCGCGCCTGCTTTGCATCGATCTACACAGATCGCGCCATTACCTATCGGCGGGATCGCTGGTTCAGCCAGACCCAGGTCCTGATTTCCGTTGCTGTCCAGCAGATGGTCCGCTCGGATCTTGCGAGCGCCGGGGTCATGTTTACACTGGATACCGAGTCTGGGTTCAGGGAGGCGATTCTCATCAATGCAGCCTATGGATTGGGTGAGGAGGTGGTGTCAGGGTCGGTTGATCCTGATGAATACCTGGTCTTCAAACCCATGCTGAGGGAGGGGTATCGCCCGATCATCCGGCGTCGATCAGGGGCAGGCTCCCGCTCAGTAGTCACACTGGAAGCCGGAGGAGCTCTGCCGGAAGTCACTCAGAAACAGGATGCACAAGCGAGTTACTTTTGCCTCAAGGATGATGAGATTCTTCTGCTGTCCCGGTGGGCCTGTCTGATCGAGGCCCACTTCAGCCAGCGTTATGGTCAGCCGACACCGATGGACATCGAATGGGCCAAGGACGGGATTACTGACCTCATGTATGTCGTTCAGGCACGCCCTGAAACCGTCCACGGCAGGGCACCACCCAAAGCCCTGGAGATCGCCCGAATCGAGCGACCGTTGGCAGCGCCCCTGCTCAAGGGTCGAAGTATCGGGGCCCAGGTGGCTTCAGGGCCTGTCCATCAGATTCGCCAGATCGAGGATCTTCCCGCTTTTCGAGCCGGAGAGGTCCTGGTTGCCGCAAAAACCGACCCGGACTGGGAGCCGGCAATGAAGATGGCGGCAGCCATCATTACCGATACCGGGGGCAGAACCTGCCATGCGGCGATAGTCAGTCGGGAACTTGGAATTCCCGCCGTAGTGGGGACCGGGACCGCAACCTCGGTCCTCAAGGAGGGGGCTTGGGTGACGGTCTGTTGCGCCGAAGGTGATACCGGCCTCGTCTACGCGGGTCGCGTGCCTTATCGGACAGAGCGCGTCGATCTGGCCGATTTGCCCAGACCCAAGACGCGGTTGATGCTCAATGTTGGAAATCCCGAGCAGGCCTTGAGACTGTCGTTTTTGCCATGCGATGGTGTGGGATTGGCCCGCCTGGAGTTCATCATCGCCGATGCCATTGGCATCCACCCTGAAGCACTTCTTCATCCTGATCAGATTGACGACCCTGAGGTGCGTCATGAAATCGAACATCGGGTCAGGGGTTACCCACATCCGGCGGATTTCTACGTCGATCGACTCGCTGAGGGCATCGGGACCATCGCCGCCGCCTTTTATCCACGCGAGGTGATTGTCAGGGCCAGTGATTTCAAGAGCAATGAGTATGCAAGTCTTTTAGGCGGGCGCTGGTTTGAGCCAAGGGAGGAGAACCCCATGTTGGGTTTTCGGGGTGCTTCGCGCTACTACGATGCTGCATTCCGTGATGCCTTTGCCCTTGAGGCGCGGGCGGTGCTCAGGGTGCGCCAAGACATGGGACTCCAGAATCTACAGTTGATGATTCCCTTTGTCAGAACGGTCGAGGAAGCTGAGCGAGTGATTTTTGAACTCAAAACACATGGCCTCGTTCGGGGTGAGGAAGGACTTGCGCTTTATGTGATGTGTGAAATCCCGAGCAACCTCTTTCAGGTAGAGGAGTTGGCGCATTGGTTTGACGGATTCTCAATCGGATCCAATGACCTTACGCAGTTGATTTTGGGAATTGATCGCGACTCAAGCCGTCTTGCGGCCTTATACGACGAGCGCCATCCGGTGGTGCTGGGTGCCATTTTGGAAGTGATTGCCAAGGTCAAGGCCACTGGAAGGAAAATCGGAATTTGTGGCCAGGCGCCCAGCGATTACCCGGAATTCATGGAGGCACTGGTCAAGGCTGGGATCGATAGCATTTCCTTAAGCCCTGATGCACTGGTGCCGGCGCTGAAGCGCGTCGCTGAAATGGAGGCCACCCTGTCAGGAACCTCCCCGCTATAAAACAGCGGTTCACCGGACAAAGCGAGCGAGGGCGAAGGCACTCGCATGGCTCGCAGATTCGATAATCACCACATTCAATGAGCATAACTCGGGGATGGCGCCAATCAGTCGGATTCTCGGCGGTCCTCCGGCTGACAGGGAGATCAGAAGGTCCCGATAGTGTGTCTCCCTGTGGGAGAGAAGACGTAGAGCCGCCTTTTTGGCCGCATAAAAGCCCGCGAGTTTTCGAAGTGGAAACGACGCGTATTCATCCCTGGCAAACAGGTGGTCGAGGCTGGGTAATCGGCCTTTGATGAGGTCTTGTTCAAAGGCCTCAATCGAGAGCGTTTGGCTGGCGATCCTGAGTTTCATGAAAGCAAGCCGGATTCAATTCCGGCGCAGTGCTTTGACGCCCTGGTCAGCGGATGTCCTGGGTTTAAAAGGCATGGCATGGAGCGTGGGTACCCGGGTAACCAAACACCCGGTTCCGCCTGAGGCACCATGAATGTGAGCAGGTCCCTCTGCAGTCATTTTGAAAATGTTCATCACGGAGCACGTCTTCCTAGTCAGCGGGAGGCCCTCAGAGAGGCAGTCAGCCCCTCCGAGCAAGAAACTGCCATTAGGCCTTGCTGTTCGGGCAGATGATAGTCGGGTCTTTGTCTAGGGAATATTCACACTCCAAAGTGGTCTGGTTTGCCGGCACGATAATTCTGGGAGCTGCCCCGTCTCCGTTCAGCATGGGCCTGAAGATTCTGGGGGTAGCTAGACTGAAACTCTTTGCTGGAGGTAGAGCATGACGATCATCAATGAGGTCAAGGAGTTGATGCAGCGATTAGAGGTGGAGCGCGATGCCCTCAGGCTCAAGCTGCACTTGGCTGGAATGGACTGTCGGGACGAATGGCAGACAGTCCAGAGCCGCTATGAGCATCTGAAATCCAGGGTTAATGAAGCATCATCAGAGGTCCAGGAACTGACGGATGACACCTGGCAGGGACTACGGACATTGGGGGAAGAGGTCGCCGAGGCTTTTCGTTGCCTTCGAAAGGAGCTTTAAGTAGACGAAGGCTTCCCGCAGGGGCAATGCATGCGTGCTTTTTTGGGCACGAGAGCAGGACTTAGGGATTTCTACGCATAGGGATCCGGCCTCATGCGAACTACCATGCATGCACCGCCTACCGATGACGGTGGGAACCGGTGATCAATGTCTGGATGAATGCTCAATTCAGAGGTGAAAAGCCTCAGGAGGTCCCGAAATGTCAGATGCCCATCAGTTGATTGATATCAAAAAGCCGGCTCTTGCCGGATGGGTCCCCAAGTCAAAGGTTGGATCTGAATTAAACGGCGCAGCCGTCTTACCGGCATGGGTCCTACGGATTCAAAAACAGGGACTTTCACCGGGCACCCTGGAGCAGTATCTCGAAAATGGCTGGCCCTTAGAGGCGATCGCCAGTGATCGGGGATTGGATGTAGGCGATGTCGTCCAGGCGATGGATCGTTGGTTGAACGCTTCAGTATGCGGTGCAGATGCCCCGGAGATAGGTGTCGGCCACTAGGGATATCTCCCGATGGGCATTTTCTCCGAACGCTCATAGGCTAAGCGCTGGGCTTTGGGCGCTCGGGCGCAAAGCCCAGCACCCAGAAATCAGTTCAAAGGAGGCTTTATGCATTGTGGTGATATCTGCCAGAGAGAGTGTGTCGTTGTGACGCGCGATGACAGGGCAAATGCCTTGGCGCGGTTGATGCGCGAGAAATCGGTAGGCGCTGTCGTCGTGGTGGAAGGAGCGCCTGATCAGTATCGACCCGTTGGCATTCTTACTGACCGCGATCTCGTTACAGAGGTCATGGCCTGCGAACTGGATCCTGCAACGGTGACTGCGGGCGATGTGATGAGCGTGGATCTTTTGTCCTGTGATGAAACGGACGAATTGGCGGAAACCCTTTTGCAAATGCGCGAAAGGGGGGTTCGGCGGGTTCCGGTCTTGGATACCTTTGGCTACCTCGCCGGCATTTTGAGTACCTCCGATCTGATTTCGGTACTTGCTGGAGAAATCATGGAGGTGGCGCGACTTTCAAACCGTCAGGCGGGCAATGGGCATTCAAGGCACTGATTCGTCATTGGTCTCCCGTGCGTTTTCGATTGCTTCTATCGGTCGGGTGTGGAGGTGTTTTTATGTACCCCCCTTGCTTACATGATGTGGCCGGGATGCGGCGCTATGAGCGTCGATTTCCAGAAGGTCTTGAGGAAATGCAGCGAGCGTGGCGAGTGGCCCTTGGTCTCGATCGCTTGGAACTGTTTGATAGTGTTATTCGCGCCTCTTTGGCGAGCGATTCGAGGGCTGACTGGTCTCCCCTATTTACGCTCGCCCCGGATCTTGATCTGAGATCTTCACCGCCTTTCAGGATGGATTGGCCAGATTCCAGATTCTTCAGGGATCGCGGTTAATCGGCGCTCAAACACCTTTCGCCGGTTCAGATGGCCAGCGAAAGGTGTTTTTTGTCATGCCATTTTGGTTGTGTTCAGTATGTGGGGCGTCTTTTGTGCGTCTGGCCAGTGCGTCACGACAAAACCGAAAGAGCGATCCCGGGGGTCTTTAACGTCCCGTTCGTTTAAACGGAACCTCGGCATCAAACGTTTTCTTTTGCCCCTCTAGTAAGGCGCCGTAGAGCGACTTGAGAGCCGACAGGCTGTCACGCATTTTCAGCAGATGCACTTCCATGGCGGTCATCCATTTTTCCTGACGCTCGGGGGCGGGGAGACTGCGTTGTGCATCCTCCTCCCCCTTAAAGTCCTCCATGACCTGATGGGCTTTCTGGATCTGAACGGACCAGGTGTTCCACAAGGGTTCCTGCTCTGTGGTGAGTTTCAGTCTCATGCGGAGATTTTCAAGTTGCGACTGAAATTCCTGATGGTTTTCCCGGGTGTTGGAACAACACCGTTCGAATGCGTGTTCAGTTTCCTTTTCACCGGCAAGTGATGGGGCAGCCTGACCGGCAAGGATCAGGGAAATAGTGAGTACGGTTTTCATTAAAGGCCTCCTTGAAGATCTCCAAAGTCAATAACAATGAAAGCATATGGGGGATTATCCCTCTGGCATGCCTTTTATATCCCAGCAGTAAATGTTCATTAAACACACTCGAATGTTTACTCACATGCCTTTTACCCGATGGACTGCATACGGAATGGCACGAGGCGATACACCGATGACCAGTGGCTAGACTCCTCGATAAGCTGGATCTTATCTGGTGATAAAGGGTGAGTCAGAATCCACCCTGATAAGGCGAAATGGAGTATCTAGATATGCGTGAATATGATTATTGTCAAATCAAGAAATACCGTGAACTTTTTCCCGAGGAGAATGATGTGCTCAATCGGGCAATACGGGTCTGCGATCGTTATCGAATGGTTGACGTTTTCAGTGAGCTTGTCGATGAAGCCGTGGAGACAGGACTTCGTGTGGACTGGTCGCCGATCTTTGAGGTTGCCAGTGACACCATGTATCGCGGGAGTACCCGTGGTGGTGAGAAGGGCGCGGGGTCATGGAGGTCAAGGAGCAACTGAAATCGACCTCTCTTATTGGTGGTAAATGCCTTTGATCTTGGATCTGATTTTATGGTTCTACATGATTCATCGAGAGCCTCACTGTTAGCAATTATGGACATCAATTCTACGTAGATAATAATCTGTATTTATCGAATTTTTGAGATCTTTATAGTGACATTCAAGGTTTCAATAAAAAAGAAACCTTGGCCTTCTGACCGATTAAGTTATCGGAAAGAAGGCATGGGTAAATACTTTTATTAGTAAATATCCTGAATGGGTCGTACGAAAGTACATTAACCTCAATCCTACCTTTAGGAGTACATCATGAAATCATTCAACAAAGCACTTTCAGCTGCCGCTCTGCTGGCTGTATCTGGCCTTTCATTTGCTGCAGAGCCGATGGTTCTGGGTGCAAATGATCTGGATCAGGTCAATGCCGGTTTCTCAAGCACCTGGGGCGCCAATTCAGGCGTGATGGCAACGACGACTGGCCTTGCTGGCGCGATCGTAAATACCTCGTCTTCCAGCTCCTCTGGCTTTTTGTCAGCACCTTATGCGCAGTCAACGTCAACTGGATCAGGCATCACCGCGTTCAACGGTAGCGTCTCACTGGAGAGCTATGCCTCTGCCGGCATTATCGTCACTCCGTAAGCGTGTCTGATTCATTCAGCTGATCCTGGCTGAATCACACGGTCAAAGGGGGCATGACGGGAACGTCGTGCCCCTGACTACGCCCTCTTCATCGCCGAAACGAGTCTTTTCGTAATGTCAAAGGCGACGTTTTATTTTTTCCTGCTCCTGGTCTCCTGGGTCTGCAGGGCGGGTGCTGATGATGAACGAGCCGCTGTCAGGAGTCTCCTCGAACTGCGTCAGCAGAACGTCGTCATTCAAAAATGGGATATCAGTTGCGGGGCGGCAGCCCTTGGAACACTCCTCAATCACCAGCATGACGATGCGGTCACTGAAAAGGAGATTGCAAGATCGCTCATGAAACGTGACGAGTATCAGCTCAATCCTGAACTGGTCAAATTGAAACAGGGTTTTTCCCTATTGGATCTCAAGCGTTATGTCGATGACCGCGGCTACCTTGGGACTGGTTTTGGAAAACTGACGCTCGAGGACATCGAGGCCCGTGCCCCCATCATTCTGGCGTTGTATATCCACGGCTACAGTCATTTTGTGGTGTTTCGGGGCAGGCGAGGCAATCGTGTCCTGTTGGCAGATCCTGCCTGGGGAAATCGAACGATGACCCTTGATCGTTTCTTGGATGTGTGGACGGAATTGCCCCGGATCGGACGGGTTGGTTTCACGGTTGAGGACCCCGGAGCCGATTCCGAGGCCATGCATCATCGATTGATTCCAAGAGACGAGGAATTTCTTTTTCTAAACTGACGCAACCCGCGTCAGGTTCACTCTTTGAAGGAAATACGACCATGTTGTACCGCATCGTATTGCTTCTGCCTCTGGTTTTTGCAATTCCTGAGTTGGCCAATGCAAAGACCTCCGGGGGTGCGGATACCCCGGATTTTCGAAGTGAAATGGCGCGCCGAGATGCCTTGATTCAGGAGTTGGTCGAACGAGTCAGGCTCCTTGAGACTTCAAGTCAGAAAAGGTCCGATGCGCCCCCAAGGGCGCAATCTTCGAAGCAGACGGTTGGTAAAACCGCTGCCGAACCCAACATTCCCGGATATGGTCCGGATTCCAGTCGGCCTCTCCGGATCAAGAAAAGTAATGACAAAACAACGAAACCGGCTTCAAAAGGGCTGTTTGAAGTCGACGAAGATGCAGCCCAGAGAGCGCTTGAGCGAACGCTGGTTATCACAGGGGCCCTCCTGGTGCCTTATGGACAGTTCGAAGTGCAGCCTGGCTTCACCTACCAGCGCTATTCTGCGCAAGCCAGTACATTGATCAATGCCGGGAACCAGTTTCAAGTTGCCGGTCTCAGTTCGCAGAGCGATCTCTTGTCCGGCAGCTCCTTTTTTCGTTTCGGACTTCCCTGGGAATCACAGTTGGAAGCCTATGTGCCTTATCAGTCCATTGATCGCTCCCTTACGCTTACGGGACAGCAGGGAGTCGCTAATTATTCAGAGACCCGAGCTAGTGGCTTTGGGGACTTCAAGCTTGGTCTTGCCAAGACGCTTCTCCGAGAAAAAAGCTGGTGGCCGGACGTGATAGCCCGACTGACCTGGGACTCGGATATGGGCAACCTACCGAATGTCATTCCTGTGAGTTCGGGTTTCAATGAGTTGCAGGGCTCATTGACCCTGACCAAGCGTCAGGATCCATTGGTGTTTTTTGGGACCGCCTCTTATCAGTATCCATTTGAGGAAAACCGTCAGCGGCCTGGTAATGTGCTCGCCTTTACCGTCGGAACCGTCCTGGCGGCAAGCCCTGAAACCTCGCTGCGCTTCATCCTCAATCAGAATTTCGTCAGCGCTTTTGAGAGAAACGGACTTCGTGTGGCAGGCACGGATTTCAATAGCAGCACTCTGAATTTGGGCGCATCCACGGTGCTTGGCAAGGGATTCTTCATGGATCTCACGGCAGGCGTGGGTCTGACCAGGGAGTCGCCTGACTATACGGTCGGTACCTCATTTGCCTATCGCCTCGACCTGCCCTGGGTCCCGCACATCTGATTACCAGATGATAGTTGACATCCCCCTCTCTCTGAAAGAAGAGGATTCTTCCGCCGCTCAGGCAGCTCATGCTGCCTGAGTCGCTTTGGCGGGTTCTTGGCCCGACGCCCCATAGCAGGCGAAGTATCTGCAAAAGCTAACCGGGCGTATTCCACCTATAGTGCCCAGCCTCCATATCCTGAAAAGAGACGATCCCTGCATTAAGAAGAAACTGGGGGGCAAGGCACTGTCTGTGGTTGCCCAGTTACTTTACTGGCAGTTGTGGCGGTGCGCCGATCGACATCATCGGGCAATACATCAAGCAACAAAAAACACCTCCCTGACAATCAGAACACTCTCGTGTCCGCGCTATTCATCCTTGCCCTGAACGACGGGGCTTTCGCGCATTTAGGTAAATCTACAGGCGGTAATCACCCGTATGGTTCCAGAAGGATTGATGCCCAAAACTGAAAGCTCAACCCTCGGTGAATCAAAGTAGAACCGGTTCACCGAAGCCCTACATGTCATCCATGAAGTTGAGGTTTCAACCATGTTCACTGCCCGCAAAGCTGCTTTTTTGGTGATGAGTTTGGTGACGACGCTGTCACACAGCGCGCCTGGTGATAGGCATTTCAGCCGGACCGAGCGTAACCGTTCATCGGTTTCGATTCCTTCCACCTGCATCATTAAGGCCAAGGCGATCGCAAGTTCGGCCATTATGACTCCGACTGACAGGGCAGCCTCCATGGCCTTTATATCGGTACTGGCCCAGCCTGGATCAAGTCTCAGGATTGACTATGCACTGACGCCCAAGGTCACCCAAGGCAGTGCGGACCTGGGTTCACTTAGGCGTCAGGGTTTAGTCTTGGCAAAAATGCCCATCTCACCCCCACGTCCCATAGAGGGCATCAATGTTCCCGGCTTTAGGCCACCTTCTGGGCCTGATGCAGCTGCTTTCGCCCCAGCGCAGCCGGCAACACCAATTTCAAGTGATGAAGCCGTTCAGGGTGCAGGTCCAAATGGCGCAATATCTGACACCAACACCAACACCAACACCAACACCAATACCAATACCAATACCAATACCAATACCAATACCAATACCAATACCAATA
>CAYLUS010000008.1:59233-66567 GCA_964386975.1 uncultured Methylococcus sp.
ATACCAATACCAATACCAATACCAATACCAATACCAATACCAATACCAATACCAATACCAACAACGGCAACGCTAACGGCAATATCAACGATCAGCCGGCCGACCCTTCACCTCCATCTGCATCGACGCCAGCAGATCAAAATCCCAACAATTCGCTGGGGATGACCCGAATCAGCTTGGCAGGTTACATGGGTTCCACACTCATCAATCTGATCGGGGTGGAGGGCCAAAGCCAGTCGCGGGCTCAGGTCTTCAACTCCATCGGAGAAGCCCAAACGATCAGTTCAAATGCCAGCATTGCAGCCAATCTTGTTCAGACGTCATCAAATCAAGCCTCGATTGGTCTCGACATACTGGCAGGCAATATCAAGCGTTTTGTAACCAATCTTGGGATTCATAGTGAACTCAGAAGCCAGTTGGATCTGCAATTGAATGGTGCATCAACCCTCCCAGTCACAGATCTGGGTGTGCCGACTGCCTTGAGCCATGCCCTGGGTCTTGCAGACATCATCAACCACATCGATATCCAGGCCATGATCATGTTTGATGGTACCAACCTTGTTATCTCGACCCCGGTCGCTGAAGTGGGTTGTTAAGTCGCTGACCGATGCTGATCGAACCTTGGAGGAATCCAAATGCGCACATCTAACCTCAAGGGACGGCTCTGGACATCGATCCTGGCGCTTTTCGTCTCACAGTCTTTAATGGCAGCCACCGCGAGCGTTAGCTCCTCTTTTGATACGGAGAGGGACGAGTTGACGCTGGAATTACTGCTCTCTGGAGCACCCCCCGGTCTATCCGCTCTGGAAATCGAAATGGTCTACCAATCGCAAACGGCAACCTTTTCAAGTGCTGTAGTGCCAGATGCCAACGTTTCGGCTTTTGCAGGGGGGAAAGCGCAGGATCAGGGCAAAGTTTCCGGACGCACTCAGGCAACACCAACGGATGGACGTCTCCGGGTCCAGTTCATCTTCAAGGCGACGGCAGCCGGAAGTCTTTCTGGACGTTTTGAGTCGGTCAGACTCAATGGCGCAGAGATCGGCCCCCTTGAGATCGAGGCGATCGGATTTGGTGAGGCATCCAGTAGCCAACCTGGCGGTGGGGGAGGACAGACTGCCCCATCGACTTTTGTGGCGCCCAGTCAAGTGCAGGTCTCAGCGGGCCATCGCTCGATTGCGGTCAGCTGGACACATCCCAAGGTCGACATTTTAGGCTTTCGGGCCGAGGCCCATGTGGTCAGGGCCGATGGGACACTTATGCAACGCTCGGTACGTGTATGTCGGACGGCGCCCAAGCGGATGTCCTGCGAGCTCAGGGGTCTCAGGAACCAGATGCCTTACCAAGTGATTGTTGCTGCGGTCTATCCCAAGCGGGTGCCCCTTCGCTCGGCCCCGAGTTTCCCGGTGATGCCAGACCCAGTTCCGCGCGATGGCATCTGTGCAGCCAAGGCGACGCATTTTCCCTTAAAGTCCGCTTCCTCCGGCCAAGGCAGATGCTTCCAGGGGATTGAAATTCAGCAGGCCGGCAAGGGGCCGGAGAGCCGATGGTTCTGTGTGGGTTCAGGCTTTGGCAAAACGGCGCTCTGCTCAGGTCAGGAGGAAGACCCACGTCGCTTGTTGAGCCCATAGTCAATTTCAGGTTTTCCTGATTCTCTCCCTCAGGTGAATGCCTGGCTGGGGTGGCAGGTCGGTCACCCCGGCTTTTTTGCGTTTCCATGCGCTTGCGCGCCGGCTCGTCTAAACTCGTCCCGTGACAATGGGGCCTGCTGAGTCCCAGACCGTGATCTTCGCTTCATTTCCCAAACGTTTTTTACCCACTTTCACTCTCTACCATGGCTACGGCTCGGTCGCTCGACTATCGATCGGACATCGACGGACTTCGGGGTCTTGCCATCAGTTTGGTGCTTTTCTTTCACCTTTTTCCCGAATGGGTCATTGGCGGGTTTGTTGGAGTTGATGTTTTTTTTGTGATTTCGGGGTTCCTGATCACCTCGATCATTGAGGCACAACATCGAAGCGGCACATGGTCCATTGTCGCCTTTTATGGGGCCCGCATTCGCCGTTTGTTTCCCAGCCTTCTGATTGTCTTCATGGCCTCGCTAGCAGGCGGATGGAAGGTCCTCCTACCGGATGAATATGTCAGTCTTGGTCGGCATCTCAAGGCCGGGCTTGGATTCTACGAAAATCTCTTGTTGAGGCGCGAGACTGGCTATTTTGATCTTGAAGTCGCGCTCAAACCCTTGGCACATCTCTGGTCACTCAGTATTGAGGAGCAGTTCTACGTTCTTTTTCCCTGGATAGTTTGGCTGACGCGTGGGAGCCGGCAGGTTCAGGGAGGCGTTCTTGTCATCTTGTTCCTCGGCTCCTTTAGCTTCAATTTATGGGCAGCCTATATAAGCCCGAGAGAGATCTACCTCTTGCCCTGGACGCGCTTTTGGGAACTCATGGCGGGTGCCCTTATCGCCTATGGTCATCCCTTGGTGGCAGTCAGGCGGATTTCACCTGTTTTAGCTCAATGCCTTGTCCTCACCGGATTGGCGATGATCGTTGTATCTGCCTTTTCAATCCGTGAGACGACCGTTTACCCGGGCTGGCCGGCTCTGGCTCCGGTCATTGGCGCCGCGCTCGTGATTGTCGGAGGAGGGCGCCAAGACGCTTTGCCCGGCTGGCTGGCCACTCGCCCCTTGGTCATGATGGGGCTAATCAGCTATCCCCTCTATCTCTGGCACTGGACGCTGCGCAGTTTTCTCCTGCTGGAAGTGGGAAATGCGCCGGGTTTGCTTCCGCGTTGTGCCGTGGGGCTGTTGTCCCTGCTTCTGGCATTCCTGTGTTACCGCTATCTTGAGATCCCTGCCCGAAAAACGCTCTCTAGAGGGCGAGTGACCGCTATTTTGATGCTTGGCGCTCTAGTCATTGCAGGCGCGGCCATGGAGTTGGTCCACAGAGGGGGCTTTCCTGAGCGTTTCCCAGCGCTGATTTTGGAAGCTACAGATCGATCTCCCCCCGAATGGCGCATCGGAAGATGCCTCCTAAGAGGCTCTCAATCCCCGGATGCCATACCTGAAGAATGTTTTGCGGAGGAGGACAAACTTCTTCGTGCAAAGCAGAAAAAGGTTTTGCTCTGGGGTGACTCATTCTCGGCCCATCTCTACCCGGGACTTCGGTCTGTGCCGGGTCAACCCTTTGGTATTACCCAATTGGGTATGGTCGCCTGTTTTCCTTCAAGCGACTTTGAATCACCGTCAGCCCGAAATTGCCCCAAACTGGCAGAGTTCGTCTTGGGTCACGTGTCCCGGCATCATTACGATCGGGTCTTAATCGCAGCCAATTGGGAGAAATATCCCCAAACGCTCCTGGATCACGCACTTCCGAAAACCCTGGAGGCGCTCAAGGCCCGGGGGGTCCGTCAGATCGTCCTCTATGGTCCGCCTCCTCGATGGACGATGGGGCTGCCAAGGCTCGTTGCCAGATGGGGCAGTCAACCAGATCGTCTAGGGCAAGGCTTCCTCGCCAACGATCCTCTGATTGAAGCAAGGCTCATGAAATTAGCACAGGAACAGCATGTCGGCTATGTCTCCATTCGAGACCATCTCTGTAACGCTGAGGGGTGTCTTGTGCGGTGGAAGGGGCAGTTGACCGCCACGGATACAGAGCACTTGAGTCCATCGGGGGCCCGATTTCTCTTCCAGCATTTGGAGAGATCGGAGATCTTGGGCGATGTTCAATGACGCTCTTTAGGCCTGATTTCCCCATTTCAGTGAGGAGGGGCGAGTCCTTTAGATAGGTAGTTATTCCAAGCGACAGAAAGTCATGCTCTCCCTAAAGTTCGTTCCATGAACAACAAAAAGAGGGGGAGGAAGTTATGCTCGAATTAACGTTCAACCTGATGAACGAATATCGGGAAATGTATCCCGATGATACAGATACAATGACTCGTGCATGGATGGTTGCCAAGCGAAACCGTTTAGTCCATGAGTTCACCTACCTCCTCGAAGCGGCGCTGGAATCGGGGCGCTGCGTTGATTGGACCGTGCTTTTTGCAGCTGTTTCAGAGCCGGTCTTGATTTACACGGGTGAAGCAGTGAAATCAGTGGATCAAGCAGCAACATCCCCATGAAACGGCGAATGCTTTCAGAGCGGCGAGTCCTTTGGCTTATCGCCGTGCTTTTTGCAGTCACGGGCTCGCTCCATTTGGTGCGGGCCGCAATTCGACTTGAAATGATCCTGGGAGGATGGGTTATCCCGCTTTGGATCAGTGTTCTATCTGGGGTGGTGTTGCTGGGTTTGTCGAGTGTGATGTTCAGGATGGCAGGGCGAAAATAAAATCGGCCCGGACAGATGCATTAGCGGTAAGTCAGCTTATGCCAATTCCCCCATTTTCCTGGCCAGAGGCACCTGGAATTCGGCAGAGGGTCCTTGCAAAAAGGGTTCTGTTTTATCACCTTTCGTGGCCGATTTTTGCTTCAGGATCTTCTCGATCGCCTGCCTGATCCCATCGGGTGAGTGACCCGCCCACTCGCAGACGGTGACAAAATCACGTGTTAAGAGCCAAGCATGCGTCTCCGCCCGAAGTGCGGCCTTGGCTGAACGGGCATCTTGAGCCGCCAGCAGAAGGACGGCGTTCCAAAGCCTTTTCTCAGCGAGGGAGAAAAATGTGTCCTCATTGCTGGGCCTGCGTACCCGGGGATCTTGAGGATTGCCGTTTCTGGACATGGGTGTCTGATTGGGTGGGTAGGTAGGCGGTGTTTGAGACCGATGCTTTAAATGTTGGGTCACCAGTAGGCGACTTCAATACCCAGGCAAAACAGGATTAACCGGAATGACTGGGTGGGTTGGGCTCAACGAACCCTGAGCACTTTGGCGCCCTCAATGTGACCGAATTTAAGGTCTTTCAACACCTGATTGGCTTCTTCCAGCGGAAATAACTCGACTTTGGGCTTGATGTCGAGTTTGGCTGCAAGCGCCAGAAATTCGATCACATCGGCCCTGGTGACATTGGCTACCGTCTTTATTTCCTTTTCCATCCAAAGGTCCAATGAATAATCCAAATGCATCCAGGCAGATTTGTCGGCTTCCTCCTTGCGAATGGCATTCACGATCAGTCGTCCGTTTGGAGAGAGATTTCTGAGCGAGACGATGGCCGGTGCCCATGCCGGTGTGGTATCGATTATGGCGTCGGCAAGAACCGGCGGCGTGTCGTGAATGTCACCCGCCCAATCAGCACCGAGCGTCAGGGCAAATTTGCGCTCAATTTCACTTCGGGCAAATACAAGGACCGGCGTCTTGGGGTGAAGGTATCGAATCAGCTTCATGACCAGATGCCCAGAGGCCCCGAATCCGGTCAAGCCGAGCACGTCACCTTTTCCAAGCGAGGCCAATGAGAGAGAGCGGTAGCCGATTGCCCCAGCGCAGAGAAGGGGTGCCGCATGCTCATCCCTTAATGATGCGGGTAGAGGAAAAGCAAAATCCTGATGGATACACAGGTACTCTGCATAGCCTCCGGGCCTGTCGCGTCCAGTTGCTCTAAAGTCAGGGCAAAGATTTTCAAGTCCAGTGCTACAGTAGCGACAGTTGCCGCAGCTGGAGTTGATCCAGGCGACTCCCACGCGCTCTCCCAAGCGGTCGGTATTGACGTGAGTACCCGCACCTACCACCGTTCCAACCACTTGATGGCCAAGAATCATGGGGAGCGAAGCGGGTGGTGTTCTACCCTCGATTTCATCAAGTTCTGTGTGGCATACACCGCAAACATTGACTTCTACCAGCAGATCATCAGGTCCAGGATGTGGGCTTGGGAGCTCAGTGAGCCGCAGGGCTGATCCAGAAACATCAACCGGTCCGAGCGATTCCAGGACAAGAGCTTTCATCAGATTTCTCGCGGGAAACCCCGTCCTTCAGGACGGGAAGGAATAGCGAACTTTTCGGTCCGGAGAGACGTTGTCTTGATACAGAATGAATACCTCAAGAACCTTTCTTTCCGAGTCTGCCAACACAGTAGGGCAGCCACCATACCCTAAAACACCAGACCGTCAATCCGCTTATATGGTATCGAGCCAATACATATGTTAAGATTTAACTGAGCGTCTGTTGCGGGGCCTTAATCCTTGGTTTTCTTCAGCCAGGGTAGTGGACCTCCGCTGGTTTAGCCCGCATGATAAGCGGGCTTTTTTTGTGGCGCCCTTCGTCTTGAAAGGGTCCACGCCATCCTTGCACCGGTTATTTCGGTTCTCTTCCAAATTGAGTGGAAACAGTCTCATGCCGGGGTAGGCCGCAGGAAGGAGCTGTGGCCGGGCTCAAGGAAGCCACGTTGGTACCACACGGGTACGTAGTGGTTATTCTGGGTAACTTGGCTTATGCATAGACCGCTTCCTTTCCCATCGCCGCCCGTCCGGGACAGTGGAATACATCCTAACTCGTGTGGTCCAATCATCTGTCCGGCAACTCCGTCCCCCGATTCATGATTTCTACGTAGCCGTGGTAGCTGAACCGCCGGTTGCGTTTCTGCGCCGTAAGTTCGCGCACGATGCCGAGTTGCTCCAGGTTGGCCAGTGACTTGTTGACGGTCGCCGGCGTCAGGCCGGTCTTCTCGACCAGCCAGTTCGAGGTGGCGATCGCATGTTCCATCAGTACCCGGTGAATCTGTAGCGCGGAAGGCGCCGCGCGCCCCAGCGTGCCGATTCGGTCGCGATCCTGGTTCGACAGAGCGACCAGCTGCTGTGCCGTCTCCACGGCCTGGGTGGCGGTGACGATTACGGCCTCGGCGAAATAATCGAGCCAGGCTTCCCAGTCGCCCGTATCGCGGATGTTGTTGAGCGGTTCGTAGTAATAGCGGCGGTGGGTCTAGAAGTAGAGGCTCAGGTAGAGCATCGGCTCGCGCAGCACCTGCTGCTCACAAAGCAGCAAGGTGACCAGCAGGCGCCCCACACGTCCATTGCCGTCCAGGAAGGGGTGGATGGTTTCGAATTGCACGTGCGCCAGCGCCGCCTTGAGCAGCACCGGTGTCGGCTCCGGCAGATCGTTCAAGAAGCGTTCGAGCCGGCTCATGCATTCCAACACTTCCCCGGCTGGCGGTGGCACGAATGCCGCGTTGCCGGGGCGGGTGCCGCCGATCCAGTTCTGGCTGCGCCGAAACTCCCCCGGCGTCAGCTTGCTGCCACGGTCCTTGGTCAGCAGCACGCCATGTACCTCGCGAATCAGCCGCAGCGACAGCGGCAACCCTTTCTTCAGCAGGTGTAGGCCGTGGTCAAGTGCGGCCACGTAGTTGCTGACCTCGCGCACGTCGTTGGATCCGGGAACAGGGATATGACATTCGTGTAATCGGTCCTAAACCTCTTC
>CAYLUS010000009.1:0-61598 GCA_964386975.1 uncultured Methylococcus sp.
AGGCTGAGCCGTCAGATTTACAGTCTGATCCCTTTGACCGCTCGGGAACCCCTCCTTTCGGGTTAGCAGGGGATTATCTTTTATGAAAAGGCGCCCGTCAACCCCTACTAAGACGAATGTCCAGTCGAATGGTTACGCTGACGTCCATTCAGGCGATTCATGACCAAGGCCTCGCCACCCTCAAGAAGCGGGATCAGCTCTTCAAGCCCGGCATCAATGGCCGCATCGACCCGCTCACGATCCGACCGGCCCGGCGCATCGAGGACAAAATCGGCCACCCTGGAGCGGTCTCCAGGGTGGCCGATTCCCAGCCTCAGCCTCAGAAAATCCGCCGTACCCGTTGCCCGAATGATATCCCGCAAGCCATTGTGGCCGCCGTGCCCACCGGCACGCTTGAGGCGGACATCGCCCGGGGACAAATCCAAGTCATCATGGACAACCAGCATTTCCTTCGCCGCAATTTTAAAGTAAGAGAGAACCGCTGCGACTGAGCCCCCACTCCGATTCATATAGGTTGCGGGCTTCAGAAGGAGCACAGCGTGCCCGCCCGGCCGACTGTCACGAGCCAATTCTCCAAGAAAACCGGATTCCTGCCGGAAATGCCCCCCCTCGCGGCGGATCAGCGCATCCAAAAACCAAAACCCGGCATTATGCCGGGTCTTTTCATATGCTGGCGTCGGGTTTCCGAGCCCCACGATCAACCGAATCATGGCTGATTCAATAGGGGCCCGAAACAGCGCAAACTAGCCTTCTTCACCTTCTGGCGCCTCAGCAGCCACACGCGGCGCCTGAATGGCTGCAACAACCTGATCATGATCTGCGCCATGCATGAGCTCTACAATCTGGACCCCGGGCGGGAGCTTCAGATCGGACAGATGGACGGACTGACCCAAGTCGACCTTGCTCATATCGACCGCAATAAATTCGGGCAGATGGGTCGGCAGACAGATGACTTCCACATCGACCAGATTGTGGGTGATAACGCCACCCTTTTTGGCTCCGACCGAGCCGTCCTGATTGGTAAAATGCAAGGGCACGTGAACCTTGATCTTCTGGGATTCATTTACTCTCAGGAAGTCCATATGCATGATGATAGGACGACTGGGATGACGCTGGATGTCCTTCAGGATCGCCGTTTCCTCTTTACCGCCAAAGCGCAAGGTCAGAATGTGCGAGTACGTCGCATCATTTTCCAGTGCCTTGATGATTTTGTTGTGATCGAACACCAGGCCAATTGGATCTGCGCCGCCACCATAAACCACCGCTGGAATCTTGCCCTGCTGACGCAGCCTTCTCGAACAGCCACGACCCAATTCAGACCTGACCTCAGCCTCAAAAACAAAACTGCCTGCCATCTTTTTTCTCCAAATACTCTGAGCAGTTAATAGGAAACGTCGAATTAATCGACATACATGGAGCTGACCGATTCGCCAACCGCCATTCGGCGGATGGTTTCAGCCAGCATCTCCGCCACACCAAGCTGGCGAATCTTCTTACACCGTCGCGCCTCTGGGCGTAACGGAATCGTATCGGTTACAACCAGTTCATCCAGCACCGACCCCTCAAGGTTCTCAAGTGCGGGGCCCGAAAGAACCGGGTGCGTACAGTATGCGACCACCTTGAGCGCACCATTGGCCTTCAAGGCCTCAGCCGCCTTGCACAGTGTCCCGGCCGTATCCACGAGATCGTCGACCATGATGCAGGTCCTGCCAGCCACATCACCAATGATATTCATGACCTTGGCTTCATTTGCCCGCGGTCGACGCTTATCAATAATGGCCAAATCGGCATCATCCAGTCGTTTTGCCAGCGCCCTGGCCCTCACGACACCCCCAACATCGGGCGACACCACCATCAGGTTAGGGTATTGCTGACGCCAGACATCGCCAAGCAGGATCGGCGAGGCGTAGACATTGTCTACCGGCACATCAAAGAAGCCCTGGATCTGGTCTGCATGCAAATCCACCGTCAATACACGATCGGCCCCTGCTGCACAGATCATCTTGGCAGCGAGCTTCGCGGCGATCGGCACCCGGGCCGATCGAATTCGGCGGTCTTGCCGTGAATAGCCATAATAAGGAATGACCGCCGTGACCACAGAAGCTGATGACCGCCGAAAGGCATCAATCATCACCAGCAGCTCCATCAGGTTCTCATTCACCGGGGAGCAGGTCGGCTGGACAATGAAAACTTCCCGCCCGCGAACATTCTCCCCTATTTCATAGGAGATCTCGCCATCGGAGAACCGACCGATACTCGCCTGACCAAGCCGCATATTCAGCGCCTCGACAATACCCCGGGCGAGCGGGGCATTGGCATTTCCCGAAAACACCATGAATGTGGTGTCGGACATCTAGTTCGCTCCCGTTGATGGCGACCTGACAATGTTGGCTGGGGCGCCAGGATTCGAACCTGGGCATGGCGGGATCAAAACCCGCTGCCTTACCGCTTGGCTACGCCCCAAAAACTCTTTATTCAATTGACCGGGAACGGGTCCAGCGCGGCCAGCAAGGATGATCTGTTCATGCCTTTGGCCACAAAGCCCCTGTATTGTGGCGCCAGCGACTGTATCGCCGCCTGCGCCCGATCCTTGGAATCAAATTCGGCGAACACACAAGCCCCTGTCCCGGTGAGCCGCGCCACACCAAACTGACCCAACGCCTTCATCGCCACGCCGACCTCGGGGTACATCCCAAGGACCACCGGCAGGCAATGATTGTCGTGGTTTCCGTCAAAAAAGCCCTGTATTTTGATGGGCGGATTATTCCTTGTCAAATCAGGTGCACTAAAGACCTTCGCAGTTGCAATGTGGCACTCCGGCACCACCACAGCAAACCAGGGCTCCTCAAGATCCAGGGGCTGCAGATCTTCACCCACACCCTCACCCCACGCCGCTAATCCCTCGACGAAAACGGGAACATCTGCCCCTAATGACAAGCCCAAGGCCTTGATCTGTGACACCTCAAGCCCCGCATCCCATAGCCGATTCAGCCCCATTAGGGTCGTTGCCGCATCTGAACTGCCGCCCCCAAGACCTCCCCCCATAGGAAGATGCTTTTCAATCTGGATACTGACGCCCAGTCGACTTCCGGACGCCTGGCGAATCGCTTTGGCCGCCCGCACCGTCAGATCTTCATCCGCTGGCACACCCGGCAAGGGGTTCACCAACTGGATTTCACCATCCGCCCTCGGCGTCAGCGTGATCCAGTCACAGATATCCAGAAACTGGAAGACGGTCTGCAACAAATGATAGCCGTCGGGGCGCCTGCCCACGATACGCAGCATCAAATTTAGTTTCGCCGGGGCCGGCAAACGCATTACAGGCTCTCGACCCACAGCGGTCATACCCCCACCCTCCATTCATCAATCACGATCTTTAATTTCACACCGTGGCCCTCAACAACCAGCCGACCTGGCAAACGCCATGCCCCAACCTCTTTGGGTTCGGAAGGGGTCACCCGCCAGCCGGCTTGCTCAAAGCCGAAATGAATCGCTTTGCCCCCCATCGGCTTGCTTTCGGCTGCCGGATCCGGGATTCCGAGAACCCAGTACTTAAGGCTCACCAATGGCACCGGAACACCCAGACGCTCTCTCAGTGCCTGATCGGGGTTGCGGTAAACCGTTTGCGCACCCTCACCCTCATTGATCAGCAAAACGTCACCCTGCGCAACCACACTCACCAGCCCCTGACTCAATGGACCACTCAATCGCAGACGCTCCTGACGGGCATCATGCTCCCAAATCAGGCTGGCCTGAATGGCCTGAGGACCGCCTTGCACACCGATACGCCCATCCAGCACCCATCGTGCAGCAGCATCGGGCGCCACCATGGTGACACCCTCATCCCGCTCAGGGTGAATCGCACAACCGGCCAGTGCGACCAGAACCACACCGAGGACCCAACGGATCAATCTCACGGAGGAGAGCCCTCGAAGGCCGCCGGATACTGGTCATGAATCCGCCGCATGTCATCCTGATCAGGGGATTTTTCCCAAGCATCCCGCCAGATCCGTCGCGCCTCCTCCCTTTTGCCGCCCGCCCAGAGCGCCTCACCCAGGTGAGCCGCGATCTCTGCATCGGGAAAAAGCGCAAAGGCCTTGCGGAGGTAGCTAATCGCCTGATCCAGGCGACCCTTCCTGAACTGAACCCATCCAAAACTATCCAGAATCGCCGGATCTCGTGGCTTTTTTTGCAGGGCTTTTCGAATATATCCCTCCGCCTCATCGAGGCGGTCCTTTCCATGATCAGCCAACGCAAAACCCAACGCATTGAGCGCCGAGGCATCCTCCGGATTTTTTGCGAGAACCGCCCGCAAATCCGCCTCCATGACATCGGTTTTACCCAGTTGATCAGCCAGAAGGGCCCGAGCATAGAGCAATTCAGAGCGCCCCGGATCCTCGGTCAGGGCATCATTGAGCAAGGTGTAGGCCTCCTGATAGTCGTGTTGCTTGACCAAAAGGTCAGACTCGATCAGGTATAGGCGGTGCTTTTCATCGGGAAATGCCTTGCGCACCTTCTGCAAGCGATCACGAGCCTCGTCATAGCGCTTGAGACTGACGAGGGCAGAAATCCCATTAAAGCGCGCATCAAATTCCCAAGGGCCAGGCCCAACCCGATCAAACGCTTTCAACGCATTCTCTGGCTGACCCAATCGGGCATCAATCAGCCCCATGGAAAAATCGGATTGCGCCTGCCATCGGGGCTCCATCGCCAAAGCCTCGAATGCGGAACGGGCCCTCAGATACTGACCGAGCTCAAGCCAGACAGAGGCGAGGGCAAAGCGCGCTTCCTGATTCTTCGGATCCAGCGCAACCAGCATCGAAAACTCCCGCTCGGCACTCTTGAAGTCACCGGTTTTAGCCAGAAACTGCCCGAAAAGCAGGGCCAGACGGGGGTTTTTGGGGTCGGCCTTCTTAGCCCGCTCCAGGGCCTGGCGGGCCAGATGCATCTCGCCGGCCTGCATCTCAAGCTGGGCCTCAAGCATCAGGGGGCGACTCCATCCCGGCCTTAAAGCCTCGGCCTGCGCGAGTTCGGTTCTGGCCACAGGTAGCGCACCCAGATCACTGGCCAACAAGGCCGAGGCAAAGCGGATCTCCGGCACCTTCGGATAGTGCTCCGAGAGCGCCTGCATTACTTCCAACGCCTTTTGCGGGGGAACTTGCGTTGCCAACCACTTGACCAGCTCCAGCAACGTTGCCTCAAGCTCAGGGTCTTTCAGCGTCAGCAATTCCCCGACCGCATCAACGGCCTTGTCGATGTTCCCCGCCTTGATTTCAAGCACCGCAGAAAGCCGGTGCGCAGGGATGCTCTTAGGGTCCAGCGATGTCCAGAGCTTGGCAGTCTCAAGCGCTTTGTCAGCGTCTTGGACATAAAGGGCGATCTGAGTTGCTCGTTCCGCCAACCGCACATCCGGCACATTCTTCGCCAGGCGGGAGTAGTGCTCCAGTGCCACATCAAACTGTCCCCGCTGACCCGCAATTTCACCAACCAGCATGAGGTAGACCGGGTCGGTATCGTCATCAATGGCAGGCGGACGCACGGGGGTGGCGGATTGACCGCCGGCAGGTGGCTCAGCCACACCGGCGCAGCCAGATGCCCAGAGAAGGCCAATCGCCAACATCGACAGAAGGGTTTTAAGCACGGGCTGATGGCCTCGGAGGGGTGGTGCGAAAGACGCTCGGGCATGACCCAGTCCGAAGTCTCAAGAACACCGGCCATTTATCCCGAAAAGGTTTATACCCTAGAATTATAGTCGGAAAGGAATAATAAGTAGTGAGCCGAATGGCCATCATCACGCTTGGACTAAATCACAACACCGCTCCCATCTCCATCCGCGAGAGGCTGGCTTTCCCGTCGGAACAGATGGTGAATGCCTTGCGCAAACTCAGAGGTCAGCCCGGCGTGGACGAGGCGGCCATTCTGTCGACCTGCAACCGCACCGAAGTTTACTGCGGAACTCAAGACTGGAATCCAAAGGCCGTGATTGCCTGGATCGCCAACGAGCAGAACATCTGTCCCGAAGAGCTGCAGGCCTATCTTTACCAGCATCAGGATCACTCCACGGTCCGACATATGTTTCGCGTCGCATCTGGCCTGGACTCCATGGTTCTGGGCGAACCACAAATTCTGGGACAAATGAAGTCTGCCTATCAGGCTGCGTATGAGGCGGGCACCCTGGGTAAAACACTCAGCAAACTGTTTCAACACACCTTTGCTGCGGCTAAAAAAGTACGCACCGATACGGCCATCGGCAACAGCCCCGTCTCAGTGGCATTTGCCGCCGTCAGGCTCGCACAACGAATCTTCGAGGACCTTCGACAACAAACCGCCATACTGGTCGGCGCCGGTGAAACCATCGAACTGACCGCGCGCCACTTGGCAGAGAATCAGATTGGCGAACTGATCATCGCCAATCGCACCTATGACCGCGCCCATAGTCTGGCTCAACAGTTCAATGGCTTTGCCATCTCCCTCGCAGAACTCCCGCAACACCTCGCGCGCGCCGACATTCTTGTCTCCTCCACGGCCAGTCCATTACCCATTCTCGGAAAGGGTAGCGTTGAGAGCGCGATCAAGAGCCGGCGCCACAAACCCATCTTCATGGTCGATCTTGCCGTTCCAAGGGACATCGAACCGGAGGTTGAGCACCTTCGAGATGTTTACCTCTATACCGTCGATGACCTTCGGAACACCATTGAAGAGAACATCAAATCCCGCCAGGAAGCCGCCAAACAGGCTGAAGAAATCATCGACTCCGAGGTCATCCATTTCCTGGACTGGATGAAGGCGCAAGACGCCAATGACACCATCAAGGAATTGCGCCAGATCGCAGACACGCTGCGGGCGGAGGCGCTCATGAAAGCGGAGCGTCAGCTGCGCTCGGGCCAGGATCCTGAGGCCGTCGTCAGGTACTTGGCAGACCTGCTGACCAAAAAGCTCACGCACATTCCCAGCGCCCAGTTGCGGCAGGCCTCCATGCACGAGCGGGCTGACCTGATTCAGGCCGCCCGGGAACTCTTCAAACTGAAAGACAGCCACTGAAACCGTGAAACCTTCCATCCGCCAAAAACTGGATCACCTCTCCGATCGCTTTGACGAAGTCACCGCACTTTTGGCGGACCCGGGGGTCCAGTCAGACCAGGATCGCTTTCGCTCCCTGGGCAAAGAATATGCCCAGCTTAACCCCATCGTCAGCGAGTTCCGGAGCTATCTTGCGACGCTTGAGGACCTTGCCTATGCCCAAAGCCTGGTCACCGACCAAGACCCCGAGGTCAGGGCAATGGGCAAAGAGGAGATGGCCACAGCAGAGGCCAAGATTGAGGCACTCAAGGCCAGCCTCCAGTTGTTGCTGTTGCCGCGGGATCCCAACGATGAGCGCAACATCTTTCTTGAGGTTCGTGCCGGAACCGGCGGCGCAGAAGCGGCGCTGTTCGCCGGTGATCTTTCGCGCATGTATGCGCGCTTTGCTGAGCGCAAGGGTTGGAAAACCGAGATCATGAGCGAGAGCGAGGGAGACCTTGGCGGCTACAAGGAAGTCATCATTCGGGTCAGTGGCCAAGACGTCTATTCGCAACTCAAATTCGAAGCCGGAACACACCGGGTGCAGCGGGTCCCCGAAACCGAGGCCCAGGGCCGCATCCATACCTCCGCCTGCACGGTTGCCATCCTCCCGGAAGTGGAGGAAGTCGAATTCGACATCAACCCGGCAGATCTCCGGATAGACACCTATCGCGCCTCAGGCGCCGGCGGGCAGCACGTCAACAAGACCGAATCGGCCATCCGAATCACGCACATTCCGACCGGGGTGGTCGTCGAATGCCAGGACGAACGGTCCCAACACAAGAATCGTGCCCGGGCCATGTCGCTTCTGCAGTCGCGGATCCTGTCGGCAGAGCAGGACAAACAGTCTGCCGAAATCGCAGCCTCCCGAAAACTTCAGGTTGGCAGCGGGGATCGGTCGGAACGCATCAGAACCTACAACTTTCCCCAGGGTCGATTGACGGATCATCGCATCAATCTCACGCTGTACCGGCTTGAGGGCATCATGGAGGGCGATCTCGATCCCGTGATCGAGCCCCTCATCAGCGAGCATCAGGCCGAACTGCTCGCCCAACTGGCCGACGAGCCATGATCTTGGCAAATGAGCCGGTCTCGGATTCGCCAACCCTCGCCGAAGTCATTCAGCAGGCAATTCAAAACATCCAGATCAAGACCGGCAATCCGAGACTCGAGGCTGAAGTCCTCCTTTGTGCTGTTCTTGGGAAAACCAGAACGTACTTGAGAGCGTATCCCGAATACCGACTGTCCGAGCCTCTTCTTGGGGACTTTCAGGCGCTGATCGCGCAGCGGGCAGCGGGCCAACCCGTTGCGTACCTGCTGGGGACACGGGAATTCTGGTCCAGACCCTTCACCGTTTCACGCGACACCCTGATCCCTCGACCGGAGACCGAACTACTCGTTGAGCGCACCTTGAGCCTGCTTCCGGAGGGAAGCCCTCGTCGCATACTCGAACTGGGGACCGGTAGCGGCATCATCGCCATCACCCTCCAGCTGGAACGGCCCGAAAACGCAGTGACGGCTGTCGAGCTGAGCGAAGCCGCCCTCGCCATTGCGCGTAAGAACGCTGAAAATCTGGAGGCATCGACAGTTACATTTCTCAGCGGCAGCTGGTATGAACCCATCGAAGGCGACCTCCGATTTGACCTGATCGTCAGCAATCCACCGTATATTGCGGAAAATGACCCGCATCTCGTCCAAGGTGACCTGCCGCACGAACCGCAGATCGCCCTTCGCTCTGGCCACGAAGGCCTTGATGCGCTGCGCCACATCATCCAGAAAGCACCCGACTTCCTCAACCCGGGGGGCTCGGTGCTCGTTGAGCATGGCTACCAGCAGGCAGCTGATGTCGCCGACCTCATGACAGCCGCCGGCTTTCAGACGATCGCGCACTTCAAAGACCTGCAGGGACACTTGCGGGTGACCACCGCCACGCTTTAATCAAGGGAAGTCCCATGAAAGCAGACACCATTACCATCTCGCGGGGCATCGCTAATCAGATCTTTCACATGGCGCAGGACACCCCTTCAGCAGAAGGCATTATCGGCGGCCATGGGAATCAGGCTCAGTCGTTTGCGTGCGTCGAAAAGCCCGATCAAAATCTATGCCTGCATCTGGAGCGCCTCGCCAGTCGCGGGGAAAGCGTGTTTGCAACCGTGCATACGGCAGCCCAACATCAACACCCTGAGGCGCATCTGGCGACCCTCTCAGCGCGCTGGCCAGATGCGATTCGGATGCTGGTCCTGCTTGATACCAAGGGGGTCCTGGAGCTGATGGCCTACCGACGGGAACATGACCACTGGCACCCCCTCCAACTCCGCCTTGAAGGCCCCGCCGACTGAGCGTGGCCTCAGGTCATGAAAAACGCTGATGAAGCGGGCTTTTTCGAGGAAAATGCGCCTTTAGAAAGTCCATTTGGTCACTGAGGACTTTACGCCCCTGCAAGTAGATGTACTCGGCATGCGTGGGCGTGAATGGAATGGCCAAAAGTTGCATTTTGGCTTGTTCAGGTGTTCGCCCCGCCTTGTGGTTGTTGCAACGCTTGCAGGCCGTTACCACGTTGGACCAATGATCAGTGCCGCCTTGACTCAGGGGCTTGACGTGATCTCGGGACAGGTCGCCATATCTGAATTCAAAGCCACAATAGAGGCACAGGTGATTGTCACGCCGAAACAGGGCCACATTCGACAGCGGGGGAACATAGCAGTGATCGAGGTTGGGCAATCGCCGTTGATGGCGTGTGGCGATGATGGAGTGCACTTCAATCGTGCTCTGCTGACCCGTCCGGGCGCTCACCCCACCCCTTAGGGTATAGAGCGGCGAGCCGCAACTGTAAGCCACCAAATCCAGATGGTAAAGCTTGGCAGCGTCCTGATAACCCAGCCATTCCAATGGCATTCCAGACGCATCGGTCCTGAGGACCTGTAGCTGACAAATCTCCATCGATTCTCCCACGCAAGTCGCGTTCGTCTACATCGCTTTGAGAAACCTACCGTTGATGCATAGCCAGACCGGGCACAGTGTATAAAATTTGCTGCCTCGGGAAAAACCCTCATGGCGCCTTCTATTCCAACCGATGAAACGCATTCTGAAAGTCGCCCTGCCGGTCCCGATAGACCGCCCCTTTGACTATCTCATTCCCGAAGACGAGCAAACCCCGGAGCCCGGGACCCGAGTTCGCGTTCCTTTTGGATCAAGCACAAAAATTGGGGTCATACTGGGACTTGAACAAGAATCCAAAGTGCCGCCGTCAAGACTCCGAGCCGCCATCGAGATTCTTGACCAAACACCGCTGCTCAACGCCCAGACCCTGAAGCTCATTGACTGGGCAAGCCGCTACTATCATCACCCGATTGGCGAATGCATTCAGGCGACCCTCGCACCAGCGCTTCGCCGCGGGCAATCCACCACCCGCCCGGTCGAAACTCGCCTGTTCCTGACTTCACCAGCACGCGCTGAGATGATCACACGGGCGCCGCTTCAGTCCGAGTTACTGAGCACGCTGCATGCGACCCCCGCCGGCATGACCCGCGAGGCTTTGAAAAACAACCGCCCCACGCTGACGGTTGCAGCACGATCCCTTGTTAAGAAAGGACTTGCCGAATGGCGCCAGACCGAAGCACTTGAATCTGTGGCTATGGACGCAAGGCCTTTCCAATCCGGTCCGCCGCTTCATCCCGAACAAATCCATGCGGTGCAGCAAGTGGAACAGGGCATGGGACGATTTGGTGTCTTTTTACTTGAGGGGGTCACGGGCAGCGGCAAAACCGAGGTCTACCTGCAGCTTGCCCTGAGCATTCTTGAAAGGGGTCAGCAAGTCATGCTCCTGCTGCCCGAAATCAACTTGACCCCGCAACTCCGGTCCCGGGTTTCGGATCGACTGGGCCGCGATCCGGCACTGTTTCACTCCGCCATGTCGGACAGTGAGCGACAAAGCGCCTGGCTTGCCTTTCAACGCGGCGAAGCCCCCATCCTGCTTGGAACCCGATCCGCCGCTTTTATTCCGGATCAACGCCTGGGCCTCATCATTCTGGATGAAGAGCACGACAGCTCATTCAAGCAGCAGGAAGGATTTCGCTTTTCAGCCCGTGATGTCGCGGTCATGCGCGCCCAACAGCAAAACCTTCCCATCGTCCTCGGCTCGGCAACGCCCTCGCTGGAAAGCCTTCATAACGTGATGGCCGGCCGTTACACACGGCTCACCCTTTCCACCCGGGCCGGAAAGGCCAAGCCCCCCGTGATACAGGTTCTGGATACCCGGGCCCAAAAGCTGGATGAGGGGCTTTCGAGCCAGCTGGTCGGTTTGATCCGCGCGACACTGGAGCGGGGAGAGCAGACGCTGTTGTTCGTCAACCGACGCGGATTTTCGCCCCGCCTGATTTGCCATGCTTGCGGCTGGGTAGCCCCGTGCCGGTATTGCGAAAGCCACCTGGTGCTGCACGAAAAAGAAGAAAAACTCTGCTGTCATCACTGTGGCTTTACGCAGCGTAAATTTGTGGCATGCCCCGATTGCGGCGGGCAGGACTTGAAGCCCCTGGGCCTTGGGACCGAGCGTGTCGAAAGTGCGTTGCGCCGGCTTTTTCCTCAAAAGCGAATCGCACGGATCGATCGGGATACGATGCAGAAAAAGGATGCGCTGACCCAGATCTTTCAGGCGGTGCGGGAGGGTCGGATCGATATCATGATCGGCACGCAGATGCTGGCTAAGGGTCATGATTTTCCGGCCGTCACTCTGGTGGGCATCATTGATCTTGACGCTGGCCTGTACAGCACGGACTTTCGTGCCAGCGAAAAAACGGCCCAACTGATCGTGCAGGTTGCCGGGCGCGCCGGGCGCGCAAGCCGTCCAGGACAAGTGTTGCTGCAAACCCGGCATCCTGACCATCCCCTTGTTCTGGAACTTCGTTCCGGCAGCTACAAGCGATGGGCTGAACAACTTCTTTCGGAGCGCCAAGCGCTGGAATTACCCCCTTACAGCCACCAGGCGATGATTCGGGCTGAATCCTCAAGAGCGGATCACGCAGAGCAACTCCTGCTCGCGCTAAAACAGGTCGTGGAAAACCATGGACGGGAGGGAACCATCGCCCTCGGCCCGGCACCAGCTCCCCTTCAGAAAAAAGGCAATCGGTTTCGCTTTCAGCTGCTACTCCAATCCGCCAAACGTGGCGCGCTGCACGTCACTTTGGCAGCGCTAATGACGCATCTTGCATCGGCAAAACCCAGTCGAACCACCAAATGGTCTGTTGATGTCGACCCCTCAGACCTCAGCTGAACGGATGATCCGGGCACATCACTTGCTAAAGGACTAGTGACAAATCGTTAATTCTGGAAGAATGGCCGAGACTGTTCGCAAATCCGTTTGCTGCCGGTTCAATAATAATATTGTGGCCACTCCGATAACCCTAGTCGGTCAGACTTATAGAAGAGGAAATTGACATGGCTGATAAACCTACCCGTGGAACCGCATCCAAAAAGCCAAAGCGGACTACCGCCAAGAGAACCGCACAGAGCTCTGCACCAAAAGTCGCAGGGGCGGCAGCCAAACCCAGAATAAAAACGGCGCCGGCCGTTGCCAGCGCCCCGGCCCCCGTACCGGCACCTCCAAGCCCGATGGCTGCAGCCCCAATCGTGGAAGCCCCAGCAGCGTCACCGCCAGCCCCTGCACCCAAGCCTGCTGTCAGTCATGTCGATGCCGAGAAGGCCATTGTCAAAGCGGCTCAGGCCCTGACCGACAAACTGGTGGCGGACCCGCGCATCAACTATGTGTTATTTGGGTTTAATCGGGATGAACTGGGCAAGCATCATCATGCCTTCTTGCAACTCGCGCTAAAGCCACAACCCCTTGAAGAAGGCCACGATCTCCACAAGAGCTTCAAGGCGCTTTTCGAAAAAGGCCTTAAAAACGCGCATTTTGACATCATGTTTGATCACCTGAAGCAAAGCCTGAGGCAACTGGATGTGCCCTCCGACTGGAGCGAGACCCTGCTCAAAGGCTCCGAAAAAATTCGCAAAACGCTTCACAGTAAATAGATTCACGCACGGCCGGGCGGCTTCTGTCCGCCCGCGCGCCGCTAGACACCCGGATTTGAGCGGCGAAGGAGCGTCGGGGCCTCGGCCACCATAACGATCGCCAGATATCCTCCCACTACACTCAACTCCTCGATCAGGCTTTCAAGGCCGCAGCGCCTCAATGCCTGGTGCAGCCAGGCCAGGAAGGCGGCCAGCAGCAGATAGGCAAAAAGGCGCATGACAGGGTAAGGCACGGGGTAGAACACCTGCCCCAGACGCCAGGATATCAGCGCCATGCCGGCATAGCAGACCAAGGTAGACCACGCCGCGCCCACATAGCCATAGGCCGGCACCCACCACAGATTCAAGATGACGGTAGCAGCAGCGCCGAGGAGCGACACCCACCCGCCCATCCATGTCCTGTCAGTCAGCTTGTACCAGATCGATAAATTGACGTAGATCCCAAGGAACAAGTTTGCCATCAGCAGGATGGGGACCACGCTAAGACCCTCGCGATATTCCGCCCCGACAAAATATTGAAAGTAATCGATGAAGACCGTTACAAACAGAAAAATCAAGCTGCAGCACACGACGAAATAGCGCATCACCTGGGCATACGTCTGTTTGGCGTCCTGATGATTCTTGCGCGCAAAGAAGAAGGGTTCGGCGGCATAGCGAAATGCCTGCACAAAAAGGGACATGAGGATGGATAGCTTGTAACAAGCGCCATAGATGCCAAGGAGACGCAAGTTTGATTTGACATCGAAGGGCAACAGGTATTTCAAGACAGCGCGATCTAGCATTTCGTTGACCATGCCGGCCAAACCAATCAGCACCATCGGTAGGGAGTATCGGAGCATGGGGCCCATGATGAGCGCCTGCCGTGCCATAAAGAGCACTCTGAGTTGTGGCAACAGTAAAACCAGCTTGATGGCACTTGCCATCAGGTTGGCAAGAAAAATATATCCCACGCCTCGGGAGGGCTCATACCATGACAAGGCGGGACTATCAGGCCAGAGCCCGACCCATAAGGGGGCCCCTATCAGGAAAAAGAGATTGAGGCCGATGGTCAAGGCGATTTCAACCAATTTGATGCCTGCAAACTGAAGCGCCTTACCCTCTGCCCTCAGCCGCGCAAAAGGAAGCGCGGATATCGCATCCATCGACAAGATACAGCCAAACCAGATCAGGTATTCAGGATGATCGGTATAGTGGATAGCTACTGAAAGTGGCCGCGCAAATCCGACAAGAAGTCCAAGGAATAGCGCATTCAGGACAAAAATGGCCCAGAATCCGGAGGCATAGGCCGACTCAGGATCGACGCTGCTATCGTGTCGAAACCGAAAATATCCGGTTTCAAGGCCCATTACCAAAACCACGCTGAAAAAGCCGGCATAGGCATAGAATTCGGAGACAATCCCATAGGATTCCGCGGGAAAATGATAGGTGTAGAGCGGAACCAGGAGGTAATTCAGGAAACGGCCGACAATGCTGCTAAGACCGTAGATTGCGGTCTGGGACGCGAGTTTTTTGAGAGCAGCCAAGGCGATTCCGTAACTGGGTTGGTAGATAGGTCAGAGCGATTCAGCAACGCAGCCTCTTCTCGCCCCAATCAACAGGGATCCGTTTTGGCACAGGCCGGTGCAAACCGGTAACATGCCCACAGGCCCCACGCAACTCAAGGCGCCCGCTGCCCATGATCGAATTCAAGCATGTCACTAAACGCTACCCTGAAAGCGGCGATGCGCTATCCGATGTCAGCTTCACCATCGAACGCGGCGAACTCGTCTTTCTGACCGGTCATTCGGGTGCCGGGAAGAGCACGCTGCTGCGCTTGATCCCTGCGTTTGAGCGTCCCAGCCGGGGTGAGATCCTTTTCGATAGCATGCGGCTTCAAAGCCTGCCTCACCGGGAGATCCCCACCCTGCGTCGGCGTCTGGGACTCATTTTCCAAGACTACCGCCTGCTGAACGACCGCAGCGTTTTTGAAAACGTTGCCCTGCCGCTCCATATTACCGGTCATAGCCCCCAAGATATAGGTCGTCGGGTACGCGCGGCTCTGGACAAGGTTGGCCTACTCAAGAAGGAAAAGCGTTTGCCTCAGGCCCTTTCCGGTGGTGAACAGCAACGGGTCGGAATCGCGCGCGCCATTGTTCACAAACCCCCTCTGATCCTGGCGGACGAACCCACCGGAAACCTTGACCCGGATCTGGCCGAAGAAATCATGCGAATGTTCAGAGATTTCAATGCGGTGGGTGTGACCGTCCTGATAGCCAGCCATGACCTGCAACTGGTCCGGCGTTTCAGCCCGCGCACTCTGCGATTGGATCGCGGCAAATTATCGGAGACGCCCTGAGCATGGCCATTCGACGCAAGCCCGTTTTTAGGCGAGGCCTGTTCAGGCAACCTCTACCCAGCAATCACAGCCTGTATGATCAGCTAAAACTCTTTGTTTCCGTTCAGCTGTATTCTCTCAAAGCCAGTTTTAACCGACTGTGGGAAACGCCGATCTCGAGCGCGCTGACCATTCTGGTCGTTGCGATTGCACTGGCGCTTCCGGCGAGTTTTCATGCCCTCATCATCAACGCCAAAACTCCAGTCGATGCACTTGAGACCACCAGCCAGGTTTCCTTTTTTCTAAAGCCTGAGCTGAATAACGAGGCTGCACGAAAACTCGCAGAACGCCTAAAAAAACGGCCCGACATTGCGGGGATTCAACTACTTACCAAGGAGGAGGGCCTTAGGGAGTTAACCGCCTACAGCGGTTTTGCCGATGCGCTCTCGGCGCTAACCTCGAATCCACTCCCCGCCGTGATCGTCATCCGGCCCACGCAGGGGGATTCATCCGCGGTAGAGCGCTTACTTCTGGAGCTTAAGACCCTTCCTGAGGCTGACCATGTCCAGTTTGACGATGAGTGGCTCAAGAAACTGAGGGCCTTGCTTGCGATCGCCGACCGCTCTGTCTGGGCGTTTAGCCTGTTGCTGGGGCTGGGCGTGTTGTTCATTGTCGGCAATACCATTCGACTGGAGCTCCAGAATCGCCAGGAGGAAATTGCCGTCAGCAAGATTCTCGGCGCGACCAACCACTTCATTCGGCGCCCCTTCATCCACTCCGGCTTTTGGTATGGGTTTCTGGGTGCGTTTCTCGCCTGGATGCTGGCAAATATCCTGATGCTGGCTGTTCGCGGCCCAGCAAATGATCTGGCCGCACTCTATGGAAGTCCTTACCGCGTCTCCTTTTTGGGCATCCGAAGCACCTGGCTTTTACTTTCAAGTGCCGTGCTGCTTGGGGTCCTCGGCGCCTTCATTGTGGTGGAGCATTATCTTCGCGCGAG
Organism: uncultured Methylococcus sp.; assembly: GCA_964386975.1. Classification (GTDB taxonomy): domain Bacteria; phylum Pseudomonadota; class Gammaproteobacteria; order Methylococcales; family Methylococcaceae; genus UBA6136. Next base: position 16,401 of record CAYLUS010000009.1, read on the forward strand.
TGACCCGGAATAACGCCAGAGGCAGGAACTCCTGTTAGCACTCGATGTCGAAGAGTGCTAACATGACCAAAATGGCATATCCACAGGGGGTATTCAAATGACGCACGCACTCGCATTACCGCTAAATCTGTCTGTCGGCTCCGGTGAAGATTACTTGGCCGCCGTTGCAAAGCTTCCTCGTCTGGATGCCGAGGAAGAGCGTCAGCTGGCCTGCCGGTTCCGAGAGACGGGCGATATTGAGGCGGCCCGACAGCTCGTCTTGGCCAATCTCCGATTTGTCGCCCACGTCGCCCGAGGCTATCTGGGCTATGGCCTCGCGCTCCAGGACCTGATTCAGGAAGGCAACATTGGCTTGATGAAAGCCGTGAAACGCTTCGACCCCTCTGTAGGGGTTCGACTGGTCTCGTTTGCCGTCCATTGGATCAAGGCTGAAATCCATGAGTACATCATCCAGAACTGGCGGATTGTCAAAGTCGCCACGACCAAAGCGCAGCGCAAACTCTTTTTTAATCTTCGGAAACACAAGCATCAGCTGGGCTGGCTGAACGCCGAGGAGGCGAACAGCGTTGCCGATGAGTTGGGCGTCGACATCCGAACCGTCTATGAAATGGAAGGGCGACTCAGCGCCCAGGACATGCCATACGATGCCGCGGATGACTCAGAGGATGGGGAGAAGGATCTGAGCGCTCCGGTTCACTACCTCGCTCAGGCCCATGCGGACCCTGCGGACCTTCTGGAGGAGGATGATTGGGGCCAACACAAGCAGCAACGCCTGATCAGCGCGATCGAGGCGCTGGATGACAGGAGTCGGGACATTATCAAAAGTCGCTGGTTGAGCGAGGAAAAATTGACCCTTCACGATCTTGCAGCACGCTATAACGTGTCCGCCGAGCGCATCAGGCAGCTTGAAAACAGCGCCATGAAACGGGTCAAATTCTCGCTGGAAGCCTAACCCGATTCAGCAAAGCTTGTGCCTGGGTTTCAGGGAAAAATGAGCAGAATTTTTGAAATCGACCTCACCGAAGACCCGGGCCAAGTGATCGGACGGGCACGCATCGCTGCGAAAAAAAACAGCGTCGACTTTGAAGGGACCGATCATACGGGCACGTTTGAAGGTCATGGCATCAAAGGCCAGTACAGCATTGACGAAGGCCGAATTCAGATTCAGATCGTCAAGAAGCCACTGATCATGCCTTGGACCTTGATCGAATCCACTCTCCGCAGCTTCTTCGAGGAGCGCACGTAGTCCGCTCCTCGCAAGAAAAACAAGGCTATCAGGCTTTGTGATAGATTTCGGCGCCGCCGCGCTTGAACTCCTCTGCCATTTCCTCCATACCTGCATCAATGGCAGCCTGACTCTCCAGACCGTGACTCTTGGCGTAGTCACGGACATCCTGGGTAATTTTCATCGAGCAGAAATGGGGACCACACATTGAGCAGAAATGCGCAAGCTTGGCACCCTCCTGAGGCAGGGTTTCGTCATGGAACTCCAGTGCCTTTTCAGGATCCAGTGACAAATTGAACTGGTCCTGCCACCGAAATTCGAATCGCGCCTTTGAGAGGGCATTATCACGCGACTGCGCACCGGGATGGCCCTTGGCCAGATCGGCAGCATGAGCGGCGATCTTGTAGGCTATGATGCCATCACGCACATCCTGCTTGTTGGGAAGACCGAGATGCTCTTTCGGGGTGACATAGCAGAGCATGGCGGTACCATACCAACCGATCATCGCCGCTCCAATTGCACTGGTGATGTGATCGTAACCCGGCGCAATATCGGTTGTCAGTGGGCCCAGGGTATAGAAAGGCGCCTCGTGGCAGTGTTTGAGCTGCTCTTCCATGTTGGCCTTGATCATATGCATGGGGACATGGCCAGGGCCTTCTATCATCACCTGAACATCATGCTTCCAGGCAACCTGCGTCAATTCGCCCAAGGTCCTAAGCTCTGCAAATTGGGCTTCATCATTGGCATCCGCAATGGATCCTGGACGCAGACCATCCCCCAGCGAGAAGGCGACGTCATAGGCATTCATGATCTCGCAAATCTCTTCAAAATGACTGTAAAGGAAGCTTTCCTTGTGATGCGCCAGACACCACTTCGCCATGATCGAGCCACCCCTTGAAACGATTCCCGTTAAACGGCGAGCGGTTAGAGGAATGTGAGCAAGACGGATGCCTGCATGGATCGTGAAGTAGTCAACCCCTTGCTCCGCCTGCTCAATCAAGGTATCTCTGAAAATTTCCCAGGTCAGCTCCTCAGCCCTGCCATCGACCTTCTCAAGCGCTTGGTAGATGGGAACGGTGCCGATCGGCACGGGTGAGTTCCGGATGATCCACTCGCGGGTCTCATGAATGTTTTTGCCCGTAGACAAATCCATCACGGTATCTCCACCCCAGCGGATGGACCACAACATTTTCTCGACTTCTTCCTCGATCGAGGAAGTAACGGCCGAGTTACCGAGGTTACAGTTGATCTTTACCAGAAAATTGCGGCCGATGATCATCGGCTCGGATTCAGGGTGATTGATGTTGTTGGGAATGATCGCCCGCCCTCTGGCCACCTCATCCCGGACAAACTCAGGCGTAATGATCCCAGGGATCTCGGCACCCAGCGGCTGTCCCGGATGCTGGGTTTTGTAAAGCGCCGCAAGCGCCTCGATTTTCTGATTTTCCCGAATCGCAACAAACTCCATTTCGGGCGTCACGATCCCTCGACGTGCATAATGCATCTGCGTGACATTCGCACCCGCCTTGGCTTTCCTGGGACTGCGAATGTGCTCAAAACGCAAGTCGCCAAGACCTGGGTCCTCCTGACGAACACGACCATAGAGCGAAGAAGGGCCTGTCAGCTGCTCGGTATCCTGACGGTCCTCAATCCAGGCCTCCCGCAATGCCGGGAGCCCCTGCCGCAGGTCGATGCTGATGGCTGGATCGGTGTAAGGGCCTGAAGTGTCATAGACATACACCGGCGGATTCGCCTCAAGGCCCTGACCACTCGGGGTGCCTGACTGCGAAATCTTGCGCATGGGGACACGGAGATCCTCACGGCTTCCGGCAACGTAGATTTTTTCCGAGGCGGCGAACGGTTTGATCGACGCTCGTTTGGCGGTAACCGCTTCGTGAAGCGGTGTTGAAGAAACGGCACTCATGTTGGACTCCTCGGTCAGTGACGCAAGGGGCAGCGAAGGGGGGAGTCCGGCCAGAGCGCAAGAGAATGAATTCCCTTGCAAAGGCTTTCCTCCGCCGGCACTACCCGGTTCAGGTTCGAAGGGTGTTTCTCAGCCTGACGTGATCGACCCAGGCACCCCTAGCCCCAATGTTGCGGTCAAACTTAATAGAAGTCCGTCACTTTGGCAAGGCGGAGGTCCTAGCGTGCGTCGCGGTTGATCGGCGGACCGACCGTCAGGCTGGTCTGCCATCCACTTGCGGGTGCCTTCTCCTGATAGGTTCTCAGCTCCACAACGGTCGGGGATCCGGCTCGAGCGAACCGGGTCGCCTCACCGGTTTGCCCGGCGGGTTTTGAGGTCTGCCATTCCGCGCCCAGACAGTTCTTGACCAGGCTTACCCCCCCTGCGTAATCGGTCCGGGCGGTGGCTTCATTCGCCTTATCCCAGGTGCACGCAAAATTGGTGCGCCCTGAGCCCCAGCCCAGGATGTCACAATCGGTACCCGGCATGATCGGCTCTGCGTCCCAGCGGGTGTGATCGTAATCCACCGTCGCCGTGCCTTTGAGACTCTTGAAATCGTTGCCGGCTTGGGCAATGACATTTTTCAGCATGGAACATGCTTTGGCGTCACTGACCTGAGGATCCTTGGTGCTGGCACTCTGGCAGCCCGAAAGCGCCATGACTAAAGCGAGCGAGAGAGGGGTCAAGGCGCCGCGCGTCGGCATAACTTTGGTTTTGTCCATCATGTGAAGACCTGACATGGATTGGTTCTGACGGTGAAACGCTTAACGCAAGGCACAGCGCATCTTTGAATCTGAATTCCAGATGCTACCACTCGTTGACCGGGTTAAGGAAACTTTCATCGATAAAATTGAGAGCCGACATGGCCCTATAATGAGCCCTTTGATAGAGCCTCAACCCCTGAGCGCCATGCACCGTGGCCGCATCATGAAGAGAAATACGCATGCATTTTGAAATTGCCCAAATCGTCTCAGGCCTTTTGGTTGGCTTTCTTGTCGGCCTGACGGGGGTAGGTGGCGGTTCCCTGATGACCCCGATCCTGGTCTTCATTTTTGGATTTGCACCCAAAGCCGCCGTGGGAACAGACCTTCTTTTTGCGGCACTTACCAAATCCGGTGGGGTTTTCGTTCATCACGGCAAACACCGCTCTGTGGACTGGAAGATCGTACTTTGGCTCGGTGCAGGCAGCATCCCGGCGGCACTGTGGGTGATCTACCTGCTGGAGACCGTATTTACCAAGGATGAGTCCGTCACCACCGCCATCACGACCAGTCTGGGTGTAGCCCTGATCTTTACCTCGCTGGCCTTGTTCGTCCGGGGCCGCCTGATCTCACGCCGCAAACTGGATACCACCGCGGTTGAGAGAATCACCCACCAGGAACGTTTCGGCCGCTGGCAGATCCCCTTGACCATTCTGGTTGGCTCGATTCTCGGTGTCTTGGTCACCCTCTCCTCGGTGGGTGCCGGCGCGCTCGGAACGGTTGCTCTTCTGTTCCTCTATCCGAGACTGGCCACCGTCCGGATCGTGGGAACTGATCTGGCCCACGCTATTCCGCTGACAGCGGTTGCAGGCCTTGGCCACCTGCACATGGGCAATGTCGATTTCAATCTTCTGACATCACTTCTGATCGGCTCTTTGCCTGGCATTTATGTTGGCAGCCTCCTCAGCGCGAAAATTCCGGAACGGCTGCTGCGGCCGATTCTCGCGACCCTGCTCATGATCATCGGCGTCAAGTTCGTGCTTTAGTTGGTTGTGATCCGATAACAGCCTTCGACATGATCATTCACAAGACCGGTTGCTTGCATAAAGGAGTAGCAGATAACGGGTCCTACAAAGGCAAAACCGAGCCGCTTGAGTGACCGGCTTAAGGCCTGTGACTTGGGACTTTGAGCGGGCAAGTCAGCCTGGCTCGCAAAGACGCGAAGGCCTGGCGCCTCCTCGGCAAAGGACCAGAGAAAGGCGTCAAAGCTGCCATAGCGGTCCTGAACCGCAATAAATTGCTTGGCGTTTTGGATGACCGATTGAAGCTTGGCCTTATTGCGGATCAATTCGGAATTGCTCATCCAGCGCGCCAGATCCACCTCATCGCAACGCGCAATCTGCTGGGGATCAAAGTCATACAGTGCCTTCCGGTAAGCTTCACGCTTCTTGAGCACCGTCACCCAAGACAAGCCGGCCTGAGCGCCCTCAAGCACCAACAACTCGAAGAGTTTGCGATCTTCATGCTCTGGAACGCCCCATTCCAAATCGTGATAAGTGGCTTCCAGTTCGGTCCGCATGGCCCAAGGGCAGCGCCTGGGCCATGTGAGCGACATCACGTCCACCCGGGACCCCTTGAGCGAAGTACCGACCAGACGGTATCCAGTCCCTCTGGCATGGCTGGCAAGCGGCCCAGCTTGGGCCAGTTCTCATCCGGACCATGGAAATCAGACCCCGCCGACGCCATAAGCCCGAGCCGCCGGGCAAGGGCCGCCGATGACTGGACATCACCCGGGCTGCATTGACCCGAGAGAACCTCCACAGCCTGCCCGCCCATCTCCTTGAACTCATTGCCAAGGCGCCTCAACCAGCTTCCGGTCAGCGGGTAGCGCATCGGGTGCGCCAGAACTGGAATTCCGCCGCTCCCGAGGATCCAGTCAACCGCCTCCTGCATCTCCGCCCACTGCACCGACACATAGCCAGGCTTGCCCGGAACCAGGTAGCGCCTGAAAACATCCCGCACATCCAACGCATAACCCCCGGCGACCAGCATGCGGGCAAAATGCGTTCGCGTGATCATGCCACCCCCGGCCAAGGCCAATGCCTGGTCATGGGCGTTTTGAATACCGCATTTTTCAAGCCGCTGCCCCATCTCGCGCGCACGCGCCTCCCGGACTCCCGATAGCCGCTCAAGGCCCTGGAGGAGGGCCATGTGATCGAGCGCGATTCCAAGGCCGATCACGTGAATGGTTCTGCCCTGCCAACTGACGGAAATCTCCACACCTGAAACGAAGCCAAGCCCCCGCTCCTTTGCTAACCGCTGCGTCGCCGCACACCCCGCCACTGTGTCATGGTCGGTCAGCGCGAAGACGGAGACACCGGCTTGCTGGATCCGCGCCACCAGATCCGGGGGAGCGTAAGCGCCATCGGAATGGTAGGAGTGAAGATGAAAATCAAAAGGAGGTTGCAAGGTGGAAATCCATCTCAAACACGTGACTGGGGCGAACTGGCCGTCTGGAGGGGGCTCTCAGCGGCGTTCTTTCGTTGGCGCCGGATGCACGTGTTGCATCGAATCGCGCACCGAAGGTGGTGAAGTTTAAAGAACGACCAATCTCTCTGCTACAATAGTCCGCTTTTTTTCATTTTCAGTTTCGATCCAAACTCCTAGAAGAATAAGGCGGTCGATGCGAATCCAGAGGGGCCCTGAGGGGCGCCTCCATCCCAACGCTAAACGCACAGGAACCCCAACCCCATGACATCAAGCGACGCAATGCCCTCACCCCACCGGCAGACGAGTTACTCACGCGAAGAATTGCTCGCGTGCGGGCGCGGCGAACTTTTTGGTCCTGGTAACGCAGAGCTTCCCTTGCCGCCAATGTTGATGTTTGATCGAATCACGCATATTGATGCAGACGGTGGCCTTTTCGAAAAAGGACTGATGACCGCGGAGCTGGATATCAATCCAGCCCTCTGGTTCTTTGACTGCCACTTTCAAAATGATCCCGTGATGCCTGGTTGTCTCGGACTCGATGCCATGTGGCAGATGGTCGGGTTCTATCTGGGTTGGCTCGGCGGGCCCGGCCGCGGCCGGGCCCTTGGGGTGGGAGAGGTAAAATTCAGGGGGCAGGTGCTGCCCCACAACAAACTGGTCACTTATCGGGTCAGCCTCAAGCGGGTCATCCTGCGCAAGCTGGTCATGGGTATTGCCGATGCGGAGATGGAATGTGACGGCCGCATCATTTACGAGGCCAACGACCTGAGAGTCGGCCTTTTCACCTCCACAGACGATTTCTGAGGAGCAAGGAGATATGAAACGCGTTGTTGTAACCGGAATCGGGATCATTTCCAGCCTCGGCAACAATCAAGCCGAGGTTAATGAATCACTCAAAGAAGGGCGCACGGGGGTCCGCTTTAGTGACGAATATGCTGAATTGGGCTTTAGAAGCCACGTATATGCCCCGCTCAATGTCGACCCGGACGAATTGATCGACCGAAAAATCCGTCGTTTTATGGGGGATGGCGCTGCCTATAACTACCTTGCGATGGAGGAAGCCATCCAGGATGCTGGGCTGACCGCCGAACACGTATCCAACCCCAGAACCGGCCTCATCATGGGCTCTGGTGGACCTTCCACCTCCAACCTTCTGAATGCATGGGACAGCTTCAGGGAGAAGGGGATCAAGAAAGTGGGGCCGTACATGGTGCCAAGAACCATGTCGAATACGAATTCGGCTTGTCTCGCCACCCCATTTAAGATCCAGGGCGTTAACTATTCCATCAGTTCGGCCTGTGCCACCAGTGCGCACTGCATCGGCAATGCCGCTGAATTGATCCAGCTCGGCAAGCAGGACATCATCTTTGCCGGTGGCGGCGAAGAACTTCACTGGACCCTCACCTTGCTGTTCGACGCGATGGGTGCACTGTCCTCAAAGTACAATGCCACGCCAGAACAGGCATCACGAGCCTATGATGCAGATCGGGATGGCTTTGTCATTTCAGGCGGGGGCGGGGTCCTTGTCATGGAGTCGCTGGATCATGCCCTGGCGCGTGGTGCCACAATCTACGCGGAATTGATTGGTTACGGCGCAACCTCGGACGGTTATGACATGGTTCAACCCTCCGGCGAGGGCGCCATCCGCTGCATGCAGCAGGCAATGGCCGATCTGAATGGCAAGGTGGACTATATCAACGCCCATGGAACCAGTACGCCCATCGGTGACATCCGTGAGCTTGAGGCCGTCAAACAGGTGTTTGGGTCTGACGTTCCAAAGATCAGCTCGACCAAATCACTGTCAGGGCATTCCCTGGGTGCCGCCGGCGTTCATGAGGCGGTCTATACCCTGCTGATGATGAAAAACCGCTACATCTCCGCGTCCGCCAATATCCAAAACCTGGACCCGGGTGCAGACGGTGTGCCGATTGTCCGCGAGCGCTTAGACAACGCGGACATCCGCATCGCCATGTCGAACAGCTTCGGCTTTGGTGGGACCAACGCAAGCCTGCTGTTCCAACGGTATGACCGATAGCGCGACGCTGCATCTCGGCGAAAAACAGCGTTACGACTTCAACAAACTCCAAAAACGCCTTCGCCGCTTGACCGGAGCGGCGATCGCGGACTTTGGCATGATCGAAGACGGCGACCGGGTCATGGTCTGCTTGTCGGGCGGCAAGGACTCCTACACCTTGCTTGATCTCCTTTTGAGCCTGAGGCTCAATGCGCCGATCCAGTTTGAACTGATCGCCGTCAATCTCGACCAGAAACAGCCGGGGTTCCCGGAGGACGTGCTGCCAGGCTATCTCGGCGAGCGCGGAATCCCCTTTCACATCATCGAGCAGGACACGTACAGCATTGTCCAGCGGGTCATACCAGAAGGCAAAACCACCTGTGGTCTGTGCTCACGCCTGAGAAGAGGGCTTCTCTACCGATTTGCGGCGGAGAATGGGATTACCAAAATCGCATTGGGCCATCATCGGGATGACATCATTGAGACGTTTTTCTTGAATCTTTTTTACGGCGGCAGCCTCAAGGCCATGCCGCCCAAGCTCTTGAGCGACAATCAGCAGCACATCGTCATCCGACCGCTGGCCTACTGTCGCGAGACCGATATTGATGCGTACGCCAGAATCCGTGCTTTTCCGCTGATTCCGTGCAACCTGTGTGGCTCGCAGACCAATCTTCAGCGACAAGCCATGAAAGTCATGCTGCAGGGGTGGGAAAAGCAATTTCCGGGGCGTGTGGAGACCATATTTACGGCCCTTCAAAATGTCGCGCCGTCACAACTTGCAGACCGCAACCTGTTTGATTTCCAGTCGCTCTCGCGACTCAGCCCGACACTTTCCGCCGGACTGACCTCCGCTCCGCCACAGGAATCCAGCGAAGGCCTTGAAATTCTGCAACGGTGAACCCGCGCAGGCCATAAAGGCAGCCCTAACAGGGGTTGCCGATCACGTAAAGCACTCCCGAGGGAGTGTTGCAATTTGCTGGAATGTTATTTATAAATTACCCGGTGCTCAGGCACTGGCAATTATAACTTTAAGTATTCAATCAGGAGGTTCCTTATGAAGAAGTTGCTCTGCGTTGTAAGCGTACTGATGATGTCACTGGTTGTTGTTGGTTGCGGCAATTCACCCGACGGCGACGGACAGAAGCTCCAGGCTCCTGCCGCTCCTTCACTGTAAGGACCGACAGCCGACCTGACGATCAGGTTTTCGTTCATTTCGACCCCGTCGCGGGGTTGATACTGAACAGGCCTGCTGACCAGGCGCATAAAAACCCGGGCCCTGCCCGGGTTTTTTATTGCCGCCATGACTCGGGCGACAGGCAGCGCTCCAGCCGGCCAAGGCCCTGACTTGACACACCGTTGCCAGCCTGTAAGATACCGCCCAGCGCTTGACGCTATCTGAAGCCATTCATTAAGCAAACAAGAAAGGTATAAGCACATGGGAATGATTCTCGACCTGGTCGAAAAAATGAGATCTCCGGTGGGTATCGTTGTCACGCTGGTAGTTATTGCTGCTGGTGTGTTCTTCGTTCGTTGGGTATTTAACGACGAAGAGAAGTAAGACGTTACTTCGAAGTGGCAAGCTAAGAATCATCTGCAGCTTGCCACTCCCCCCGCCTCTGTCAGGTCAGACTTGACACTCCCATGACCCTTTCCCTTCCGAGGGTCGTCCCGTGAATGTACTTATCACGGGGGGTACCGGTTTCATCGGCACCCCACTCACCAGCCGCCTTCTGAAGGCAGGCCACACTCTGACTGTTCTTAGTCGATCCCCTCGCCCAGAGATCACAAATGTCACCTGGATCTCCTCGCTTGAGGAACTGAAAGAAGATCTTGACTTTGATGCGGTCATCAATCTGGCTGGACAGCCCATCATGGCGCAACGCTGGAGTGCGTCGGTCAAGCAACAGTTGGTTGAAAGTCGAGTCGATCTTACCCGGAAGCTGGTGGAACGACTGCGCCGGTCAGCCAGAAAGCCCCGCGTTCTGATCAGCGGTTCGGCCATTGGAATTTATGGCGATCATGGCGATGAGTCCATCGTTGAAACCTCATCCTGCCACGGTGGATTCGGGCACTCCCTCTGCGTCGATTGGGAGGCGGCAGCACTTCAAGCCGAAGCCTTGGGCATTCGCGTTTGTCGGGTGCGGACGGGATTGGTGGTCGGACCACAGGGTGGTTTTCTCAAAGAGCTGATTCAACCCTTTTCACTTGGGCTCGGTGGCCGGCTGGGCTCTGGGCAGCAATGGATGTCATGGATCCATCTGGAGGATGAGATTGGTATCATCCAATATCTTCTGGATACGCCTTCGGCGCACGGCGCCTTCAACCTTACCGCACCTCAACCGGTGACCAATCAGGCATTTACTACGGCCCTTGCAGCACGCCTTCGACGACCCGCATGGCTCAACCTTCCAGCATGGCTCCTGAAGGTCATGTTGGGCGAAAGATCCGAGTTGCTGCTTGAAAGTGCGAAGGTTTTGCCCGAGCGGATTGAAGGACTTGGTTATCGCTTTGTCCACCCTACCCTCGACTCGGCGCTACGGGCGGTTCTGGACTAGAGGCCGGCGAAGCCAATCGACCTGATGCCATAATCGGCATCAGCCAGAAATGGATCCCGGTTCCCGCAAAGTCCTTCCTGAGGGCCTCGATGTGCTGCCCAGCCTTGGACTCGCAGCAGACGACTTCAAAACGAATGCCTCGTCGGCGGCCTGAAACCTGTTCGGCCAGGCTCATGTTGTCCGTCGCCTCTGAGTGGCCAAACGCCAGACTGCTGGTAAAACCCCGCTCAGGAATGTGATCCAGCAACCAATCCACGATAGCACCTTCCAGCGCGACCGGAACGATCAAGGTCAGCATGACGTCGCTCATTGGCTTTTCTGCCCCCCGCCAAAGGATCGATAGAGAATCGGCAACAACACCAATGTCAGCAAGGTGGATGTGCACAGGCCACCGATGCCAACGATTGCCAGCGGCCTTTGGATCTCTGATCCCGGACCTGTGGCGAACAACAGGGGGATCAATCCAAACGCCGCGATGCCGGCGGTCATGAGCACTGGACGCAGTCGTTTCAAAGATCCTAAAACGACGACCTGCTCCATCGGCAACCCAAGGGCCCGCATCTGGTTGAAGGTGGTGACCATGACCACCCCATTGAGAACCGCAATGCCAAGCAGCGAGATAAATCCAACCGCAGAGGAAACCGACAGATACTCTCCCGAGACCCAGACCGCGAAGACGCCACCGATCAACGCCAGAGGGACATTGGCGAGCACCAAAAGCGCCTGCCGGACTGACCCGAAGGTGGAGAACAACAGGATGAAAATCATTAAGATCGCGAGCGGAATCACGATGCTCAAGCGGTCAGCGGCCCGTTGCTGATTTTCGAACTGCCCACCCCACTGCAGGTAATAGCCGGTAGGAAGCGCGACAGCCTCATTGACCTGGGCCTTGGCTTCCTCTACGAAGCCGACAAGGTCACGTCCCTCGACATTGCTCCTGACCACGGCAAAACGCTGTCCACGCTCCCTCGAAATGGCGACCACGCCCTCGACAGGATCGAGGCTTGCAACCGTCGACAAGGGGATTTTGGCGCCACTGGGCAGCGCAATCTGGAGCGTTGCCAGACTGGCGGGTTCTCCCGCCCCTCTAAGCAGCAACGGCGTGCGCCTGACGCCCTCTTGCACAATACCCAGCTTGAGTCCCTCAATCTGACCGCGAAGCGTATCTGCCAGTTCATCTGCGCTGACGCCCAACCGACCGGCGGCCAGCCGATCGATACGCACCGCCAGATACTGCATCCCCTCGTTGCGGAGCGTGAATACATCCGATGCCCCGTGAACCGCCTTCATGGCTGTCGCAATTTCCTCTGCCTTCTGGTTCAAGACGGAGAGTTCAGGCCCATAGAGCTTGACCGCCACATCACCCCGGACTCCCGTCAGCATCTCGGTTACCCGCATCTGGATGGGTTGCGTGAACCCAAAGGCGATCCCGGGAAATGAATCCATGACGCGCCGAATCTTTTCGATCAGCTGATCCTTGTTGTCCACCATCCAGGATGCTTGTGGCTTTAACACCATGAAGGTATCGGTCTCATTCAGCCCCATTGGATCAAGCCCAATCTCATCGGCCCCGAGCCTTGCCGTTACCTCTTGAATCTCCGGCACATGCTCAAGCAAGGCCTCCTGAATCCGCCCATCCATACGAATGGACTGCTCGAGATTGATGGAGGGCAATTTTTCCACCTGCACAATGAGATCGCCCTCATCCATGGTCGGCATAAAGGTCTTGCCAATCTGTCCGTACAACATGAGGGCCGACAGCAGGAGCAAGCCGGAACCCAGCATGACTGCCCGGCCATGAGCGAGTGCATAGGCAAGGATCGGCCGGTAGGCCGCCTCCAGCTTTCTGACCAACCAGGGCTCTTCATGCTGAGGATGGGTCATCAAAAACGAGGCCAAGACGGGAATCAGCAGCAGCGAAAACAACAACGAGCCTGCCATCGCAAAGACATTGGTCAACGCAACAGGTCGAAATAGCTTTCCTTCAAGACCTTCAAGGCTCAGCAGCGGAACGAACACGATGCCGATGATGATCGATCCGGAAAGGACGGGTTTCATCACTTCCTGCATGGCCCGATAGATCACATGTAAGCGGGGGAGCCTTGAGTGGCTCTTGCGCACCGAAAGATGGGAACTGATGTTTTCAACCACCACCACCGCGGGGTCCACCAGCTTGCCAATCGCAATTGCCAGACCCCCAAGACTCATTAAATTGGCCGAGAGCCCCGCTTGGTGCATCAGTAAAAAGGTGAACAGCGCAACCAAGGGCAAGATAATGGCCACCGTCAACGCTGCGCGCCAATCCCCCAAAAACACCTGAAGCAGAATCATGACCAGCACCGTGGCCTCGATCAAAGCCGAGATAATGGTGTGAGTAGCCCGACCTACCAAGGCGCTCCGGTTATAAAACACCTTGAGCTTGACGGATTTGGGCAGTGCCGGACGGATGTCTTCGAGTTTCTTTTCAACGCCCCTGACCACTTCACGGGCATTTGCACCCCGAAGACCCAGGACCAGCCCTTCAACCACCTCCCCCTGACCATTTCGCGTCACCGCCCCATAACGCGTCAGGGCCCCGATACGGACAGTGGCGACATCTTCAACCGTGATCGGCACGCCATCTCGCACGCTCACCACGATCGATTTGATATCCTCAAGATTCCTGATGCGACCTTCTGACCTGACCAGAATGGCCTCCTCCCCCTGCGTCAGCCGACCAGCACCATCGTTGCGGTTATTGGATTTCAGCGCAGCGACCAGCACATCCATCCCAACCCCTCTCGAGGCCAGCCGAATGCTGTCTGGAATCACCTCAAAACTTCGGACCAGCCCTCCCAGGGCGTTGACATCGGCCACGCCCGGCACGGTTCGCAGTGCAGGCCGGATGACCCAATCCAAAAGATTCCTGCGCTCTTCAAGGCTGAGCGAATCCCCCTCCACGGTAAACATGAACATCTCGCCCAGCGGCGTGGTCATGGGAGCCATCCCTCCCTCCGCATTCTGAGGCAGCTGGTTGGCAACCGCTGCCAGCCGTTCCGCGACTTGTTGCCGCGCCCAAAAAATATCGGTCCCCTCCTCAAAATCCACCGTGATGTCAGTCAGTGCGTATTTTGCGACGGAGCGCAACATGGTCTGGCGCGGAATACCCAGAAGCTCAATCTCGACAGGCGCGGTGACGCGCGCCTCGATTTCCTCCGGCGTCATGCCCGGAACTTTGACGATAATCTTGACCTGCGTAGGAGAGACATCCGGAAAGGCATCGATCGGGAGATCAAATGCCGCATGCAATCCCAAGCCAGCGACAAGCAGCCCCCCAAGCAAGGCAAAAACCCGTTGGGTCAGGGCGAACCGGATCAGGGCCATCATCAGTGATGAGCCTCAGCGGACCCCATCCAGGCGGATTTGAGCGCAGAAACACCTTGGATCACCACCTCATCGCCCGGGACCAGTCCTTCATGGAGCACCACGTTGTAGGCCTCTTCGCCTGCAACAGCAACCTCGATGAGCCGAAATCCGCCTTCACGCCTGACGAACACATAGTGGCGGCCCTCATGGGACAGGAGTGCCGAGGATGGAACCTTGAAGATGCTATCGGTGCTCCGGTGCATCATCATGACGCTGACCTGCATCCCGGGCCGCAGTTGATCGGCACCCTGCTCAACCAAGGCGCGGACCAGCGCGGTCTGACTCTGGGCATTGACGCTCTGGCTAATCTCGATGATGCGGGCTTCCGATCTCGGCGTCTCGATATGAATGACATCACCGATCCGGGCTTCCTTGAGGCGCTCTTGCGGCATATCCACTTCGAGCCAGAGTTCATCCAAGCGACCAATCCGGAACAAGGGCGATAGGGCATCCACCCGTTGTCCGACGATCGCCAAGCGATCCAGAACCACCCCATCGGTAGGAGACAGTACCTGATAGATCCCGTCGATTTGCGCCCCGGATTTAAGTTTGGCAATGTCTTTAGGCGTCAACCCTGACGCCAACAGGGTTTGCTCGGCAGCGCGAAGCGTTGCTTTGGCGCGCTCGTAGTCACTGAAGGTCTCCTGCCAGCGCACTTTGGCGATGACCCCTTCACGAAGGAGGGTTTCATCGCGCTTGAACTTGGCCTCAGCAACGCCAAAGACCGAATGGGCATCGACCAGACTCCGCTTGATGTCGACCAGCGCAATACTGTCGATTTCTGCCAGCCCCTGACCTCGCGCCACCCTAACCCCGATGGCGGCGTTTACCCGGGTAATGACACCTGGCTGGGTTGTGGTGACGGCGAACTCCTTGGCAGGCGGCAGGACGATGCGCCCGGGGGCCTTGGACAGTGGCAACGCGGTGACCGGCTGTGGCGTGGCGGTTCGAATGTCCAGATGCTCGATTTGTTCTTGAGAGAGCTCGACAAAGTCGCCCTCTGCCCGAGCCAGATCGGCACCTAAAAAGAGCGAGAGCGCCAACAAAAACATCGTTCTCATGGTGCGACCCCGAGCACTTGATTCAAGGTCGCGGTATCCCGTTTGACCATGAGGGCTCGCTCCCGCGCATCCCGGATGGCGGATTGAGCCCCCGTCTGAATCTTGAGATAGTCAATCAGACTGATTTCTCCGGCCTCAAAGCTGATCCGGCTCATTGCAATCTGGGATTCGGCAATGGTACGCCGCTGCTCGAGCACCACCAGCGCGGCACTGTCAACTTCGAGATTATGGCGCGCCTCATGCAGCGCTTTTTCGAGCTGACGCCTTAACGTTTCTCGCTGAACGATTCGTTCATTCAGCGCAACATTGGCCTGGGCAACCGCCGGGGCATGCCAGTTATCACCACCGATTGGGATTTGCAAAACCAGGTTGGTTCCGGTTCCATAATCCCGAGCACGGGAACCAGCGGCAGCCACGGACGTGCTGTCCGTTCCAATCATGATGGACGGTTGATTGCCCTGTTTGGATCGGCGCGTGAACTCCACTTCGGCCTGAGCCCGCTCAACCGAGGCATCTGCAGCCGCCAGCGAGGGATGCTGCTCATCCAGATCCGGCTTCTTGCTTTGGATCTCATCAAACTGGGCCGGCGCCCGGCTCATCCGAGTCAGGTTCTGATAGGCCTTACGGGCATGCATGACTTCCGCCTCGGCCTCGAGGTAGACGGTCTTCTTTTCCAATTCATCCCCCTGAGCCAGCAACTGGTCCTGCCGAGAAAGATCACCCAGTTCCACCCGTCGGCCCACGACTTGTGTCAGTCGCTGAGCCACCTCGAAGATCTGCTTGGCAATTTCGCGGCGATTTTCAACGATACGGAGTTTCCAGAGGGTGTCCCGCACCAGACCCGCAATTTCAAGCTTGAGTGCAGTGGCATACTTCTGGCTGGCGAAACGCGCTTCCTCCGTCACACGTTGGCTGGCCTCCCGCTGTCCCCACATCCATACGGGGATTTGATAACCGCTCTGGATTTCGCTGATGCCCCGGTCGGAGATCAGCGAATCATCAATGTATTGCAGATAAATCATGGGGAAACCGGCAATCCAGCTGGTGCTGCGTTGCTCCAATGCCCGTGATTCCTCTTCATAGGCGGCAACCAGGGCGCTCTGCGGATAACGCTCATACGTTAAATTGACGACCTCCGCGAGCGTCAGGCCCTCTTCGATGTGAAACTCATCCAGATGCTCCAAGAGGAGCGCCTCAGCCCCACAAGGCCGCACGATCACAAGGCACGCCAAAAGGCTCAACGCGCCAATCATTCGATAACTCATTTGAAATGCCCCTGTCATGAGGCCTCCCCAAAAACCATCACACAACGACCGAATCCCAGGTGATCGGGGTGGCCATGTCTTTGCGGCATGAAGTTCAGCCGCGTTCAGGTCCAATAGCCGGGGGGGCGCGGGGTGAGGCCCCTGCAACGGCTGGCAGCGGCGGAGAACGGAAGGGCGCAGGGATCTCGGGGCAGCCCGGGATTACTGCCGTGTCGGCAGAGCGCACTTGGGGGGGGTGGATAAGCGGCACGTTCACCAGACACTTCCGCTCAGCGCTCGCGATGAGGGGTTTTGCCTCCGTTGCCGATTCGAGGGTCACCATCCGATCGAGTGCGCTACCGTCCGAGTAGACTGCGTCAAACGCGGAAGGGCGGCCTTGCAGGTGCTCCAATCCCGGAACGTGCAACACCGCTCCCGTCTCGGCCCCGGTATGGGCATGAACCCAGGGTGCGAACAACTGGATCAGGGCCAAGAGGCCCACGATCAAAAAGGATGGGTAATGAGATGTCCGCATGGCTAGGGATCAAGGTGCACTTCTGCCACAATATCCTAGCTCCCAAGGACACACAAGTACCGTGAAAATGACCATTGACAGCGTATCCCAGAAGATCTGCCTTCCACTGCCGATCGGAGACTCATACGATGCCTGAGGATCCAGTCCTGATCATTGGCTTTGGCGATATTGGCACGCGGATCGCCAGCCTTGAAAGACGCAAGGGGCGCCCCGTGACGGCGCTTTCTCGCAACGAACGGCGCATCCACGCATTGAATGACCCGGGCGTGTTCCATTGGTGCGCTGATCTTGATGCGCCCCTTGCCGGGATTAGTGAACGCTTTGGTGCGGTGTACTATCTGGCACCGCCGTCGCCTCACGGGACGTCCGATCAGCGCCTTCTTAATGGGCTTGGGGCACTGACCCATGCACCGGCCAAGCTGGTTTACCTCAGCACCTCAGCGGTGTATGGCGACTGCCAGGGGGCATGGATTGATGAGAATCAGCCGCTGTGTCCCGGCACCGATCGCGGCAAACGACGACTGTTTGCCGAGCAGGCCGTTGGCGCCTGGGCCAATCAGCATCAGGTGCCATTCGTCCTCTTGCGAGTCCCTGGGATCTATGGACCGGACCGCTTGCCCTTGGCGCGCATTCGGGAGGGACTCCCGGTGATCGATCCTGCCCAATCGCCCTTCACCAATCGCATTCACGCGGATGACCTGGCACAAGCGGCCGTTCTCGCCATGGAAAATGGCGCCTCAGGGGAGGCCTATAACATCAGTGATGGTCATCCCACGACCATGACGGATTATTTCTGGAAAATCGCAGATCGATATGGACTCGAGAGGCCCGTTGCGGTGCCCCTTGAGGAGGCCAAGACGCGACTCAGCCCCGGGATGTGGTCGTTTCTCGAAGAATCCAAGCGGTTGATCAACCGACGCATGCTCGATGATTTGGGCGTCAAGCTCCGCTATCCAACCCTGGATGAGGGCTTGGATCATGCGTCGCCATCGGATCACAATGTGCCCCACTGAAGATCATTCAACCCTCGAACGCGCCATCCGCGCCAAAATCCATCGGACTTTGAGGAACTCAAACCATGATTTTTCGCCAGCTTTTTGAAGCCGATACCTGTACCTACACCTACCTTCTTGGCTGTGAACGCACGCGACGAGCGCTCTTGATCGATCCGGTCGATTGCCATGTGGCGTTTTATGTTGACCTGCTCAAGTCCCTCGATCTCACCCTCACCTTCACGGCCGAAACCCATGTCCATGCCGACCATATCACCGGAGCCGGCCAGCTTCGTGAGCGCCTTGGGAGCAAAAGCGTGGTTCACCGGGATGCAGGAACCCTGTGCCCGGATGTCCTGGTAACGGACGGCGTTCTGCTGCAGGTTGGCGATCTGGATCTGTGTATTCGCCACACGCCGGGTCACACCTCAGGCTGCATGAGTCTTGTGATGTCCGACCGGGTGTTCACGGGCGATGCACTCTTGATCGGCGGTTGTGGCCGAACCGATTTCCAGCAAGGCGATCCGGGCCAACTCTACGACAGCATCAGTCAGGTACTGTTTACCCTGCCACCAGACACACTCGTGTATCCGGGACACGATTACCACCATAACCATGTGTCAACGATTCAGCAGGAACGCGAGAAGAATCCTCGCTTAGGACAGGACCGTTCCAGGCAGGAATTCATTGACCTGATGCAGGCACTGGATCTTGCGCATCCCAAAAACATTCATGAGGCGTTACCCGCGAATCTGGCCTGTGGTGAGGTTCGGTAGACACCCATGCTTCATGCCCTGTTCTTTCCGGAAATCCTCTATGGCCTTACCCTGCTGATCGGGCTTTTGCTGGGCCTCCTTGGCGGCGGTGGCTCCGTTTTGCTGGTTCCGCTGCTGGTGTTCTATGCCGGCATGGACGCCAAGGATGCAGTGACGCTCGGGCTCATCGCGGTGGGTTCGACCAGCCTTGTAGCAATGCTGGGGTATGCGCGAAGGGGCCTCGTCTGTTGGCACAACGGAGCGGCTTTTGGTGGCTCAGGAATGCTGGGCGCGTTCCTCGGCGCGCGCGTTGCAGCGCATCTCCCAATGCATCTGGTATTGATCTTTTTCAGCCTGATGATGCTTGGAACCGCCCTGCACATGATAGCGAGACAAGCCTCGAGATCGCTTTGCGATGGCCCTCAAAGGCGATGTCCACCCCTCGTGAATTTACCGGCGATCGTCCTTGATGGCTTTTTGGTGGGTTTCGTCACCGGCGTCGTCGGTGTAGGTGGCGGTTTTGTGATCGTCCCCGCACTCTCGATTCTCGGGCGTCTTCCTCTGCCATCAGCCATTGGCACGTCGCTGTTGATTGTCAGCATGAACGCCACAGCAGCGCTTCTCGGTTTCGACTCACCAATCCGACTGCCTATTGAAACCACGGGAATCATCGTCCTTACGATGTTGGTCGGCGCTGCCGTGGGCGGACGGCTTTCAAATCGGGTGAAGGTGACGGTGCTGCGCCGTCTGTTCGGACTCTTGGTGGCTTTCGTCGGCTGCTCGATGCTGTATCGCGAGCTTTCGTGGCAACGTCTCGTGGAAATCCAAACCGTGATCGTCCTTCACCATGAATTCCTGCTCGGACTCATCAGCGCGTTTGGCGTGATGCTCCTTTACTGGATTCGTGGTCTCTTGCACACCGTGACCGTCAACCGGCAACCGCTGCAGTAAGAGGCGCTTTAGCCGCCGATGCTCCAGCGCTATACCGCCACTTCAGCAGCAAGATGGGGATGAGGGTCGTAGCCGTCCAACTCGAAATCCTCGATTCGGTAACCAAACACATCGGCCGGCTGCCGGAGGATCCGAAGGCGTGGCCATGCCCTCGGTTCGCGCGCAATCTGGATGCGTGCCTGTTCCTCGTGGTTGAGGTAGAGGTGCACATCGCCCCCGAACCAAACGATTTCCCCAGGCTCATACCCGCATTGCTGCGCCAAAAGATGGGTCAGGAGCGCAAGGTTGGCAATATTCCAACCAAGACCCAGGTAGGCATCGGCTGAACGCTGCATTAACGCTGCGGACAAACGGCCCGTGGTCTTTGATACGAAGAACTGGTAGGTCTTGTGGCAGGGTGGCAAGGCCATCGCATCGAGATCGGCCACATTCCAGCCCTCGAACAACAAGCGACGGGATGTGGGATTTTGCTTCAGGCCCTCTACCAGCTCTGCGACCTGATCGATCGACTTACCATCGTGCCCGGGCCAGTGGCGCCACTGCCATCCGTACACCGGGCCAAGATCACCCCACCGTTCAGCAAACTCCGGGTCATTGAGAATGCGACGTTCAAAGGCCTCCACCTCGATCGAATCACCCGTGGTTTGGCGATAGGCCTTGAGTGGCCAGTCTGTCCATATGTGCACGTTCTGCGCCAGAAGCTCGCGGATATTCCGTCCACCCGAGAGCATCCACAGCATCTCCTTGAAGGCCGTCTTCCAGAAAATGCGCTTGGTCGTAAATACCGGAAATCCCGCGCGTAAATCGAAGCGAAGGGTGTATCCAAAAAGCGCCCGGGTACCGACACCCGTGCGGTCTGAGCGAACCTCACCCCGCTCCAGAAGATCCTTCAGGAGCTGGAGATATTGGCCCTCCGGATGATCCACCCCCGCACCATCACTGAGCATGGTCAGCCCCGCGATAGGCCGCGATCAGAATTCCTGCACCAATCAAGATCATGGGAAGCGACAAGACCATTCCCATCGTCAGCCAGCCAAAGGCCAGATAACCGATATGGGCGTCGGGCAGGCGAACAAATTCGACCGCAAATCGGAACAGGCCATAAAGGAGAAGGAACATACCGCTGACGGCGGATCGCGGGGGGTTTTGTTGCCTGAACCACTGCAGCAGGACAAACAGCACGATGCCCTCCAGAAACGCTTCATAGAGCTGGGAGGGATGGCGGGGCATGTCGCCACCACTGGGAAATACCATCCCCCAAGGGAGATCCGTCGGCTTGCCCCACAATTCGCCATTGATGAAGTTTCCGATCCGCCCGGTAAAAAGTCCCAGCGGCACATAGGGCCCAATAAAGTCGGTCACTTCAGAAAAGCGCGCGCCTGTCTCGCGGTGGAACGCCCACATCCCGCAGAAGGCGCCCAGCATGCCGCCATGGAACGACATCCCCCCTTCCCAGACCCGAAAGATCAGCCATGGATCCTGGACCCAGGCCGCATAGTTGTAGAAAAGCACATAGCCGATACGGCCTCCGAACATCAGTCCGACCGCACAATAAAAAACAAGATCTTCAATTTGCGTCGCGGTCCAGGGGAAACCCGGCTCTGATGCCCGCCGCCGCGTCAGGTACCAGGCCGCCCCAATACCAACAAGATACATCAGGCCATACCAATGAACCTTCAAGGGTCCAAGCGTAAAAGCAACGGGATCAATATGAGGATAGGCAATCATGAATGGGTGTCTTCGCTGGGAGTGACGGAGCTAAAGGAGGTAATCATCGAATCTGGTCGACAGTCCGTTTATGATAGAGGAGGGGCCGGTAGCATGCTACCGGCCAACCCACGCCGGGACGTGATGCATGGCGTGGACGCCCAATCTCAGGAGAAACGACCCTATGGCAGGCCTTAAAGACCAACTCTTGAAGTCAGGTCTTGTGAATGAAAAACAACTGAAGAAAGCCATTAAGGAGCAAGGAAAGCAAAACCGCTCTGCCCCGCGCAAGGACCCACTTGCCACCCAGGACAGTTACCTTGAGGCCCAAAAAGAGAAGCAGGCCCGTGATCGGGACCTGAATCGCCAACGTTTACAAAATCAGCAACTCAAGGCGCTGCGTGCGGAGGCGGCGCAATTGATCGATGCCCATCGGCTCACCGAGACGCAGGGCGATGTGGTTTTCAATCTCAATGATGCGGGCAGGATCAAGCGGCTGCATATCTCAG
Source organism: uncultured Methylococcus sp. (assembly GCA_964386975.1). Lineage (GTDB taxonomy): Bacteria > Pseudomonadota > Gammaproteobacteria > Methylococcales > Methylococcaceae > UBA6136. The sequence continues at coordinate 38,508 of CAYLUS010000009.1, forward strand.
AGGCGCTAAAAACTCATCTGGTGAAGGGCTCGATTGGCATCGTCCGGCTGGAGGGTCCCTATCACTTTGTTCCACGTGAAACCATCGTGCGGATCCAGCAACGCTGCCCCGAGGCCATCATCCTTTTGAATGACCTCGAGTCTGATGGATCGAGCGTGGTCACGGAAGATCCATACGCTCAGTTTGTCATCCCCGATGACCTGACTTGGTAATTTCCCCCTATACGATATTCAGGCATGACCAAAACCCTTTTTTCGCCTTATGAGGTGGGCCCCTTTCCGGTTCGGAATCGAATCGTCATGGCGCCACTGACCCGCTCACGGAGCCTCCAGCCCGGCAACTATCCCGGACGAATGAATGCGTTTTATTACGCCCAGCGCTCCGGCGCAGGCCTGATCATCACCGAAGCGACACAGATCACGCAGACCGGTCAAGGCTATCTCTGGACGCCCGGCATCCATTCCTCCGAACAAATCGAGGGCTGGCGGCTTGTGGCAGAGGCGGTGCATGATGCCGGCGGCATCTTGTTTATGCAACTTTGGCATGTGGGCCGGATTTCCCACCGTTTTTTTCAGCCTGACGGCGCTCATCCCGTCGCACCCTCGGCCATTGCAGCAAAAGGAGAGGTGATGATCCTTGGCGCCGATGGTGCGCCCGCATTCGTGCCGCTGGAAACGCCCAGAGCCCTCGAAGAGGCGGAAATTCCAAGGCTCATTCAGGATTATGTGCAGGGCGCCAGAAATGCATTATGCGCGGGCCTTGACGGCGTTGAGGTTCATGCAGCGAATGGTTATCTGATCGACCAATTTCTGTGCAGCGAATCCAACCATCGAACGGATCGCTACGGCGGATCGATCGAAAACCGATGCCGGCTGCTTCTCGAAATCATCGACCAACTGGCTACGCAGATGAGCTCAACACGAATCGGGGTCCGACTCTCGCCACTGGGAACATTCAACGATATGAACGACCTGGATCCAGAGGGCCTGTTTGCCTACCTTGCAACTGCATTGAGTCCGCTGGATCTGGCCTATGTTCATCTGGTCGACCCCACCTACGGCGGCCATACGCCCCTCACCGCGCCCGACCCGCGGGGGGCTAGGCTCGTGGAGGCCTTTCGCTCACGCTACCGTGGCCGCTTGATTCTATGCGGCAATTACAGCCTGGAACGGGCACACGCCGCGATCTCAGAAGATCGTGCGGACATGATCGCCTTTGGCAAGGCCTTTATCGCCAATCCCGACCTGGCTGAACGTTTTCGTGAGAACGCAGCCCTTAATGAGGCAGATCCTGCGACATTCTATGGCGGGGGGGCCCAAGGCTATGTGGATTATCCAACGCTTGCGCAGGAGCGAGGCGAGGAAGGCCTTCCCGACTTTTCCGTGCTTGAGACATGATCCCGTGAGAGTCGCGCTGATCGTAGCCATGGGAATCAATCGGGTGATTGGCATCGACAATCACATGCCCTGGCATCTCCCGGAGGACCTGAAGCGATTTCGTGCACTTACCTTTGGTCACCCCGTACTGATGGGGCGGCGAACACATGAATCCATCGGGCGACCACTACCGGGTCGAAAAAACATCGTGCTGAGTCGAACGCCTGACTACCGAGCGAAAGGCTGTGAGATTGCGCACTCACTGGAGGAGGCCAAAGCCCTTGCCTGCTCCAGTGATGACACCCTGTTTGTGATTGGCGGCTCTGAGCTCTATCGACTTTGTTTGCCCGAGGCCAGCCACTTATTCCTGACCCAGATTCATCAGTCGTTTGAGGGAGATACGTATTTCCCGGCCTGGGATCCTGCGGATTGGGTGGAACGGTCGCGGGAAGATCTGCAGCACCTGGATGGCCAAAATCGGTTTGACTACAGCTTCATTTCCTACGAACGTATCGGCGCGATGACCCGCTCAACCGGTTGAGTCGGCTCTGCGCCAGTGCCCTGATCGGCCACCGCTCTTTTCAAGCAGGCGAATGCCGCTCATCGTCATCGAACGATCGACGGCCTTGAGCATGTCATAGAGAGTCAGCAGGGTGACCTGAACCGCGCACAAGGCCTCCATTTCAACACCGGTTTGACCCGAAGTCTTCGCTGTCGCAATACAACGGACACCCTCGGCAAGAATTTCAAACTCAATAGCAACATGAGAAAGGGGCAGCGGATGACAGAGCGGGATCAAATCCGCTGTCTTTTTTGCGGCCATGATCCCTGCCAATCGTGCGACCCCGAGCACATCCCCTTTTTGTGTGTGGCCCGCCTGAAGATGTGCCAAGGTATCGGCTGCCATCTCAATGATTCCCTCGGCCAGGGCGACCCTCTCCGTAACCGTCTTGTGGCCCACATCCACCATATGCGCGTCCCCCTTCTCTGAAAAGTGGGTCAGACTGCTGGACAATTTCTGCTCATTCTCTGGCATGTCAAAGCCCCTCCACCAGTTCCTTTATCAGGCGCGGCCCCCGATAAATCAGGCCCGAGTAGACCTGTACCATGCTGGCGCCCGCATCGAGCTTCCGTTGCGCATCATCCCGGCTGAAGATCCCGCCACAGGCAATAATCGGCAACCGGCCATTCACTTGTTTTGCAAGCGCCTCAACGATGGCCGTCGAGCGCGCATAGACAGGCCGTCCGCTGAGCCCCCCGCTTTCATTTCCGTTGACACAATGCTCAACGCCCGCGCGACTTAAGGTGGTATTAGTCGCGATCACGGCATCAAAACCATGACGTTTCAGACTGTCTGCCATTTGCTCCAGTCCCTCCTGATCCAGATCCGGTGCGATCTTGACGGCGATCGGGACCCTGCGCTGGGTGCTGTTCAGCAAATTTTTGCGCTCCAGAGCCAATCCCGCGAGCAGTGTTTCCAGCGAGTCCCCTGACTGCAGGGAACGCAAACCCGGGGTATTGGGTGATGAAATGTTGATGGTCACATAATCTGCGACCGCATATACCTTGCGCAGACAGGCCTGGTAGTCCTCCAGCGCCGCCTCGACGGGGGTATCTTTATTTTTTCCGATATTGATCCCGAGGATCCCACGATAAGAGGAAGCCGCAACACGCGCCAGCAGGGTATCCACCCCCGCGTTGTTAAACCCCATCCGATTGATGATTCCCTCGGCCTCCAGCACCCGAAACAAGCGCGGCATCGGATTGCCGGGTTGCGCCTTTGGGGTCACAGTACCCACCTCAAGTGCACCAAAGCCGAGGGCTGCCAATCCGGACATGCACGCACCGTCTTTATCAAGACCCGCCGCCAAGCCAACCGGATTCGGAAAACGCAAACCCATCAGCTCCACACTCCGCCCCTCGGACGTGTGATGTAATGGATTCAATGGCCCTAATCGAGACGCCAGCTCCAGACTTTTGAGCGTCACATTGTGAGCCGTCTCTGGGTCCAGCCTGAACAATAGGGGTCTCAGCAGCGTGTAAAGATCCATGATGAAGGTTCCACGTGAAACAAGAGCGGGGGTATCTTAGCCCGCACGCACCGATCGAATGACCGCGGCGACCTGGGCTGCGGAGATGGAGGAGCCTCTTCCATGCTTGCAAAGCGCGCCGCGAAAACCAAGATAACTCGGTTTCAGGGGAAGAAGGAGAGGGATATCTGCTGCCTGAAGGGAGCCGGCAAGCCCCGTCATCAAGCCAGAGTCGCGGGCAATCTGAATAAATTCCGCAAGAAACGCGCGCGACACATGATCCGTCAAGGAACCACGCACCTTGTCTGCCGTATCGAGCATGATTCCTGAAAAACCACTCGCAGCAAACCGAGGAACCCAGTCAAGGTCCGGCGCCGCCTGATCTGCCAACAGAACAGCTATCAAGGATACGCTTCCAGCGACCGAGGCTTCCAAGCGAGAGAGAATATCCGGCCAATCACCATCGGGAAAAAAACCGATCTTGACATGGTGAACACCCAATTGCAGGGTCGCCCGCGCACTGGCCTCAATCAGATCGGCCTGCATGGGGAGATCACCCAAGGTTGCGCTGATGCAGGCGTTAGGATGCGCGGCAACAATCTCAGTGATGAGATCGGGGGCCAAAGCCCCCAAGGCTCCCCGAGTCGGGTCCTTCAAATCCAGAATGTCGACCCCAAGAGAGACCAGCAAATCCGCTTCAGCCCGGCATTTAACGCTTCCAAGAATGCCAGTCATGATGAAGCATCCAGGAAGCCAATAATCTTGTCCTCCAGCCACCCCCAGGCTTCTCTTTCTCGAGGACCCGCTGTCTTGTGGAATCCGATCGCCAGATAGTCCATTTCAGAGCGCACCTTCTCGGCTGGCAGCATGGCAAGACGACTGGCAAGGATGGCCAACTCAATCACAGCAAACTGGGCGCGATTGAACCCTCTGAAAGGGGCGTGTGATTGCTCAAAAGCCACCGCGCACTCTAGGCGCGGCCGAAGCTCATGATCCGCATGGCCGACTACAAGGACTTCCTGATGGGCCAATGCGGATTCAAGCCGCCAGAATCCGGGCCGCGACCCCTCGACCAAAGGCCAGTCCCGCCGGCCGGTAATACATCCGGCAAACACGCGGACATCGTCCGTGAAGTTGATGACGGCACTGCGGGTTTCAAGAAGATTGTCGAGTGTTCTCGATGGCTTAAACGGGAGAATCAACAAGCCCTCGTCGGACACATGCACGCCCATCGGCGCCAGGTGAACCGACGGGTCATTCGCCGACCAACTACTGACAATGACCTCGAGAATCATCACGGACACCTGAAGAAGATCATCTCAACTTCTGCGCTGCATGGTCAGACAGGGCATTGGGGATGAGAAAGGTACAAGATCTGCGTTTAGCCGCACCCTGGGATAAATCCATAAGACGGCGGCCCGTCGTGACATCCGCTGAAACCCGCTTCCCGTCCGGGGAGCCACCCGGCCTCAGCAGGCCGAATCAGACGTCGAGATTGCTGACTTCAAGCGCATTGCGCTCAATAAAATCACGCCGGGGTTCGACTTGATCCCCCATCAAAGTCGTGAAGATCTCATCCGCTGCAATCGCGTCCTCGATTTTCACCTGGAGAAGACGGCGGGTTGAGGTATCCAGCGTCGTCTCGAACAACTGATCCGGGTTCATCTCACCCAAGCCTTTATAGCGTTGAATGTGCTGCCCGCGACGCGCCTCAGACATCATCCAGCTGAACGCGGAACGGAAGTTATCTGTACGCTCCTTGCGTTCATCCGCAGCCACATAGCTTTCCGGACCAAACAACCCCTCAATACGCGCGGCAAAACCCGAGAGTCTCCGGTAATCCGACGAAAGGAAGAAATTACCCGGCAACTCGAACGTCTTGTAGACGCCGTGCAGTCGCTTGATGACACGCAGCGACATCGAGTCCAAATCACCGGCATACCGAAGACTTAGATCAAACTGAGCACCCGCCTCCATGTGATTGGCTCGAACCCGGACCGCCTCGACCCAGGCTTTGAGCGTCGACTCATCGGCCTGATCCAACCGGACCGGGACGATCTCGGTCATGGCCAAGAGCAGGGTCTCATCATAACGATGGCCCAGACGATCAACGGTTGCCCGGACCGCGAGGAATTCTCGCGCGAGCGCCTCAAGCCCAGGGCCTTGAATCGGTGGCGCCGTCTCATCGACATAAACCCGGGTTTTTTCGAGTGCCAACTGCAAAAGGTAGTCGTTCAACTCCTGATCATCTTTGACGTATTGCTCTTGCTTGCCTTTCTTGACCTTGTAGAGCGGTGGCTGCGCGATATAGATATGACCCCGCTCAATCAGTTCGGGCATCTGCCGATAAAAGAAGGTCAAAAGGAGCGTCCGGATATGCGAGCCGTCGACATCCGCATCGGTCATGATGATGATCCGGTGATAACGAAGCTTGTCAGGATCGTACTCTTCACGGCCGATACCACATCCCATGGCGGTGATCAGGGTTCCGACTTCCTCGGAGGAGATCATGCGGTCAAACCGGGCTCGCTCGACGTTGAGGATCTTGCCCTTGAGGGGCAGGATGGCCTGCGTTCGACGATCACGGCCTTGCTTGGCTGAGCCACCTGCGGAATCACCCTCGACAATGAAGAGTTCTGAAAGCGCGGGATCCTTTTCCTGACAATCCGCCAGCTTGCCGGGGAGTCCTGCAATATCCAGCGCCGTTTTACGACGGGTCATTTCCCGCGCCTTGCGCGCCGCCTCTCGGGCTCTGGCCGCCTCGATCATCTTATTGGCGATCTGTTTTGCCACCCCCGGATTTTCCAGCATAAATTCCTGGAATTTCTCCGACATCGCCGACTCCACCACCGGCTTGACCTCCGAGGAGACCAGTTTGTCCTTGGTTTGTGAGGAGAACTTGGGGTCGGGCACTTTGACCGAAAGAATCGCCGTCAACCCTTCCCGGGCATCATCGCCGGAAGTTTCCACTTTTTGTTTTTTTAGGAGACCGGCTTCGTCAATGTACTGATTTAAGGTCCGCGTCAATGCAGCCCTGAACCCCGCAAGGTGGGTCCCGCCATCGCGCTGCGGAATGTTATTGGTAAAGCAATAGATGCTTTCCTGGTAGGAGTCGTTCCACTGCAAAGCCGCCTCGACAGCGATGCCCTCCTTTTCGGCATGGAAATAGAAAACGCGATCGAATAGCGGATTCTTGTTTTTGTTCAGATGTTCGACAAATGCGCGGATGCCGCCTTCAAATTCGAAGTGGTCGGACTTTTCCGAGCGCTCATCCCGAAGCCAAATGCTGACACCCGAATTGAGAAAAGAAAGCTCACGCAGGCGCTTAGCCAGAATTTCGTAATGAAACTCAATGTTGGTAAACGTCTCAGGACTTGGCTTGAAGTGCACCGTAGTACCAGTGCGGTCGGTCGCACCCACCGCCTCGAGGGGTGCCTTGGGAACCCCGTGGACATAAAGCTGACGATACTTCGATCCCGACCGATGGATTTCCAGCTCCAGGAGCTCAGACAGGGCATTCACCACCGATACCCCTACACCATGAAGGCCGCCGGATACCTTGTAGGAATTATCATCAAACTTGCCGCCGGCATGCAGCACCGTCATGATGACTTCGGCCGCCGAGCGGCCCTCCTCCTCGTGAATATCCACCGGGATCCCCCGGCCGTCATCACTGACAGTGATCGATTCATCCGCGTGAATGGTTACGGAAATATTCCGGCAATAACCGGCCAGCGCCTCGTCGATCGCGTTATCCACGACCTCAAACACCATATGATGAAGGCCTGTCCCATCATCCGTATCGCCGATATACATTCCAGGGCGTTTACGGACCGCATCAAGCCCCTTGAGGACTTTGATGGAACTGCTGTCGTATTCGCGAGACTGGTTCTGGGTACTGGTCATGATGCTGCCTGAATGATCCGGCCTTGAGCCAGCTGAAAGCAGGCAGCATCAGAGGCTTGCCCATCGTTCAACTCGGTACGCTCAGTTGCGGTAATAAAAAACTGGGTCTTTCGACCTGATAGAAGCTCCAACAGGGTGTGCTTGTTTTGCTGGTCGAGCTCTGATGCCACGTCATCAATCAAGACGCAACCCGAGTCTCCGAAACGATCCTCCATCAATCGCGACTGTGCCAGAAGCAAGGCATAAACCAAGACCTTCATTTGGCCCCGCGAGACATAACCCCGAACGGGTCGGCGGTCGAGATAAATCGCAAAGTCCCCCTTATGAGGGCCTGACTGGGTATGGCCCTGTCTGGCATCACTTTCGGCATCGCGCTCCAGCCGATCGAAAAGTGAACACTCGACGTCCCAGCCGGCAATCAGACGCACGTCAAAGGCGAGCCCCTTGAAAAACCGGCTACTGACCGAACAAAAAACCGGGACCAGCCGATCGAGATAATGCTGCCTCGACTCATGGATCATTATAGCGTACCGCGCCAACTCATGATTCCATGCAGGCAGATCCCTGAAGCGGCTCGCACGCAACAGGGCATTCCTCTGGTGGAGGGCCTTGTTGTATCGGCGCCAGAGATCCAGATATCCCGCATCCTCCAAAAAAACACCAAAATCAAGAAAGTTGCGGCGGATCTTGGGGGGACCCTCCAACAACAAAACACCCGAAGGCTGCAGGACCAGAAGGGGAAACGCACCGAACAGTTCGGCACTCGAGCGGACCGGGCGCCCGCCCAGATGGATTTGTCGATGCCCTCGCGCCAGCTCAATACCGATCGGGATCGAACCCAGGCTTGCAGCGCGCACGCGCGCGGAGACCCTCAGTCGGGATTCACCCTCCTGAATGAGCTGGTTAAGTGAGGATGTCCGGAAGGAGCGGGCCCGACCGAGAAGGTAAATGGCCTCCAGCAGGGAGGTCTTACCGCTGGCGTTGGGCCCAATGAAGTAATTCAGCCCTGGACCGGGCTCAATCGTCAGCGGCTCAAGATTGCGAAGACCGAGAACATCCAGCTTTTGTAGGCTCAAGCATCAGCTCCGGTATCCGGAGGGTCCTAGAGCCGCATGGGCATCACAACGCACTTGAAGCGTTGATCGCCCAGGCCTTCCAATAGGCAACTGTTGCCATCTGGGGTAAACGAAAGGCGGATATCCTCCGCCTCAAGGTGATTGATGGCCTCCAGAAGATAGGCGGCATTGAAGCCAACGGAGACGCTTCCCCCCTCGCCTTCCGCCATCAGCCGCTCTTCGGACTCATCATGTTCGGGGTTCTGGCAAGCCAGCACGATTTCACATCCGCTCCCTTCAAAACTGATGCTCTTCTGCTTCTCGCTAGTGAGCACCGCCACTCTGGAAATAGCCCCCTTGAAGGTATCCCGATCTAACAAAAAAGTGCTGGAGATGTCCTTTGGCATGACCTTCTGGTAGTCCGGGTAACGTCCCTCGATGAGTTTTGATGAAAAACAGATGTTAGCCATGCTCAAGCGAACGGTATTGTGCGCGATCTCAATGGTGACCTGATCCTCAGACTCACCCAACAGGCGGTGCAGCTCCTGTACCCCCTTGCGTGGAACGATAATCTGGAGGCTTTCACCAAAGCTTTCAGCCACCGTATCCTGGAACACGGCGAGGCGATGGCCGTCCGAGGCGACGGTCCGAAGTGTGAGACCCTCAAAGTCGATGAGAAGCCCCTTGAGGTAGTAGCGCACATCGATTTGTGCGATGGCAAAAGCGGTTTTGTCGATGGCTTTACGCAACAGCTGGGCTGGCAGGGAAATCGTTTGGCCAAACTGCCCGCTGTCAAACGCCGGATACCCCTCGGCCGGCAGGGTATTGAGGGTATAACGGCTGCTTCCGCTGCGGATCAATAATTTATCTTCGCGAATCTGCATCTGGATGCTGCTCGCATCGGGCAGCAGACGAATGATGTCTAACCACTTGCGGGCCGGCACGGTGACCCTGAATGGGCCTTCGGCATCCACCGGAAGGCGCGCCACCAACTGGACCTCAAGGTCCGTGCCAGTGATAGTCATGCTACCGCCACTGGCCTCCAACAGCACGTTCGACAACACCGGCATGGTTTGCTTTTTTTCAATGACGCCCACAACCGCAGCCAGGGGTGCCAAGAGACTCTCTCGAGTGACGGTAAATTTCATGATTTGCCGCAGGTGGGTAAATACGTGGGTGACTGGATCAGGAGGAGAGGGCGCGCTTGAGGTTATTGTATTCCTCCGCAAACTTGTTATCGCTCTCCCGAAGCTCAACAACCTTTCTGCAGGCATGAAGCACCGTGGTGTGGTCACGGCCGCCGAAGAATTGGCCGATTTCAGGCAGGCTGTGATTGGTCAGCTCTTTTGCGAGCGCCATGGCGGCCTGACGGGGTCTTGCAATCGATCGACTGCGTTTGGGCGAAAGGAGATCGGCCACGCGGATCTTGTAATATTCAGCGACGGTCTTCTGGATGTTATCTACACTCACCAGGCGATCCTGGAGCGCGATCAGGTCTTTCAGCGCATCCTTGGCGAAATCCAGGGTGATAGACGTTCCAGTGAAATGCGCATTGGCAATCACACGGCGCAGGGCCCCCTCCAGCTCCCGGATGTTGGATCGAATTCGCTTGCCAATCAGAAAGGCGACCTCTGCCGGGAGATCGATATTGGCCTGCTGCGCCTTGCTCATCAAAATGGCCACGCGCGTCTCAAGATCCGGCGGCTCGACGGCCACCGGCAGGCCCCAGCCAAAACGCGACTTCAGGCGCTCCTCAAGACCCTTGATTTCCTTGGGGTAGCGATCGCACGTCAAAACAATCTGATGCTTATTTTCCAGAAGGGTGTTGAACGTATGGAAAAACTCCTCCTGAGAGCGCTCCTTTCCAGCAAAGAACTGAATATCGTCGACCAACAGCGCATCCACCGTCCGGTAGTAATCCTTGAACGCGGCAATCGCGTTGTGCTGCAGCGCCTTCACCATGTCCGAGACAAACCGCTCTGAATGAAGATAGAGAATCTTTGCGGATGGATTGGATTTGAGAATCTCGTTGCCGATGGCATGCATGAGATGGGTTTTACCCAGCCCGACCCCGCCGTAGATGAACAAGGGGTTATAAGCACGGCCCACATTTTGGGCCACCTGGAGAGAAGCGGCCTTCGCCAGCTGATTTGACTTGCCTTCGACGAAGTTGTCGAAATTGAAACTGGGGTTCAGGCTACTAGGCTGTGGCTTGCCACCGGGGACCGATCGAACGCCAGCCTCTTTGGGCTTTGAGGCCGGCTTGGCATCGGAAACCGCTCGGGTTCCAATCTCCAAAATGACCCGCGGGGCCGGATTATTCTGCGCGGAGAGGACCTCTTCAATCCGTGAGAAAAAGTGTTGCTTCACCCAATCCAGGACAAATTTGTTGGGCGCCAGCAACCGGAGTTCTGCGCCATCTTCCACCGGTTGCAGGGGCCGGATCCAAGTATTGAACTGCTGTGCCGGCAACTCCCCCTCGAGGCGAGACATGCAGTGAACCCAGCGCTGGCTCATGGGCGGAAGACGGAACGGAAAAACACAAACGGCAGCATCGCAATGGCTCGGAACAACCCTCGGGAGGGTACTATAGCGCATCCTCCAAACCCGCCGCAGGAATTGACATACACGCCCCTCTCGATTAGCATTTTGCCTCTTTTGTATCCTCGTTTTGCAAGGTCCTAGCCATGAAAAGAACGTATCAACCCAGCAAAATCAAGCGAGTCAGAACCCACGGATTTCGTGCTCGCATGAAGACTCGCGGGGGCCGACTGGTCCTCAACGCTCGCCGCGCGAAGGGAAGGAAGCGCCTTTCTGTCTGAGGAGTCGAACACCCAGGTTCAGGGATTTCCCCGCCAACGCCGACTGCTGAATGCCTCGGCGTACCAGCGGGTCTTCCAGGCGGCTGCCCGGTCTTCGGACCATTACCTGACGGTTCTGGCCAGAGCCAATGATCTGGGTTCACCCCGACTTGGGCTTGCCATCTCCAAGAAAAGCATCAAGCTCGCTTCACAACGTAACCGAATCAAGCGCCTTACGCGTGAAATATTCCGGCTTAATCAGCACCGATTACCCGGTATCGATTTCGTCGTGATGAGCCGCAGCCATGCAACTCAGGCAAATCATGAAACCCTCTCCCGTTCCTTACTCAGACACTGGGAACATCTGGTGAGGCAATGCAAAAAATCCTCATCCAACTCATCCGCATCTACCGCTACCTGATCAGCCCCTGGGTAGGTCAGCATTGCCGTTTTGAACCGACTTGCTCTGTCTACGCTCTAACTGCCATCGAACGCTTTGGGGCACTTAAAGGGTCCAAGTTGACCGTCATACGGCTCTCGAAGTGCCATCCGTTTCATGCGGGCGGCTTCGATCCTGTACCTAAATAGAAACTGGAAACACCCCATGGATAACGCACGGTTCGTACTGATCGTCTTCTTCTTCTTTCTGAGCGTCATGCTGTTTCAGCAGTGGCAAATGGATTACGGCCCCAAATCCGAAAGTCAGAAGACTGCCGCCACCGCCGTGCCACAAGATCCGGATCTGCCTGACAGTCTCGCGGGCAGCGAGTCTTCGCCAGCTGCCAGCGCAGGCAGCACCCCAGCAACGCCCGTTGCATCGGGGCGCCAGCGCATTCATGTCGAAACCGATGTAATCAAAATGGATATCGATACCAAGGGCGGTGATATCCGGACGCTGGATCTTTCGCAGTACCCCGAAAGCAAGGAAGACCCTCAGGTTCCGGTCCGGCTGTTCAAAGACCAAGACCTGGTCTTCATTGCACAAAGCGGTTTCATTGGCGATGAAAAAAACGCGCCCACCCACCACTCGATCTGGCAGACCAAGTCCACCTCCTTCCGACTTGAAGAAGGACAAAATGAACTCAAGGTGCCACTGACCTGGACGGATGGGCATGGTGTAACAGTCACCAAAACGTATGTGCTGACCCGTGGGAGCTATGACATTCGACTGGAACAACAGGTTGCCAACGAGGGCGGCCAAGCCTGGACGGGCCGCCAGTATCTCCAGTTACAGCGCAAGGACCCCGGTGACAAGAACAAGGATCAGTTCGTGCGCACGTACACCGGCGGTGTTCTCTACACCCCTGAGGACAAGTACAAGAAGATCAGCTTCAAGGACATGGCCGGGGAAAACCTCGATAAAACCGCCAAGGACGGCTGGATTGCCATGATCCAGCATTACTTTGTTGCAGCCTGGATACCCAAAAGCGGCGAAGAGGAAGCTTATTACACTAAAGCTTTGGCAGATAATCATTTCGTGATCGGCGCCTACGGTCCGCAGATGGAAATTCCAGCCGGTGGTCGCCTTGGCTTTACCGCCCAGCTGTATGCCGGACCCAAACTGCAACGTGTGCTTGAGACAACGGCGCCGGGCCTTGATCTGACAGTCGATTACGGTGCCCTGACCCTGATCGCCAAACCCATCTTTTGGCTGCTGGAACAGTACCACACGCTTCTGAACAACTGGGGTTGGGCCATCATTCTGGTGACCTTCACCCTCAAGGCCCTGTTCTTCAGACTGTCGGCAGCGAGCTACCGCTCCATGGCCAATATGCGTAAGCTTCAGCCAAAAATGGCAGAACTGAAGGAGCGCTTCGGCTCAGACCGCCAGAAGCTGAATCAGGCGATGATGGAGATGTACCGTAAGGAAAAGGTCAATCCCCTCGGTGGATGCCTTCCGATTTTGGTCCAGATTCCGGTTTTCATCTCGCTGTATTGGGTCTTGATTGAAACCGTGGAGATGCGTCAAGCGCCCTTCATCGGCTATCTGACCGACCTCTCCTCCAAAGACCCCTATTTCATTCTGCCTTTGTTGATGGGTGTTTCGATGTTCATCCAGCAACGGCTCAGCCCGCCACCGGCAGACCCGTTGCAGGCTAAGATCATGCAGTTTTTCCCGGTCATGTTTACCGGATTCTTTGCCTTCTTCCCATCGGGTCTGGTCCTCTACTGGGTCGTCAACAACGTCTTGTCCATCCTCCAGCAGTGGTACATCAACAAGACCATTGGGGCACCTGCGCCTCACTCGGCCTAAATCGGTACCGGAGCTTCCGCGGGTCGGCCCTCACCTGACCCGCGGATTTCATTCTCAATGCTCCCGGCAGACATCGACACCATCGCCGCAATTGCGACTCCACCGGGACCTGGCGGTGTCGGGATCATCCGAGTTTCAGGGCCTTTGGTCCCCTCTCTCTTCACACCCCTCCTAGGAAGCCCCATTAAAGCCAGAGAGGCGATGTACCGACCCTTTCTGGAAGCCTCCAGCGCGCCTCTGGATCGCGGTATTGCCCTCTATTTCAAGGCACCACATAGCTTCACCGGGGAGGACATCCTCGAACTTCAGACTCATGGCAGTCCCGTCATCCTGGATCTTCTTCTCCGGCGGTTGGTGGCGCTCGGATGCCGCCTGGCAAGGCCCGGGGAATTCAGCGAACGGGCCTTTCTCAATGGCAAGATGGACCTGACCCAGGCCGAAGCGATTGCGGACCTGATCAATAGCACCAGCGAGAGTGCCGCGCGCTCCGCACAACGGACACTGCAAGGGGCATTCTCAGGGGCCATTCATCGCAGTGTCGAGGCGCTGATCACTCTTCGACAATATGTCGAGGCCGCCATTGATTTCACCGATGAGGACATCGACTTCATCGAACAGGGCGGCATTTACGATCGCCTTTTGACCCTGAAAGAGGATCTCCAAGCGCTGATCAAAAGCGCTCAGGATGGTGTCGTTCTTCAGGAAGGGGCCTCTTTGGTGCTGATTGGTCGCCCCAACTCGGGAAAGTCCAGCCTTCTTAATTGCCTCAGTGGTCGCGATGTCGCGATTGTCACGCCCATTGCCGGGACCACGCGCGATTCTCTAAGGGAGCGCATTCACCTCGAGGGCTTGCCGCTGCATCTGATTGATACGGCCGGCATTCGGGACCACACGGACGATCCGGTCGAGCGAGAGGGCATCATCCGGGCCCGTCGTGAAATGGAAACGGCCGACCTGATCCTCCTGATGGTCGATGATGAGGATCCGGGTGATCTGGGTGCGTTAATGGCCTCCCTGTCCGGCCATCGGTCGGTGCTGACGGTACGAAACAAGATCGATTTGACAGGAAAAGTGCCGGCTCGAGTCGCAACCTCGCAGGGAATTGAAGTCTTGATTTCCTTGAAAACGGGTGAGGGCCTTGATGTCCTCCGGGAAACGCTCAAGGAAATGCTCGGCTACCAAGGCGTCAGCGCCAGCACCTTCACCGCGCGGCGACGGCATGTGCAGGCCATGACGAAGGCCGAGGAGATCCTGACGCGGGCCCTGAGCCATGTTCAGGATGCCGCCCTCGAGTTAGTGGCTGAAGAGCTTAAAACGGCACAGCAGGCGCTGGATGAGATCACAGGCCAGTTTACGAGCGATGATCTGCTCGGACGGATCTTTTCAAGCTTCTGTATCGGCAAATGAGGTCCGCGGGGCCATCGCGCCCGCGGACCTCACCCCGAAACGCAAGGTCAGGCCGGAAACTGGTGCTGCTTGAGTCGGCGGAGCCGCAGGGAGAGGGCAACGAGGAGCCCCCCAAAGACCAGGGCATAGAAGGCGACGACCCACAAAAGACCCAAGGCACCCGCTTCGGGCTGGGTGATCAGGATTCCACCGAAGACCACCGAGGCCAAGCCACCGAGAACCAGCAGCCACTCCCCTTCGATTTCCTTTCTAAGGCGAATCGCGAAGACCATCTGCAGCACGCCCCGCGCGATCGCCCAGGCCGCGATGAAGAAAAGCAGCGCCAAGGTCGTCACGGCGGGGACAAAAAAGGTGATGAGGCCAACCGAAATCCCGAGGAGCCCCTCGAGTAGTTCAACCCACCAGTCCTCATGATGGGGTTTGCTTGAAAACGCCGAGAACAGTTCAAACAATCCCTCGACCAGCGAATAGGCGCCAAAGAGAATCACCAAAGACGCCAGCGAAATACCGGGTTGCAACCAGGTCAGGATACCGAAGGCGATGGCCACCAGACCTCTGACAAGAACCACCCACCAGTTTGACGCCAACACGTTCGCCATCTTTCTTTCGACCATATTCATCAGATCCACCTCGCACTCGAATAACACCGCTCTTAAAGACTGAAGTTACCGGCACTTCCCACCGAATGGCAATACGAAAAACCGGCAAACACCAATCGAACGTAATGTGCCCCGCCCGGACTGTCAACCCGCCAGGGAAAATCAACATTAGCCCAATCAGATGTACGTAGAACTACGTAGAAAATTACGGGGATTTACGAATTGTTGGCGCCCGCTGCCATGATTAGGATTCCAGCACCTCTTGGAGTGGCACCTGATCCTCTTCCATGAGGGCGTTCAACCTGTTTCTGAGCGGCCCGATGACGT
Source organism: uncultured Methylococcus sp. (assembly GCA_964386975.1). Classification (GTDB taxonomy): domain Bacteria; phylum Pseudomonadota; class Gammaproteobacteria; order Methylococcales; family Methylococcaceae; genus UBA6136. Next base: position 54,263 of record CAYLUS010000009.1, read on the forward strand.
GAGGGAGAACAACTACAATTTGGGGGGCCACCTCAACGATCCCAAGATCAGCCATTCAGAGTCTACCCGGCCACGGCCGGGTTTTTTATGCCTGTCGATCGCTGTCGGCATGCGCATCTGATCGCAACGCTTTACCCGAACAGACCGTCTATGTTTCACTAAAAGCCCAAATCACAGCCGATTGCCGCCAAGTCCCCGCAATGAAAACCCCCCAATGTCTGCTGTTAGGCCTTCTCCTTCTGAGTCAGGTGGCCTGCAGCAACCGCTCCAAAACCGTCATTGGTGGCCCGGATGCCGCAGAGGCCGCCATCCGTATGGAGGAGTCTCATCAAGAGTACGATGATTGCGTCAGCCGGCTGCACGCAGGTGCCCCGACCTGCGATTCACTGGAAAAACTCTACAACAAGGATAAAGCTGAATATGAAGCGCAAGTTCAATAGCTTTTCGCTGACCCTGGCGGTGGTCCTGTTCTCGGCATTTGAGGTTCAGGCTACCGGCATCAACGTCGAAGTGCGGGACATCACCGAACAAGGATCCGGAACCCGCCTTGGAACCGTTCAAATTACCGAATCAAAGGATGGACTGGTTCTGACGCCCTACCTGAAAGGACTCACGCCCGGGGAGCATGGCTTTCACGTTCACGAAAACGGCAGTTGTGATGCGGGTGAAAAGGACGGCAAGCCCGTCGCCGGCCTTAAAGCCGGTGCGCACTATGATCCGGATCACAGTGGCCAGCATCAGGGTCCCGAGGGCCAGGGACATCGCGGCGATCTTCCCCGGCTGGTAGTTAATGCCAACGGGCGTGCCGAACAGCCGGTTCAATCCGGGCGGCTTCAGATGTCCGAACTCTCCAAGCGCAGCTTGATGATTCATGAAGGAAACGACAATTACGGGGATCAGCCCGGCGGTGCCCGCGTTGCCTGTGGCATCATTGGCGGTCCTTGATGGGGTCGCCTTGAGACCAGCGAGGGTTCTCTTCAAAATCGCTGTTCACCCCCCGCATCGGTGAGTGCCGATCCACCCCCGACTGACACCCCAACATCGCCCATGACCGCCCAGGCGTTTTGCCCCCCTCCATCACACGGCATTCTGATCGAGGCACCCGCACGGCTCCACATGGGGTTTCTCGACCTTGGCGGATCGCTGGGAAGGCGATTCGGCAGTCTGGGTATCGCCATCGACGAGATCAAGACACAGGTCCGCCTGTATCCGGCCGAACGGCTGCAAGCCGAGGGCCCTGATGCCGAGCGTGCCCTTAAAGTGGGACAACAGCTGGAAGTCCTGACCGGCACTTCACTTCCGGCACGCATTGTGATCGATGAGGCCGTTCCGCCACACGCAGGGCTCGGCTCGGGGACTCAGATGGCGCTCGCGGTGGGCACGGGCCTCTCACAGCTTCATGGTTTGGGCCTCTCTCCCTGGCAAATTGCGATGGCATGCCAAAGAGGCTCCCGTTCTGGCATCGGGATCGCTGTTTTCGAGGCAGGCGGGCTGGTGCTCGATGCAGGGCGCGGCCCGCTGACGCAGATACCGCCGGTGATCGCCCGCCTGCCAATGCCACCGGATTGGCGATTCATAATCCTTCTCGACCCGACATTCAGGGGACTGAGCGGTACCGAGGAGGTCAATGCCTTTTCAGACCTGCCGCCGTTTCCAGAAGAGGAAGCCGCCCGCCTGTGCCACTGGATGACGTTGCGGGGACTGCCAGCCGTTCTCGAGAATGACCTTGCGACCTTCGGCAGCGTGATCACTGACCTTCAGCGCACGGTGGGCGACCATTTCTCGCGGGCACAAGGGGGACGATTCACCAGCCAAAAGGTGGAACGAGCCCTTGAACAACTGGCCATGCAAGGGGCCACCGCCATTGGCCAGAGCTCCTGGGGGCCCACCGGGTTTTGTCTGGTTGAAAACGCGGATCGGGCTCAAGGTCTGATCGACCACCTGGAGCACTTGGGCGCCGAGGGCCTCTGCTGCCAAATCGGAACACCGCGCCTCATGGGTGCCGTCACCACCTCTATCTCCATTTCGGATTCGCACGCTGCCAGAACTGCATGATGCCGGATGAGCTCCTTATCATCAGCAGCTCTGCCCGGATGCTGGCACAATCCGCCCGTAGAGCCGGTATCACGGTCTATGCCCTGGACCGCTTTGCCGATGCCGATACCCGCGCCCTGTGCGAGAAGGTGTTCAAGGTGCCAAGCCATAAGGAAGGCTTTGACACTTCAAGCCTTCTGGCAGCCATCGAAGCGCTTGACCCGGATCGCACGTTGCCGGTTCTTATCGGCAGTGGCCTCGATGGCTGCGCCTCGGTGATCGAGCGAATCGCCAGAAGAAGACCGCTGATGGGCAATGGGGCAAAGCTCTTCCGCCTCTACAAGAATCCGGTGCGTTTTTTTAAGATCCTGAGACAGGCCCACCTGGCCTACCCCGAGATTTCGTTCATCCCGCCCGCATGCCCCGACCAGTGGCTGATGAAATTTGGGGGCAGTGAAGGTGGCAAAGGGGTCCACCTGCCCGGGAAATCCAAGGAGAGCGGTCGCCGTTACTACCAAAGGCGTATTGCATCACCCGGGTACTCGGCCTTGTTTCTGGCCAACGGCGTATGCGCCCGTATCATCGGCTTCAACCAACTCGACCCACTTTCAAGCGCCCAGCGGCCTTTTTTGTTCCGGGGTGCCCGCAACGGAATCCTGATGAATGGCGATCAAACGCATCGGATTGCAAGCGGGCTTGACTATCTGGTCAAAAAAACCGGGCTCAAGGGCCTTGGAAGTCTGGACTTTGTTCTGGATGCGCACGCGCGACCCTTGGTTCTTGAAATCAACCCACGTCCCAGCGCCACTCTGAGCTTGTTTGACGAGGTCTATGACGGCGGCCTGGTGAAGGCCCATCTGGAGGCTTGCCAGGGTAAAAGCCTCCCTGAGTCGCAGGAACTTGTAGAATCAAATGGTTTTCGCGTCATCATTGCCGAACAGGATCTGACCATCGCGCCCGCCTTCAAATGGCCTTTGTGGTCCACGGACCACCCGCATGCTGGCGATACGATCCTGCGCGGACAGCCGCTTTGCACCGTCCATGCGGGCGCCGCCGATGGCGAAGCCTTGGAACAGCTGCTTTGCCAGCGAGCGAACCAGCTGAGCGCGCGCCTGATGGGCGCCAACCCAAAAAATCAGTCAACTATCCATTAGCTCCGACGGAGATCCGAACCTATGCAATCCCACGTCAGCGTCAATGCCTACGCCATGCCCATCGTCAAATACATGATCGCGCATGCCGACCGACTCCGACTCAAAATCGACCGTCTGGCCAACAATTGCACGGTGATCGATGCAGGGATTCAGGCGCTCGGGGGTCTTGAGGCGGGACGACTGATCGCTGAAGTCTGTATGGGGGGCCTTGGCAAGGTCAGCCTCAACCAGGACCCCACGTTCAAACGCTGGCCAACGATGGTCAATGTCCACAGCACCAACCCGGTTTTGGCCTGCCTTGGCAGCCAGTATGCCGGTTGGAGCCTGTCCCATGGGGAGGGCAAGGGCGCTTTTTACGCTCTGGGCTCCGGTCCCGCCCGCGCCATGGCCACCAAACAAAAGGACGGTCTCGAAAAGCCGGTAGAGGACCTCTATGAAGAGCTGGGGTATCGCGATGTGTTTGGGGAGACGGCGATTGTCATGGAGGTCGACAAGGTGCCTCCGGTTGAAGTCATTGAGAAGGTCGCCAAGGCCACAAAGGTCGAAACCGACAGCGTCCATGTCATCCTGACACCGACCTCCAGCCTTGCAGGCGGCATGCAGGTTGTCAGCCGGGTTCTCGAAGTCGCTCTGCACAAGGCGCACTCGCTGCACTTCCCGCTTGGCAACATCATCGACGGGATGGCCTCTGCACCGGTTCCGCCACCCCACCCCAACTTTGTCAAAGCCATGGGACGAACCAACGATGCGATTCTGTTCGGCGGCACGGCCCACCTCTTCGTGAAAGGCAGTGACGAAGCTGCCAAGGCCCTGGCCATGGAGCTTCCCAGCTCGACGTCCAGAGACTATGGCAAACCCTTCGCGGAAGTCTTCAAGGAATATGAATATGATTTCTTCAGGGTCGATCCGATGCTGTTCAGTCCTGCCCGCGTCGTGGTTACGGCCGTCGAGTCGGGTCATAGCTACCACGCTGGCGCACTCGATGAGGCGCTTCTGGATCGGTCGTTCGAGGAATAGTGGCCAACGTCGCCATCATTACCGACGACCCGGGCTGGCATGGCAAGCGCCTGAAGGAGGCGCTTGCCCGCGAGGGACATGATGCACACTGCCTCAGTCTCACCCAGTGCAGCTTAAGTCTTGGTGACAGCGGATTGCCGGTCATCATGCCGGGCTTTGAACGTGATCTTCCTGATGCCGTCTTCGTTCGCGGCGTTCCTGGCGGCAGCCTCGAGCAAGTCGTGCTTTACCTTGACGTCCTGCATGCCCTCAAACGGCTGGGGCGGCTGGTCTACAACGATGGGCAAGCCATCGAGCGCACCGTGGACAAGGGCATGACCAGTTTCATTTTAAGACAGGCCGGTGTGCCGACGCCGCCGGCCTGGATCACGAGCGATCGGGAAAAGGCACTTGCTGTGTCACGGCACGAACTCGCGCAGGGACACCGACTGGTGTCCAAACCCCTGTTCGGCTCGCAAGGCAAGGGCTTGAAACGCTATGACCGACCCCAGGACCTGGAGGACCTTGTCGATGACAACGGGGTCTTTTATCTCCAGCGCTATGTGCATTCCGGTGACAAAAGCCACGATTTTCGGGTGTTTGTGATCGCAGGCAAGGCCGTGGCTGCCATGCAACGCAGCGGCATCACCTGGCTCAATAATGTTCATCAGGGCGCTGAGTGTGCGCCGGTGAACCTCAAGGAGATGCGCCTCGGGCGATTGGCCGAGGAGGCGGTCAGGACGCTTGACATGCACTATGCCGGTGTTGACATCATCCAGGAGGCGGGCGGTCGTTACACCGTCTTGGAGGTCAACAGCATTCCGGCCTGGAAAGGTCTCCAAGGCGTCTGCGAGGTCGACATCGCACGGCTCTTGGTTCAGGACTTCCTGTCCCTGTCAGCCCTTGGAGTGACCCCGGCGCAGGCCTCCTGACGTGAACCCGACGTCGATCTGCCCCCGCAAGACAACGGCCCGCGAGGCTTATCTCTGGGCCTGTGACCTCGAACTTCGCGCCTTCAAGCCGGGTAATGTCAGCGACTACGCGCCGGGTCATGACATGACGGCGGATGATTTTCGGATCAGCGCCAAGGTCAGCGTGGACCCCCTGATCGAATCCGAATCACTGGGAGCCCGGATTTTAGGGGGCGTCATCGCCACCCGAAAGGCGGTTGGCTGCAACACCAATCTCGGCATCCTGCTGCTCGCAGCGCCCCTGATCGAGGCATTTTTAGATCCCGATCACGACAGCCTGGAAGCGAGCCTTCGGCAGGTTCTGGCGAGGACACAAGCCACAGACGCCGAATCGGTCTTTGCCGCCATCTGTCATGCCAAACCCGGTGGGCTTGGGGATGCGGCCGAGGCGGATGTCAGGGATCCACCCCAAGTGACGCTGCTGGAGGCGATGGCGTTGGCGGCAGAGCGCGATAGCATTGCAAGGCAATACACCTGTTCTTTTTCGGATATTTTCCGAAAGGGCGTTCCGATGTATGATTACCGGCTATCCTTAGGGGATAGTCCGGATTGGGCCGCTGTGGCTGTTTTTATCACCTTGCTCCGGCAACTCGGTGATAGCCACATCGAGCGTAAGTTTGGAAAAGGGGCTCTCGATGCCTTCTCCGACGAGATCGCGCACATCGAAGGTTTATTTTCCGGACCCGTTTTGCCCGAAAATGTCCTGGATCCACTCCGGCGACTTGATCTGTCGTTCAAGTCAAAGGGGGTCAATCCAGGCACAACAGCGGACATGACGGTCGCGAGCCTGATGGCTCACCGGCTGTCACGTCTTTACTGAAACGCGAGATTTCAGGCTATTAAAGAGGCTTTGGAACTTAAAAAAACCAGGTCTTAAAAACGGTCTTACGGGGAGACATTTTTATGTCGATTCTTAAAAAATTCTTTTCTTTCTTCAACAACGAAACATCCGAGGATTTTGACATGGCAAAAATCAACAAACTCCTGGTCGGCGAAGCACTTTGCGGCGGCGGCAACGAAATCGCCCACATCGACCTGATCATGGGTCCGCGCGGCAGCGCCGCAGAATCGGCTTTCGCCAACTGCGTAACCAACAACAAGGACGGCTTTACCAGCCTGCTCGCAGTCGTCGCACCGAACCTGCTGTGCAAGCCGGCAACCGTCATGTTCAACAAGGTCACCATCAAGAACGGCAAGCAGGCCACCCAGATGTTTGGACCGGCTCAGCGCGGCGTTGCAATGGCTGTGGCTGATTGCGTTGAAGATGGCACCATTCCGGCAGACGAAGCCGATGACCTGTTCATCTGTGTTGGCGTTTTCATCCACTGGCTGGCCGAAGACGACGCCAAGATCCAGGACTACAACTATGAAGCCACCAAGCTCTCCATCAAGCGCGCTGTCGCGGGTGAGCCGAAGGCGGCTGACGTCGTCAAGCAGAAGGGCCAGGCTGAGCACCCCTTCGCAGCGCACAAGTAATCGGTTGCGCTGACCTCAAAAAGCCGCACCGGTTTCGGTGCGGCTTTTTTATGCGCTAAATTCCGACAGGGTTTCTGCCGTCAGATCGCCTTTGTGCAGCGCGCTGGCAAGGAGAATGCCCGCTGCACCGGCCGCCCGTGCCTGCAACACATCCAAGCGATTGCGCACCCCGCCCGCAAGAAAATAGCGGGACCGGGTATTCACCTGCTGCATGCAATCAAAGAGATCCAGATCCGGTCCCAACCCCCGGCCCACGGCATCAAGACTCATCACAATCACGTTCTTGGGCCAGCGCTGTGGCTGGGATATGATCTCGGCCGATCCCATCGGCTGACCTCGGATGAAATCCAGAGAGAGGATCCAGTCGTCCGATGGCCCAAAGCCTTCCGGAAGCCGTCCATCGACCAGTGACTCCGTGCCGATGACCGGCGTCAGGTTTGAGCTGCCTTCAGGTTGAACAGCATCCGGCCCACCCGCATCGACCCAAAAACGAACCGTGGGAAACCTGCTGATCAGCGCCTGGATGAGCGCCTGATGGGACCCCACTCCCATCAACCGGTCCAGATCCGCAATGTAAACTGTCGAGAAGACACCCCACGACAGGATGGCCTTCAGGGCAGTAAAGGGGTTGGCGCCCGAAAAGAGCTGCGAGCGAATCGGCTGATAATGGTCGCGTTGTCCCGCAATCGCCTGCACGACCTGACC
>CAYLUS010000009.1:61698-63950 GCA_964386975.1 uncultured Methylococcus sp.
AGCGAATCGGCTGATAATGGTCGCGTTGTCCCGCAATCGCCTGCACGACCTGACCGTCCTTCAAATCAATAACCGGTATGAAGTCCATCTGATCGATTCGATGAAAATCCTGGTTTGTGAGTACATCACCGCTAGCGGCCCTGAACCCGAAGCTCAGGCGCTGCTGTCAGAGGGGAACTGGATGGCCTTGAGCCTGATGCGGGACCTGAACGATGTCAGTGGTGTCAGGGCTGATCTCATGCGGGCTCGAAGCGCGGGACCAACGCCACTGGCCCCTGAAAAGGTGCGCTGGGTTGAGCCTACGGATTCATTCTGGGAGGTTCTCTTGCGCTCTGTCAACGACTACGATGCCGTGTGGCCAATCGCACCTGAAACCGATGGGCTGCTTGAGCGGTTAAGCGCATGGATCCTCGATGCGGGCGGAACGCTGTTGAGCTGCCCACCCGCGGGGGTGCGATTGGCGGCCAGCAAGAAGGACTGTTTTGAGCGGCTCCATGCACATGGGATTCCCGCGGTCCCGACCCGGAGCCTGGATCGATCCCGGATGGAGCCCCCTTTCGCCTTTCCGATCGTGATCAAGCCTGATGATGGGGTCGGCTGCGAGGGTCTTCGTGTGCTTCATCGTCCCGCTGCCTACGGGCGCTTCCTCGAGGATCACCCCGAGGGAAACTGGATTGTCCAGCCTTGGCTTGCGGGCGATCCCATCAGTTACTCGGCCCTGTTTCTGAGGGGGCGCGGGGTGCTTTTGACATGCAACCGGCAACACCTGATGAAGACTGAAGGCGGTCTCCATCTGGCAGCTATCGAAGTCAACGCGCTCGCCGATCCTGAGGGACATCATGTGGCGACCCTTCAGAAAATTGCTTCAGCCCTACCCGAGCTTTGGGGTTATGCTGGCGTGGACCTGATCGTCGAAGACGGGCAGGCGACCGTGCTGGAAGTCAATCCAAGGCTGACCAGCGCCTACCCCGCGCTTTACAAGGCGCTTGGGGAAAATCCGGCCGCCTTGGCGCTCGATCTGTATCATCTCCGACAACTTCCCCCGCAGCGTGCGCTTGTGAATCATCCGGTATGGGCTCAATGGTAGGATCGACTCCGCAACAGGTGATCGGTTGGGACTTGGGAGGGGCACACCTCAAGGCGGTTGTGCTCGATGAGCATGCCGCCGTTCGCCATGTGCTGCAAAGACCCTGCCCCCTCTGGCAGGGCCTCGACCGGCTGATGAGCGCCTTTGAGCAGATTAGCAAGTCCCTGACACCGGGCATCTCCTGCATCCACGCGGTGACCATGACCGGCGAACTCGTGGATCTTTTCGCCTCCCGTGAGGATGGCGTGCGCGAATTACTTAAGGCTCTTAAACACCAGTTTCCCTCAGAGCCGGTCTTTCTCTTCACCGGGGATCGGCGCCTCAAGCCAATCGCGGAGATTCTGGCCTCTGATTATGATCGCATTGCATCTGCCAACTGGTTGGCCAGTGGCCTTTGGTTGGCCGCTCAGCGGGAGGAGGCTGTTTTCATTGACATCGGCAGCACCACCACAGATATCCTGGCTATTCAGTCCGGCGCGGCCCATTACCGGGGATATTCGGACACGGACCGACTAGCCGCCGAGGAACTCATTTATGCAGGCGTTGTGAGAACACCACTGATGGCGCTGGTTGACCAGGCGCCCATTCAGGGTCGCTGGGAAAAACCGATGGCCGAACATTTCGCTACCACCGCCGATGTCTACCGGCTGACGGGTGAACTTCAGGAATCGGACGATCAATACCCCGCTGCCGACGGAGGTGAAAAATCCCCTGTCGCATCCGCACGGCGACTTGCGCGGCAATTTGGCCGTGACTACGATGACCTGCAGCAGGCGGGATGGGTGCGTCTGGCTACCGCCATCCGGTCTCAGCAGATTGCAGGTATCGCCGCCGCGGTCTCGCTTCAGGACAGTCTTGGCCGGGTTTCTGACACAACCCCGCTGGTCGGAGCCGGCATCGGCCGCTTTCTGGTTGAGGCCCTGGCCAAGATGCAGAATCGGCCTTACATCGACTACGCGGCCTTTTTGCCGATGCGCCCGGAGCGCCTTGAATTCGAAGTATCCGATTGCGCTCCAGCGGCAGCGGTTGCCGGTCTTCTGATGGATCAGCTTAACACCTCATGTCATGACTGAACGGGTTCAGGAACTCCCTTATTTCGAGGACAGCGCCGCGCTGTTTCTGCCGTGGGCCGGCCGTCCCTGGTCGGTTTTCCTCGATAGTGGCT
>CAYLUS010000009.1:64050-66542 GCA_964386975.1 uncultured Methylococcus sp.
GCGCTGTTTCTGCCGTGGGCCGGCCGTCCCTGGTCGGTTTTCCTCGATAGTGGCTTTCCCCATAGCCGTCAGGGTCGCTATGACATTCTCGCCGCGGATCCGGTCAAGACGCTGGTCACGCGCGGCGATCTCACGGAGATCCGCACGGGAAGTCAGGTTGTGCTCTCAGGCGAGGATCCATTCAGCCTCCTTCAGGAGGCCCTGGGCCCGGTCATGGCACCCCTTGAACACCTGCCCTTTTGTGGTGGCGCTCTGGGCTATTTTGGCTATGACCTTGCGCGGCGCCTAGAGCGGCTCCCCAGTAAGGCACGGGATGCCGAAAACATCCCAGACATGATGATCGGCATTTACGAGTGGGCGGTCATTGTCGACCATCATGAACGCAAAACCTTTCTGGTGAGCCGGACCCAGGACTTTGCGGCCAGTTTGAACTGGCCCCATCTGGTGCGTCGTTTCAGCCAGCTTCAAACCCTCGGCTGGCAGTTGGGCGACTTCAAAATTGAGGGGATGCCTAAGGCGAATCTTGATGAGGCCGCCTACGGCAGGGCATTTCGACAAATTCAGCACTACATCGGCGAGGGCGATTGTTACCAGGTGAATCTGGCCATGCGCTTTGAGGCGTGTTCAGAGGGCGATCCTTGGGAAGCTTACCAGTACCTTAGAACCTTCAATCCCGCGCCCTATGGGGCCTACCTCAATTACCCGGATGTTCAGATTCTCTCCTCTTCACCGGAGCGTTTCCTTAAGGTCTCGGATCACTGTGTCGAGACCAAGCCCATCAAGGGAACGCGGCCCCGAGGGACGGACTCGGTCACCGATGCAACGGCGATCCTTGCGCTCAGGGACAGCCTCAAGGACCGTGCAGAAAATCTGATGATCGTTGATCTCCTTCGCAATGACATTGGCAAAAGCTGCCTCCCGGGCTCGGTTCACGTCCCCAAGCTCTTTGATATCGAGAGTTATGCCAATGTGCACCACATGGTCAGCACCGTTCGGGGCCGGCTTGGATCCAATGCCGATGGTGTTGCCCTGCTCAAAGGGTGTTTCCCGGGCGGGTCCATCACCGGCGCACCAAAAATCCGGGCCATGGAAATCATTGAAGAGCTGGAACCCCATCGGCGAGGTCTCTATTGCGGCAGCATCGGCTACATCGGCCACGATGGCAACATGGATCTCAGCATCACCATACGCACCATGATCCACTCGGAGGGGCGGTTGCGGTTTTGGGCCGGCGGCGGCATCGTGGCCGATTCCGAGGTGGCCTCCGAATACGCCGAATGTCATGACAAAGCCTCCGCGATGCTGAGGCTATGCCGACACTTTCAGCCCGATGAAGTTAAGATCCGCGCGTTGGGTCGTTAAACTTGGGGGCAGCCTTGGAAAAGGACCTCACCTTCGGCCGTGGCTGGACGCGCTCAGGCAGCATCCGCTGGTTATCGTGCCAGGCGGTGGGGTTTTTGCTGATGCTGTTCGGCAGGCCGATCGGCAATGGCAGTTCAGCGACGCCCTTGCCCATCGCCTTGCCATCGAATCAATGGGCCTATATGGTCGCATGCTGAAGGGAATGTGCGAGGCGCTCGTTCCTGCTCGGACGTTGACGGATCTTCGTGAGGGCCTTTGCAAGAACGCGCCGCAGATCTGGTGTCCTGAGGCTGAAGAAGTCATGCGGCTCGGACCTCAAGCCTCGTGGTCCGTAACCTCTGACACCCTGTCCTTATGGCTCGCGCAGCAGCTCGGATGTGAACAAGTGCTCCTGATCAAGTCCCGCGACGTGGAGAGGCCCACCGTGAGGCTTGAGACCCTGACATCGATCGGCCTTGTCGATCCGGCGTTTGCCGGAACCCTCAGGCAACATCCACTGGCCGTCTGGCTGGCCGGGCCCTCGGACGCCGATCTCCTCGAGCAGGGGCTTAGGGATCCGCGCCGGCACTTTACCCGCATCGTAACCAAGGACGCCAAGGCGAGCGCCCATATCGTCAGCGAGGATTAAATGGGGATCCGAATTCTTTATTTCGCCAGCCTCCGAGAAACCATGGGGCGTGTGGAGGAAACCCTGTCCGCCGAGGGGCTTTTAACGGTCGGCGATGTTTGGAAAGTCGTCAGCCAGGGGCAACCCCTTCCGGATCAGGTCCTGTGCGCTGTCAACCGCGTCTATGCCGACGCCGCGACCGCCGTTCAAGATGGCGATGAAATCGCGTTCTTTCCACCTGTCACGGGGGGATGATGATTTCCATCGAGGTTCGGGACACCCCGTTTCAACCCTATCAGGTGCTGGATGAATTCGTCCGCAATCACCAGGAGCTTTCTGCCGCCTGCGGGGCGACCAGCGTGTTTATCGGCACCATGCGAGACTTCAACGAGGGGGAGACCGTCCGTGCGATGTGGCTTGAACATTACCCTGGAATGACCGAAATGGAGCTCCAGCGCATCGTTCAAGCGGCGGCCGATTCACACGGGTTTCATTCGGCTCTGGTGATCCATCGGGTCGGCGC
>CAYLUS010000010.1:0-56436 GCA_964386975.1 uncultured Methylococcus sp.
TCGCGCTCTCCGTCCTCCCCATGAATGGGGAGGTTTGACGCGCTTCCCGATCAACGGAATTTGCAGGCAATCAGCCGGAGAGGAGATAGTTTAGGACTATCCCAAGATAGATCGTAAGACCAAACCAGTTATTGTTGAGAAATGCCTCGAAACAGGCTTTCTTGTCGTGATGTCGAATCAACCACTGCTGGTAGATAAAGAAAACGCCACCTGCACCCAGTCCAAGGCCATAGAACGTACCCAAGTTTTCCTCGATCCCAGCCAGAGCCAGAAGTACCAGCATGATCACTTGGAGACACCCGATAATCAGCCGATCGTGGCGACCGAAAAGGATGGCGGTGGATTTGACGCCAATCTTCAGATCGTCATCCCGGTCCACCATGGCGTACATCGTGTCGTAAATCAGCGCCCAAACCGCGGTTGCCGCGAACAACAACCAGGCCGAGCGGGGAATTGCATCGAGTTGGGCGGCATAGCTCATGGGTACAGCCCACGCAAAGGCAATCCCAAGATATGCCTGTGGCAGGTGGGTAAAGCGTTTGGTGAAGGGATAGCTTGCCGCCAGAAAAGCCGCAGGCACGGAAAGGCCAATGGTCAAGGGGTTGAGGGTCAAGACCAGGCCAAAGGCAATCAGGCAAAGTCCCACAAAAAGCCACAAGGCATTTTTGGGGGAGATCTCTCCAGCGGCGATGGGTCGAAGGCGCGTTCGTTCGACAAACGGGTCAAAGTTCCGGTCCGCATAATCATTGATGACGCAACCCGCCGCGCGCATCAGGATGGTTCCAAGGATGATGATGAGGGTGACCTTGGCATCGGGATGCCCTTTTCCCGCGATCCAGAGGGCCCAAAGACCGGGCCAGAGCAGGATAAAGATGCCGATCGGCTTGTCAAAGCGCATCAGGCGCCAGTAGGCCGAGAGGGTCCGATGCAACTTAGGGGTGTGGGACATCGTGTCTGAAGAGGGCTGGGAGAAAATACTCAGCCACCAGAAGGAGATGGCCGGGCTTGATGGCATAGACCGATCGTCGCGCGATCATGGCGGATGCGGGTTGGCCTGAAAGCCAAGCCGGATCCAGATCGCGGGGAACCTCAAGCCTTGCAAACTCAAGGTTGAAGCGTCGAAGCGTGGGGTGATTGAAAAGAATTTGTCCCAACGGCCGGTTACCCAGGTGGGCGAGCCGCCGATCGGCGCCGGCCAGTGTCGTGATCGGGATGATGCTGCGCGCCAGAACCAGCGGTTCGTCGCGATCACGCAGGATAACCTCCCGGACCAGCGCGCCCTGACTCGGTCGAAGCCCCAACTTAAGGCTTTCCTCAACACTGGGTTTGGACAGTTTTTGGTGAAGCACCAGGACATTGAATCCATTGCCGACTGTGCCAACAATGCGCTTGGTCAGGGAGCCCGTCTCACGTAACCACGAGATCTCACTCGAACTCAGCAACTTGTTTCGCAAGTTGACCTTACTCGCCGACCGCCATTTAGGGTTGGCTTTGAGAAACGCGCTTCGAGGATTGGCCACTAGGGTTTTTGTTCGTGATCAGACCAGGCCGATCAGGGGGAGAGCGAGGGCCATGTTTTGCTCATTGATGGCGACATCGGCCTGTTGCTGGACGATCGGTTTGGCATTGAAGGCAATCGAGAGACCGGCCACCCGCATCATTTCAAGGTCGTTCGCCCCATCGCCGATGGCCACTGTCGCGCTGATTGGCGTTTGCGTTTCAGTCGCCCATTCCAAAAGCGCATGCGCCTTGGCTTTGGCATCGATGACAGCGCCGAGGACCTGTCCGGTCAGAAGGCCTTCTTGCACCTCCAGTCGATTTGCACGCCAAAAATCAAGACCCAGTCCCTCTGCAATCGGGTCGAGTACCTCATGGAAGCCGCCGGAAACAACACCGACATGGCCCCCGTCGGCTTTGACCCGAGCGATCAGCTCGGGGACGCCAGCGGTGACCCGGATTTCGGCTCGGACCGCATCAAACACGGATGTGGGCAAGCCTTTGAGGGTTGAAACGCGCGCTTTGAGACTGGCTTCAAAATCCAGTTCGCCGCGCATCGCACGTTCTGTGATGGCGGCAACCTCAGTGAGGGACCCGGCGCGAGCGGCAAGAAGTTCGATGACCTCATTCTCGATCAGGGTTGAATCGACATCAAGGACCACAAGTCGGGCGACCTTCGTCATGACTGGCAGCGGGAGTAGCGTGACATTCAGATGCCGGAACCGTGAATGAACAGTTCCTGACGGGCCTGAACTTGAGTAATGTTGCTGTCGGGAGGCACGCTCCGGGTCAGCCAGACGTTGCCGCCGATGGTGGAGCCCCGACCAATGGTAATCCGGCCCAAAATGGTCGCACCGGCATAGATGACGACGTCGTCTTCAACGATCGGATGCCGGTCATTGCCTTTGATGAGGACCCCACTTTCATCGGCAGGAAAACGCTTTGCACCCAACGTCACGGCCTGATAGAGGCGGACCCGCTCACCGATAATAGTGGTCTCTCCAATCACAACGCCGGTGCCGTGATCGATAAAGAAACTGGGACCGATGGTTGCCCCCGGATGGATATCAATCCCGGTAATGGAATGAGCGATCTCGGAAATCATCCGAGCGATCAAGGGAAAACCCAGACGATAGAGTTCATGCGCCAGACGGTGATTGATCATGGCCGCAATCCCGGGGTAGCAGACCAGCACCTCATCAGGACTGCGTGCGGCAGGGTCGCCCTCAAAGGCTGCTTTGAGATCACTGTCCAGCAGGACGCGGACCGCGGGCAAGCGCTTCACAAAGGCGCGAACAGTCTGTGTGGCTCTGTCCTGAAGGCCCCAATGGTCAGGCTCAAAGTTGCCGTTTTGCTCTGAATCGAAGCGGAGCTCTCTGAGGATCTGCCCCATGAGTAGTCTCAGCGTGACGTTGAGTGTGTGACCGACGAAATAATCAATCCCTTCAAGGGTTTGTGTACCGCTCCCAAGTCGGTTTGGATAAAGGCAGGTCGCAAGCCCGTCGACAATCTCCTTGAGGGTGATCTTTGACGGGAGCTTCGGGGGACGGCTTTCGCGATTGCGTGCCTCGAGGGACTGCTCCCTGATTTCCCTGAGGCTCGCGACGACCGGAGCGAGGTCCAGTTTTAGATTCGAGTCGGTCATTTCAGCAGATGCCGCTAAGGGGTTCAGATCGCGACACCCTGATCATCGAAGAGGCCATCAAAGAGGGCGGTGCTGAGATAGCGCTCGCCCGAATCAGGGAGGATGACGACCAGGGTCTTTCCGGCATGCTCCGGCTTTTTGGCAATGCGCAGGGCGGCTGCGGCGGCGGCGCCACAGGAGATGCCGCAGAGGATGCCCTCTTCACGGGCCAGGCGCTTAGCGGTCTCGATCGCTTCTTCGTTACTGACCCGTTCGATCTCATCGACAAGGGAAAGGTCGAGGATGTCCGGAACAAAGCCTGCTCCGATCCCCTGAATCTTGTGGGGGGCCGGTTGAAGGGGTTCGCCCGCACGCGCTTGCGTGAGAATCGGACTCGCTTCCGGTTCAACGGCCACCGAGAGGATGGCTTTGCCGCGGGTTTTCTTGAGATAGCGGGTAACGCCGGTGATGGTGCCACCGGTGCCGACACCAGAGACGAAGATGTCGACCTGGCCATCGGTATCGTCCCAGATTTCAGGGCCTGTGGTGGCCTCATGGATGGCGGGGTTGGCTGGATTTTTGAACTGTTGAAGCAGAACGTAGCGGTTGGGATCGGAGGCGGCGATTTCCTCTGCCTTGGCGATGGCGCCTGGCATGCCTTTGGCGCCTTCGGTCAGCACCAGTTTGGCGCCGTAGGCGATGAGCAGTTTGCGACGCTCGATACTCATGGTTTCGGGCATGGTGAGCGTCAGGGGGATGCCGCGTGCGGCAGCGACAAAGGCAAGCGCGATGCCGGTATTGCCGCTGGTGGGTTCGACGATCTCCTTACCGGGTCCCAGAAGTCCTTTTTTCTCGGCATCCCAGATCATGGCGGCGCCAATCCGGCATTTGACGGAGTAAGCAGGGTTGCGGCCTTCGATCTTGGCGAGGACGGTGGCTTTGGCGCCTTCAGTGATCCGGTTAAGACGGATCAGCGGGGTGCGACCAATGGATTGGGAATTGTCTTCAAACCAGTGCGTCATGAGGGTCATCTCCTGTGATTCTTGAGCGCCATTATAGGGCTCGGAGCTTGGAGAGGCAGGAAAATTGATTCAGGTGAGCGCCAGCAAGACGTCACTCTTGCTGATTTGACCGATCAACTTGCCCTCATGCGAGAGCACCGGAAGGCAGGCAGCCCCTGACTTGAGCAGTGCATGCAGGGTCTGTGTCAGTGAGTCATTTTGCTGGATCGCCGGGAAATCCTCGATGGAGAAGACCATGAAGGCGTTGATGGCATCAAGTCGGGGGAAGTCTTCAAATTGCTGGAGGACCTCAAGGCCGATGGCCCCCAAATAAGTGCCGGATGCATCGGTTACCCAGAGGTGTTGAGAGGTACCCAGGCAAAAAGCCTTGGTGGCCTCGAGTGCCGTGGCGTTTTGATCCAGTGGCTTGCGGGCCGGCGCCATCAGATCACCAGCCCTCAGTTGAAAGGCATCTTCAACCGGCTTGCCACCCACGGAATGGGCATAAATGCCTGGTTCATGGATAAATCCGGAAAGATAGCGGGCCGTAAGACAGGACAGGATCAAGGGAAATAGAATGTTGGCATCCAGCGTCATCTCAAAAACCATGACGATTGCCGCGAGAGGGGCATGGGTGGTTGCCGCCAGCATGGCGCCCATGCCGAGCATGATGCAGCTGATGGGATCAGAGGCCTCGACCTGAAAAAGACCCGTGTAGGTCTGGCTGTAAAGCCAGCCTAAAGAGGCCCCCATCATCAGGGTGGTGGTAAAGACGCCACCAACGGTTCCCGTTCCCACGGAGCCCAGTGTTGCAAGGACTTTGGCGATGAGAAAGATCAGGACCACAGACCATGTCGAGTTCTCATGGAAAAGCTGTTCAATGGCGGTATGGCCATTTCCCCAGACCCCCGGCACCTTCAGGGAGATGACTCCGACAATGAGTCCACCCAAAGCCAGACGGAGAGGAAGGGGCAGTTTGAGCTTTGTAACAAGGGCCTTGCTGACGCCGATCAGGGCCATGAAAAAGGGGGCAGCAAGACCACAAAGAAGGCCAATTTTGAGGCTGGGGCCAACACCCATTTGCATGACGGCATTGAAGTCCGGGGGATCGAAGATGGGCGCCAAGCCAATCCATTGGCGAATGACCAAGGTGGCACTCACCGATGCGACAATCAGGGGGCCTAAGGATTCGATGGCAAGGGACTGCAGGACAATCTCTGCAATGAAAATGGCTCCCCCTAGAGGAGTGTTGTAGGCAGCCGCCATTCCGGCCGCAGCGCCACAGGCGACCATGAGCCGAAGCCTTTGTCGGGGAAGCTTTGAGGCCTGCCCGATCAGGGAGGCAGCCAGCGAGGACAGCTGAACCATGCCGCCCTCGCGGCCGATGGATGCGCCGCTACTGATGGAGAACAGAGAGGAGGCAAGGCGCGCGAGGGCAGGTCCTGTCTTTATCGTGCCGTCCCCGAGCCGGATGACTTCGAGGTATTCCAGGGGGCCCGCTTTTTGGAAAAATTTGCCCCCAAGCCAGAGGCATATGCCGGCGATCAGTCCGCCCAAGGTCGGAATCAAGAGCCGTTGGCGTTCATCGAGGCTTCCGGCAATCAAGGCAATATCATCGGTCAGACCCGTGAAAAGCCATTTCAGTCCGAAGTTGATTTCCCGGAACAGCGCGGCAGAGAGTCCCCCGGCGATGCCAATCACAGCAGCCCAAAGGAGAACCCGGGCGTGCGCCTCCTGACTCAGGACGACCTGAAGCCTCAGGCGAAGGTCAATCAGCGTCTGGATTAGCCAGCGAGCCACGGAATCTCAGACCACTGGCAGGGAAATGGACTCGAACAGGGCCTCGACGTCCCGCCGATCTCTCAGTTCCATGGCCAGATCGACCCGATCACGGGTCAGGTGGGGCGCAAAGAGTTCCAGAAAGTCGTAAACGTAACCCCGGAGGAACATGTCTTTGCGAAGCGCGATCCGGGTCGTGCTGGGTGCGAACAGATGGCTGACTTCAAGTGCGGTCAGATCCGCATCCGCGACAGGATCATAGGCCATGTGCGCAACAATGCCGATACCCAGGCCGAGCCGCACGTAGGTTTTGATCACATCGGCATCTACGGCAGTCAGGGCGAGTTGCGGCGACAAGCCAGCCTTTTCGAAGGCTCTGTCCAGTTGAGAGCGTCCAGTGAAGCCGAAGGTATAGGTGATGATCGGGTGGGCCGCCAAGGACACCAATGTGAGCGGTGCAGCCTTCGACAAGGGATGGTCATGGGGTACCAGAACACTTCGATTCCATTGATAGCAAGGCAGGGTCACGAGGTTTTCCAGAAGGTCGGTCGATTCCGTGGCGATGGCCAGATCGACCAAACCTCTGGATACCTGCTCGGCGACCTGAACCGGGGTTCCCTGATTGATGGTCAGGCGGATGGAGGGATGGCGATCGATGAATGAACGAATCACTCCAGGAAGCGCATAGCGCGCCTGCGTATGCGTGGTCGCGATCGAGAGGACACCGACATCCCGATCCAGGTATTCATCTGCGATCTGTCGGATGTCGTGACTCTTGGCCAGGACCTCCCCGGCGATAGCAACGATGCGTTCACCGGCCGGCGTGAGTGAGACAAAGTTCTTGCCGTTGCGATTGAAGATCTCCACCCCGAGTTCCTCTTCGAGCAACCGAATCTGCTTACTGATCCCCGGCTGCGAGGTCAGGAGGCTTTCAGCGGTCGCTGACACCTTGAAGTCTCGCTGCGCGACTTCCCAGATGTAGCGAAGTTGCTGGAGTTTCATGGGGAAAAGTCTAGCACCAGAGGAGGCCCACAAGACCGATCCCTTGACAACATCTGGGCAAACCGGACGCTTGACTCAGCCAGTATTGCGCATGCCAGCCGCAATGGCATTGATGGACCGAAGCAGCGGTTTCATCCAGGGGCTGTCAGCCGGGTTTTCAACGCCTTGGTCGCGGACTTTTCGAATCAGGCTGACCTGCAGATAGTTCAACGGCCCCAAAAAGGCTTCCCGCCGACTCAAGGAAGCGGCAAGTCCCGGGTTTTCCTCCAGCAAGGCGCTGATCTCGGCAACCTCCAGAATGAGATCAACGCTGGTTTGGTGTTCGCTCTGAATCAGATTCCAGACGTTTTCTCCGACCCTTGGATCGTGACACAGCTCAGCATAAGACCTTGCAATCTCCGTATCTGCCTTGGCCAGTGCCATCTGGGCATTACTCAGCAGATTTCGGAAGAAAGGCCAGGTGCGGTACATCTCTCGCAGCGTTTGCATCCGCGTGGGATGGCCATGGGTCCATTCCTTCAGACTCGAACCAATGCCGAACCAGGCCGGAAAGGTCTGTCTCGACTGAGCCCAGGCAAACACCCAGGCGATAGCCCGGACCGAATACTTGGAGCGGTCTTTCTTCTTTCGGTGTGAGGGCCTTGATCCAATGTTGAGTTGGCCGATTTCACCCACTGGGGTCGCCTCGTAAAAATAATCGAGAAAGCCCCGGGTATGTTCTGTCAATTGTCGGTAGCGATGTTCTCCAATTGTCGCAAGTTCCCCCATGATTTTGAGGTGTTCCTCTGCCGGTTCCTGAACGTCCCGGATCAATCCCAGGCTGGCCTTCATCAGGCCGGTAACCCCCATGGTCAGCTCATAGACGGCCGTTTCCATGTTGTTGTAGCGGTAGAACAGCACCTCGCCCTGTTCCGTGAATTTGATCTGACCGCGCACCGTCCCTGGGGGCTGCGCCAGAATCGCGGCATGGGTCGGTCCACCGCCCCGGCCCACCGTGCCGCCCCGCCCATGGAAAATCCGGCAGGGGATATCCCGTGATTCAGTAATGGCCATCACCAGCCGTTGGGCACGGTACAGTCCCCAGGATGAAGCCATGATGCCGCCATCCTTGCAGGAATCCGAGTATCCGAGCATGACTTCCTGGGATTCCCCGGAGGCTGTGAGAAGGGCTCTGTATACCGGCTGATCCAAGAGATCGGTCAGCACCTCCTCGATTCGATTGAGATCATCGATGGTTTCGAACAGGGGACTGATGCCGACATGACAGAACCAGCTGCCACCAATCCTTCCGGCGAGACCGCATTGGGCAGCGAGTAGGAGCACTTCCATGACATGGCTGGCGTGATGGGTCATGGAAATCACATATTTTCCAAAGCACTCAGGTCCGATCTCACGTCGCATCCGCACCATGGCCTCGAGGACCTCGAGAGTTTCTATTGTGCTTGCACTCAGTTGGGCACGATCGAACAGCAGTCCGCCAGGGCTTGAGAGCGCTTCAGCCAGGACGTTCAGTCGCTCCTTTTCAGTAAGGGCCAGGTAGTCAATCCCCAAGGATGCCTTCAGAACATCCTGAACCGCCTGCGTATGGTGGGCTGATTCCTGGCGGACATCGAGTTGCATGAGGTGAAAACCGAAGGTTTCTGCCAGCCGGATCAGGTTTTTGAGCTCCAGATCGGCAATGTTGGCATCCCCATGGCTTCTTAAGGATTCATCAATGAGGCGAAGATCCTGTAAGAACGCGGAGGGGCTTGCATAGGCATGGGGATACAAGAGTTCTTTTTCATTCTTGAGCAGTCGCTGGATTCGCCGGAGTGAGCGCTCCATGCGGTAACGCATGATGACCAATTTATGACGGTATGGCTCCTGGAGGTAGGGGCGTTCCAGCTCGGTGATCGCCTCGCCAAGTTCCTCCCGGTCCAGCTTCAGGCTTTCTGCAAAAGCCGGTGAGAGTTCACAAAAGCCGTAGGAATGGGAAAGCAGTCCCCTCAGGTTTTCAATGCGTTTGAGGTATTCGCGAAGAATGGTTTGCGCTTGCAATCGCAGCGCCAGCTCCGTGGTCTCGGGCGTCACATTGGGGTTACCGTCCCGATCCCCGCCAATCCAGGAGCCGAAGCGGATGAGGCTTGGGATGCGAACCCGTTGGGCCGCGATCGGCCCATAGACATCCCGGAGCCCACGTTCAAAATTTCGGTAAACCTGCGTCGTGGCATCAAAAAGCGAGAGCGGAAAGTAGAACAGGCCCGTATCGATTTCATCAGCAACGCCCATGCTGTGTGCGCGGACTTCATCGGTTTTCCAAAGGAGCTGAATCTGCGCCTGAAGGCGTTCGATGGCCTCCTGGCGGAAGTAGCCTTTCAGTTTCTGGAATGAAAGCGCTTCCTGACAGACGAAGACGTTGCGAAGGGCGCCCTTGACCGTGCGGCGCTTGGCCTCGGTCGGGTGCGCCGTCATCACGGGCAAATAAAGTAACTCTTGAAACAGGCTTCTGAGCTGGTGCTCGGTGACACCCGAGGCCTTGAGGCTCATCAGGGTGTCGTGAAATGAATACTTCCAGAAATGTCCGCCTTTTTCGGCCTCTTTTTGGCGCTTGCGTAAATAGAACGCTTCCTCTGCGATGTTCAGCAGACTGAAGTAGTGGTTGAAGACCCGGATCACCTCATTGGCGGTCGTGGCGGGAAGGGACTCGATGATCGCTTCGAGTTGGCTTCGAGCGGAAGGATCCTGTCCATTCAGGATGGTTGAAAAAAGCCGCTGCATCCGATGAACCAGCTGGACGATTTTTTCCTGCCCCTGATCCTTGAGCACCCGCGAAAGGGCGGTGCTGAGGGTTTTCATCGCGTATTGCAATTCAGTTTCGTCAAGATTCGGGGACATGGTCTTTCTCTAGCGGCTAGTGTCTAAGTTTGAAGCCATCAGGCTCAGTCAATTGAAAGCAGATCTTGTGCCGGTATCAGGCGCGTATTACGGTGCATCGCCATAGAGTGGGCCGGTGTGTGGACCCGTCGCGATTGGATCAACTCCCACTTTGTTAATCGTCACTGCAAAAGTCTCACGAGTAGTACCTCTTGGGCAAGGAGGCAGGATTGCCTGAGGTCACTAAATCCAGGCTAGGGATTTCTATATTGGTCTGCCTGAAATAGGCGGATGGATTAATTGTCTGCAAAACCTGATCGAAAAGAGGGCGGCTCAATGTCGCGCCTTGGTGCGCAGAAAGCCGACCTTGGTATCGATAGCGGTCTCAGTTCCAGACCACAGGCATCATCGGCCTTGAATATTGCCTTATATGTCACCCTCGCTCATCCCTCTGATGCAGGATGCTAATGCCCACTGCCCGAATGTCGCTCCACGCGCGGGGTAAAGGCGTCTTGACTCGGTCCCTCAGATTTCCCTAAGTGCATAAGCTAATACGTTTTTATTCTTTCTTGGCAAGCCGCCGGACTGGTAGATTCCAAGCAAACCTGCTTGGCCACCTGATTTTGAGTATGCGGACGTGAATGCTTTCAAAAAAAAACGAGTGTTACCGGGATTTTCACTGACTCTCGGTTTCACCCTTGTTTATCTCAGTCTGATTGTGTTGATTCCGCTCTCTGTCTCTTTTTTTAAAGCAGCCCAATTGGGTTGGGACGGATTTTGGGAGGTGATCTCGCAACCCCGGGTTCTGGCCTCCTACCGTCTGACATTCGGGGCATCGCTCATGGGCGCAGCGATCAACGCGGTGTTTGGGCTTCTGGTCGCCTGGGTCTTGGTACGTTACGACTTTTTTGGCAAAAAGCTAATCGATGCCCTGGTCGATCTCCCCTTTGCGTTGCCGACTGCGGTCGCAGGTATTGCCCTATGCACGCTTTATTCGTCCAAAGGCTGGATTGGCCAGTTCTTACAGTCTTATGGCATCAAAATCGCCTACACCCCCCTCGGCGTCTCCATTGCGCTGACCTTCATCGGCTTGCCATTTGTCGTTCGGACCGTTCAGCCTGTGCTCGAGGGCTTTGAGGTCGAGCTGGAAGAAGCTGCTGCGAGTCTTGGAGCGACCCGAATCCAAACATTCTCCCGCGTCATCTTTCCTGCGATTGCCCCGGCGCTGATGACGGGGTTCGCCTTGGCCTTTGCGCGTGCGGTTGGTGAGTATGGCTCTGTCATTTTTATTGCGGGAAACATTCCAATGGTCTCTGAAATTACCCCGCTGCTGATCATCACCAAGCTGGAACAATACGACTACGCCGGCGCTACCGCACTGGCTGTGTCCATGCTGATCGCTTCCTTCATCCTGTTGCTCATGATCAATGGATTGCAACGCCGAGCGCACATACGTAAGGCCTGAAACCTGGAGCGAATCCCTGTTTACCGTCACAGCCTATTGAACAATGTCCTCCACTGATTTTCTGTCCACTTACAGTGCCATTAACTCTGCCCGAGGAGAGCCACGCTGGCTGAGGTTTACCCTGATTAGTCTGGCTTTGCTCTTCCTGATCAGCTTTCTCTTTTTGCCTCTGGCCGTTGTTTTCAGTCAAGCCTTTGCAAAAGGGGTGACGGTTTACCTTAATGCGCTCACAGAGCCAAATGCGCTCTTGGCTGCCAAACTGACGCTCACCACGGCCCTCATCGCGGTGCCTTTGAATCTGATCTTTGGCATCTCTGCCGCCTGGTCAATTGCAAAATTTGAATTTCCGGGAAAAAGCCTCCTGATTACCTTGATCGATTTGCCATTCTCCGTCTCGCCAGTGGTTTCCGGTTTGATCTACGTGCTGTTATTTGGGATGCAGGGCTGGTTTGGCGAATGGCTTCATGCGCATGATGTTCAGATTATTTTTGCCGTCCCCGGCATCGTTCTGGCGACCATTTTTGTTACGTTTCCCTTTGTCGCTCGGGAACTGATTCCCTTGATGCAGGCTCAGGGAACAGAGGAGGAGGAGGCAGCCATCGTGCTCGGTGCGTCTGGGTGGCAAACCTTCTGGCATGTGACGCTGCCGAACATTCGTTGGGGACTCCTTTATGGCGTCATTCTCTGTAATGCCCGAGCGATGGGCGAGTTTGGAGCGGTTTCTGTCGTTTCAGGTCATATTCGCGGGCAAACCAATACCTTACCGCTGCATGTCGAGATCCTCTACAACGAATACAACTCGGCAGCTGCATTCGCGGTTGCATCGCTTCTTGCAGGCTTGGCGCTGGTGACCCTTGCGGTCAAGACCTTCCTCGAATGGCATCTTCGACAAGCTGCCGCCGAATCGCAAAGTCTTCTCTGAATTCATCTGAGCCATGAGTATTACGATCCAGAATATTGAGAAATCCTTCGGCCAATTCCATGCACTGAAGGATGTCAATCTCGACATCGAAGGCGGTGAATTGGTTGCTCTGTTGGGCCCCTCGGGTTGTGGAAAAACCACGTTGCTGCGCATCATTGCGGGCCTTGAAATGCCTGATTCGGGGCGTATTCTTTTTCAGGGTGAGGATGCGACGGACCGGCATGTCAGGGAACGGTGTGTCGGCTTTGTGTTTCAGCACTATGCCTTGTTCAGGCATATGTCCGTTTTTGAGAACGTCGCCTTTGGTCTTAAAGTCAGACCAAGAGCTTCTCGCCCTTCAAAGGCCGAAATCAAGGAACGGGTCATGAATCTCTTGAGGCTTGTTCAGCTTGACTGGCTGGCCGATCGTTATCCGCCGCAACTTTCCGGTGGCCAACGTCAGCGCATTGCTTTGGCGCGGGCGCTGGCTGTCGAACCCAAGGTGCTGCTTCTCGATGAACCCTTCGGTGCGTTGGATGCCAAGGTTCGTAAAGAGCTGCGACGTTGGCTCAGACGACTGCATGATGAACTCCATGTCACGAGTGTATTTGTGACCCATGATCAGGAGGAGGCGCTCGAAGTTGCAGACCGTGTTGTGGTGTTAAACGCGGGGAGAGTAGAGCAGGTGGGAGCGCCGGAGGCGGTTTATGATCACCCAGAAACCCCCTTCGTGTATCAATTCCTGGGTGATGTCAATTTGTTCCAAGGTCGGGTGCACGAAGGTCGTGCCAAAATCGGCGATGCCCACCTCCATTTGCCAGATGGGCCCGACTGGCAGGATTCGGCGGTGTTTTTTGCAAGACCGCATGAAATTAAAATTCTGACTGAAAGCCCCGGGTCCTCAGCCATTGCTGCGCGTGTGATGGATATCCGGCCTTTGGGAGCGAGGGTCAGGGTGGAGCTTCAGAGGCTTGATGATGATGGCATGGTGGAAGTTGAGGTCGTCCGCGACCAATTTGACCGCAGCACGATCCAGCGGGGAAGGGACGTCTTTCTTCAGCCTAGAAACTTGCGCCTGTTCGATTTACCCTCACAAAGGACCGTTTGACTGCAGGGCTTGAGATCCGCCGGATTTAGGTGACTACTGTACCGGGAGCTCAATGTCCCTAAATAGTGCGTCCAGTGCCTTGCGCTCTGGCTGTTCTATGGCAGCTTTTATTCGGTCTGGGGTTAGATGGGGGGCCATCATGCCAATAAACTCATAAAGACAATGACGAAGGTAAGCGTCCTTGCGCACGACGACCTTGGTCGTGCTGGGAGCAAAAAGATGAGCGGCTTCAAGCGCCACGAGATCTTGATCAAGCTCCGGGTGATAGGCCATATGAGCCACGATGCCGATGCCCAGGCCCAGACGCACATAGGTTTTAATGACATCTGCGTCCACGGCGGTCAGCGCCAGCTGGGGTTTGAGACCTGCGGCCTCGAAAGCCAAGTCTAACTGCGATCGTCCTGTGAAACCAAAGGTATAGGTGATGATCGGATGTTGGGCAACGGCCTCAAGAGTGACCGGTTCTGTTCTGGTCAGTGGATGATCATGAGGAACAAGGACGCTTCGATTCCATTGATAACAGGGCATCGTGATCAAGTTTTCAAACAGATCAGTTGCCTCCGTGGCGATAGCCAGATCAACGAGTCCTTTTGATACTTGCTCAGCTATCTGGCTTGGAGTGCCCTGATGAATGGTCAGTCGAATCCCAGGGTAGCGCCGCACAAACATCTGAATGACCTTTGGAAGCGCATACCGCGCCTGGGTGTGGGTCGTGGCGATGGCGAGCATCCCTGATTCTTGTTTGTGAAAGTCGTTCGCGATTTCTCGAATATCTTTGACTTTGGAGAGAATCTCGCCGCTTAATCGAAGGATTTGCATGCCTGCCGGCGTGAGGCCGGTAAATTGCTTGCCGTTTCTTGCAAACAGGTCAATGCCGAGCTCCTCCTCAAGCAGCCGTATTTGTTTGCTGATCCCCGGTTGCGAGGTGAACAGTTTTTCGGCGGTTGCCGAGACATTCAAGGCATTGCCGTGAACTTCCCAGAGGTATCGGAGTTGCTGAAGCTTCATCGCAAGGGTCGGCGAGCCATCCAAAAAATGATGAGAAATCAGAGGATTGATTGGGTTTTCATAGCCTCTGTCAGTCCCGGGAAGGAAAGGAGGTCAATCATCTCGATCGAACGACGCTTTTTCAAAGTCAGATTCATGTTATTCAGGTCTGCAGTCTCAGAGCGCACAAGATGCCTTTCAGCTTGTGCATGAGCAGGTTGTGAACTCCCGACTCTGATGGCGAAACCGAGACTAGGCCAATCTTCAAAATGGATTCGATGAGGCGTTTGGGGGCCGATATATCAAATCTCATGTTTTCCCTGATCCCCTGAGAGGGTACAAGGGGCATCGGTCGGTTGCTTTTTACTGCGGCTATTTAATGCCATAGATCTGGTCAAAAATGCCTCCGTCTGAAAAGTGAGTGACTTGAGCCCGATCCCAGCTGGTGAAGACATCCTTGACGGTAAAGAGCTCAATCTTGGGGAAATCAACGGCATGGGCAGCCAGTACCGCTTTGTCAGAAGGACGGTAGTGGTGTTTGGCAGCCAGTTCCTGAGCCTCTTTGCTATAGAGATGTTCGAGGTAGGCCTCGGTGACATCCGTGGTGCCATGCTTCCTGGCATAGACATCGACCACGGTAACAGGCGGTTCTGCCAAGATGCTGATACTGGGATAGATGATTTCGAACTTGTCAGCCCCATACTCTTTCAAGATCAGGTGAGCCTCATTTTCCCAGGTGATGAGGACATCACCGAGTTCACGTTCAGCAAAGGTTACGGTCGAACCACGCGCCCCTGTATCCAGCACGGCGGCATTATTGAAGATGCGTTTGACCAAATCTTTGGCTTGTGGCTCGCCTCCCAGCTTTTTGAGGCCATACCCCCATGCGGCCAGATAACCCCAGCGGGCACCTCCGGAAGTTTTGGGGTTCGGCGTGACCACCGATACGCCACTCTTGCCGAGATCATCCCAGTCCTTAATGCCCAGCGGATTACCTTTGCGAACCAGGAAGATCTGAGTTGAAAGATAGGGTGCGCTGTTATTTGGAAGGCGACTTTGCCACTCTGCCGGAATCAATTTGCCTTTGTCGGCCAGCTGTTGAACGTCAAAGGCCAAGGCCAGTGTTGCAACGTCTGCTTGCAGCCCATCAATCACGGCCCGCGCCTGTTTGCCACTGCCGCCATGCGATTGGTTAACCGTTACCGTGTCGCCCGTTTTAGCCTTCCAGCTGGCTGCGAACAGTTTGTTGTACTCCTCGTAGAATTCCCGTGTTGGGTCATAGGAGACGTTAAGTAGCTTGATCTCTTCAGCGAATAGCGAGGATGCCGAAATCAGGCTGACGAGTGTGATGAGCAGCCCAGATAAACGTGTTTTCATAGATTACCTCTGAGGTGGTTGGATGCCTTATTGGGATCCAAAGGTGGATCTGTAGTGCCAGCTCGTGCTGCATTTACTTTTGGGTTGGATGCCCCTTGGGCTTTTGTAGTAGTTGCTGATCTTGAGATCCACTCGCTCACTGAGTGCCTTGAGGGTTCCGCCTGTTTTGGCCGAAAAAGTGCCGGTGAGGAGATAACTCTGACGATCAAAGTAAAGTAGCGTGCCAGCGGAGGTGGCCCCCCCGTTGTAGTACTTATAGAGGTTGGTGGTCGAGGTCGGATCTAATGCCAGTTGTAGCTTCTCCTCTTTCCGAGTCCAGGTACCGGTATAGCTTGTCCAGCCATTAGCGGTGCTCGGGGCCTTTGTCACATTTGGCGAATTGCTGTCGATGAGCCAGAGCGCAAATTTCCCATCACTTCCGAGGCTAAGGCTGGCCAGAGGAAGACCTGGATTGACGACCACCGGCAATGGCGTGACCCGGTTTTGCGTTTGGCCGGGTGAGTGGATCCGGCAGGCCATGTTGGCATTGCCTTTGGAGGTCCCATTTAATTTGTAGGTTGTCGTGGTGACGGCCGCCTCAACGCGTGATGCAAGAGCTACTGCAACAAAAACGGTAATGAGGATGGAGGCTCTGTTGATCATGAGTGGACTCCCTTAGTACCAGAATTGCACGCGGGTAAAGAACACCTTTTCATCCGGTCGATTGGTGACCTGATTGTTCGCGTTTACGGCGCCTCCGGTAAATTGCGTTTGTTCATAGTTGCCCTGAATCTTGACGTTTGAGTTCAGGAACCAGTTAAGGCCAAGACCCCAGGTCTGCGCATGTGAGACCGAGTTGCGTGGATCGGCGAAGGGGTAGATGGGATTGCTCACAGAGCCGATGTTGGTGAAGGTGTTCTTGCCGATATCCAGTTCATGCCACCGTGCGACCACCTGCCAGGCACCCCAGTACCCATTCAATGGGTCAAAATTCTGGGCCGGCTTGATCGCCCAGTAGGTGTTTTCCTCCCCGGTTAGAACGTACGAGGCAGCCACCTGCCAGGCTGTATTGGTCTGGCTGATCTGAGCCGCTTGGCGCGGGGCGGTGGTGCTGGTGGTGACGGTGGTGGTCCGCGTGCCCGGGGTCTGACCGCCGGAAGCGATGTTGGTCGTGCCATTTACATCCGACTGCACCTGGGTGACGGTCGTCGTTGCCTGATTGGCAGAGATGCCCTGCGTCGTCTGAGTCCAGTCACTCATGATGCCGAAGGGTCCCCAGTACCAGTAACCTTGGGGGGCAAGGTGGGTTTGGGCGCCGTTCAGGAAGGCAGCCGAATAATTTGTCGTCGTTGTGACATTTGTGACGACTTTAGGGTTGCTGGTTGATCCGCCATTTCCGGTGATCGGGTTAATGGTCTGGGTCACGTTGGTGTTGGTGGCGCTCGGTACGGTCTGTGGTCCCTGATAGCTCAGGATATTGGCCTGGCCCTGTGAAACCAATGCCGCCATCGGTGTGGTTGCATTGGCGCCGGCCCCCTGCCAGTCGGTGTAGTTGCCGGCCATACCGATCCCAAGCCGTTGTATGGGCTCAAATTCGATGTGGCGGAAAGGGTGGGCGAAGATGCGACCGGCATATTCTTTGTTGTCGAAATTGGTCGAATTGGAATTTCCAACGTCTTGATTGTCCTGGCTTCCATTAAAGATGCCGAGCTGGTAGGAGAAAAGCTCCTGGGTGTGGCTGATATTCGAGATGTACTTGGTATCGAATCCTGGCCCTTCGATTTCGCCGTGGATCATGGCGCCGATTTGTCGATTTGCGGCCAGCTGAGTTGGGTAGGCGCGTTCGTTGAAGATAAGGTTGGTGGCGTTCTGCAAGCGCTCGAGATCCTGAGGGCCTTTCATTTTGCCCACGGCCAGGCTAAGAGGCTGGTAATAGTGAAAGTCGGTCCACGCATCGAAAAGTCGGGTCTGACTGCCAGCAAAATCCGGGGCAATCAAGAAATCCAGATGCTTTGCGATGGTGCCCGCAAACTGAAGTCGGGCGCGACGAATCCAAAACTTGTCTGAAGACAGTCCCGCTCCTGGATAATACGGGTTGGGCTCACCGTCTGCCCCAAGAGTTGGATTCCAGCCAATGCCGGTGCCCGGCGCAGGATTGTCATTAAAAAAGGTATTGGTATCGGATTGCAGGAACCCACGTAGGCGAAGTTGCCAGTCCCCGTCGGCAGTTCCAATCTTGAAGCCGTTGGGTCCTGCCTCGACCTTGGCTGCGCTCTTTCTGCTGTTGTCAGCCACCTCCTTATCAATCTCAACTTTTCGCTCAAGAAGTCGCTCGCTTTTTTCGAGATTCTTGAGTTTGGTCTCCAGCTTTTGATAATCCTGAGCACTTGGGGCGGGCGGAGACTCTTCATACCCCAAACGGCGCCCAAGATTGCCGCCACGATGAGCCGAAGCCTGCGCATGGTGAGTCTCGTTGGAGATTTCATGCTTCAGTTTGGCATTTTCAGCTTCTGAGGCTTCAAGGCGTTTTTCAAGCTTGCCGACGAGCTGCTCCAGTTTTTCAAGCCGTTGATCATCGGTGATGGCCGCCGCTGGAACACTCAGTCCCAGTGAGACCGTGCCGGCACTTCCAGCAACAAGTAAGGTGAAAGGTCTCTTGGTCATGTGATGCCCCTTCTATTTCTCAAGGTCTTTTAGTGCGGTTTCGGTCTTCCGGTTTGCCGCAGCTTTGAATGAATGAATCAACGCGGCCAATTTCCCTCATTGGGATCATTAGCCCGATTGTTAATTTTTGCCGGTGACCTTCGGTTCCCCACCCAAAAGGGCTGAACACTCAAGTTCAGACGCTGCTTTTCCTTGCGCTCAATCTGCACGATCCGGCCCTCGTGCAGGGTGATTTCGACGGCACCAAATTTGAGTCCTTTGAGGGCAGTGAGGATTCTCTCGATGGCTTGGCCCTGCTCATCTCCACCGTATTCGCCGGTGTCTGATTTCATGAACGTCCTGCTGAAAAAGGGTCATCTAACCCAGGTGCAAGCCAGTGTCTGGCGAGACCTGATCGTGGAGTTGATGCTAGCAATGCGGCTTAAAAATCAGAAAGAATAAAATCGAAGATGTATATTCCATTTTGATCATTGAGCGGGTTATCAATCCGCGCTGATCCCGTTACGCCGGGTGGGCGGGCCTTTGATGGGCATTGCCGTTTCTGACTGCTTGGTTGTGAGGGCTTGGGGGGACGCCGCATGAAGACAGTCACCCGCCCCTGAGAATCAGGCGAAGGTGGCCAGCCGGGACGGGTTGGGTTGGCTTCTGGCGGGGGGAGAGAGCCCGGTCACACCCTCAAGGCGGACCGGATGACGGACTTGAAAGCGGATTAAAAGTCGCGGTCGTAGTAACCCGAGACGCCATCTTCGGTGATGGGTTCGAGCGTGTCGTTGGGATTCTTGCGGGCATCATCGTAGTTGCACTGGCGTTTGCCGTTGCGCCAGCCACGCGCGTATTCGGTATCCTCCAAATACCGTTTTTGATCCTGAACGACCGTCCCGGTGAGGTTCGATGCCTTGGCCGTTCCGGTTTGACAGCCGTCCTTGTAGCCGTCCCTGAAGGATGGAGTTGCGTTTGAAAGGACAAACTCCTGAGAGCAGCCACTGAAGGCGATCAGTAAAACCAGGAGGCAGTGACGTGCTTGCATAGGGTTAGGGCTCAGGAGACCACGGGTTGGCGAAGGCTTTCGAGCATTTCCCAGCGCGCATAAGCGTCATTGAGATCCGTTTGCATCTGCGTGAGTGCATCCTGCCGCTCGGCAATCAGGGTCTTTGATTGTTGATAGAAGTCGGGTTCTGCCATGGCGGCGGTCAAGACTTCGATATCCCCTTCCAGTTTTTCAATCCGTCCCGGCAGGCCCTCGAGTTCCTTTTCCTCCTTGAAGCTCAGCTTTTTCGGTTTGTCCTGGGGGCTGATCTTTTTCTCAGTTGCTGCGGTTTTGACCGGCGCGCTCAGGGTCTTACCAGAGTCCTGTGAAGGTGGGCGCTGCCGGAGCCAGTCATCGTAGCCGCCGACGTACTCATTCACCGTGCCATTTCCCTCGAAAGCCAGAACACTGGTCACGAGGTTATTGAGGAACGCACGATCATGGCTGACGATGAGAACAGTCCCCGGGTAGTCCGTCAGCAATTCTTCGAGGAGTTCAAGCGTGTCGGCATCCAGATCATTGGTCGGTTCATCAAGCACCAGTACATTCGCCGGCTGCGTAAAAAGCCGTGCTAAAAGGAGCCGATTCCTTTCACCGCCTGAGAGTGATTTGACGGGCTGTCTGGCCCGATCCGGAGAAAACAGAAAGTCTTGAAGATAGCCAATGACATGGGTGTTCTTGCCGTTGATGGTCACCCGGTCACTGCCTTGCGCGACATTGTCGATGACCGATGCCTCCTCATCCAGGGCGGCACGGTATTGATCAAAGTAGGCGATCTGGAGTTGGGTTCCAAGCTTGACCTTGCCGGAATCGGGTGTGAGTTCCCCTAGGAGCAGCCGAATCAGCGTGGTCTTACCGCAGCCATTGGGACCAATGATGCCGACCTTGTCGCCACGAAGGATCGTGGTTGAAACGTCGTTGAGGATCGGCTTTTGATCAAATCCGAAGTGGACGTGTTCGACTTCTACGACCAGTTTTCCGGAGCGTTCGGCCTGCTGCAGTTGAAGATTGACCTGACCGGATCGTGCGCGCCGTTCCTGACGCTCTTTGCGCATTTCAAGGAGCCGTCGGACGCGACCCATATCGCGGGTTCGGCGGGCCTTGATGCCCTGACGGATCCAGGCTTCCTCCTGAGCCAGCTTTTTATCAAATTCGGCCTGCGTCTTGGATTCGCTCTCGAGTAACTCGGCCTTGCGCTTCAAATAGGTCGGGTAATCTCCAGGGAAGTCGGTGAGGTGCCCCCGGTCCAGTTCGATAATGCGACTCGCCAGTTTCTGAAGAAACACCCGGTCATGGGTGATGAACAGCAGCGTGCCGGTCCAGCTCGAGAGAAAACCCTCAAGCCAGAGAATGGCGTCAAGGTCGAGGTGGTTGGTCGGCTCATCCAGGAGCAGAATGTCCGGGCTGAGGACCAGGGCACGCGCCAGAAGCACGCGGCGCTTGAGACCGCCTGAAAGGCTCTGGATGTCAGCCTCCTGAGGGAGGTCAAGTCGGGTGATGAGGCTCTCTACCAGCCGCTCCATATCCCAGGCCCCGGCCGCCTCGATGGTCGCCTGACAATCTTCAAGAGCTTTCAGTTGCGCCTGTGAGTCGGTGTCCGAGAGGCTGTGGGTCAGGTGGTGGTATTGCTGGATTGCCTCGCCGATCCGCCCAAGCCCGCCAGCCACGACATCGAATACAGAGCCACTGGTGTCAGTGGGTACCTCCTGATCCAGGCGTGCCACGCGAATTCCATCCTCGAATACCAGGCTGCCATCATCGGGCTGAATGACGCCATCGATGAGTTTGAGTAGCGTCGACTTTCCACAGCCATTACGCCCGACCAGAGCGACTTTCTCGCCGCGTTCAATGGCCAGACTGACGCCATCGAGCAGGGGAGAGCCATAGCCCAGATGGACCTTGTTAAGGCTGATCAGTGCCATGACCCGAGGCGTCTAGATCGATCTCGAACGGTCGCTCATCGGCGTGTAATCCCGGAGCGTCGGACCTACATAGATTTGTCGCGGTCTTGCGATCCGGGTGCCGGGGTCCTCGATCATTTCTTTCCAGTGCGCGATCCAGCCTGGTAGGCGTCCTAACGCAAACAGCACGGTAAACATGTTGGTTGGAAAGCCCATCGCGCGGTAGAGAATGCCGGAATAGAAATCGACGTTCGGGTAAAGCTTGCGCTCGATGAAATAGGGGTCGGTCAGGGCGGCTTCCTCGAGTCCCTTGGCAATATCGAAAATCGGATCGCTGATTCCCATCTGTCCCAGTATCTGGTCGCAATAGCGTTTGAGGATGACCGCGCGCGGATCATAGCTCTTGTAGACCCGGTGCCCGAAACCCATGAGCTTGAAGGGATCATTCTTGTCCTTGGCCTTTTCGATGTAGGTCTTGTAGCTCGCCCCGCCTTTGGCCATTTCCTCGAGCATTTCGATGACCGACTGATTGGCGCCGCCGTGGAGAGGTCCCCACAGCGCACAAACCCCGGCCGAGATCGACGCGAACAGATTGGCCTTGGAGGAACCGACCATGCGTACCGTCGATGTCGAGCAGTTCTGTTCGTGATCGGCGTGGAGAATGAAGAGCACATCGAGCGCCTTGCGGATCGTTTCGCTCGGCTCGTAATCCCGCATCGGTGTGGTGAACATCATGTGCAGGAAATTGGACACATAATCCAATTCAGGCCGGGTATAGACAAAGGCTTCCCCCACCGAACGCTTATAGGCAAAGGCGGCCAGCACGCGGACCTTGGAGAGCAGTCGCGTGATGGTCTGACTCATCTCCTTGGGGTTGGGGTTGGGCTTGAGGAGTTCTGGATGGTAAACCGACAGGGAGCAGACCATGGAGGACAGGATGGCCATCGGATGCGCATGCCCCGGGTAGGTCATGAAAAAGCTTTTCATGTCCTCATGGATCAGCGAGTGCAGCAGAACTTTGTCCTTGAACAGCGTGTACTGCTCAGCCGTTGGCAGGGTGCCGTGAATCAGGAGGTAGGACACCTCCATGAAAGTTGATTTTTCACACAGCTCCTCGATATCGTAGCCCCGGTAGCGCAAGATCCCCCGGTCGCCATCAATGTAAGTGATCGCGGATTTGCAGGCGCCGGTGTTGGCGTAGCCGGGATCGAGGGTCAGGTAGCCGGTCGAGGATTGCAGGCGGGTGACGTCGATGCCTTTCTCGTTCTCCGTGCCAACGACCACCGGCAGTTCATGGGTTTGCCCGTCGAGAATAAGTTTAGCTGCCTCGGCCATTATCATTCACCCTGCTACGTCAGATTATTTAGTTCGGTCCGAAAGTCTATCGGCTCGCCCTGTATCAGGCCAGCGCTGCGTTCCTTTCACCGGCCCCGCACCAGAGAGTAAAGCATGATGCATGCCAGACGAATCGTCATGGGCATTGAGTACGATGGTTCCGGTTTTCAGGGTTGGCAATGGCAGCCGGAACAGCGCACCATCCAGTCGGAGCTGGAGTCGGCCTTGTCCCAGGTTGCTGACCACCCCGTGCGGGTCGTCTGTTCAGGACGCACGGATGCGGGCGTCCATGCGCTGGAGCAGGTCGTGCACTTCGATGCGGAGGTCCATCGTACCGACTATGCGTGGGTGATGGGGACCAATCGTCATCTTCCAGGAGACATCCGGGTTCGTTTTGCCCGCGAGATCTCAGCCGATTTTCATGCCAGAACCAGTGCGATCGCGCGCGTTTACCATTATCAGATCCTCAACCGGCCGATGCATTCGGCCTTGCATCGGGGCCAACTCACCTGGGTGCCCCGACCGCTGAACCTCGAGGCGATGCAGGAAGCCGGCCTGTGTCTGGTTGGCGAGCGCGACTTTTCAAGCTTCAGGGCCAAGGGTTGTCAGTCCAGAAGCCCGATCCGATTCCTCCACTTTATTCGGATCTTCCGTGAGGGCGAGCGAGTCCTTATCGAGGTTTGCGCCAATGCCTTTTTGCACCATATGGTGCGCAATATCGCTGGCGCTCTGATCGAGGTCGGCATCGGCAAGCGGCCTTCCGGCTGGGTGAAGGCGGTGTTGGACCTCAAGGACCGGGAGCAGGGTGGTGTGACCGCACCTCCGGACGGGTTATACTTCGCCGGCGTTT
The DNA here is from genome assembly GCA_964386975.1 of uncultured Methylococcus sp. Classification (GTDB taxonomy): domain Bacteria; phylum Pseudomonadota; class Gammaproteobacteria; order Methylococcales; family Methylococcaceae; genus UBA6136. Next base: position 23,351 of record CAYLUS010000010.1, read on the forward strand.
ACTACCCGGACGCATTTGATCTGCCGAGGCACCCCGCCTTTGCCCATCTGCCGGCCGGTGCGCGTCGTTTTACTCCACCCCCCAGCGACTAATTTCTCGTATCCCTTGCACCGAACTCGCGTTAAAATTTGCGGACTGACGCGGCCTCAGGATGCGCAGGCTGCGGTCCATTTGGGTGCAGATGCCTTGGGTCTGGTGTTCTACCCGCCAAGTCCCAGAGCCATCACCGTGGATCGGGCGCGGGAGTTGGTCGCGGATCTGCCGCCCTTTGTGACGGTGGTCGCGCTGTTCGTCGATGAGGCGCCAGATCGCATTAGAGACATCCTGGCGCGGGTGCGTGTCGATTTGTTGCAGTTCCATGGCGATGAAGCACCGGAGACCTGCGCGAGTTTTGCCAAGCCCTGGATCAAGGCACTGAAAGTGCGCCCAGGTTTGGATTTGACCGCGCAGGCCCGCCGTTATGAAGGCTCCTCCGGATTGCTTCTGGATGCCTGGCATCCTGATGTGCACGGTGGCAGTGGTGAAGCGTTTGACTGGGCACTTTTGAATGAGGATTCCATCCCGGATTTCGTGCTTGCCGGGGGACTTCATGCCGGTAATCTCCGGCAGGCGCTTGAAACGGTCAGGCCTTATGGTCTGGATGTGTCAAGCGGCGTTGAATCGGCCAAAGGTATCAAGGACCACGCCAAGATGGCGGCCTTCCTCCAACAAGTGAGAGAGTTTGACTATGGATCACAGCGCGACTGAAGCCTACGACCTTCCGGATGAAAGAGGCCACTTCGGCCCCTATGGCGGTGTGTTTGTTGCCGAGACCCTGATGGAGCCGATCGAGGAATTGCGGCTCGCCTATCAGCGGTACATGAAGGATCCGGTGTTTCTCAACGAGCTTGACCAGGATCTTCAGCACTACGTCGGCCGGCCCTCGCCGATTTACCATGCCGAACGCCTCAGCCGGCATTTGGGCGGCGCCCAGATCTACCTCAAGCGGGAGGACCTTAATCATACCGGCGCTCACAAGGTCAACAACACCATCGGCCAGGCCCTTCTGGCCAAGCGAATGGGGAAAACCCGAATCATTGCCGAGACCGGTGCCGGGCAGCATGGCGTTGCCACTGCCACAGTGGCGGCGAGACTGGGGCTGGAGTGCGTGGTTTACATGGGGGCGGTGGATGTGGCCCGTCAGGCACCGAATGTGCTTCGCATGCGGCTCCTGGGTGCTGAGGTCGTCCCGGTTTCATCCGGATCCAAGACGCTCAAGGACGCCTTGAACGAAGCCATGCGCGATTGGGTGACCAACGTGGATAACACGTTCTATATCATCGGTACGGTCGCTGGTCCTCACCCGTATCCTGCCATGGTCCGGGACTTCCAGGCGGTCATTGGACGCGAGTCGCGTCAGCAGATGCTCGAGCGCACCGGGCGTCTCCCGGACGCGCTGGTCGCCTGTGTCGGTGGAGGCTCCAATGCGATTGGCCTTTTCTACCCCTTTATCGGCGACCAGGCTGTGCGCATGTACGGCGTCGAGGCCGCTGGCGAAGGCATCGAGACGGGTCGCCACTCCGCGCCACTCAACGCTGGGCGTCCGGGTGTCCTGCACGGAAACCGGACCTACCTCATCGAAGACGATGATGGCGAGATCATCGAAACGCATTCCATCTCGGCCGGTCTCGACTACCCGGGAGTGGGTCCCGAGCATGCCTGGCTGAAGGATTCCCATCGGGCCGAATACGTCGCCATTACAGATGATGAGGCGATGCAGGGATTTCATACCCTGACCCGAATGGAAGGAATCATTCCCGCTCTCGAGTCCAGCCATGCTGTCGCCTATGCGATGAAACTCGCGCCGACGCTCAGCCAGGATCAGCAGATTCTGATCAACTTGTCAGGGCGCGGGGACAAGGACATCAACACCATTGCTGCACGTGAGGGAATTGCGCTGTGAGTCGACTGAGTCAAACATTTGCAGCGCTGGCATTGGCCAAACGTACCGCGTTGGTCCCGTTCATCACGGCCGGAGATCCAAATCCTGATTTCACGGTGCCTGCGCTCTTGGCGCTGGTCAAGGCGGGCGCCGATGTGATTGAGGTTGGCGTGCCATTTTCAGATCCAATGGCCGATGGCCCTGTCATCCAGAGGGCCAGTGAACGTGCCCTGTCCCATCGCATGAGTCTTCGCAAGACCCTGGACCTGGTGCGGGCCTTCAGGGCCCAGGATCAGCAGACGCCCATCGTGCTGATGGGCTACCTCAATCCCGTAGAGGCCATGGGCTATGAAGCCTTTGCGATGGCCGCGCATGAGGCGGGGGTCGATGGGGTGTTGACCGTAGACATGCCGCCCGAGGAATCGGGACATCTGATTGACCTGCTCGAAGCCCGTGGTATTGATCCCATTTTCCTTCTCGCGCCCAACAGCGCTCCTGCGCGAATCCGCAAGATGGGTGAATTGGGACGGGGTTATCTTTATTATGTAGCCCTGAAGGGAGTGACGGGCGCAGGGCACCTTGACCTTCAGGATGTGGAACGCAAGCTTGCCGAAATACGTGCGCTCACCGGTTTGCCTCTGGCTGTCGGATTCGGGGTCAAGAATGCCGAGACCGCCGCCGCCATTGGCCATCTGGCTGAAGGAGTCGTGGTCGGCAGTGCCCTGGTCAGCAAGATCGAGGAAGCCCAAGGTGATGAGAAGAGGGCGCTGGCGGACATGGTGGATTTGATCGCCTCCATGCGCAAGGCCCTGGATGCCAACCCCAACTGAGATCCTGAATTTTGATTGACGAGATTAAGAGGCCTACCTTGAGCTGGTTCCATAAGCTGGTCCCCTCCAAGATCCGCACTGAGGCATCCACCAAGGGCACAATCCCCGAAGGTTTGTGGACGAAGTGCCCGAGTTGCAACGCTATCCATTACCGGGCTGAAATCGAGCGTAGCGCCGGGGTGTGCAGTAAATGCGGACACCACATGCGCCTGAGTGCCCGCAAGCGGCTGCATGCGTTTCTCGACCCGGGCAACCGCGTGGAGTTGGGCGAATCACTGGTCTCGGTCGATGTCCTGAAGTTCAAGGACAGCAAGAAATACAAGGATCGTCTTTCGCAGGCCCAGAAAAATTCAGGGGAGAAGGATGCCCTGATCGTGGTTGCCGGCATGCTCAAGGAGCGGCCCATTGTGGCAGCCGCGTTCGAATTTGATTTCATGGGTGGCTCAATGGGCTCCGTGGTCGGTGAGCGGTTTGTGCGCGGTGTCAACCATTGTCTGGCCAAGCAAACGCCTTTGGTCGTGTTTTCGGCCAGTGGCGGTGCCCGCATGCAGGAATCGCTCCTCTCCCTGTTCCAGATGGCCAAGACCAGTGCAGCGCTGGCCAAGATGGCGGAGGCCGGACTGCCGTTCATTTCGGTGTTGACCGACCCGACCATGGGCGGTGTCTCGGCCAGCCTTGCAATGCTTGGCGACATCAACATTGGTGAGCCGGAAGCCCTGATCGGCTTTGCAGGGCCGCGCGTCATTGAACAGACGGTTCGGGAGAAATTACCGGAGGGATTCCAGCGCAGTGAGTTTCTCCTGGAGCACGGCGCCATCGACATGATCGTCGACCGGCGTGAAATGCGCGATGCCATTGCCTCGATTCTCGATAAGCTGCTGCCTGTGTCCGCTTCGAAGGCGCCTGCCTCCAAGGATGCCAACGACAAGGGTTCCCGCTCCAGCTAAGACCCCCATGGGCTTTCATACGCTCGCGGAATGGCTGGCCTGGCAAGAGTCGCTGCACCCCAAGACCATTGATCTGGGACTGAAGCGCGTCAGCGAAGTTCTAAACCGACTTGATCTGCGTCATGCAACCCGCATCACCCTGAGTGTTGCAGGCACCAATGGCAAGGGTTCGAGCGTTGCCATGCTGGATGCCATTTTGCGCGAAGCAGGCTATCGGGTCGGGACTTATACGTCCCCCCACATTCTCAGCTACAACGAACGCATCGCCATCGATGGAACGCCGGTCAGCGATGCGGTGATCATGGCAGCCTTTGAGCGGATTGAAGCGGCACGGGGCGATATCTCCTTGAGCTTTTTTGAATTCGGAACGCTGGCTGCGCTGGTCATTTTTGACGATGCCGGCCTCGATGCGCGGATCCTTGAGGTCGGTCTTGGTGGACGGCTCGATGCAGTCAATGCGGTGGATGCGGATATCGCGATGATTGCCAGCATCGACATTGATCATCAGGACTGGTTAGGGACCACCCGTGAGGCCATCGGACTCGAAAAAGCCGGCATTCTCCGACCCGAACGGCCGGCGATCATCGGCGATCCCGATCTTCCGGCTGGCGTTTTGGGGCTTGCCCAACAGCAGGGCATCCCGCTGTTTCGTCAAGGTCTTGAGTTTAATTATGAGAGACAGCCCCTGGCCTGGACATTCAGGGGTTCGCGGCGTCAGATCGCGGATCTGCCGCCACCGGCTCTTAAGGGGGACCATCAGTTTCTCAATGCGGCAGCGGTTCTGGAGTGCCTCAGCCATTTCCCATCGGACTATGAAATTCCCGATGCGGCCATCGCCGAGGGGCTTCGCAAGGTTCAGCTCAAGGGGCGGTTTCAGTTCTTTCCAGGCGATGTCCCGGTGCTCCTTGATGTGGCGCACAATCCCCAGTCCGTCCGTATTCTCAAAGGCTATCTGGATGCGCGTTATCCCGATCGGCGCATCCGCGCGGTCTTCTCGGTCATGCGTGACAAGGACGTTGAATCCATCGTGCAGTTGATCAAGGGGCGGATCGACACCTGGTACCTGGCGCCACTGGCGATGCCGCGCGCTGCCAGCTCAGAAGAGTTGAGCGAAATCCTCCATAATGGGGGGGTGGAAAACGTGCGTTCGGGGTTCCAAGATGCTCAGGCGGCCTGGAGCCTTGCATTTGAGGAGTCAATGCCCGGGGATATGATTTTGGTTTTCGGGTCCTTTTTTCTGGTATCCGATTATTTGGCACACATTGCCTGAGTGGGGGTGAAAGGAATGGATGAGCAACTGAAGCGGCGTCTGGTGGGTGCTGCGATCATCATTGCACTGGCGGTGATCGTTGTGCCGTTTTTCTTCGAGGACAAGGCACCCAAGGATGCCTCGGAACTGCCCGATGCCATGGATGCAAGGCCTCTGGTGCTCCCAAAGCAGGAGTCAGCGGCCAGTGAGTCGGCGCCCGCTTCTGAAAAACGTCCATCGGCTGCACCCTCTAAGAAACGCAGCTACGAGGTGGTTTCCCTCGATGACCCGTCAAAGCCTGCAAACGAAAGCCCTGCTGAAACCGCCCCAAAAACGGCAACGGTCAATGAGTCGGCCGAGGAGCCACTTGCAGGCGATGAGGGTGAAGCGGGACTGGAAGAGGCGCCCAAGCCTCAGGCCGCAAAACCGGTGTCACCCGCGCGGGCGGCAGCACCTAAAATAGTGCCCGCGCCGGTCAGGCCTAAGTCCCCGGCCGTGGCGGCTGATGAGCCTCAAGGTGTGCCAAAGCGGGTCGAGGCACCACCGACAAAAGTCAGGCCTATCGAGCCATCGTCGGCCGCTCATAAATCGGCGGTGACCACAGATGCGCCGCCAGTGGTCAAAAAGCCGCAGGCCACCACCGCCGCACCCAAGTCGGCTGCTTCAGTTCCGCCTGTTGCCAAACCAAACGGCGCTCAGGTGCAGTCCCCCAAGCCAGTGCCGGCATCCAGTGGCGCTCAGGCCCCCCAGGCGGCCGTTTATACGGTTCAAGCGGGAACCTTCAACGATGAGACCAATGCCAGCACCTTGGTTGAGAAACTCAAAAAGCGCAACCTGCCGGCCCGCCTGATTGCCATCGAGGGTCCCAATGGCAAGGTCTATCGGGTAACGGTCGGCTCCAAACTGGATCATGGCAAGGCTGAACAAATTCAGAAGCAGTTGGCGGCCCAGGACGGTCTGAAGGGTCTGATCATGCCGACGCGATAGGACGGCCGACGCCCCGATGCCCTTTAACTGGCTCGATTTCATCCTGATCGGTCTGCTTGGCATTTCCGGCTTGGTGGGTCTGATGCGGGGGCTGGTGCGTGAGGTCCTGTCGCTATTGACCTGGGGCGCGGCGATTTGGGTCGGCATCCAGCACAGCGGCATGCTGGCGACTTCTCTTGCAACGCTCATTCCCTCGCCAACCCTGCGTCTGGCGGTCGCCTTCGGCATTCTGTTCATCGCGACCTTCATGCTGGCCACGGTGATTGGCCTTGTGATGACGCGGCTCCTTGAAAGGACGGGTCTGTCGGGGATCGATCGTGTCGCAGGGCTGGGTTTTGGCCTGGCCCGTGGGGCCCTCATTCTGAGCGTGATGGTGTTTCTGGCCCGAAGCACGCCCTTTCCGCGGGAGCCGGTCTGGCAGAGCTCAAAACTGATACCGATTTTTCAGGCAACGGCCGTCTGGCTGGAGGGACAAATCCCTCCGGGTCTCAAGCCCAAGCTGAACCTTGAATCCTCCCCTCACTGAATCAGGAAGTTAGCGCAACATGTGTGGCATTGCCGGGATTGTCTCGACGCAGGATGTGAATCAGGAACTCTATGAGGCGCTGACGGTGCTTCAGCATCGTGGCCAGGACGCCGCAGGCATCGTCACCTGCGAGGGTGATCGCTTCTTCCTTCGAAAGGGCAGTGGACTGGTTCGGGATGTGTTTCACACGCGCCACATGCTCAATCTCAGGGGCAACATGGGCATCGCCCATGTGCGCTATCCAACGGCCGGCTGCACCAGCTCAGCAGAAGCCCAGCCGTTCTATGTCAATTCCCCCTATGGGATTGCCCTGGCGCATAACGGCAATCTGACCAATGCCGAAACCCTGAAGAAGGAATTGTTTGTCCAGGATCAGCGGCACCTTAATACGGATTCGGACTCCGAGGTCCTGCTGAACGTCTTGGCGCATGAACTGCACGAGCTTGGCAAGCTCCGCATCACCGCCGCCGATGTTTTTCAGGCGGTCTCGGGGGTCCATGCCCGCTGCCGCGGGGCTTATGCGGTGGTGGCCATGATTACCGGCTTTGGCGTCCTCGCCTTCCGCGATCCCTATGGCATTCGGCCCTTGGTGTTTGGCGAGCGCAAAACCGAGCGCGGAACCGAATACATGTTCGCCTCCGAGAACGTGGCTCTCGATGTCCTCGGTTTTTCCACCATCCGCGATCTTGCCCCCGGGGAGGCCATGTTCATCGAGGCGGACGGCACGCTCCATGCCCAGCAGTGCGCCAGTGCCACCCAGCTCTCGCCATGCATCTTCGAATATGTCTACTTCGCCCGTCCGGATTCGATCATCGACAGTATCTCGGTGTACAAGGCGCGCCGGCGCATGGGCGACAAGCTGGCGGACAAGATTCAGCGCCTGAGGCCCGACCATGACATCGATGTCGTCATCCCGATCCCTGACACCAGCCGGACCTCAGCCCTTCAGCTTGCCAACAAGCTGAAGGTGAAATACCGGGAGGGCTTCATCAAGAATCGCTATATCGGCCGCACCTTCATCATGCCGGGCCAGCAGCTCAGGCGTAAATCCGTGAAGCAGAAACTCAACGCCATCAGTATGGAGTTCAAGGGCCGTAACGTCCTTCTGGTCGATGACTCGATCGTCCGCGGGACGACCTCCGAGCAGATTATCCAGATGGCCCGGGATGCAGGCGCCAACAAGGTGTACTTTGCCTCCGCCGCGCCGCCGGTCCGCTATCCGAATGTCTACGGGATCGACATGCCGGCCGCCCATGAACTGATTGCGCATGATCGAACCGAGGCGGAAATTGAGAAGGCTCTGGGGTGTGACTGGCTGATCTATCAGGATCTCGATGATCTGATCGCTGCCGTTCGGCGGGGTAACCCCGACATCGAGCATTTTGATACTTCCTGCTTCAATGGCGAATATGTCACGGGCGATGTCGATGAAATCTACTTAAAGCGCCTGAGTCACAAACGCAATGACGGCGCCAAGGCTCAGCGGGCCGCATCCGATACGATGATCGGGCTTCACAATTCGGACCAGGAATAAAAACACAATGGATGAGATGGATTGGAGCGACTTTCAGCTGGATACCCAGGCTGTTCGGGCCGGGCAGCGAAGGACGCCGGAAGGCGAACATTCCGAGCCGATTTTTACCACCTCGAGCTATGTGTTTGGCAGCGCCGAAGAGGCTGCGCTGAGGTTCCAGGGCAAGGTCCCCGGCAACATCTATTCACGGTTCACCAACCCGACCGTCAGGACTTTTGAACAGCGACTGGCCGCCCTTGAGGGGGGCGAGCGTTGTATTGCCGTTGCCTCCGGGATGGCAGCCATAGCTACGATGGCATTCGGGCTTTTGAAGGCCGGTGACCATGTGCTCTGCTCGCGTGGGGTGTTTGGGAACACGGTTCTCTTGTTCCAGAACTTCCTTGGCAAGTTCGGTGTCGAGACCACCTTTATTGATCTGACCGATCTCACGGCCTGGGCGCAGGCGATACGGCCCAACACCGCCCTTTTATTTGTTGAAACACCCTCAAATCCCCTGACCGAAATCGCCGATATTAAAGCCCTGGCGGCACTTGCGCATGACCATGGTGCGCTCTTGGCGGTGGATAACTGCTTCTGCACCCCGGCACTCCAACGGCCGCTGGAACTGGGCGCCGACCTGATCATCCACTCGGCCACCAAGTATCTGGATGGTCAGGGCCGTTGTGTGGGGGGGGCCATTGTCGGGCCGGATGCGCTCTTGGAAAAACACATTTACCCGTTCCTCAGAACCGGTGGGCCCTCGATGAGCCCCTTTAATGCCTGGGTTTTCCTCAAGGGACTGGAAACCCTGGGGCTTCGCATGCGCGCCCAGAGTGATCAGGCGCTCCAACTGGCGACCTGGCTGGAGCAGCAAAGCTGGGTGGAGAAGGTCAATTACCCGGGACTGAAAAGTCACCCCCAGCATGAACTGGCCATGAAGCAGCAGTCCATGGGGGGCGGTATTGTCAGCTTCGAGGTCCGTGGTGGCCGGGAAGCGGCATGGTCCCTGATCGATCACACGCGCCTTCTTTCCATTACGGCGAACCTCGGTGATGTCAAGACCACGATTACCCACCCCTCAACGACCACGCATGGACGATTGAGCGAGGCGGATCGGGCGGCGGCAGGGATTCGTGAGGGTTTGATCCGGATTGCCGTCGGGCTGGAAGCCTTGGAGGACATCCAGCAGGATCTTTTGCGCGGCGCACCCTGAGTTGGCGCCTTTGCACTTGAGCCGGCAAACACATTTTTTGAATTGGATCCCTCGGCGCTGAACGCTGAGGCTTTTCGCGAGAGGTTGGATGAAAGTCACGATTTTTGGTTCCGGTTACGTGGGCTTGGTGACAGGCGCATGTCTGGCCGAGGTGGGCAACGAGGTGCTGTGCGTGGACGTCGATCAGGACAAGATCGATCGGCTCAATCGTGGGGAGGTGCCGATTCATGAGCCGGGCCTTGATGCCATCATTGAGCGGAACCGGCAGGCAAAGCGACTTCACTTCACGACGGACATCGATGAGGGCGTGCGTCATGGGCTCTTTCAGTTTATTGCGGTAGGAACGCCGCCGGATGAGGATGGATCCGCCGATCTTCAGTATGTGACGGCGGTGGCCAGGAGCATCGGTGAGCGGATGACCGACTACCGGATCGTCGTCAACAAATCGACGGTCCCTGTGGGGACTGCAGATCGGGTGCGGAACACCATCGATGAGAGCTTGAAGGCGAGGGCTTCCAGCATCGAATTCGACGTGGTCTCGAACCCTGAATTCCTCAAGGAAGGCGCAGCAATCGAGGATTTCATGAAGCCGGACCGGATTGTCATCGGAACAGACAATCCAAGAACCACGGAGCTTCTTCGGGCGCTCTATGCTCCGTTTAACCGAAATCATGACCGCCTGGTGTGCATGGATATCCGCTCGGCCGAGCTGACCAAATATGCCGCCAATGCCATGCTCGCGACCAAGATCAGCTTCATGAACGAGCTGGCGAACCTGGCTGAACGCCTGGGCGCCGACATCGAAAAGGTGCGCGTTGGCATCGGTTCAGATCCAAGGATCGGCTATCACTTCATTTACCCCGGCTGTGGCTATGGCGGTTCCTGCTTTCCCAAGGATGTCAAAGCCTTGGAGCGGACGGCGCGCGATGTGAATTATCCGGCACCGCTGCTCAAAGCGGTCGAAGCCGTCAATGAGAGGCAGAAGGAGCGGCTGTTTGAGAAAATCAGCCAGTACTTCGGGGGAGAACTTAAGGACAAGACCATTGCCGTCTGGGGGTTGGCCTTCAAGCCCAATACCGACGACATGCGGGAGGCCTCAAGCCGGGTTCTGATGGAACGCTTGTGGTCGCAAGGGGCCAAGGTCAGAGCGTTTGACCCGGTTGCGCTTGAAGAGACGGCCCGAATCTATGGCGCACGGGCGGATCTGGTTCTGTGCGAGGGACCCGAAGACACGCTGGAGGGTGCTGATGCGCTAGCAATCGTGACGGAGTGGAATCTCTTTAGAAGCCCCGACTTCAATCTGATCCACTCAAAGCTGAAGCGTCCGGTCATTTTCGATGGTCGTAACCTCTATGATCCCCAGACCCTCAAGACCTTGGGCTTTGCCTATTACGCCATTGGTCGGGGGGATCGGCTGGATGCGGCGCCGTAAAGGACCGGTTTATCTGAAAACCAGTTCGATGTTGTCCTGACCAAAACGGGCTTTCAGCTGGTTTAGGAGGGCCTCTTCGGGCCGGATACGCCAGTTTTCCCCGAGTTTTAGTACCGCGCGGGCAGGGCCACGCCGGACTTCGATAAAGGTCGGACACCCACCCCCCTGAAAGGGCGCCAGTGCCCGCTCCAGATGGTGGACATCGTCGATTTCAAGGGGGACTCCTTGGCAGCGGATCATCAGGCGCTTGGCAAAGCTGATTCGTGCCTCCTCAAGGGTCATGATGCTCTCTGCAGTGAGTCGCGCCTGGCCTGCAAAATCATCCCAGCCAAGACTTCCTTCCACCGTGATCAGGTTGTCTTTGCTCAGGTGCGACTTGAAGCGGTCAAGCACCTCGGAAAAGACAGCGACTTCCAGGCGGCCGGTTCGGTCATCGAGCGTTGCAAAGGCCATCCGTTTGCCGGATTTGTTCTGGCGGGTCCGAAGATCCACAATCAGACCGGCAACCACGACTTTCTTCTCCTGTTTTCGCCCGTAGCCGCTCTCCGTTCCCCCTTGGTCAACGCGTTCTAAGAGGGCGCCGAGCCGGTCCGTGATGAAGGCGGAAAATGCACTTTCATACTGACCGATCGGGTGGCCGGTCAGGTAAAGCCCCAAGGTCGTCTTCTCATGCGTCAGTCGCTCGGCATCGGACCAGGGGTCAACGAGGAGCCGGGGCTGTTGCCCCGCCGCATTCAATGCCGTTTCGTCCAGCCCGAATAGATCGATCTGACCGGTCTGGCTGAGCGCACCGCTTTGCTCTGCAATTTCGAGCGCACCGGTCAGATCGGCGATGTGCTGCGCCCGGTTGGGGTCGATGGCATCGAGGGCACCGGCGCGAATGAGCGCTTCAAGAACCCGGCGGTTGACCTTGCGGGTATCGATCCTGGAGCACAGATCAACCAGATCGCGGTAGGGGCCTGAACGGCTCCTGAGGGTCAGGATTTCGCTGATTGCGCTCTCGCCCACCCCCTTGATGGCGCCAAGGCCATATTGAATGGAGCCATCGGTGAGCGCGGTAAACCGGAACTCGGACAAATTGATGTCCGGCGGCCGGATTTCGATCTGCATCTGGCGGCATTCTTCGATGAACACGACCACCTTATCGGTCTTGTCCATGTCCGATGACAGTACCGCGGCCATGAAGGCGGAAGGGTAGTGTGCCTTGAGCCAGGCCGTCTGGTAAGAGACCAGAGCATAAGCGGCCGAATGCGACTTGTTAAAGCCGTAGCCGGCGAATTTTTCCATCAGGTCGAAGATATAGCCAGAGATCTTCTCACTAATTCCAAGCCCCGTTGCACCGGTCACGAAGATCTCCCGTTGCTTGGCCATCTCCTCCGGTTTTTTCTTACCCATGGCCCGGCGCAGGAGATCGGCACCCCCGAGGGTATAGCCGGCCATATCCTGAGCAATTTTCATCACCTGTTCCTGATAGACGATGACCCCGTTGGTGGGTTTCAGGATAGGTTCAAGGATCGGGTGAGGGTATTCCGCCTTTTGCTTGCCATGCTTGACGTTGATGTAATCATCGACCATGCCCGATTGCAGAGGGCCCGGCCGAAACAGGGCCACCAGCGCGATGATGTCTTCAAAGCGGTCGGGCTTCAGACGCTTGATGAGGTCTTTCATGCCGCGCGATTCAAGCTGGAAGACGGCGGTGGTTTTGCAGCTTTTCAGCAGTTCATAGGTCTTGGCATCATCGAGCGGAATCAGGCTGATATCGACGAGCGGGGCCCCCTCCCGCGCCCGGGTTCGATTGATGGTCTGAAGTGCCCAGTCAATGATGGTGAGGGTTCGAAGCCCCAGGAAGTCGAACTTCACAAGGCCAATGGCTTCAACATCATCCTTGTCGAACTGGGTCACGAGATTGCCGCCCCCGGCTTCGCAGTACAGCGGGCTGAAGTCGGTGAGATCGGACGGTGCGATGACCACACCGCCGGCATGCTTACCGGCATTTCGGGTCAGGCCTTCGAGTGACTTGGCAAGATCAATGAGGGCGCGGACTTCCTCATCGGACTCATACAGGGACTTTAGATCCTCGCTGTCCTTCAAGGCTTTTTCCAGCGTGATCCCGAGTTCGAAGGGAATCAGCTTGGCGATGCGGTCGACAAAGCCATAGGGATGGCCGAGCACCCGGCCGACGTCGCGGACCACGGCCTTTGCGGCCATGCTGCCATAGGTGATGATCTGGGACACGCGATCGCGGCCATAGGTTCTGGCCACGTAATCGATGACTTCATCGCGTCGCTCCATGCAGAAGTCGACGTCAAAGTCCGGCATCGAGACGCGTTCTGGGTTCAAGAAGCGTTCGAACAGCAACTCAAATTCGATTGGATCCAGATCAGTGATTCCCAACGCATAGGCCACCAGCGATCCGGCACCGGAGCCGCGTCCGGGCCCAACCGGGATGCCGTTGGTCTTGGCCCACTGGATGAAGTCAGCAACGATCAGGAAGTAACCAGGGAAGTCCATCTGATTGATGACACTGACTTCAAGCGCCAGACGTTGCTCATAGAGACGTGTGCGCTCTTCAAGGGACCCTTCGCCGACAGGGGGGCGGGTTTTCAGGCGCTGCTCGAGGCCCTTTTGTGAGATTTCAGCAAAATAGGCGCCGGTGGTCATGCCCTGAGGCACGGGGAAATCGGGAAGGAAATTCTGCCCGAGGGTCAGCGAGAGGTTGCAGCGTGTGGCTATTTCAACGGTATTCTCAAGGGCCTCTGGGAGATCCTTAAACAGCTGCGCCATCTCTTCGGGCGACTTGAGATATTGTTGGTCGGTATAGTCCCGGGGCCGCCTGGGATCATCCAGCACCCGTCCCTGGTGGATGCAGACCCGGGCCTCATGGGCTTCAAAATCGCCCGGATCCAGAAAGCGCACATCGTTGGTCGCAACCAGCGGTAGATCCAGCGCCAGTGCCAAGGGCACGAGAGCCTGAATATAGGCCTCCTCCCGTGGGCGACCGGTTCTTTGAATTTCAAGATAAAAGCGGTCCTTAAAAAGGGCCTTGTAGTGTTCCGCCTGAGCTTTGGCCTCATCGGCTTTGCCGGCCAGCAGTAGCCGGCCGATTGCACCGGTGCGCCCGCCGCTCAGCGCAATCAGGCCATCATGATCGGTTTCGAGCCAGGCCGGCATCAGCTGGGGAATACCTTGATGCTGGTTTTCCCGATAGGCTCTGGAGATCAGCCGGGTCAGGGTTTTATAGCCGCCTTCATGTTGAACGAAGAGCGTCATTGGCAGGGGGTTTGAAGGTTCGTCCGCATTAAACAGCAGAACATCAGCGCCGGCGATGGGCTTGAGTCCGGAGCCTTGTGCGGCCTTGAAAAACTTGACCAGCGCGAAGAGATTTGAGTGGTCGGTAACGGCCACCGCAGGCATGCCGCGCCTGGCACATTCAAGGACCAGTGGCTTGACGTCGACCAGCCCATCGACCAGCGAGTATTCGGTATGGAGTCTTAAATGGATAAAACCGGGCACGTCCATGAACCCATTGCCTCAGTTGGGGCGCAGCGGCGCCAGGCAGAGCGAGAGTTGCTCGCGCCAATCCGGAAGTTTGACCCCAAAGGTCTCCAGAACCTTTTGATTGGAGAGTACCGAGTACTGAGGGCGGGGGGCGGGTAGGGGATATTCGGTGGTCGGAATCGGGCGCAAGGTGGCGGCGCCTGAAGCAAGCGCGCCGCATCCGATGGCTACCTCGCGAATGGCGCTCGCAAAACCATGCCACGAAGTCTGGCCGCTGGCGGTCAGATGGTAGATACCGCTTCGGTCCCCAAAGTGCAGCCGTCCCTCGCTGAGGGTCTGCGACAGGATCAATGCAGTGGCCTCGGCGATCATGCGTGACCAGGTCGGTTGGCCGATCTGGTCGTCGACGATGCCAAGGGTGGTGCGCTCGGCCATCAGCCGCAGCATGGTGTTCAGGAAGTTCTGGCCGTGAAGACCATAGACCCAGGCCGTCCTGAAGATCAGGTAAGACACGCCGGAATCCAAGATGGCCTGTTCACCGGCCAGTTTGGTCTGGCCATAGACGCTGGCAGGACCAGTCCTGTCGCTTTCCAGATACGGCCGGCTTGCATCCCCGGAAAACACGTAGTCGGTGGAGTAGTGCACCAACCGCGCCCCGCTGCGTTGACAGGCTTCCGCCAGCACAGCCACGCTGTGCGCATTGACTTGCGCTGCCATGGCCTGGTCGCTTTCCGCGTGGTCGACGGCTGTGTAGGCCGCAGCATTGACCACAAGGTCCGGACCCGTGGTGCTGATATGACGGACGATGCTGGCCGGGTCGGCAAGATCGAGGGCGGGGGTCGAGGTCCTGCCACAAACCATCAGACGCCCGAGCGGAGCGAGTGTCCGTTGAAGCTCGAAGGCCAGCTGACCTGCCTGGCCGATGATCAGGATCTTCATTACCAGAGGGTGAGCAATTCTCGCGAAAATTCGTGCAAGGGTCGGGCGTTGCGGTCCTTTTCAGACAGTTCCGGGCCATCGACTGGCCAGTCGATGCCCAGTTTCGGATCATTCCACTGGATCGAGAACTCGGCGTCAGGATTGTAGAAATCGGTACATTTGTAAGCGAACAGGGCCGTGTCACTCAAGACACAAAAGCCATGGGCAAAGCCTTCGGGAACGAACAGCTGGTGATGATTTTCAGAGGAGAGGTTTGCCCCATACCACTGACCGAAGGTCGGGGAGTCGGCCCTGACATCCACCGCCACGTCAAAGACTTCTCCCTGAAGCACATAAACCAGCTTGCCCTGGGGGCGTGGATTCTGGAAATGAAGACCTCTGACGATGCCCTTTCTGGAGAGGGACAGGTTGTCCTGGACAAAGTGACGGTCAAGGCCCGCCTCGGTGTAGCGCCGGAGATTCCAAGTCTCCTGAAAAAAGCCACGGTCATCTCCGTAGACATCCGGTTTGATGAGCAGCAGCCCAGCCAGCGGGGTTGTTTCAATGATCATGCCGGTTGTCCCATCGTCAGGAGTCGCAGGAGGTACTCCCCATAATGGCTTTTTCTGAGCGGCTCGGCCTGCGCTTCTAGTTCCTCGGAACTGATCCAGCCCTGATGCCAGGCGATTTCCTCTGGGCAGCTGATCTTGAGTCCCTGACGTTCCTCAATGGTCTGGATGAAATTCGCGGCCTTGAGGAGGGAGTCATGGGTGCCTGTATCCAGCCAGGCAATGCCGCGCCCGAGCTTTTCCAGACGCAATTGGTGCTGTTGGAGATAGAGGCTGTTGATGTCAGTGATCTCCAATTCGCCCCGAGGACTCGGTTTCAGGGTGCGGGCCATCTCAAGGACTTGATTGTCGTAAAAATAGAGCCCGGTGACGGCATAGTTGGAACGGGGTTCGGGCGGTTTTTCAACCAGTCCGATCACCTGGCCTTCGGCATTGAATTCCGCAACCCCGTAGCGCTCCGGATCATTGACCCAATAGCCGAACACCGTTGCGCCCTCGGTTTGGCGGGCGGCCCGCTTGAGGCTGTCGGTTAATCCATGGCCATAAAAGATGTTATCGCCAAGGATCAGGCAGACCGGATCATTTCCGACAAAGTCCCGACCGATGATGAAGGCTTGTGCCAGTCCCTCAGGCTTTGGCTGTTCGGCATAGGACAGCGACATGCCCCATTGGCTGCCGTCGCCAAGGAGATGGCGGAACTGCGGGGCATCGTGGGGGGTGGTGATGATCAGGATGTCCCGAATGCCGGCCAGCATGAGCACCGACAGCGGGTAGTAAATCATGGGTTTGTCATAGACCGGCAGCAGTTGCTTGCTGCTGACATGGGTCAGAGGGTGAAGCCGGGTGCCGGATCCTCCGGCCAGAATGATACCTTTGGTGGATTGCATGGCAGAGGTCGGTCTGAGAGTCTGAGTCGAAACAGGCGGTGAGAGCGGCACGCTTAGAGGCTGCCGAGGCGTTCGCCACGGTAACTGCCATCAAGCACGCGTTGGCACCAGGGCTGGTGGGAGAGGTACCACTCCACGGTTTTGCGAAGGCCGGTTTCGAAGGTTTCTTCCGGTGCCCAGCCGAGCTCCCGCTGAATCTTGCTGGCATCGATGGCGTAGCGCAGGTCATGACCCGGGCGGTCGCCGACATAGGTGATCAGCTCACGGTGTGAATGGCCACTGGCCCTGGGTCGAAGCGAATCCAAATGGTCGCACAGGGCATGCACCACCTCCAGGTTGGTTTTTTCGCTATTGCCGCCGATGTTGTAGACCTCGCCCGGGGTTCCCGCATCCAGCACCCGTTCGATCGCCCGGCAGTGATCCTCGACGTAGAGCCAATCGCGGACATTGAGGCCATTGCCATAGACCGGAAGCGGTTTCTCGCTCAAGCCGTTCTGAATCATGAGCGGGATCAGTTTTTCCGGAAACTGGAAGGGCCCATAGTTATTGGAGCAATTGGTGGTCAGCACCGGCAGGCCATAGGTATGGAAATAGGCTCTGACCAGATGATCTGAGGCGGCCTTGGATGCAGAGTAGGGGGAATTGGGCTGGTAGGGCGTGGATTCGGTGAACTTGCCGGTTTCACCCAGGCTTCCATACACCTCATCGGTGGAGACATGCAGGAATCGGAAGGACTTCTGCCGCTCAGGGTCAAGCGCCCGCCAGTACCTCCGTGCCGATTCCAGAAGCTGGAAGGTGCCCATCACATTGGTCTGGATGAAGGCCTCGGGTGAATCAATTGATCGATCCACATGGCTTTCGGCGGCGAAATTGATAATCGCTACCGGAGCATGGCGTTGCAGGAGGTAGTCGACCAGAGCGCTATCGCCGATCGAGCCGAGGACAAAGTTGAGATTGGGGTCATCTTCGATCGCATCGAGCGTATCGAGGTTTCCGGCATAAGTCAGGGCGTCGAGGTTGATCACCTCGGTGTCGCCGCGAAGCACCTGGCGGATCACGAAATTCCCGCCGATGAAGCCGGCGCCGCCCGTGACCATGATGGTTTTCATGCCTGGATTCATGCGAAGTGTGTTGGATTGCCTGCCCGTGGGAATAACCTGATTCTAGCGGAAAAAGGGGGGCGGGACGCTCCCCCCTTGGCTGGCCTAGCCGCGTTTGGCCATGGAGGCCCGGCTTGGCTGATAGCCGAGGATGGCAAGTCCAAGGAAAACCCCGGTAGCCGCCGCCGTGACGGCCGCCGCAGTCGGATTAAACTGCCCGTAAAGGGCAAAGCGAATCAGTTCGACGGCAGAGGTAAACGGATTCAGTTCGGAAATGCGGTAGAGCAGGAGGCTGGATTCTTGAATGCGCCAGAGCGGATAGAGGGCTGTCGAGAGAAAGAACATCGGGAAAATGACGAAATTCATGACGCCCGCAAAATTTTCGAGTTGCTTGATGAAGGAGGACAACAACAGTCCCAATGCGCCCAGCATCAGGCCTGAGAGGATCAATGCCGGGAATACCCAGACATAGCCCATCATCGGCGCCTCGATGCCATAAAGCCAGGCAATCAGGAGGAAGACATAGGCCTGAAGGATCGAGACCAGGACGCCCGCGAGGAGCTTGGCGGTCAGCAGAAAGCTCCGGGGCAGCGGGGTGATCAGGAGGGTTTTCATGCTCCCCATCTCCCGGTCGTACACCATGGACAGGGAGCTTTGCATGCCATTGAACAGCTGCACCATGCCCAGAAGCCCCGGAGTAATGTAGACCTCATAGAGGATATAGGTCTCATAGGGGGGGATGATCGCGACCCCGAGCGTCGATCGGAATCCGGCCGCAAAAATGAATAGCCACATGAGCGGCCGGACCAGGGCGGAAACAAAGCGTTCGCGCTGATGAATGAAGCGCAAAAGTTCCCGACCCATGATGCCCCGAAGGGCACGGAAGGCATGCAGAAGTTTCATGGCTGGCTTGCTCCTTGCCGGGTCAGGCCGTCGAAGGCCTCGGAAATGGTGCTCTTGTCGGTGGCGCTCAGAATGGATGCCACGGTGCCGGTGGCACGGACCGTGCCTTGATGCAGGACGACCAGGTGATCCGTCGGGTCAATTTCATCAATCAGATGGGTTGCCCATAGCACGGCCAGCTGACCGCTGTGACTCAACTTGTGAATGTGCTCAACGAGTGCTTTGCGGCTTGGAACATCGAGCCCGACGGTCGGCTCATCCAAGAGCAGCAGATGCGGCTTGTGCAAAAGCGCTCTTGCGATCTCCACTCGCCGGCGATGGCCGCCATTGAGCTGCCGGGCTTTTTCATGGGCCCGATCCAGAATGCCCTGACGAAGCAGTTCCTCCTTGATGCGGGCCTCAGCGACGGCGGTGCTGAGGCCATGCAGCGCGGCATGATAGAGAAGGTTCTGACGCACGGTAAGGTCCAGATCCAGCGTGCTTTGCTGGAAGACCACCCCAAGCTCGCCGAGCGCTTTCAGTGGGTGCTGGCGAAGATCATGGCCCCCGATCCGGATGTGGCCGCTCGGACTGTTGTAGAGCTGGGTAATGAGGCTGAAAAGCGTCGATTTGCCAGCGCCATTGGGACCGAGAAGCATCGTGCAGGCGCCTTGAGGGACCTCGAAGCTGACCTCGTTCAAGGCCTTTTTTTTTCCGTAGGCGAAGGCGACGCCCTTGACCTCGAGCGCCAGGGTCGGATGGATCGTGTCGGACATGATGGCTTTCGCTGTTTGCATGAAGGTGACTAAAGCATAGCGCCATTGACTGACTTTGTTAGGGGTGATGCGGCAGCACCGGTTTTATGGCGCGCCGCCGGGGCGCTTTCAGCGGCGCCAAAAGGGGTGACTTTAACTACCTAAACGTTGATAATTAAAGGTTTTATTTCCTTATAACCCGCGCATGTTTTTCAAAAATCTAACGGTTCTGCAACTGGCTGATGCGTTTGCCTTGAACGGCCTTGAATTGGAGGCCAAACTCGAGGCTCGGCGCTTTGTGGCCTGTGGCAGCCTTGAGCCTCGGGCGGTCGGTTGGGTTTCGCCGCTGGCAAAGAACGATGCAGCGCTGGTTCATCAGGCGAACGGCTATCTGATGATTTGCCTTAAGGTCGAGGACAAGGTTTTACCCTCGGGCGTCATCAATGAGGTGGTCTCCGAGCGGGTCGAGGCGTTTTCCGAAAGCCAGGGACGATTTCCCTCCCGCAAGGAGCGCGAGTCCATCCGTGATGAGGTCCTTACCGATCTCTTGCCCCGCGCATTCAGCCAGAGTCGCAAGACCTACGCCTATCTGGATCCCCGCAAAGGCTGGCTGGTGATCGATGCGGCCAGCCCCCGCAAGGCGGAGGATGTGGTCGCTCTCTTAAGGCAGTGTCTGGACGGTTTTCCGGTCCGGCCGCTCAGGGTTCAGGAACGCCCGGGTTTCGTCATGACCGAATGGCTGGCCAAAGGCAATCTGCCGGATGGCGTGACGCTTGAGAATGAGTGTGAACTCAAGTCCAAGGAGGAGGACGGGGCTGTGGTTCGCTGTCGCAAACAGGACCTCGTTGTGCCGGAAATGCTGAATCACATTGAGGCCGGGAAAGAACTCATCAAACTGGCACTAACATTCAATGACCGCCTGAGCCTGGTTCTCGATGACACGCTGGCAATACGCCGGCTGAAGTTCCTCGATACGCCGGATGAGGCGCCCAAAGAGGAGGTGGGCGATGACCCGGTCCGCCAGTTTGATGCAGACTTTACCCTGATGACACTTGAATTCGACCTGCTACTGTCCTC
Source organism: uncultured Methylococcus sp. (assembly GCA_964386975.1). Classification (GTDB taxonomy): domain Bacteria; phylum Pseudomonadota; class Gammaproteobacteria; order Methylococcales; family Methylococcaceae; genus UBA6136. The sequence continues at coordinate 43,655 of CAYLUS010000010.1, forward strand.
CATTTTGGGATGGTTCGGTGGCGAAGTGCGCGAGGACCTTCCGAAAAATGCGTAACCCGATGGCCATGATCCCGTTTTCTCTCTCACACCTTGCTCAAAAGACGCTGACCACGCTTGGGGTTGCCTTGGTCGTCATGACCTTAGGTCTGACGCCATCGATGGCGGAGACCTTTCCGTTGCCCGCCCATGGGGATGACATCATCGGCGAGCTCCGACATACCCATCCGCACCAGGAAGACACCCTGATCGACATTGCCCGTCGCCTCAGTGTGGGGCAGGACGAGATGATGATGGCCAATCCCACTGTCGACCGGTGGCTGCCCGGCAAGGATGCGGATGTCGTCATTCCGCAGGAATACATCCTGCCGAATGCGCCCCGGGCCGGCATCGTGGTCAATATCCCCGAGATGCGCCTTTACTACTTTCCGGTGCGACAGGTGGCTCCGGCCCGAAAGGCCGCTCCGGCTAAAAAAGGGGCGGTGACCTGCACAATGGTTCCTGTGGAGTCATCGCCGGCCGCCGCTAAATCCGGTCGCAAGAGCGCCGATGCGGGCGTCAAGTCCAAGGTGGACACAGCCAAGGCGTTGCCAGCGCAAAAGTCCAAGGTCAAGCCACCCGCGACGCCCGCCAAGAGCGTGGGGGCAGCGCCTGCCTCCAAGGCCCAAGCTACCAACAAGCCAGGGGCGGCGGCAACCGCCAAGATGGCGAAACCGACCAGTCCGGCGAAACTCCAGAAAGTCTGTAAGCCCCAGGTGGAATCCCAACCCGTGGAGGCCGATCAGGGGGGCAGCTTTGAGTCGGCCAACAGCGGTGAGGTAATCACTTATCCTGTAAGCATGGGCCGCATGGACTGGCGGACGCCAATTGGCAAGACCACGGTCGTCCACAAGCAGAAAGATCCATCCTGGACGCCGCCGGCCTCGATCAAGCGGGAGCATGCAGCCAAGGGTGATCCCTTGCCGGATGTGGTACCACCAGGTCCTGACAATCCCCTTGGCAAATATGCCATGCGGCTCGGTGTTGCAGGCTACCTGATCCATGGTACCGATGCGGCGAAGGCCGATGGCATTGGCATGCGCGTCACCCACGGTTGCATGCGTCTTTATAACGAGGACATCGCCAAGCTATTTCCCCTGATCCCGGTCGGATCGCCGGTCTATCTTGTCAATCAGCCGGTCAAGCTGGGATGGAAGGATGGGCTCCTCTATATGGAGGTCAGCCAGCCGTTGGACGAAGACGTGGGTATTGCACCCCATGATGTCGATGAGAATGTGCCCAAGCGAATTCTGGATCAGGAGGATGCCCAGCGGTCCCGGTTCCTGATGCGTCTTGCCAATCAGGAAATTCAGAGGCAGCGGGATAAGGGCGATGTCATGATCGACATGGACAAGGTCCACCGCGCGATCGAGAAGCCGACGGGGATTCCGGTTCGGATCGGGGGTACGTCGGAGGGCTGGGATGCAGGACCTGGCGCTGATATCGGTTTAGCCCCGCCACCCAAGAGCGAGGCGCCCGATTCTCTGACCGAGAAGGCGGCAAAGCCTGCAGGCGCTCGTGCCGGCAAGCCGCCGGCCTTCGAGGATCAGGACGATGCGCCAGTTGTGGCACCCAGACGACCGATCGCGCCGTTGCCCCGCAGCTTTGATGGCGATCCTGAAGCGGAGGGTGGCACCCAAGGGGGTGGCTACTCTCCAGAAAATCCCTACCGCCCGGAGGCGGAGCCTGCAAGAGCCCCCGCCATTCGCGCGCCTTTACCGCCACAGTCACCCGCGCAACCGGATAACTACGAGGATCCTGAAGAGGAGGGCTAGTCGAAGGCCTCAGGCCTTGGGTTTATAGCCCTCAGGGAGTTCCGTACTGCCGCCAAAGAGAAACTTTTCGCGCTCTTGGGCGAGGAACTTCTTGGCGTCGGCTTCAAAGGGTGTCAGACGGTGTTCATTGATCAGCATCGTCTGAACGCCGGTCCACTCCAGCCAGGCCTCCTTGGAGATATTCTCGAAAATTCGTTGGCCCTCGGCGCCCGGAAACGGCGGCCGTTCCAGGGCTTCGGCCTCGCGGCCCAGGCGCTTGCAAAACACGGTCTGACTCATGGGGTTTCTCCAATGCGTTGTAAAAGGCGCCGGATCGGGGCCGGCAGGGCAAGGCCTACAAGGTCGCGATGCCAGATGCCCGGTGGCAGATGCTGTTCTTGGATTTTACGTCTGAGAAGGACCGGCTGAAAGTCGAGATGGAAATGGGAGAAGGTGTGTCGCTGTCTTTCCAGGACCTCAAGATCCGGGTCGTGCGCTGATTCTATGTCCAGTCGGGCATCGAGGTCTCTGAGATCCTTGAACTCCGGCAATGACCAAAGTCCTCCCCAAATGCCCTGAGCGGGACGCTTTTCGAGAAACACCGCGCCACTCTCGTCATAGACCATGAGCAGGAGGGCCTGGCGCGTAGGCAGTGATCGAGATGGCCGCGGGCTTGGCAGCGCGGTCTGGCATCCATGGCGCCTCGCCCAGCAGCCCGCTGCGACCGGGCACGCCTCGCAGAGCGGCTGTCTGGGCCTGCAGATCATTGCGCCGAGGTCCATCATGGCCTGATTGAACCGGTCCGGATGGTGTGCAGGGGTAAGGGTGTCGCTGAGCGCCCAGAGCTGGTTCTGAACGGACAGTCGCCCCGGCCACCCGTCAATGCCGGCAAAGCGGGTCAGCACCCGACGCACATTGCCATCCAAAATAGGCGCCCGCAGTCCCATTCCAAGACTCAGGATGGCGCCCGCAGTGGATCGTCCAATGCCGGGGAGGGCCATCAGGGCATCAATTGATGCCGGAAACCGGCCCTCGTGGAGGGCCATTAGGGCGCGAGCGCAGGCATGCAGGTGGCGAGCGCGGGCATAGTAGCCTAGCCCCGACCAGAGCCCCAGCACCGACTCGGTTTCGGCCTTGGCAAGTTCCGGGAGACCCGGGAATTGGGCCATGAACCGCTCGAAATAGGGAATCACGGTCGTGACCTGGGTCTGTTGGAGCATGATTTCCGAAATCCAGACCCGATAGGGCGTCGCCGGTTGCTGCCATGGCAGCGCGTTGCGGCCAGAGTCCGCCTGCCAGGCGATCATGCGCTCAGCAAAGGTCGCGTGGTCCATTACCGCATTCTAGCCTGCCTTGGGAGAGTCCGGGTTGAGGCAATGTTAGAATCAGCAACTAAGTCGTGCCGCCCCGGCTGTTTTCTTCCCTCATTACTATGGATTCTGAGTCACCTTGTTGCTGCTGGTCAGGCCGTTCGTTTGGCATGTGCTGTGCGCCTTACCTTGAGGGGCAACGGTCGGCTCCCACCGCCGAAACCCTGATGCGATCGAGGTTTTCTGCGTTTCAGTTGCGACGGCCGGAATACCTCATGGAGACGTGGGACCTTTCGTCATGCCCCAAAAAGCTCGGGTTCGAGCAAGATGAGCGGCGTTGGTCAAGTCTTCTGATCGTCGATACCATCGGCGGGGGTGAGGAGGATCAGCGGGGGGTTGTCGAATTCAAGGCCACTTATGAATTGGGTGAGGACACTTACCTCTTCCATGAAATCAGCCGTTTTACCCGACATGAGGGGCGCTGGGTGTATCTCGATGCCAGTTTTCCCTTTCATGGCAAGATCGCCCATCAGGGCAAGACACTCAAGAATGCGCCGTGCCCCTGTGGTAGCGGCAAGAAATTCAAGAAATGTTGTGGCGGTTAGCCGCAACGCCTGAAGCAGGAAAGCGCATGTCCGACATTGAAATTGCCCAGAAGGCCCGCATGATTCCCATCTCCGAGCTTGCCCAAGCGCGGCTTGGCATTCCGGCGGCGGAACTGGATCCTTATGGACATTACAAGGCCAAACTCTCCCTGGATTACATTCACTCACTGGAGCAGCGCCCCGAGGGCCACCTCGTGCTCGTCACGGCCATTAGCCCGACGCCGGCCGGTGAGGGCAAGACCACCACAACGGTCGGTTTAGGGGATGCCTTGAATCGCCTTGGCCACAAGGCGGTCATGTGTCTTCGGGAGCCCTCTCTTGGCCCCTGCTTCGGGGTCAAGGGCGGTGCCGCCGGCGGCGGCCATGCCCAGGTGGTGCCGATGGAGGACATTAACCTTCACTTTACCGGTGATTTCCACGCCATCGGGGTGGCCCACAACCTGCTCGCAGCGCTGATTGACAACCACATTCAGCAGGGAAACAGCCTCGGAATCGATCCCCGGCGCATCCAGTGGAAGCGGGTCGTCGATATGAATGACCGTGCGCTTCGAAAAATCGTGATCGGTCTTGGTGGTGTTGCCAATGGGTTTTCGAGAGAGGATGGCTATGACATCGTCGTTGCCTCCGAAGTGATGGCCATTTTGTGCCTTGCTCGTGGGCTCAAGGACCTCAAGGAGCGCCTCGGCCGCATCATCGTGGCCTACCGGACAGACGGCAAAACACCGGTCTATGCCCGGGACCTGAAGGCGCAGGGCGCGATGGCGGCCCTCCTGAAGGAGGCCATCAAGCCGAATCTGGTCCAGACGCTTGAAAACAACCTGGCCATCATTCACGGCGGTCCCTTTGCCAATATTGCCCATGGCTGTAATACCGTCATGGCGACTCGTACGGCCCTGCGCCTTGCCGATTATGTGGTGACGGAGGCCGGTTTTGGTGCGGATCTCGGGGCTGAAAAATTCATCGACATCAAGTGCCGGATGGCAGATTTGAGCCCGGCTGTGGTGGTGCTGGTGGCAACGCTAAGGGCCCTCAAGTTCCATGGCGGGGTTGCCAAGGAAGACCTTAATCGCGAGGATCTCGCGGCGTTGGAGCGGGGGTTTGCCAACCTCGAGCGCCATGTTGCCAACATTCGGGATCACTATGGATTGCCATGTATCGTGGCCGTCAATCACTTTACCTTTGATACCGAGGCGGAAATCTCGCTTCTAAAGACCCATTGCCAGCACCTGGGTGTCCAGGTGGTCATTGCGCGGCACTGGGCCGAAGGTGGTCAGGGAGCGGAAGATCTGGCGCGGGCGGTGGTGGAGCAAGTGTCAACGGCGCCGGGTCAGCACCGTTATGTGTACGAGGCCGAAATGACCCTTTGGCAAAAGATCGAGGCCATTGCCAAGAAAATTTATGGGGCAAGCCAGGTCACCGCCGATTCCAAGGTTCAAAAGCAGCTCGCGGAATGGAGCCAACTTTACCCCGACTATCCGGTGTGCATGGCCAAGACGCAGATGTCGTTCTCGACAGACCCGAGCCGTCGGGGCGCACCGGAAGGCCATACCGTCCATATACGGGAGGTGCGCCTGGCAAATGGCGCCGGCTTCGTGGTGGCGATCGCCGGGGACATCATGACCATGCCGGGTTTGCCGAAAGTGCCAGCGGCCGAGGCCATCGATGTCGATGACAATGGGCGGATTACCGGCCTTTTCTGAGGAGGGGGCGCGCGAATGGTGCCGGAGTCTGGCCGGGAGAATCTGGCAGCGATGGCAAGGAGAACGGAATTTGAGCGACAGCCCAGGGAATCCCATACTGGGAACATGAATGGAAGTGGTGAGCGAGTGTGCCTTGGGGCCTAGTCCCCAAGAGCTGGCGGGAGCGCGCTGTGTATGGGCGGTCTCACCTTAACAGGCGGGCCCTTGCGGGTGAGATGAAGGCAGAAGCATTCACCCTCAGACGGTTTTGGATTAGAGTGGTAAACTTCGAAACAAAGATCCTGAGTTGGCGCCTATTGCCCCTTTTTTGGATCTGCATACGGATCGTGGGGAATTTCCAGCTTACCGGCTGGTCCTATCGGTTGGTCAGCGTGCTGGATTTGCCGACGCTGAACTGACAATAAGAACTGAACTGATGGAGATCATGATGAAAGCAACCAAAACTCTGCTCGGGATTGCTGCGATGGCTGCCCTGTGTACGGCAACGAACGCGATGGCCGCCGCCGATGACAGCAAGTATCCGGCCTATAATTTCCAGCCATCCGTGATTTTCAGTAACCCCGAACTGATCGAGAAGACGCACGGGGTGCTCGCATCAACTCCGGCTCCGGTCAGTGTGGCGCCTGCGGCAGCAGCCCCCGCTGCAGTTGCGGCCTCCGCAGCGCCCGCCGCGGCACCGACGGCCGTCGCTCAGGCGCCCGCGGTCGTTCAGGATCCCAAATATCCTGCGGCCTACTTCCAGCCCAGCATTTTGTATCCGACCCACTAAGACGTCGGATGGATATCCAGGGGCCCGTAATCCAACGGCGCCCTTGGCTCAAAGGGGTGAATGCAATCTGTGTTGCATTCACCCCTTTGTGATTTCTGGGGGCTAACCGCCGGCCAGTTTGACCGTGTAGCCTTTTTTCGTGAGTGCCTCGACAATCGGCTTGCGCTGATCGCCCTGAATCTCGATGACCCAGTCCTTGACCGTCCCGCCTGTGCCGCAGCGCTGCTTGAGTTCCTTGGCGAGTTTTTGAAGCACCTCGGGGTTTGCACTGACGCCGTGAATCAGTGTGACATCCTTGCCGCCACGCCCTTTGGTTTGCCGCTGAACCCTGACAATCCCGTCGATTTTCGGCACTGTCTGGGCCTTTTTGCAGATGCATTCTTGCGCGGGATGACGACATTCCGGACACATACGGCCGGTAAGGGTCGAGTAGACGATGCGATTTTTCTCAGAGCCGTTCATGGCGTTAGGGTGGGGTTATCGGCGGAGGCGGCTTTGGCAAAGTTGCGCACGCCCCGGAACAGGGCGCGCGCGAGTCGATCCTGTTGCTTTGGATCACTCAGGCGTTGCTCCTCTTCGGCGTTGGAAATGAAGCCCGTTTCAACGAGAAGCGAGGGGACATCGAGGGATTTGAGCACGGCAAACCCTGCCTTCTGCACAGAGGACTGATGCACCTTGAATTCCCTCTGAAGTGCATGAAGCACCTGGGTGGCGGCTTGCTCGCTGGATTCGGCGGTTGCATTCTTTGAGAGGTCGACGAGGACGGAGGCCACCATGGCATCCTCGGTCTTGAGATCCACACCGGCAACCTCCCCGGCATTTTCCCGGTCGGCCAGACAGCGGGCGGCCTCACTGGTGGCCCCGTTTTCAGACAAGGTGAAGACGGACGTCCCTCGGGCTTCACCCTCGGATTCGGCATCGGCATGGAGTGAGATGAACAGGTCTGCTTCCCGGTCGCGGGCTGCTTCTGCCCGCTTTCTCAGCGTAATGAACTGATCGTTGGGTCGAATCAGGATAGGCCGGATGCCGGGCTCATGCCGCAGAAGTTCATAAAGGCGTTTGGCGATAGAAAGCACGAGATCCTTCTCCTGTGTGCCCTTGGGGCCGATTGCGCCACTGTCCTTGCCGCCATGTCCTGCATCGATGGCGACGACGAAGTGGCTTTTGCCGTTCTCAAACACGCGCTGATTCGGGGTTTTGGTCTCTGCCAGCGCATCGCCAGCCATCAAGATCAGTGCAAGGAGCGGCACCGAGCACGCAAACAGAGACCGCAAAGCCGTGTTCGGGCAGTAATGCACTGATGAAGGCGGTTTTTCTTGCATTCAAGGCTCGCTTTGCGCAAGTTGAATCAGGCAGTGCTGACCAACGGGGGTTCCTGCAGTCATGTCAAGGCATCGCTCAATCCCCTGATAGTCAAGGCGAATCAAGAGATCCCCTAATGGCAAAATCCCAGAACCTCTTTCCGGCCATTCGATGAAGATCAGGGCGCCTGAACTCAAATAATCGCGGATTCCTATCCATTCCAGCTCTTCAGGGTCACCCAGTCGGTAAAGATCAAAATGAAGCACGGGCCGCCCGGACAAGGGATATTCCTCGACCAGGGTAAAGGTCGGACTTTTGACCGACCCCAGATGCCCCAAGGCATTCAGGCAACCCCTGACCAGTGTGGTTTTGCCAGCACCCAACGGCCCCTCAAGGAGGACAGTCACGGGGCCTTCGGGCAGGCATTCTACCAAGCGCCGGGCAAAGGCAAGCGTGGCCGCTTCATCGGCCAGCTGCCAGGTCCGAAGGGACTGCGCCATCGCCTAGGGCGTCCCCTGATTAACGAGTGTTCGCAGATGCGGCATGAGGTCAGAGGCCATAAGGCCCCGCTGGCCGGCCTCTGCCGCCCGGTCGGCTGCCAATGCATGCCACTGGACCCCGCGACGGGCAGCATCCGGAAGGCTGAGGCCCTGGGCCACGAGTCCCGCAATCACACCGGTCAGGACATCGCCCATGCCACCGGTGGCCATGCCAGGATTACCGTGACGGCAGATTTCCGGCGTCTGATCATCGGACTGAATCAGGCTGCCCGAACCCTTCAAAACTAGGGTTCCGCCAAAGGTCTTGACCAGCTGCGAGAGGGCGCTAAAGCGGTCTTTTTGAATTGCTGCGGTGTCGGTGCCCAAAAGACGAGCCGCTTCGCCTGGGTGTGGCGTCAGGACCCAATGGGACCGCTTGATCGGTCGCCTTGCGAGCAGGTTGAGGGCATCGGCATCGACCACCAGGGGTTTGCTGCTCTCAAGGACGGCGTTCAAGAGGGCTTCTGCCCACGCGTCCTGGCCAAGACCAGGGCCGATGGCAATCAGGCTTGCAGCCTCCATCAGGGGCGCGAGGGAGTCCGGCGCGTCAACGCCATGGCACATGAGCTCGGGGCATCCAAGCTGCATGGTCAACGCCGCCGGAGGGCGCGCGGCTACCGTCACCAGTCCCGCGCCAATCCGTAGCGCGGCTTCACCTGAAAGCCGCGGCGCTCCGCCAAAGCCATGGTTTCCTCCAACGATCAGCACATGGCCATTCATGCCCTTGTGGGAGGAGAGGGGTCGCGGCGGCAAGCCTCGAAAGTGTTCGAGCAGGCGCGAGGAGCAGGGACTTTCCGTCTGAAGCCTTGGGTCCAGATCCAGATCCTCAAAGCGAATCTCGCCGCAGCGATCCGGTCCATCGCCTGTAAAAAGACCCTGCTTGAGTCCGACAAAGGTGACCGTCAGGTCGGCCTTGACGGCACCACCCAGGGTCTGGCCGGTGTCGGCCGAGAGCCCGGAGGGTATGTCAATGGCCAGAACGCCTCGTCGGTTCTTCTGGTGCTGGAAGCCTCGCTCGCGGTAGCGGTTGATGGCATGGATGACCGCCAGCGGCGCCTCGTCCACTGGCCGATTCAGTCCGGTACCAAACAGCCCATCGACCAGGATCTCCGAACCCTCGAAATCCTCCGGTATGAAATGGAGCAGCGCACCGCCAGCATTGCGGTAGCGTTGGAAGGCGAGGGCGGCATCATCTTTCAGCGTTTCGGGTGGAAACACCGGAAATACCCGCACATCCCAGCCGGCCTGGTGTGCAAGTCGGGCCACAATGAAGCCATCACCGCCGTTATTGCCACCCCCCGTGACCACCGAGAGGGTACGAGCACCGGGCCAGCGCTCCTGGGCCGCCTTGAAAACGGAAGCACCGGCCCGCTCCATGAGTTCCATGCCACTGATGCCCCATTCCCGAATGGCGCGAAGGTCCATGGCCCGCACATCGGCTGCACAAAACAACCGAGTGGGCAGTCTTTTTGCTAGCAAATTCCAGCCCTCTGCATGGGACGTACCCCGTGCGTCCGGATCCAATCAGAGTGGGGTTTGCCGATTTTATCGCATCGCAGGCTGGCGCCATTCGAAAGGTTCCGCTCTTGTGAAAGACGTGCGGCTGGAGACCGCCCCGGACATCGCTTTTCGAGGTGATGCCTTCGATCATCTCTCGCCAGATGGATTTGGAGCGGCGATTTCAGTCTGGGGTCGGAAGTGCCGGTTCGGCCGGAGTCGGCGCATCACCGAGGCCATGTGAGCGACATTTAGGCAGGCTGGGCCATGGATCGAGGGAAAACTCGGGAGTCAGAAAGCAAGCGCGAGGCCCACATTGCTGAGCATGGAGGGGGAAGCGCTATTGGTGCCAAAACTGTTCTGACCCCAAAGCGCCAGTCGGGAATTGACCGTCCAGATAAAACCCGCGCCAACCACGTTCTGATCACCTGCATAGGTCCCTGTCAGATTGTATTTATTCTGGTTGCCCGGGTTAGGGACGCGCGGGAGCGAAGGCGCATTGAGGTAGCCATGAATAAAAAAGGCGACCTGCTTCTCGAAAAAGTCACGTTGCAATGACCATTGAAAGCTTAATTCCCACACATTTGAATTGAGCCCATTGACGCTTTCCAGCGTTCTGACCGCGCCCAGGTTGTATTCAAAGTCGATTTCCCAAGGCAAAGACTGGTCGAAATTAAGGTTGATACTCGGCTGGGTTCCGGAGTTGGTGTTGGTGCTGCCGAGCCATTCGGTCTGAATGTAGGCCTCGATGCCCATGGCAGGAAGCATGAGGTCCTCATGCTCATCAAACACATGAATTTTGGTGTCAAAGGCCAAGGGGGCAAAATTCGAGGCCTGAACGTTACCGAGGGTCCACGTGGGGCCATTGCCGAACACGCGCAGCTCAATGTCATCCGTTAACCCATAGCGGAGCAGAAAATCGATGGAGTATTGCCCGGGTTGCGTCACACCTGAGGTGAACTGGGCGGAATAGCTCAGGGGCTCCACTTCAATATAGGCCCGTCCTTGAGGCAGCGTGAAGGCGCTGTTGGGCCAGTTGGCAAGATCGGGTCCTGGGTTGCCGATATTCGGAGTTGCCCGCCAGGCATCCACGTTTTCCGGCAGGCGGGCTCGCGATCGATCGTAGCGACCAATGAAAAAATACTGTTTTTCCGACGCACTCACTGTGGAGGAGTATCGTTTGATGTCCTGATCGGCGGGATCACTTTCAAGTTTCGGCGCATCCGGATGCCGGGCTTGCGCTTCGCTCACCACGAGTTTTCCGACCTGGTGCCCTAGATGAAAGAGTTTCATAAAAGGGTTTTGATTCGTAGCAGGGGCGGTCGACCGAATCGACGCTGAAACCGCAGCGGGGCGATCGCTCGGTCGGTCATCAGTCGCCAGAGCGCATGGGCTGATGGCTATCAGCAACAGAAGTGGAAGTCCGATAGCCCTTTTGCAGAACCGGCGGGCAAAAGCCTGATAAACGCCCACGGGCGCGCCTAGCGGATCAGCGGTATCGATTCCTCGATGCCGGCTTCAATGTAGACCCTGATCTTGCCTTCCACCTGCAAATAGAGGGCCAGTGTTCGGTAGTCCATGAATGTGGCCAGCTTTCTGTAATAGGCGTGATCATCGCTCAACCGCCGTTGCTCGAACTCCAGCTTGTCGTTGACATATTCCCGGGCTTCTTCCTCGCTCATGCCATCGACTCCCTGTCCCAGATCCGAGAGGACTTCGCGGCGTTTTGAACGCAGTTCACTCAGGCGTCCCAGATACTCGTCATACAAGGGCCAGAACCGCTTGGCCACCTCCGGCTCGAGTTTGAGGGTGTCCCGCACGATGTCCCGGCGGAGTTTTACCAGTTCGGCCTCCTTGATTTTGAGCTGTGGGCTGATTTCTGAGTTTTCGTTGCTGGGGATTGTCTCCTGCGCCGCCAGCGTGCCCGAAGATAGCAACAGAATCACCACAATCATCAGCTGTTGGGTAAAGCGGTATCGGAGGCCAAAGGTGGTGATTGCGGGCATGGATTTCCTTGATCGGGGCCGTAGGATCCGGACCTTGAGTAGCAGATCGATCATTCAGGCCATCGGCGGCAGATGGTAAAAGCCCATTCCGAGCATGAGGTAGAGCGCCACCAGCATCATGCCTTCAAACCAGGTCGAAGCGCCATCCATGATCAGAATTCGAATCAGGATAGAGGTCAGAAGAAGGGTTGCGATCTCAAAGGGACTGAATAGCAGATTCATTTCGCAGCCCACCAGCGGGGCACCAAAAACCAGCAGCGGGGTGGCGAACAGGATCATCTGGATGCTCGATCCGACGGACGATTCAATGGCCAGATCCATCTTGTTGTTAAGCGCAAAGCGCGTGGTGCTGACAATTTCACCGATCCCCCCCGCCCCTGCGAGCAGAATGATGCCGCTAAAGACATCCGAGAGGCCCAAAAGACGGGCGGTGGGTTCCAGTGCATCGGTGATCACCTCGCTGATCACGGCAAGTCCAAGGGCCGAGATCAGCAAAAGACCGGCTGCATGTTTGACCTTCCGCTGGACCTCCTGATCCACAGGGCTTTGTTGCCGGGGGGGATTTTTGGATACTGAAGGGCGAAGGCTGCTGATCAGTTTGGTGGCATAAATGCCCAGCAGAACAAAGGAAATCTCCCGGCTGAGTGCGATCTCACGGTCCGAAGCCCCGAGATGGAAGAGCGCAGGAATGATCAGTGCAAAGCTACAGAGCGTCAGCAAACCGGTGTGAACTTTGATGGTTTGCTGGCAGAAGGTCTGAGCCCCGTGACGAAGGCCACCGAGCCACATTGCCAGGCCAAGACCCAGCAGTAGTTCCACCAGAATGGATCCGGTGATGGAGGCTTTTACAACATTGACAAGGCCATGCTTTAGGGCAAAAAAAGCGATGATGATTTCGGGCGCATTGTTGAGGGTGGCATTGAGCAGTCCCCCCAGTGTGGGGCCCAGAACACCGGCCACAGTCTCGGTGGTTTCGGCCATGAGTTCGGCCAGCGCGTAGATGCTGCCGAGTGCGGTCAGAAAGATCCACAGCGGATTGGCTTCAAGCCAGCGGAGCATCAAGCAGACCGGCACGAGTCCCAGCATCCAGAGGGGATTGAAATGGCTGCCCCGGGCCACAGCGGCTGAATTTTTTATACGGCCTGTTCGCATTCGGGGTCTCCTGGGCAGAGGTTTGATTGTAGCCTTTGGATCCTGACGCCGGGAACTTCTTTTCTTTTTTTTGATCGGGAAGCGCGTCAAACCTCCCCATTCATGGGGAGGA
>CAYLUS010000011.1:0-55742 GCA_964386975.1 uncultured Methylococcus sp.
TCCTAGGTCCGGTAGAAAGGTTCGATCAGGCCCCGATGATCTTGACCAGAACGCGCTTGTCCCGGCGACCGTCGAATTCGCCATAGAAGATCTGTTCCCAGGGACCGAAGTCCAGGCGCCCTGCGGTGACCGCAATCACGACCTCGCGCCCCATGACCTGCCGTTTGAGGTGAGCATCGCCGTTATCCTCGCCGGTCAGGTTGTGCCGGTACTGACTCAAGGGTTCATGCGGCGCCAGCCGCTCGAGCCAGGCGGCATAATCGGCGTGCAGGCCGGATTCATCATCGTTGATGAACACCGAGGCGGTGATGTGCATGGCGTTGACCAGCACCAGGCCTTCCTGAATGCCGCTCGCAGCAAGGCATTCGAGAATGCGATCGGTAATGTTCAAAAACCCCATGCGTCGGGGCACGTTAAACCAGAGTTCTTGGCGATAGCTTTTCATCGTTTTGGGGGCTTTGACCTTGTCAACGAGCACCATTTCATAGGTCCACGTCGCATCAAATGAAAGGAACGGCTTTAGGAATGCCGGGCATCGTTATATCATGGACAGTGATCGCCCCCCGAGCCGCCTGATGATGACCCCCATGATCGCCCGTACCGCAGCCGTTGTCCGTAATACCTCAGAGACCCAGATTCAGGTCGAGATCAATCTCGACGGAACGGGGCAGGCATCCTTTGAGACCGGCGTTCCCTTCCTCGATCACATGATGGACCAGATTGCCCGCCATGGCCTCATTGACCTCAAGGTCAAGGCTACCGGTGACCGACAGATCGATGATCACCACACGGTCGAGGATATCGGCATCACGCTGGGGATGGCGTTTCGCGACGCGGTGGGTGACAAGCGGGGTATCCGCCGCTATGGCCACAGCTATGTGCCGCTCGATGAAGCGTTGGCGCGAGTCGTTGTCGATTTTTCGGGACGACCGGGTCTGATCTATCACGTCAACTACCCAAGGGCCCGTATCGGCGCCTTTGACGTTGACCTTTTCGGCGAATTCTTTCGCGGCTTCGTCAATCACGCCCAGATCACGCTGCACATCGACAGCCTTCGTGGCGACAATGCCCATCATGTGGCAGAAACGATTTTCAAGGCGTTCGGGCGCGCGCTGCGCATGGCCCTTGAGTGGGATGTCCGGATGGAGGGCACGATCCCCTCGACCAAAGGGGCACTCTGACTTTTTTCACGCTGAAGAACTGATCCTTCATGGACTCCGTCGCGATCATTGACTATGGCATGGGCAATCTCCACTCGATTGCCAAGGCCGTCCAGCATGCAGGTCCCAATGCCCGGATCGAGGTCACCGATCGGCCGGAACAGATTCTGGCGGCGGACCGCGTGATTTTCCCAGGGGTAGGTGCCATGCGCGATTGCATGGCGCAATTGAGCCAGCGGGGTCTGGTCGAGGTCCTCAAAGAGGCTGCCGAACGTCGGCCTTTCCTTGGTATTTGCCTTGGCATGCAGGCCCTTCTCGATCAGACCGAGGAGAATGGGGGAACAGCGACCCTGGGCCTGATCCAAGGCGAGGTGCTGCGTTTTCCGGAGGGCCAGGTGGATGCCAGGGGGCATCGGCTCAAGATTCCGCACATGGGCTGGAACCGCGTCATGCCCACGCAGGCGCATCCGATCTGGGCAGGAATCCCCCAAGGTTCCTGGTTCTATTTCGTCCATAGTTACTACGCCCAGCCGCGCAATCCCGCGCACGTGGCTGCCACAACCGACTATCCCGGCCCTTTTGCCTCGGCCGTTGCCGATGGACCTGTCGTTGCTGTCCAGTTCCATCCGGAAAAAAGTCAGGCGCTGGGGCTCAAGCTGTTGGGCAACTTTCTGGCCTGGTCGCCCTGAGTCAGGGTTCCCGTTTCCTTCCCAGCTGCATTTGCAAGAGGTTTTCCCATGCTTCTGATTCCGGCGATCGATCTCAAAGGTGGCCAGTGTGTTCGGCTTCGACAGGGCCGGATGGAAGACGATACGGTCTTCTCCGATGACCCGGTGGCGGTTGCCGGGCAATGGGTGGCGGCGGGCGCCAGCCGATTGCATCTGGTGGATCTGGACGGGGCCTTTGCCGGCAAGCCCCAGAACGGGGATGTGATCCGGGCGATCTCCAATGCGTTTCCGGATGTCGAGATTCAGGTCGGCGGCGGCATTCGTGACGAGGACACCATTCAGGCGTACCTCGATATCGGGGTTGATTTCGTCATCATCGGAACCAAAGCGGTCAGTGCGCCGCATTTTGTCCGTGAGGTCAGCGCTGAATTCCCAAATCACATCATCGTCGGGCTGGATGCCAAGGATGGCAAGGTGGCCATTGATGGCTGGTCAAAGCTGTCCAATCACGATGTCATTGATCTGGCACAGAAATTTGAAGATGACGGGGTCGTTGCGATCATCTACACCGATATCAGTCGGGATGGCATGATGCAGGGTGTCAATGTCGAGGCAACGGCGCGACTGGCGCGCGCCATCAAGATTCCGGTGATTGCCTCCGGCGGCATCCATACCATGGCGGACATTCATGCGCTGGGTGCAGTGGTGGGCGATGGCGTAACGGGAGCGATCACGGGGCGTGCCATCTATGAGGGAACCCTGGATTTTCCGGAGGCCCTGAAGGTCGCGGCGCAGTACTGACATGCTGGCCAAGCGCATTATTCCCTGTCTCGATGTCGACAACGGTCGGGTCGTCAAGGGCGTTCGTTTCCTGGAGATCAAGGATGCCGGTGACCCGGTGGAGATCGCCAAGCGCTATGACCTTGAGGGTGCTGACGAACTGACCTTTCTGGATATCACGGCCAGTTCCGATGATCGCGAGACCCTGGTGCACGTGGTCGCCGAGGTGGCCGGTCAGATATTCATTCCCCTGACGGTCGGCGGCGGGATCCGGACGCTCGAAGACATCCGGCGGATGCTCAATGCCGGTGCCGACAAGGTGAGCATCAACAGTGCGGCCGTGCAGCGACCCGAATTCGTCAGGGAGGCTGCCGAGCGTTTTGGTTGCCAATGCATCGTCGTGGCCATCGATGCCAAGCAGGTGTCCTTCGATCCGCCGATCTGGGAGATTTTCACCCATGGTGGTCGCAAGCCCACCGGGCTGGATGCCGTCGAATGGGCGCGTCGCATGGAGGGTTATGGGGCGGGAGAGATTCTTCTGACCAGCATGGATCGCGATGGCACCAAATCCGGATTTGATCTGGCGCTGACCCGGGCGGTCAGTCAGGCCGTCAAGGTGCCGGTGATCGCCTCCGGCGGTGTCGGCACGCTGGATCATCTGGCAGATGGGGTCACCCTGGGTGAGGCTGATGCGGTCCTGGCAGCCAGTATTTTCCACTTCGGGGAATACAGTATCCGCGAGGCCAAGACCCGCATGGCGGAGCGGGGCATTGAGGTGCGTCTGTGACCGACTGGCTTGATGAGGTGCGCTGGAATACCGAGGGTCTGGTCCCGGCTGTCGTGCAGGAAGCAGGAAGCGGCAGCCTGCTGATGGTCGCCTGGATGAACCGCGAAGCCCTCGCACTGACGGCCGAGGAGGGCCGTTCGGTCTTCTGGTCCCGTTCCCGCAAACAGCTCTGGCGCAAGGGTGAGACCTCGGGGCACCGTCAGGAGGTGTTGGAAATGCGCCTGGATTGCGATGAAGATGTGATTCTTCTGAAGGTCCGTCAGCATGGCGGGATGGCCTGTCATACCGGCCGCCATCATTGTTTCTATCGGCGTTTCAGGGACGGTCGCTGGGAAACGGTTGAGCCGGTTCTCAAATCGCCTGAGGCCATTTATGGAGGCCAGACATGACCGTCCTTGATCAGCTTGCCGAGGTCCTAGAGGCCCGAAAATCCGAAAGCCCGGATGCGTCCTACGTGGCCAGGCTGTATCACAAAGGGCTGGATGCCATCTTGAAGAAGGTGGGGGAGGAGGCGACCGAGACCGTCATGGCCGCAAAAGACGGTAATCCCGAGCAGATTGTCTATGAGGTTGCCGATCTGTGGTTTCACACCCTGGTTCTTCTGGCCCATCAGGGACTCAAGCCGGATCAGGTCCTGAGCGAGCTGGAGCGCCGCTTCGGGCTGTCCGGTCTTGAGGAAAAAGCCGCGCGCGGGAAACCCTGAGGCATGGCGATCCGTTCATTCAATGATCAGCGGCCTCGTCTGGCGCCAGGGGCCTGGGTGGATCCGATGGCGCTGGTCATTGGGGATGTCGAATTGGGGCGCGATGTCTCCATCTGGCCGGGGACAATCATCCGCGGTGATGTGAACTTCATCTCGGTGGGTGATGAGACCAATGTTCAGGACGGCAGCGTGCTCCATGTAACCCATCGAAGCGATGCCAATCCGCAGGGATTTCCCCTCCGGATCGGTGCCGGCGTGACCGTCGGCCACAAGGCCGTCTTGCATGGGTGTCAGATCGGCGACCTGTGTCTGATTGGGATTGGTGCGATCATTCTGGATGGTGCGGTCCTTGAAGATCGCGTGATGGTCGCCGCCGGTGCGCTGGTTCCCCCCCACAAGCGGCTGGAGAGCGGTTATCTGTATGTCGGGAGTCCGGTGCGACAGGCGCGGACGCTGCGCGATGAGGAACTCGAGTTTCTGAGTTACTCCAAGGACGGCTACGTGCGCTTGAAGAACCAGCACCGGTTGGCGCTCGAAGCGTCTTGATGCCAGTCAGCGGCCGGCATCGGCCGTGAGCATCCGGATCACCGGCCCCGTGCTTGGGCGTATCCCCCGCCACAGCCAGAAGGCCTCGGCGGCCTGTTCCACCAGCATGCCGATGCCATCGGCGCTGATGCGGGCGCCTTGGGTTTCTCCCCAACGGACGAAAGCGGTCTTCTCCCCCTTGGCATAGGCCAGGTCGTAGCAGGTTCCGCCGGGCGCCAGAAGCCCTCTTGGAAGGGACGGCAGCGCTCCGGAGAGGCTGGCCGAGGTGGCATTGATGATCAGTGTGAACGACTGGCCCTCAAGTGCAGCTTCGTCGCTCACCTCGATCGATCCAAGCGATTTGAACCGATCACGCAGCCGCTCGGCCTTTTCCAAGGTGCGGTTGGTGAGGGTCAGGGCGGCTGGTGCCGCCAGTAACAGAGGCTCCAGGATGCCGCGAACGGCCCCTCCGGCGCCGAGAATCAGCAGCCGCTCGCCTTGAATGGGCAATTTGAGGTTCTCTTCAAGATCCCGCAAAAGACCCACGCCATCGGTGTTGTCGCCGATCAATCTCCCCTCGGGGAGTCGCATCAGGGTGTTGACCGCACCCGCCCGCTCGGCCCTCGGGGTCAGCTCATCGGCACGCGCAAAAGCCAGTTCCTTCAAAGGGACCGTGCAGTTCAGTCCAAGGCCGCCATCGGCAAGAAAACGCGCCAGCGCGCGATCAAAATCCTCGGGGGGAACATCCTGGGCCTCATAGGTCAGATCCTGGTGCGTGGCCTCCGCAAAGCGTTGATGAATCCGGGGAGACTGGCTGTGGCTGATGGGGTGGCCGAAGACGGCATAACGCGCGGTGCTGGACATCTTTCCGCCCCTAGCCTTCCTTGAGCCAGCGGGCCGCATCCAGGGCGTAATAGCTCAAGATGGCATCGGCACCGGCGCGTTTTAGGGCGATCAGCGACTCAAGTACGGTCGCCCGCTCATCCAGCCAGCCATTGAGAGCGGCGGCTTTGAGCATGGCGTATTCCCCACTGACCTGATAGGCAAAGGTGGGCGCGCCGAAGGCATTCTTGATTTCGCGGATGACATCCAGATAGGGGAGGCCGGGCTTGACCATCACCATGTCTGCCCCCTCATCGAGATCCAGTTCGACCTCCTTGAGCGCTTCCAGCCGGTTGGCGGGATCCATCTGGTAGGTGTATTTGTTGCCGCCGGCGAGCTGGGCCGCAGATCCCACGGCATCTCTGAAGGGGCCATAGAAGGCCGACGCGTATTTGGCCGCATAGGCAAGGATTCGGGTATGGCTGAAGCCCTGATGCTCCAGCGCATCGCGGATTGCGCCGATGCGGCCATCCATCATGTCCGAGGGGGCAACAATGTCGACCCCGGCCTCGGCATGGGAGAGTGCCTGTCGAATCAATACGTCCACGGTCTCGTCGTTGAGAATGTGGCCGTCGCCATCAATCAGACCATCCTGACCATGGGTGGTAAAGGGATCAAGGGCAATATCCGAGATGATGCCTAGACTCGGAAAGGCGTCTTTGATGCTACGGATGGCCCTTTGCGCAAGGCCCTCTGGATTGAAGGCTTCGCGTGCATCGAGCGATTTGCGTTCCAGCGGGGTGACCGGGAACAGGGCGATGGCAGGAATGCCAAGGCCCATCGCCTGCTCGCAGCACGCCAGCAGGCCGTCAAGGCTCATCCGGTTCACGCCCGGCATCGAGGCCACCGGTTCCAGGCGACCCTGGCCCTCAAGGACGAACACCGGGTAGATGAGATCGTTGGCCGTCAGGACGGTTTCACGCATCAGGCGTCGGCTGAAATCATCGCGGCGCATGCGCCGGGGGCGTACGCGCTTCAAGCTTGGCTTGGGGGTCGGCTGCATCGCAAGTTCGGGCTCTTGTATGAACGAGGTCGTAGTTTATTCGAGGCGTGCGCGTTATGATACGTGATCGAAATTCCACCTTCGGAGTGATTGCAGAAATGAAGTCGATGAAATCCTTTTCGGTTATGGCTGTCTGGATGATCGGTGCCTTCCTGGTTCCGGCAGGCATTCCAATGGCTGTGGCAGATGAGGCGCTGGCCCCTCCCCAGACAGTGATTCAGAAAACGGCCGATCAGCTCCAGGTATCCTTGCAGAAGCCGGAAAACAAGTCGGATTTCAAAAAGGCGACTCAGGTAGTCGACAAGATCATCAGCCCCCATGTCGATTTTGACCGGGTGTCGGTTTTGGTATTGGGCAAGAACTGGCGCAACGCTACGCCCGATCAGCGCGAACGGTTCAAGAAGGAATTCCGGATGCTGCTGGTGAGAACCTACACCACCGCATTCACCGAGTATGCCAATTGGAAAATCCGCTACCTGCCGCTGAACGATGAGGACAGCGGCGACAAGAAGGTCATGGTCAAGACCGAAATCCTGCAGTCCGGAGGCAAGCCGGTGGCAGTCGACTACCGTATGATTCGGGATGAGGATGAATGGCGCGTGTATGACGTTCTGATCGAGGGCATCAGCCTGCTGCAGAACTACCGGGCCAGTTTCAGCGATGAGGTCGAGCAGTCAGGGTCGCTGGACGGCCTGATTGCACATCTGGCCGAGCGCAACAGCGGTGCCCTCGAGAATAAGGGCACCGGCGCGACCAAGGGCCTATAAGCCGAGCCAGTTGCGCGGCTTGAGGAAGTCCGAATACAGCCGGGCCTCGGGGGTTCCGGGTTCGGGCTTCCAGTTGTAGCGCCAGTGCGCCACGGGCGGTAACGACATCAGGATGGACTCGGTGCGACCGCCCGACTGAAGACCGAACAGCGTGCCCCGGTCGAACACCAGGTTGAATTCCACATAGCGTCCGCGGCGATACAACTGGAACTCCCTTTCCCTCTCGCCATAAGGCGTGTCCTTGCGTTGTTGAACGATGGGCTGATACGCCTTGAGGTAATGGTCACCCACGCTTCTCAGGAATTCGAAGCATCGGTCATAGCCCCATTCGTTAAGATCATCAAAAAAGAGTCCGCCAACGCCGCGGGTTTCGTTGCGGTGCTTTAAGAAAAAGTACTCATCACACCAGCGCTTGTAGCGGCTGTAGACGTCCTCGCCAAAGGGCTCGCAGGCGGCGCGGGCGGCCTCATGCCAGGCCACGGCGTCGGCCTCAAAGGGGTAATACGGCGTCAGGTCGAAACCGCCGCCAAACCACCAGACGGGGTCCTCGCCGGCCTTCTCTGCCATGAAGAAGCGGACATTCGCGTGCGAGGTGGGAACGTAGGGATTCAGGGGGTGGATCACCAGCGACACGCCGACGGCCTGAAAGCTCCGGCCGGCGAGTTCCGGGCGGTGTGCCGTGGCCGATGGCGGCAGGGATGTACCCACGACATGGGAAAAATTGACGCCGCCTTGTTCGATCGTGGCGCCCCCCCGAAGAACGCGGGTGCGGCCACCGCCACCGCCATGATCATAGGTCCAAAGGTCCTCCTCGAATCGGACCTTGGGTTCTTCGGTCTCAAGGCCCTGGCAGATCTGGTCCTGGAGATTCATGAGATAGGCCTTGACGGCCTGAATGTCGGGATGGCTCATGTGATTGGATGCAAACGGGATAACACGAAGAAAAAACAGCGGGTCGCCACGGGCCTGATTCTGGCCGGTGCGGGCGCAAGAAGGTCCTGCAATTCTAGCACGCAGGGTAGGGTTATTTTGCAGCGGATCTGCCTGCGCCGGGGCCTTGCATGAGCCTTAAGGATGGCTGGCCGCATGTCCTCACCGAGAGTCTGGATGCGGCGCGGTCCGATTTTGCAGGGGGTGCCTTGGGCCAATGGGTCGGGGACTGGTCGGGCATCTGGCAAGCGGCGCTGAACCCCAAGCGCCATGGCGACTGGCCGGCCTGGGCCGCCCTTCTTGGCGCCTTGCCGGTGCTTTCGGAGCGGCAGGTGGCGCTGGATAGACCTGCGGTGACCGTGACCGCCGATCTTCCGCCTGAGGAGAAGCACCGTCTGGAAAGCCTGCTGAGGGGCCTCCATCCCTGGCGCAAGGGCCCCTATGCGCTGTGTGACATCGAGATCGAGACCGAATGGCGCTCTGACCTCAAATGGGATCGTCTTGAGGGTGCCCTTTCGCCCCTTGCCGGCCGGACCGTCCTTGATGTGGGCTGCGGCAGTGGTTATCACCTCTGGCGGATGCGCGGGATGGGCGCCCGGCGGGTTCTGGGTGTCGAGCCCTCGCTCTTGAGTGTCTGCCAGTTTCTGGCGGTCCGCCATCTGATCGGGCCGGCCCCCGTGCACATCCTGCCACTGACGATGGAAGCCGTCCCGCCGGGTCTTGCGGCCTTTGATACCGTCTTTTCCATGGGCGTTCTGTATCATCGCCGCTCGCCGCTTGAGCATCTTCTTGAACTCAAGGGCTGTCTTCGCCCCGGCGGCGAGCTGGTTTTGGAAACGCTGGTGATCGAGGGTGATGGGCACGCCGTGCTGGTGCCTGAGGATCGCTATGCCATGATGCGGAATGTCTGGTTCATTCCATCCACGGACCTTCTGAGCCGCTGGCTGCGGCGTGTCGGTTTTCGCAAGGTCCGCCTGGTGGATGTCACCCGGACCACCTCGAGGGAGCAGCGCTCAACCGCCTGGATGACCTTCCAGTCACTGGCGGATTTTCTTGATCCCAACGATCTCGCCAAGACCATCGAGGGTTATCCGGCGCCGCGTCGCGCGGTGTTGGTGGCCGAAGCGCCCTGATCCACCTAAAATCCTGCCCTGATTACCAAGGAAGTCTCACCATGTCCGTCCCACGCATCGGTTTCATCAGCCTAGGCTGCCCCAAGGCGCTGGTCGACAGCGAGCGCATTCTGACGCAATTGCGCGGCGAGGGCTACGACCTGGTGCCGACCTATCAGGATGCTGACCTGGTTGTCGTCAATACCTGTGGCTTCATTGATGCGGCCGTCGAGGAGTCGCTCGATGCCATCGGCGAGGCCTTGAGGGAGAACGGGCGCGTCATTGTCACCGGCTGCCTTGGGGCCCGCGAGGAGGAGATTCGCGCACGCCATCCCGCGGTACTCAAGATTACCGGCGCCCATGCCTACGAGGAGGTTGTCGCTGCGGTTCATGATCACTTGCCGCGGGGCCACGACCCCTTTACCGATCTTTTGCCGCCGGAGGGGATCAAGCTGACACCGCGGCATTACGCCTACCTCAAGATCTCCGAGGGCTGTAACCACCGCTGTAGTTTCTGCATCATCCCCTCCCTTCGGGGCGATTTGGTGAGTCGTCCGATTGGTCAGGTCATGGAGGAGGCGGAGCGACTGGTCAAGGCCGGCGTCAAGGAGTTGCTGGTGGTGTCCCAGGACACTAGCGCCTATGGCGTTGATTTGAAATACCGGACCGACTTCTTCGGTGGGCGGCCCCTCAAGACCCGCTTCAAGGAGTTGGCCGAAGCCCTCGGGGACCTCGGCGTCTGGGTACGGATGCACTACGTCTATCCCTACCCGCATGTGGATGAGGTGATCCCGCTGATGGCCGAGGGCAAGCTGCTGCCCTACCTCGATATCCCCTTTCAGCATGGCAACGAGCGCATTTTGCGCCTGATGAAGCGGCCTGCAGCGACCGAGAACGCCCTGGCGCGGATTCAAAACTGGCGCCGGATCTGTCCTGATCTGACGCTCAGAAGTACCTTTATCGTCGGTTTTCCGGGGGAAACCGACGAGGATTTCGAAGACCTTCTTGATTTTCTGGATCAGGCGCAACTGGACCGCGTCGGCTGCTTTGCCTACTCCCCGGTGAAAGGGGCATCTGCCAATGCGCTTCCGGATCCGGTTCCCGAGGAGGTTAAGCAGGAACGCCTGGCCCGCTTCATGGCCTTTCAGTCACAAATCAGTGCGCAGCGGCTCGAGCAGCGGGTCGGAACGCGCGATCAGGTGCTGATCGATGAAGTGGTGGAGGAGGGGGCCGTTGGCCGAAGCCGGAGCGATGCCCCTGAAATCGATGGTCAGGTGTTCCTGGATGGTGCCACGCATCTGAAGGTCGGCGACCTCGTTGATGTGATCATCGAGGAAGCCGACGAACATGACATGTGGGCGCACCTCGCCTGACCGAAGTCGCGCCCCTGGGGGGTCAGGTCAGTGGTGGTGTCCGCCCGGACCATGGACATGGCCATGGTCCATCTCTTCGGGCGTTGCATCGCGGACCTCGGTGATCTCCACATCAAAATGCAGGGTCATACCGGCCATCGGGTGATTGCCATCGAGGAGGATTTCATCGTCACTGACTTCAAGGACCTTGACGCGCATCGGTCCGTCCCCGCCCTGGGTCTGAAACTCCATGCCCGGCTGAATATCGTCAACCCCCCTGAAGGCGCTGCGCGGGGCTGATTGCACCAGGTTGCTGTCATGTTCGCCGTAGCCGTCTTTGGGTTCGACCACGACTTTGAGGCTTGCGCCGACGGTCTGTCCAAGGAGTGCCCGTTCAAGGCCGGGGATGATATTGCCCTGACCATGAATGTAGGCCAGTGGCTCATCGCCCGTGGAGCTGTCCAGCACCTCGCCGGTCGGATCGGTCAGGGTGTAGTGAAAATAGACCACCTTGTCGTTTGCAATCTGCATGTTATCGCTCGCTGAGAAGAAGGCTCGGATGATAGCGGGTTTTTTCCAAGGCCGGCATGACCCGTTGCGTTTTGCCATGGCTTCAAGGCCAAGTTAAGATGTAAGCCTTTCCCCATGGGGCCCTTTCCACCTGCCTTTCGACAGACGCCACTGGCCATTCTCAACTTCATTCGGGGCTTGCTGAGTCCCAAGTCGCCCGACCATCGCCAAACGCCACCCCAAATCCCGGGACAGGCGCGGGTTTACGGACGGTCCGAGCACACAATCTCTCGCTCCCAGATCAGTGAAAACGCGCTGAAGGTCCTCTATCGCCTTCGAAAGGCGGGCTTTGATGCCTACCTGGTGGGTGGCTGCGTGCGCGACCTCCTGCTCGGCCGGGAGCCTAAGGATTTTGACGTGGTGACCAATGCGACGCCGGAGGAGGTGCGCTCGGTGTTCCGGAATTGCCGCATCATCGGCCGACGGTTCCGGCTGGCGCACGTTCATTTCGGGCAGGAAATCATCGAGGTGGCGACCTTTCGTGCGCTGGAAGGGGAAGGCTCGCAGCGGGACCGCGACCGTGTTCTGCAAAATGGCCGCATTTTGCGCGACAACGTGTTCGGGACCATCGAGGAAGATGCGTTTCGTCGCGATTTCTCGGTCAACGCGCTCTACTACAACATCAGCGATTTTTCCGTGGTCGATTTTGTCGGCGGCATGGAGGACCACCGCCAGGGCCTGATGCGCCTGATCGGCGACCCAGAGAAACGCTACCGGGAGGATCCCGTGCGCATGCTGCGCGCGGTACGTTTCGCGGTCAAGCTGGGGTTTGGCATTCATCCTGACTCTGCCGAACCGATTCGCCGGCTGGCCCCCTCGCTTCAGGACATCCCGCCGGCGCGGCTGTTTGACGAGCTGATGAAGTTGCTGTTGTCAGGTTATGCGGTCCAGACCTTTGAACAGCTGCGCCACTTCGGCCTTTTTGGTGCGCTGTTTCCAGAGACCGAGCGTTGCCTTGGGCAGGAGCCCGATGGGTTTCCGCTGACTTTCCTGGCGAAATCCCTGGAGCAGACCGATGCCAGGATTCAGGAGTACAAGCCGGTTGCACCGTATTTTCTGTTTGCGGTACTGCTCTGGGAGCCGGTCCGGGCCCGGGCCCGGCGTCTGATTGATGCAGGTCAAAACCCGATCCTGGCCTATCAGGATGCCGGCGGGGAAGTGCTCTTGCGGCAGCTCCGGCGGATCGCGATCCCCAAGAGCATCACGCTGCCGGTCCGCGATGTGTGGAACCTGCAGCCCCGGTTCGAGCAGACCCAGGGCGGGCGTGCCTTCCGGCTTTTAAGCCACCCCAAATTCCGGGCGGCCTATGATTTTCTGGTCCTTAGGGCTGCAACCGGAGAGGCAGATCCCAGTCTCGCCGACTGGTGGACCCGCTTCCAATCGGCCAGTGTCGAGGAACAGCAACAAATGATCCGGGGCGGTAACCGGACCTCCACCCGCAACCGGACCCGTCGCCGCAGACCCCGCTTCAAACCCAAGTCCAATGCGCCAAGCAGCTAAGGCTGAGGTTGAGGCTGAGGCTGAGGTTCTGGCCTATATCGGGCTTGGCAGCAACCTTCAGGATCCCAAGCGGCAAGTGCTTTCGGCGCGCGAGGCGCTGGCGGCACAGCCCGCGATTCGCGAGGTGGCCTTCTCCAGCCTCTACCGGAGTGCGCCGATGGGGCCCAAAGATCAGCCGGACTATATCAATGCGGTGATGGCGCTCTCGACAACCCTTGATGCGTTGGCGCTCCTTGATCGGTTGCAGGCCATTGAGAATCAGCATGGCCGCGAACGGCTCGAGCGCTGGGGCGCCAGGACCCTGGATCTGGACCTTTTGGTGTACGGGGAGGCGATACTCTCGCATCCGCGCCTGAGTGTGCCGCATGTGGGGATCGAGCACCGTGAATTTGTTCTCTACCCCCTCGCGGAGATTGCGCCCGATCTGGTTGTCCCGGGTCTGGGTCCTGTTCAGCAGCTGGTTTCCATTTGCCCCCGAAAGGGCCTTGAGGTCGTGAGCCATGACGAGTCGAGGTAAACCCGTGACGGTCCCGGACCTCCGGCTTTTCAAGTCCCGTCAGGAAAAGATCGTGGTGGTGACCGCCTACGATGCCACCCTGGCCCATGCGGCCGAGGAAGGTGGAGTGGATGCCCTTCTGGTGGGTGATTCTCTGGGGAATGTCATCCAGGGGCATGAGACGACTTTGCCGGTGAGCTTGGATCAGATGGTGTATCACGGTGCCTGCGTGGCCCGTGGTACCCGGCGACCCCTTCGTATCGTGGATCTGCCGTTCATGACCTATGCCACCGTCCAGCGAGCGCTTGAGAGTGCCCAACGTCTGGTGCAGGAGGGTGGCGCCCAGATGGTCAAGCTGGAGGGCGGGACCCACCGTCTTGAGGTGGTCGAGGCGCTCGCAAGCCAGGATATCCCGGTGTGCGGGCACCTGGGCCTCTTGCCGCAGTCGATTCACCAACTGGGCAGCTACCACATTCAGGGCCGCAGCGACGCAGACGCGGATGCCCTCAAGGCCGCTGCCGGCCAGTTGCAGGCCGCAGGCGCAAGCGCCCTGGTCCTGGAATGCGTTCCCCAGGAACTGGCCGCGGAAATCACCCGGGGACTCGACATTCCGGTCATCGGGATTGGAGCGGGGCCGGCCTGCGACGGGCAGGTTCTGGTCGCCCATGATCTCCTGGGTCTAACGGCCAAGTGCCCGCGTTTCTGTCGCAATTTTCTCGAGGGTCAGGGCAGTATTGCCGGGGCCTTTGCAGCCTATGCAGCGGCGGTCCGCTCCGGCCTTTTTCCGGCGCCCGAGCACGCCTTCTGAAGTGCACCATGGTCGCGATCGTCAGGACCGCTGAGGCGCTGAAGGAGGCTGTTCTCAGGTTTCGCGCGAGCGGCGATCGCATCGCCTTCGTGCCGACGATGGGTAACCTTCATGAGGGGCACCTCGAACTCATCAGGCGGGCGCATGAGCGGGCTGACCGGGTGATTGTCAGTATTTTTGTCAACCCGACGCAATTCGGTCCCTCGGAGGATTTTGCCGCCTACCCGAGAACCCCTGCAGCCGACCTTGAGAAACTTCAGGGGGTGGCCTGCGATCTTCTTTTTGAGCCTGCCGTTGAGACGCTCTATCCCGAGGGCCTTGAATCCCTGACCAAAGTCAGTGTCCCCGGCGTTTCCGAGGGGCTTTGTGGCGCGGCGCGACCGGGGCATTTCGAAGGCGTTGCCACGGTGGTTCTCACCCTTTTTCACCTCGTTGACCCCGACCTTGCGGTGTTTGGCGAGAAAGACTTTCAGCAGCTCATGGTGATTCGAAAGATGGTCCGTGATCTTCATTTGGCCCTTGAGGTGTATGGGGTTCCAACCGTTCGCGAGGAAGATGGCCTGGCCTTGAGCTCCAGAAATGCCTACCTGACGACGGCCCAGCGGGCGCAGGCGCCGGCGTTGCATCGACGACTTGAGGCCGGGGTTGCTGCGATTTTGGGCGGAGAGAGAGATTTTGCGGCCCTGGAGGCGGCGTTGGCCGAAGGCCTCAGCGCAGATGGGTTTGCGGTCGATTATGTGGCGATCCGTCGCGAGTGCGATCTTGCAAGCCCGGCATCCTCGGACCGGCCGCTGCGGATTCTGGCAGCGGCACGCCTAGGTACGACCCGTCTGATCGACAATCTGCCTGTCTAAGGGTCCGGCTGGTCGGGACGCAGATCGGTCAGGGCATGACCGACCGCCATCTCCACCTGGTCCTTACGCACAAAGTGATGGGATTCGTTGCGCACGAACTGGGCGAATTCGGTGGCAATGGCGGAAAGTCGTTTGCCGGCCCGGTGCACCAGATACCATTGGCGAATGATCGGGAAGGATTCCACGTTCAGAACGGTCAATCGCCCGCCCTCAAGCTCACGTTCCAGAGTGTGAATCGACACGATCCCGAGCCCCAGGCCCTCTTCAACCCCTTGCTTGATGGCGCTGTTGGTGTTCATTTCCATGCTGACGGTCAGATGGACCCCACGCTCTGCCAGAAACCGTTCGACCGAGTTGCGTGTCCCTGAGCCGATCTCCCGCATGATGAAGGTCTCATTGGCCAGTTCTTTCAGAGGGATCGAGCGTCTGCCGCTCAGGGGGTGATGTTGCGGCGCGATGATGACCAGCGGGTTGATGAGAAAGGATTCGGCGACCAGGTCCTGGTTATCAGGCGGTTGCCCCATTAGCAGCAGGTCGGCCTCATTATCCTCGAGGTTCTGCAGCAGTCCCTTGCGGTTGGTGACCTTGAAGCTGACCCGCACCTTGGGGTGTCGCCGGCAGAATTCCCCCAGTAGCCGGATGGCGAAATAGTGCACGGTATTGGCCACCGAGACATTGAGGCGCCCCGCTTCTGTGCCCTTGAGTTCTTCAATGAGCTGCTCGGCCTCATCCAGCTGCTGAGCAATCGAACGGCTGAGTTGGTAGAGTTCCTCGCCAGCCCGAGTCAGATAGATTTTTTTTCCCAGCCGCTCAAACAGGGGAAGGCCGATGGCCTCCTCGAACTGCTTGATTTGCATGGACACGGCGGGTTGTGTCAGAAACAGTTCCTCAGCTGCGCGGGTGAAGCTCAGCCGACGGGCGACCCGCTCAAACACTTTGAGTTGCCGGAGGGTGATATTCATGCGTTGGAGCCCTGAATCGCCATTAATTCATCAGTATAAACTTATCTTTTCGGTAAAAAACTCTGACTATTACTGATGGGTCAGTCGCATTAGAGTGTTTGGCCCGGTGCTGTGGGCCGGATCATCCAGAGGCTAAACTTGAGCAGTTTAATCCTCGTTGGAAGCAAACAGCGGCAAACCGTGACAAAAAGGGCGTCTCTGTTAGATAATTCACAGTTCTGAATCCATCAACAATCTTTTCACGTAGGAGAACATCATGTCGTCGCGCCGAGAACTTGCGAACGCCATCCGCGCACTGAGCATGGACGCCGTGCAGAAAGCGAACTCCGGTCACCCCGGAGCGCCCATGGGCATGGCCGACATTGCCGAGGTTTTGTGGAATGACTACATGCGCCACAACCCGGTTAATCCCAATTGGCCGGATCGTGACCGCTTTGTCCTGTCCAATGGACACGGCTCGATGCTGATCTACTCCCTGCTGCACCTGACCGGCTATGAGCTCCCGATCGAGGAGCTCAAGCGTTTCCGTCAGCTGCACTCCAAGACCCCGGGTCATCCCGAGTATGGCTACTCCCCGGGCGTTGAGACGACGACGGGTCCTCTGGGCCAGGGCATTACCAATGCCGTCGGTATGGCCATTGCCGAGCGCACCCTTGCGGGTCAGTTCAACCGTCCGGGTCATGAAATCGTCGACCACAACACCTATGTGTTCCTGGGCGATGGCTGTCTGATGGAAGGCATTTCACACGAAGCCTGTTCACTCGCCGGCTCCATGAAGCTCGGTAAGCTGATCGCCTTCTATGATGACAACAACATCTCAATCGACGGTGAAGTGCGCGGCCACGGGGATGTCACCGGCTGGTTCCTCGACAACACGCCGAAGCGTTTTGAAGCCTACGGTTGGCATGTCATCGCCAAGGTCGACGGCCACAACCCCGAGGCCATCAAGAAAGCCATTGATGAAGCACGTTCGGTGACCGACCGTCCGTCCATCATCTGCTGCCAGACCATCATCGGTTTTGGTTCGCCCAATAAGCAGGGCAAGGAAGAATGCCATGGCGCGGCGCTCGGCAACGACGAAGTTGCACTGACCCGCGAAAATCTGGGTTGGAAGTGGGCTCCTTTTGAAATCCCCGCGGAAATCTATGAAGGCTGGGATGCCAAGGAGTGTGGTGCCAAGGCTGAAAACGACTGGAACGACCGCTTTGAAAAGTACCGTCGCGAATTTCCGCAGCTGGCTGCTGAATTCGAGCGCCGGATGGCGGGCGAACTGCCGCGGGACTGGGCTGAAAAGTCAGCTGCCTTCGTCGCCAAGGTTGACGAAAAGGGTGAAACCATTGCCAGCCGCAAGGCCTCACAGAACACCCTCAACGGCTTTGGTCCGTTGTTGCCGGAGCTGATGGGCGGATCTGCGGATCTGGCGGGCTCCAACCTCACCCTGTGGTCAGGTTGCAAGGACGTCAATGCGCCAGGACATGACGGCAACTACGTCTACTACGGCGTCCGAGAGTTCGGTATGGCGGCCATCATGAACGGCATCACCGTGCATGGCGGCTTTAAGCCCTATGGCGCGACCTTCCTGATGTTCTCCGAGTACGCACGCAACGCGCTGCGTATGGCGGCTCTCATGAAGATCCCGACCATTTTCGTGTTTACCCATGACTCCATTGGTCTGGGTGAAGACGGCCCGACCCACCAGCCGGTGGAGCAGACCGCAACCCTTCGGATGATTCCGAACATGCATGTCTGGCGCCCGGCCGATGCGGTGGAATCGGCTGTCTGCTGGAAAGAAGCGGTTGAACGCAAGGACGGTCCGAGCACGCTGATCTTCTCGCGTCAGAACCTGATGCATGTCAGCCGCACGCCAGAGCAAGTCAAGGCAATCTCCAAGGGTGGCTACATCCTCAGAGACTGTGAGGGGACCCCCGAAGCGATCCTGATCGCAACCGGTTCTGAGGTTGAACTGGCCGTCAAGGCCCAAGAAGCCCTTGCGGCGAAGGGCAAGAAAGTCCGCGTCGTCTCTATGCCTTCAACCAATGTGTATGAAGCGCAGAGCCAGTCCTACAAGGATTCTGTCCTGCCTGCATCGGTCGGCCGTCGCGTGGTCGTCGAGGCGGGTGTCACCGATGCCTGGTACAAGTATGCGGGCTCTCAGGGCAAGGTCATCGGCCTTGACCGCTTCGGTGAGTCTGCACCGGCTGGCGAACTCTTCAAGGAGTTCGGCTTCACGGTTGAAAATGTAGTCAAGGCTGTCGAAGGCCTGTTCTAATAAAGAAAGGGGTGGCCCGCTTTGGGTGACCCCTTTCAGTTAACGCATCGAGGAGACAACTCATGGCGCTTATTTCTCTAAGGCAGCTGCTCGACCATGCGGCTGAAAACAATTACGGTGTTCCGTCTTTCAACGTGAACAACCTTGAGCAGATCCAGGCCATCATGGAGGCTGCCAAGGAAACCGACAGTCCGGTCATCGTGCAGATCTCAGCGGGTGCCCGCAAGTACGCCGGCGAGCCCTTCCTCCGTCACCTGATGTATGCGGCGCTGGAAATGTATCCGGAAATCCCGATCTGCGTTCACCAGGATCATGGGGCATCGCCTGCCGTGTGTTTCCGGTCTATCCAGAGCGGCTTCAGCTCGGTGATGATGGATGGCTCGCTGCAGGAAGATGCGAAGACGCCGTCCAGCTATGAATACAATGTTGCCGTCACCAGTCGCGTCGCGGAGTTGGCGCATGCATGTGGTGTTTCGGTTGAGGGTGAGCTCGGTTGTCTGGGGTCGCTGGAAGGGCATGATGCAGATCATTCCAAGTTACTGACCGATCCCGAAGAGGCAGCAGACTTCGTCAAGAAGACCAAAGTGGATGCACTGGCGATTGCCATTGGTACTTCACATGGTGCCTATAAGTTCACGCGTCCTCCGACCGGCGAAATTCTGGCAATTGACCGGGTCAAGGCCATTCATGCCCGGATTCCGAGCACGCACCTCGTGATGCACGGATCCTCCTCGGTGCCGCAGGACTGGCTCAAGATCATCAACGATTACGGCGGTGATATGGGTGAGACCTATGGCGTGCCGGTTGAGGAAATCGTGGAAGGCATCAAGCATGGGGTTCGCAAGGTCAACATCGACACGGACCTTCGGATGGCGTCAACGGGTGCCATGCGTAAGTTCTTTGCGGAAAACAAGAAGGAATTTGACCCCAGAAAGTTCCTGACGGCGGCAACCAAGGGAATGAAGCAGATCTGTAAGGATCGTTACGAAGCCTTTGGCACGGCCGGCAATGCACATAAGATCAAGCCGATGAACCTGGCCGAAATGACCGACCTGTATGCGGCGGGTAAGCTGGATCCTGTGATCAAGTAACCCCTAAATGAAGGGCCCTTGGGCCCTTCGATGTCAAAAGGCCGTTCCCGATCGCTCGGTGCGGCCTTTTTGCTATGCAATGTAAAGGGCTCACCACAGGTGCGTGGCACCCATCCGTGCGCTTACGTTCAGCCTTGCTCAGCTGTGATGAGGATGGGCGAAAAAAAACCGGCCCTAAGGCCGGTTTTTCGGGAGCAACACCAATTCGATTACTCGAGATTGGCGTGCCGAGCCCGCATTTCCTCTTCGGCAATCCCTTTCTCATGAATGATATGAGAGATTACGGCCTCAAGGAAGGTCAGGGTGGAGAGTTCGAAAACCGTACCCATGGGCATGCCCAGAACCTTGCCGTACATATCCGGCTTTCCGATCGCAATGACCTGGTTCGACATGTCTGCAAGGGTCGAGCTGGTGCGGGATGAAATCAGGACCAGCTTGGCGCCGAGTTCCTTGGCTTTCTTCGCGTAGGCAATCATGGTTTCCGTCTCGCCTGAGCCGGAAATGACGATCAGAAGGTCGCCCTTCTGAATGCTTGGGGTGACGATTTCGCCAACCACAAACACCGTGTAACCACCGTGCATCAGGCGCATGGCAAAGAAGCGTGCGACCAATGCAGATCGACCGGCGCCCGCGATAAAGATTCGCGATGCGCCGTCGACCATGGCGGTCAACTCTTTATCCAGAGAAAGATCGGTCGCATCCAGGATGCTGGTGACCTTGTCCAGAATGAGTCGACGATGCGCCATCTTATGCTGCCTCGATCAGGCCGCGGATTTCGCGGGCTGCTTCAGCCGGGTTCGGTGCGCCGTAGATGGCCGCGCCGACGACGATGATGCCAGCACCTGAGCGAGCCACCTGCTGAGCGGTAGACTGCTTGATGCCACCTGCAACTGAGATGCGAACCGGAAGACCCAGACGGGCAACCAGCTGAAGGTCAGCAAAAGGCGTCTGGCCCGCTGCCTGTGCGTCAAGACCAGTGTGAACACCCACGATCTGTGCACCTGCCTGAGCTGAAGCGCGAGCGCAACCAGCCTTATCAGGCACATTGATCAGGTCAACCTGCACTTCACCGTTGTACTTGGCCGCTGCCTTGATCACGCCCTGGATGGTCGGAAGACCGGATACACCCAGAACGGTGGTGATATCTGCGCCTGCTTCATAGAAAGGAGCTGCTTCGTATTCACCAGCGTCCATGGTCTTGAGGTCGACCAGCAGGAGCTTGTTAGGAAACTTTTTGCGGAGTTCGCGGACCAGCGGGAGGCCGTTTGCCTTGATGTTCGGGGTGCCGATTTCAAGGATGTCAACGAAAGGAGCCGCTGCGGCAGCGAGCTTGAAGGTGGTTGAGTTGTCCAGGGAGTCCAGGGCCAACTGAATCAATGGTCTTGCCATAACTATCTCTCCGATTGTTTTTTGGTTAACTAAGAGCCCGCGTGAGATGCATTTCCGAAATGCATAGTTTCCGAATTTAAGGCACAAGCCTAAATCATGTCAACCTACGGCGGGTTGGCGCGGGGGCTTTGAACCCCCCGCGCATTCAACAGAAACTTGCCGGAATTCGGGGACTTACCCTGAAACCGGCAAGTAAACGTCGCGTTTGTCCTAATCGTGCGAAGGCGCCGATCAGGCCGCCAGTCCGTTGGCCTTGAGGTACCGCGCGACGCGGGTATCTCCCTTGGCAGCAGCCGGAGCCGCCGCAGCTTGAGGCGCTGCAGCCGGTGCACTGGCTTCGAGCCCTGCGATGTACTTCTGGACGCCAGTCGCTGCCTTGGCAGCCGGAGCCGCCGCCTGCGCAGCAGGTGCTGCACCGATCTTCGGCTCATTGGCAATGGAGTTCAGGTATTTAGCAACGCCCGTCTGAGCGCCGGCCGGAGCCGCGGCCGCTGAGGCTGCAGCGGGTGCCTGTGATGCGATGTATTTCTGGACGCCGGTTTGCGCCCCACCTGTTGCTGCTGGTGCTGCGGCGCTGACGTTGTTTGCAATGTAACGGGCAACACCGGTGGCACCACCTGACTGCGGAGCGGCCGCCGCCACTGGCGCCACTGAAGGTGCTGCTGCAGCAGCAGCACCGGATGATCTGCGGCTGAACCAGAAGGCGGCCCCCGCCAGTGCCACGCCAAGGCCAATGTAGAGCATGTTGGACGAGTCATCTTCTTTTATGGCGGGGGCCGCATAGGAAGAGGATGAGCTGGTCGATGCACTCGCCTGGCTGCTGCTCGAGGTGCTTGAAGCGCTCGTGCTGCTCGCACTGCTGGAATGCTTGGAAATGTAGTCGGTGTCCTGCTTGATGATTTCGGGCTTGAAATCGGCAGCCGGGTACTGAGCTTCCGCACTCACCAGAGGACTGGCGACCATCAAGGCTACGAGTACACTTTTCGTCAGATTATGGACTTTCACGTCTTTCCCCTCTGAATGTTTTGAATTGATTGTGGCCCCGGCAGGCCAGGGTGTGGTTTTCACCTCCCCTTAGTATAAGGGGGGGGCGAGGCAAATGGAATATGGATTGCGCGCCACGGTTGAGGCCCTGGGCGAGAGCCTTGGCTAATCCGCCAGTTGCAAGTGAGGGAGCAGGGTTTCCATGTGGTGGAAGACGGTCGCACCGAGGGCCTTGAGTTCGGCGCCATCCCCCGAGGGGGCATAACCGAAGGCCTGCATGTTGGCCCTGACTGCGGCACGGATTCCAAGAGGGCTGTCTTCGATAACCGCGCAACGATGGGGGTCGACTCCCATTTGGGCGGCGGCAAAAAGAAAGAGGCCCGGCTCCGGTTTCCAGCTATCGCACTGGTAAGCGCTAAAAATGCGTCCTTCAAAGAAAGGCAGCAGGCCGGTGACGCGGAGGGTGATTTCCATTTTTTCGGCCGGGCCATTAGAGGCCACCGCCTTGGGAGCGATCAGACGGTCCAGAAGGGCATGTACCCCGGGCATCGGCTGAAGCCGATCTTCAAATGCAAGTGCCATGCGCCTTCGGATGGTCATCAGAAAGTCTGGAGGCAGGGGTTTTCCGTGCCAAAGGGCAATGAGATCGATGGTTTCCGCCATTTTGCGACCGGCGAAATGGGTCAGGGCCTCATCCAGTGTGATCGCAAGTCCGATCTCGCGGCAACAGTCAACGATGACGCTGTTGCCCAGTGTTTCACTGTCAACCAGCGTTCCATCACAGTCAAAGATGACGGCATCAAACACAGGTTCAATCTGAAGTCAGCTGGGCATAGGCGAGCATCAGCCACTTAACCCCGGCCGACTGGAAATTGATTTGCACCCGGGCCTGGTTGCCCTCGCCTTCGGAATTGAGGATGACCCCTGTGCCGAATTTGGCATGGGATACTTGCTGGCCGACGCGATACATGCCGGTGGCCGGCGTGCTGGCTGCCTGAGAGGCTGCGGCGTGGCCGAGTGTCGGATTCGGCTGCCCCTTGACCCGGATTTCCTGCAGCAGCTCACGCGGGATCTCCCGCAGGAAGCGGGAGGGTCTGGGATAGGTCTCCTTGCCATACAAGCGTCGGCTTTCGGCATAACTCAACATCAGCCGCTGGCGCGCCCGGGTGATGCCGACGTAACACAGGCGGCGCTCCTCTTCGAGTCTTCCCGGGTCCTCCAGTGACTGAAGGCTTGGGAAAAGTCCCTCTTCCAGGCCGACGACGAACACCAGATCAAACTCCAGACCCTTGGCTGAATGGAGCGTCATCATCTGCACCGAGTCTTCCATGGCCCCGGCCTGATGTTCCCCCGCCTCAAGTGCAGCGTGCGTCAGGAACTGATCGAGAAGTGAAAGATCCCCCTCAGCCTGAGGTTCCAGTTCAAATTGACGGGCGGCGTTGACGAATTCTCCAAGGTTCTCCACGCGCTGCTCGGCCTGATCGCCTTTTTCCTTGCGGTAGTGATCCATCAGACCGGACTGGTCCAGCGCCTGTTTGGCGCGGTCGGCAAGGCTCAGGTCGGGAGCGGTGCTGCCGAGTGTTTCAATCAGGTTTCTAAAGTGCAGCAGCGGCGCTCGGGCTCGGGCCGGGCAATCCGGCCGGTTCAGGAATCGTTCACTGGCTTGCCAGAGAGACACTTTTTCATATCGGGCGATTTCGCGAAGCAGATCAAGGGTTCGATTGCCGATGCCGCGGGTCGGGGTATTGATGACCCGCTCAAAGGAGGGATCGTCCTCGGGGTTGCTCGACAGGCGCAGATAGGCCAGCGCATCCTTGATCTCGGCGCGCTCAAAGAAACGAAGACCGCCGTATACCCGGTAGGGGATCCCCATGGCCACGAACTTTTCCTCAAACTGGCGGGACTGGGCGTTGGAGCGATAGAGAATGGCTGCATCCCTGCCTCGGTGCCCCTCTGCAATCCAGGCCTTGATCCGGTGGGCCACAAAGTAGGCTTCATCGAGCTCATTGAATGCGCTGTAGAGCGAGAGAGGTTCTCCCCGGCCGATGTCGGTCCAGAGATTCTTTCCCAGCCGACCGGAGTTGTGGCCAATCAGGGCGTTGGCGGCGTTGAGGATGGTTTCGGTCGAACGGTAGTTCTGTTCCAGCCGAACCAGTTCATGGCGCGGGAAGTCCGACTGAAAATGCTGCAGATTCTCGACTTGCGCGCCCCGCCAGCTGTAGATCGACTGGTCATCATCGCCAACGGCAAACAAGCGGTCGCCCGGTTGTGCAATGAGCTTGAGCCAGCGGTACTGAATCCGGTTTGTGTCCTGAAATTCATCGACCAGAATGTGTTCGAATTTCCGGCGATAGAACTCGAGGAGTTCTGGATTGTGTTCCAGAAGCTCGAGGGTTTTGAGCAGCAGTTCTGCAAAATCCACCAATCCGGAACGTTCACAGAGTTCCTCATAGGCGCCATAAATCGCAACCATTTGCCGTTCGAAGGGGTCTTGAACCGAGCCCATGGCGGTACTTCGGCGACCTTCCTCCTTCTGGGCATTGATGTACCAGAGCGCCTGTCGGGGCGGCCAGCGTGCCTCATCCAGGCTCAGCCCTTTGACAATGCGTTTGACGATCCTCAGCTGATCATCGGTGTCGATGATCTGGAAGGTGGCTGGGAGGCCTGCCTCGCGGGCATGCCGGCGAAGAAATCGGTGGGCCAGGCCATGAAAGGTGCCGATCCAAAGTTCGCGCGTGGGGATCTCCAGCAATTCCTCGATTCGGCTTCGCATTTCTCGGGCGGCTTTGTTGGTAAAGGTCACCGCCAGAATGCGGTGCGCTGCAATGCCTTCGGCGCGCATGAGCCAGGCAATCCGGTGAACCAGTACACGGGTTTTGCCGCTGCCGGCGCCTGCGAGAACCAGAAGGTTGGGGTTCGATGAGCAGACGGCCGTCCTTTGCTCCGGGTTCAGGGGGTCAATGATCGGGGTGACATCCATAGCGCAATAGTAAACGAATCGCCTTGATTGGATGGCGATTAGCTAGGACAATGCGCTCATTGTCCTTAATTGAGAGCGGGGAGTATTCGCGATGAGTTTTGACTATAAGAAGGCCTTGAAACGGGAATTTAATGTCGGCGCCAAAGAGCAGAAGACCCGCTACGGCGTCGGTATCGCTTTGCTGGTTTTGTCGGTCTTCTTGGCCAACATTCCTATGCTACTGATCGGGGTCGTGCTGGTTGCAACGGCCAAGATGCAGTGGTGTCCCGTCTATTCAGGGATCGGAAAGTCAAGCGTCCAGCCTGGCGATGAGCCGCCGACATCAGGTCATCACTGACCCATCTTAGACCGCCAAATTCATAGGTGACCCCGGGGCCTTCGCCCCGAGGGTGGCCCAAAAACCGGCCCCAAGGCCGGTTTTTTTTGTCTTTTTTTTGCCGAATCCGTGCCGCCAATGGCGTTGAGTGCGCCAGCGAAGATGCCTGTAACACATTGAAAATCAATTCCCTTCATTCCCTATAAGCCTTAGGGCGCCCGGCAATTTAAGGTCGGGCTTGACTTGATAGGTAAGGCTTCATATAGTCGCGTGGAAAGTGGTGGAAAGTGGGGGAAAATGGCATGAAATGGGGTAAGGGGGTTTAGGTGTTCCGTGGGGTCAGTGCAATCAATCTCGACGACAAGGGTCGACTGGCGGTGCCAACCCGCTATCGATCGGAGTTGGGTGATTGCTGTGACAACCAGATCGTCGTGACCGTAGGGCTCGACAAATGCCTTTTGCTTTACCCCTTGCCGGAATTTGAGGAGATCGAGCGCAAGCTCGTGAAATTGCCGACACTCAATAAAAAGGCAAAGCGCTTGCAGCGTCTTTTGATCGGACATGCCACCGAGTGCGAGATGGACGGCCAGGGTCGTTTTCTGATTCCAGAGCCGCTTCGGCGCTTTGCGGGGCTGGATCGGAAAGTGGCACTGATCGGGCAGGGCAACAAATTCGAAATTTGGGACGAGGATGCCTGGGCTGCGGCCCGGAACGAGTGGATCGAGGAGGAACAGTCCGAAGAGGAGGAACTGTCGCCCGAGTTGGGCGCCCTGTCCTTCTGAAGATGGAGCAAGGCCACGTCCATCGTTCCGTCTTGCTCGATGAGGCGATTGCTGCCCTCGACCTTTCGGAGGGTGATCGCGTGGTCGATTGCACCTTCGGGCGCGGCGGGCACAGTCGGGCGATTCTGGATCGGATTGGCCAGGAGGGGCGGTTGCTGGCCGTGGACAAGGATCTGGAGGCCATCGAATCCATCGAGGCGAAGTCGCTTTCAGGTGATTCGCGCTTCCAGCTACACCACGGCAGTTTTGCACAGATCAGGGGGTATCTGGAGCAAAACGGGTGGTGGGGGCAGGTGGATGCGATGTTGATGGATCTTGGGGTCTCATCACCACAGCTTGATCAGGCTGAACGGGGATTCAGCTTCATGCGGGAGGGGCCGCTTGACATGCGCATGGATCGGACGCGCGGGATGAGTGCTGCTGTCTGGTTGCAAGCGGTCAGCGAGGAAGAGCTGGCAAACGTGCTCTGGACCTTCGGGGAGGAGCGTTTTTCTCGGCGGATCGCAAGGACCGTAAAGGATGCCCTCAGGAAAGGGCCGGTTGAGACGACCACACAGCTGGTGAGACTGATCGAGGCGGCGGGGGTCAGGAAAGAGCCGGGGAAGCATCCGGCCACGCGCTCGTTTCAGGCGATTCGGATCGCTGTCAACGAGGAATTGAAAGACCTTCAGTCGGGTCTCAAGGACGCACTCGAGGGGCTTGCATCCGGCGGCCGGCTGGCGGTGATTTCGTTTCACTCCTTGGAAGACCGGATCGTGAAGCGGTTTTTTCGGGATGAAGAGAGGGGGTGGGCGGCCGGCCAACGGCCCGCCTTTCCGATCGTGGGGGAGGTGCCTGGTCGCGTGGTGCGGGCAGGTAAGTCGGTGCGGGCAAGTGCCTTGGAAGTAGAAGCCAATCCGCGTGCCCGAAGCGCCATTTTGAGAGTTGCGCGAAAGCGCTAGGACGAGCATGAAGATTTTCGTATTGCTGATTGTGATCGCCGTGGCGTCCGCCCTGGGGGTCGTCTACATGAAGCATCGAACCCGCTTGCTGTTCTCCGAAATCCAGAAATTGCAACAGATGAACGAAGCGTATGACGAGGCTCTGGCTCAACTCCAGTTCGAACAAAACCGCTGGGGGGATCGCGAACGGATCGAACGCGAGGCCCGAGACCGGCTCGGCATGGTCTTTCCAGACGCATCGGCGGTCATTTCCATCAAACCCTGACGGTGATATCAATGCGAATCATTAGTCCAAAATCAGTGAATCAGGATGATGGGTTACGTTCCCGGATCTTGCTCGGCATTCTGCTTTCGGCGCTTAGCGTGCTGGTCGGGCGAGCGGTCTATCTCCAGGTGCTCGACAAACAGTTCCTGAAACGCCAAGGGGATTTACGGCACGTCGGCATCATGCCCGTTCCCGCCCATCGCGGCCGGATCATTGACCGCAGTGGTGAGGTACTTGCCGTCAGTACGCCGGTCAAGACCATTTGGGTCAATCCCAAGGAATTCCTGAAGTCGACGGTTACTGTCGACAAGGTAGAAGCATTAGCACACCTTCTTGGGATGAAGGCAGAGGAGCTGATTCATCGGATTGGGGATGATGAGAGCCGAGCTTTTGCCTATCTTAAGCGCAAGATCAGCCTTGATCAGGCGGATCAGGTCATGGCCTTGTCCCTGCCCGGTATTTACGCTGACCGGGAGTACAAACGCTATTACCCCACAGGCGAAGTCACCGCCCATCTGGTGGGATCGACCAACATCGATGGTAAAGGCCAAGAGGGCATGGAACTCGTCCTCGACAGCGCTCTCAAGGGCGTTGACGGTGCGCGCCGTTCGGTGCGCGATGGCAAGCGGCGGATCATCGAGAAAATGGAGGAGGTGCGGCAGCCGGTTCCGGGCCGTGACCTGGCTCTCAGCATTGACGCCCGCCTCCAATATGTCGCCCACCGTGAACTCAAGAATGCGGTCACGCAGCACAAGGCCCGATCTGGCACCCTGGTGCTCCTTGATGCCAGAACTGGCGAAGTACTGGCGATGTCAAACCAGCCGGCCTTTAATCCGAATGCACGGGGCAAGATTTCCGGTGATGTTTCCAGAAACCGGGCCATTACGGACTTGTTCGAGCCTGGCTCCACCATGAAGCCCTTCGCGGTTGCCTGTGCGCTGGAACTTGGATTGACCCACCCCCATGCCATGATCAATACCGCTGGCGGGGAGTGGCATATCGGCTCGAACGTGGTCAAGGATGTCCACAGTTACGGCGCCATGGACGTGACCCGGGTGATTCAAAAATCGAGTAACGTCGGTACCAGCAAGATCGCGCTGACCATCCCTTCCAAGAAGCTGTGGGCGTTCTACCATAACCTGGGGTTCGGACAGACGCTGGAAACCAGCTTTCCGGGAGAGGCGCGGGGCCATCTCGCCAGCTATCAAGGCTGGGGTGCATTTGAACAGGCCACCCTGTCATTCGGCTACGGGGTCTCTGTCTCGGCCTTGCAATTGGCGCGGGCCTATACGGCGCTCGCGAATGATGGGGTGATGCCCATGACCAGCCTGACCAAGGTGGATGGTGAGGTGGATGCGCACCGCATCATGTCCGCCAAGACCGCCAATTCGATGATGGCCATGCTGGAAACTGTGGTCTCCAAGGACGGCACCGCCTTCCAGGCCTCCGTGCCCGGATTCCGTGCGGCAGGCAAGACGGGTACCGTCAAGCGACTGGGTGCACGAGGTTACACCACCTCCAGCTATAACGCGCTGTTTGCCGGTGTGGCCCCCGCCAGTAATCCCCGACTGGTGATGGTCGTCGTGATTGATGAGCCCTCTGCCGGCGATTACTACGGGGGTGTGGTGGCCGCACCGATATTCTCTAAAGTCATGCAGGAGTCACTCAGGATTCTGAACGTTGCGCCGGATCAGCCGCTGCCGACGATCATGGTGGCCAGACAGGACGGACCTGCGTGATCCCTGAAGCTGCCGAGGCGGCGGAAGCGGTCCTGTCCCTCGGGGCCCTGCTGGAGGGGTTCGCCAACACGCAGGGGCTTGGGGCGATTCGGATCACGGGACTGGAGCTGGATAGCCGCCGGGTGTCCCCAGGCAGTTTGTTTGTGGCGCTCAAGGGGCATCAGGTTCATGGGCTGACGTTCGCTCCGGTGGCTTGCGAGAAGGGTTGTGCGGCAGTCCTCTTTGATCCTCAGGATGCCGGGGACTGGCGTATTGCTGAGCGAGATTCGAACGTGCCCTGGATCGAGGTGCCGGATCTGGCCAGCCACCTTGGATGCATCGCTAGTCGGTATTTTGGTCAGCCCTCCCGAACGATGAAGGTGGTTGCCATCACGGGCACCAATGGCAAGACCTCTTGCAGTCATTTTCTTGCTGAGGCTCTCGGCGCCGGGGCAGGCGTCCTCGGAACGCTGGGGTGGGGGGCGCCGGGTGCACTCACCGAGACGCAGAACACCACCTCGGATGCAGTCGCGACCCAGCGGCTTTTGTCCGCCCTTCTGGAACAAGGATTTGGAACGGTGGTCATGGAGGCCTCCTCCCATGGCCTGCATCAGGGACGGATGAATGGGGTGGCCCTCGCCGGCGTTGTCCTGACGAACTTCAGTCGCGACCATCTGGATTACCACGGCACCATGGAGGCGTATCTCGAAGCCAAGCTGCGCCTTCTGTCATGGGAAAACCTGGGTTTCATCGCCTTCAACGCCGAGAGTCCCTTCCGCGAGCCGGTGATCGGCAGCCCAAGACCGGGTTGCCGGCGAATCGGCTTTGCCCGCCAAGGATTCGAAATGGACGGCCTCGATGCCTTGGTGACCTACGGGGATGTCGAGTTTCTGACCGAAGGCCTCCGGTTCACGCTGACTCAGGGAGCAGCAAGCCGCCGAGTGACCTTACCTTTATTCGGTGAGTTCAATGTCGAAAATGTAGCAGCGACAGTTGCCGCCCTGATGGGCATGGGGCATGCCTTTGAGCAGGCCGTCGCACACCTTGACCGTCTCAAGCCGGTTCCGGGTCGAATGGAGCAAGTTGCCTGGGGTGGGCGCCATGCGGTCATTGATTATGCGCACACGCCCGATGCCCTGGCTTCGGTGTTGGGAAGCGTTCGCAAACATTGCGAGGGCGCGCTCTGGGTGGTTTTTGGATGTGGCGGTGACCGGGATACCGGCAAAAGGGCATTGATGGGGCGCGCCGTGGAGCAGTTTGCCGATCACATGGTGATCACCGATGACAATCCCAGGAGCGAATGTGGCGAGAAGATCATCGAGGATATCCGAGCGGGCCTTGTCGCCAAGGAACCGTTGGTGATCCGCAACCGGCGCGAAGCCATCGCCACCGCGATCCGCGCCTTAAGACCCAGGGATCTGGCAGTCATCGCGGGCAAGGGCCATGAGACCTATCAGGAGGTGGCGGGCATCCGTCATCCCTTCAGTGATCGGGAGGTCGCTCGTGATGTCATGCATCAGCTCCATCCCTTTGTCCTGCAGTGAGGCATCGCGCGTGACCATCGACACAACCAAGACGGTTCGGGCCATCCAAAAGGGCCAACAAATGCATAGGGGGGATTCATGTTGCTAGCGCTGGCCGATTGGCTGTCCACTTTCTACGATGACTTCAGGGTTTTCAGGTATCTGACATTCCGGGGCATCCTCGGGATTTTGACTGCGCTGGCCATTTCCTTCGTGGTCGGCCCGGCCATGATCCGCCAGCTCAGTAAATACAAGATAGGTCAGAGCGTCAGGGATGATGGACCGCAGAGCCATTTTTCCAAGGCCGGCACGCCGACCATGGGGGGCGCCCTCATTCTGGTGGCCGTGGCTCTCAGTACCCTGTTGTGGGCTGATCTCTCCAATCGCTATATCTGGGTCGTGTTGCTGGTGACCCTGGGATTTGGGGTGATCGGTTTTGTCGATGACTACAAAAAACTGGTGCTTAAGAACAGCAAGGGGCTGGCCGCACGGCACAAGTACCTCTGGCAATCGATCTTCGGGGTCGCGGCAGCGACCTTTCTTTACACCTCGGCAACGGTCCCTGCTGAGACCACGTTCATTGTCCCATTCTTCAAGACGTTTGCCTGGAATATGGGCCTTGCCTACCCGGTGTTGACGTACTTTGTGATCGTCGGTACCAGCAATGCAGTGAATCTGACCGATGGGCTCGACGGTCTTGCGATCATGCCGACGGTTCTGGTTTCAGGGGCTCTTGCGATTTTTGCTTACCTCTCGGGTAACTCCGTCTTTGCCGAGTACCTGGGTATTCCCTTTGTCCCTCTGGCCGGAGAACTGGTCATCTTTTGTGGTGCGTTGGTCGGCGCGGGGCTGGGTTTCCTTTGGTTCAATGCCTACCCCGCCATGGTGTTCATGGGAGATGTCGGG
This sequence comes from uncultured Methylococcus sp., assembly GCA_964386975.1. Lineage (GTDB taxonomy): Bacteria > Pseudomonadota > Gammaproteobacteria > Methylococcales > Methylococcaceae > UBA6136. Next base: position 31,024 of record CAYLUS010000011.1, read on the forward strand.
GCGCTGGCGCTGGGAGCGGCGCTGGGCATCTTGGCCGTCCTGGTGCGTCAGGAGGTGGTCCTGGTGATCATGGGCGGGGTGTTTGTGGTTGAGACCCTGTCCGTCATGATCCAGGTGCTTTCCTACAAACTGACGGGCCGACGCGTCTTTCGCATGGCGCCGATTCATCACCACTTTGAACTCAAGGGTTGGCCCGAACCGCGTGTCATTGTGCGGTTCTGGATTATTTCTGTGATTTTGGTCCTCTGCGGACTGGCGACCATCAAATTGAGGTAGCCGCCATGGGATTCTGGGAAGCCGAGGAGAAGGTGGGTCGCCTGGATTTGGGCGAGGAGGGCATGGCCCTCGATGAGCACTCGGCTGTCCTGGTCGTGGGGCTTGGCAAGACCGGTTACTCGATCGCTCGCTTTCTTGATCGACTCGGCGTGCGTTTTGCTATCACCGATACGCGGGATACGCCGCCCTGCCTGAAGGCATTCAGGGAGAACTTTCCCGATGCCGGGGTATTTCTCGGCGGATTTTCAAAAAGGGTCTTTGAGGCTGCAACGCATCTGGTGGTCAGTCCGGGGGTCTCTGTCCATCATCCGCTGATTCAGGCGCAGGCCCAAAGAGGGGTTCCTGTCCTGGGTGACGTGGATCTTTTTGCGGCAAGCACCGGCGCGCCGATTCTGGGCATCACCGGCGCCAATGGAAAAAGCACTGTCACTACTTTGGTCGGGTTAATGGCCGAGCGCGATGGCCGGCAGGTTCGGGTCGGTGGCAACCTTGGTACCCCGATGCTGGATCTTCTGGATCAGGACGCCGATCTCTATGTGCTCGAACTCTCCAGCTTTCAGTTGGAAACCGCTCATGTATTGGAGCCGCTTGCCGCAACGGTGCTCAATATCAGCCCTGATCACATGGATCGCTACGAATCAATTGCCGCCTATGCGGCCGCCAAGGAGCGCATATTCAAAGGGCGTGGCCTTATGGTCCTCAACCAGGATGATCCAGAGGTTCTCGCCATGAATCAGGAGGGGCGCCGGGTGGCCTGGTTTAGCCTCACGAATGACAAGGCCGACTACGCCGTCCGGAAGATCGAAGGGGTCGATTGGCTGTGTGCCCACCAGGAGCCCCGCGTCAAGGTGTCGGAGATCAAGCTGGAAGGTCGCCACAATCTGGCCAACTGTCTCGCGGCCATGGCGCTCGGTGATGAGGCGGGGCTTGCGCCCGATGCCATGAAAGATGTGATGACCAGTTTTCGCGGTTTGCCGCATCGCAGCGAGTGGGTCGCCGACATTGACGGCGTCCGCTATATCAATGATTCAAAGGCCACCAATGTGGGGGCATGTATGGCGGCGCTGGCGGGTATGGAACGCCCTGCGGTCCTGATTGCAGGTGGCGATGGCAAAGGCGCGGATTTCCGTGTCCTCAGGCAGGTCGTTGAGGGCAAGGTCAAAGCCATGGTGCTCATCGGTCGTGATGGTCCCTTGATCGAGGAGGCGCTCAAGGGTGTGGTGCCGACCCGTGTGGTGACCACGCTGCAGGAGGCCGTTCCTGCCGCCCGGTTATTCGCAGGCGCTGGCGATGTGGTGATTCTTGCGCCCGCTTGTGCCAGTCTGGATCAGTTTCAGGATTATCAAGCCCGGGGCCGGGCCTTTGTTGAAGCCGTGGGGAAATTAAAGCCGTGAGTGCCCTCTCGCCGACACCGAGCAAGGGATTGGTCCTCCAGTGGCGAGGCAATCGCTTCTATCTGGACACCGTCCTGCTGTTGACCGCATTGGCCCTGCTGTTATTCGGTTATGTGATGGTGGCATCGGCCTCTCTGCATCTGGGTGACAAGCTCGCGTCGGACAGTTTCTATTTTCCACGGCATCAGTTGATCCATATTGCCTTTGGACTGGTTGCAGGAGTGATGGCGGCTTCGGTGAAGCTCGAGACACTTCGAAATTACTCGCTGAGGCTGTTCTTCTTCGGTCTCTTGCTGCTGGTGCTCGTGCTGATTCCGGGAATCGGCAAGGTGGTCAACGGCAGTTCACGCTGGATCAATCTTCTGGGCGTTCGTATTCAGGTCTCTGAGGTCTTCAAGGTGATTGCCGTCATCTACATGGCCAGTTTCATTGACCGCCACATTGATGTGGTCAGAACGTCTTATCAGGGTATGGTGCGCCCGTTCATCCTGCTTACGGTTGCCGCTGTCCTTCTGTTGAAAGAACCGGATTTTGGCGCGACTGCGGTGATTGTTTCGGTCGCACTGGGCATGCTGTTTCTGGCCGGTGCGAGTCTCTGGCAGTTCGGTCTCTTGATGGGCATCATGGCCGGGGGTGGGGTGATGCTGATCCTGACGGCCAAGTACCGCTTACGGCGGGTGTTAAGCTTCCTGGATCCCTGGGATGATCCGCTGAACAGTGACTTCCAGCTGTCACAGGCCCTGATTGCCTTCGGGCGGGGCGAGTGGAGCGGGGTCGGACTGGGTTCGAGCATACAGAAAATGTTCTACCTCCCCGAGGCGCATACCGACTTCCTGTTCTCGGTCATTGGCGAGGAGCTGGGCCTTCTTGGAACCACCTCGGTCATCTTGCTGTTCATGATTTTGGTCTGGCGGGCATTTGCCATCGGCAAACTGGCGGAGCAGTCCGGCACCCGGTTTTCGGCATTTCTGGCCTATGGAATCGGAATCTGGTTTGGCTTGCAGTCCTTCATCAACATGGGCGTCAACATGGGGCTCTTACCGACAAAGGGACTGACGCTGCCATTGATGAGTTACGGTGGTGGCAGCATCATGGTGATGTGTGCGGCGCTGGCACTCTTGTTCAGGGTCAGAAGCGATGCGATTGCGGCGGTATCGGCCAAGCCCCGCGTGAGAGCGACATGGCAAAACATGTGATGATCCTGGCCGGAGGCACCGGCGGCCATGTCTACCCGGCCCTGGCCGTGGCGGAGGCCTTGCGCGCCGGTGGTCACCGAATCACCTGGATGGGGACCCGCAAAGGTCTTGAGGCGCGTGTGGTGCCGGAGGCGGGCATCGCCATGGAATGGCTGAGTGTTGAAGGGCTTCGGGGACGCTCCTGGCGGGATGCGGTGAAGGCACCTTTCATGCTGGCCAAAGCCCTAAGTCAGTCGGCGAAGACCCTGCGCCGAGTCCGGCCCGATGTGGTATTGGGAATGGGGGGGTTTGTCTCGGGCCCCGGTGGCCTGATGGCCACGTTATTGGGGATTCCCTTGATCCTCCATGAGCAAAATCGAATTCCGGGAACCACCAATCGCCTCCTGTCCGGGAGAGCCAGCCGGGTGCTTGAAGCCTTTCCGGGAAGTTTTCCTGCAAAAGTCAATGCCCTAACCACCGGTAACCCATTGCGCCTCGGTATCGAACGCATCGCCCGACAGGTGCCGGAGGCCGGGGAGGGGCGGGCCCTTCGAATCCTGATTGTGGGTGGGAGCCTTGGTGCAAAAGCACTGAATGAAACCGTGCCGGAAGCCCTCAAGGATCTGCCGATAGCGATTGATGTTCGCCATCAAACCGGAGAGGCCATGCACGCGGCGACGAAGGCTCGGTATGAGGCGCTTGGCCTCAACGCTGACGTCCGGCCTTTCCTGGAGCGAATGGATGAAGCCTACACCTGGGCCGATGTCGCCATCTGCCGGGCTGGGGCCATGACGGTCAGTGAGCTGGCGGCGGTCGGACTTCCCGCCATCCTAATCCCCTTTCCGTTTGCAATTGATGACCATCAGACGGCCAATGCCCGTTACCTGTCCGAAGCAGGTGGGGCGCTCCTGATACCGCAGTCTGAGCTCACGGCGGATGCCTTGAAGGGGCAACTCCTGACGCTCCTCGAAAAACCCGAGGTGCTCGCACAAATGGCGGCAACATTGAGGACCCTGGCTCGCCCGGATGCAACCCGCATGGTTGCCGATCTCTGCCTGAAAACGGCCGACCCAACCCCTGAACGGCCGGAGGCCTAAAGATGACCCAGATTGATCAACGCCGGGGCGAGCATGGCATGAGCCGGATCCGGCGAATCCATTTCATTGGGATCGGTGGGACCGGCATGAGCGGGATCGCGGAAGTCCTCCTCAATCTGGGCTATGAGGTCTCCGGTTCTGATCAGGGCGAGAATGCCTCAACGGCCCGTCTTGAGTCGCTCGGCGCGCGTGTCTTCAAGGGGCATGTGCCGGAACATGTCGTGGGTGCAGAAGTGGTCGTGGTTTCAACGGCCATTGATCGCAGCAATCCAGAGTACCGGGCCGCGATTGAGGCTAAGACGCCGGTCATTTCCAGAGCCGAAATGCTGGCCGAATTGATGCGATTCCGCTATGGCATCGCTGTTGCCGGGACGCATGGCAAAACAACGACGACCAGCCTGACCGCTTCGGTCCTCGCCGAGGCCGGGCTGGACCCGACCTTCGTGATCGGTGGCCGTCTGAACAGCGCAGGTACCAATGCGCAGTTGGGCAAGGGGGCGTTTTTGGTGGCTGAGGCGGATGAAAGTGATGCCTCCTTTTTGCATTTGCAGCCCATGATTGCCGTGGTCACCAACATTGACCGTGATCACATGGAGACCTACGAGGGTGATTTCGAGCGGCTCAAGCAGACGTTCATCGAGTTCCTTCATCACGTGCCGTTCTATGGACTTGCCGTGCTTTGCCTCGATGATGAGGGGGTCCGCGAGATCCTGCCTCATATCAGCAAGCCGGTACTGACCTATGGGTTTTCGGAAGATGCCGATGTGCGGGCGTTTGATGTCCGTCAGGACGGCATGAAGAGCCATTTCAAGGTACTGCGCCGCAAGGACTCCACGCCGCTTGAAGTGACCCTCAATCTTCCGGGTCGACACAATATTCAGAATTCGCTCTCGGTGATTGCCATCGCCGAGGAGCTCAAGATCGATGATCAGCAATTGAAACGCGCGTTGCTGCAGTTCAGGGGAATCGGCCGCCGCTTTCAAATCAATGGTCAGTTCGCCTTCAAGGGGGGGGATGTCACGTTGGTGGATGATTATGGCCACCATCCCCGAGAGATCGATGCAACGCTCGATTCGGCCCGTCAGGCCTTCCCTGGGCGGCGATTGGTGATGGTGTTTCAACCGCATCGCTTCACGCGCACCCGTGACCTCTTCGATGATTTCGTACAGGTCCTTTCCACGTCGGATGTGCTGGTCCTCACCGAGGTCTATGCGGCCGGAGAGAAGCCGATTGCAGGGGCAGATGGTCGCTCCCTGGCGCGTGGGATTCGCGCGCGGGGGCAGATCGAGCCGGTGTTTCTGGCAGAAGTGACCGAGTTGGCAGACCTCTTGCAGGGAATCCTTGAACCCGGCGATGTCATTTTGACGCTGGGGGCGGGCAGCATCGGTGCGGTATCGGCAGATCTTCCGAATAGGCTCGGCGAGCGACTCAGGGCAGGGCATGAAGACTAGTCACGCCGAATCTGCCGCGGGCAGCACACCGCTCCGTGGCGTGCTCCGATACCAGGAGTCACTGGGGCACCACAATTCCTGGCGTTCAGGGGGAGTTGCAGACCGTTTCTATCTGCCGGCAGATCTGGATGACTTGGTCGTCTTTCTGAAGGGACTTCCCGCCGAGGAGCCATTGCTATGGATCGGACTGGGCAGCAACCTCCTGGTCAGAGATGGGGGGTTTCGGGGGACGGTGATTTGCACCAGTAACCGATTGAAGGGCATGGAGGTCCTTGAGCAGGATCGCATCGAGGTTCAGGCGGGAGTTCCCTGCGCACTGGTGGCGCGCTTTGGCGCCGACAAGGGACTCACCGGCGCTGAATTCCTGGCGGGCATCCCTGGGACCATGGGTGGTGCTCTGGCCATGAACGCAGGGGCTTTTGGGGGCGAAACCTGGTCCTTGGTGGAGTCGGTCACGACGGTGGATCGGAGCGGCGGGCTAAGGACCCGTGCCTCTGAAGAGTACGCAGTGGCGTATCGGAGTGTTCGCGGGTACCCCGACGAGTGGTTCGTGGCCTGCACCCTTCAGTTGGCGCCAGGCGATGGGGATGAAGGCCGTCAGAAAATCAAGTCCCTGTTGGCGCGGCGCAGTGAAACTCAGCCGACGAATCTCCCCAGTTGTGGTTCGGTCTTTCGCAATCCCGAAGGGGATTATGCCGCGCGCCTGATCGAGGCAGCAGGGCTCAAGGGCTACCGTCAGGGGGATGCGCAGGTCTCTGAAAAGCATGCCAACTTTATCGTCAATGTGGGCGCAGCGCGGGCCGATGACATCGAATCCGTGATTGACCACGTACAAGCGGAAGTGAAGAGAAATTCCGGGATCCAGTTGATTCCCGAGGTCAGGATCGTCGGTCAAAGTGCCAAGGGGGGCGGCAATGAAAAAGATTGAAAACCCGGCTGAATTCGGTCGCGTCGCGGTGCTGATGGGCGGTGCGGCCGCCGAACGCGAGGTATCCCTCAAAAGTGGTCAGGCGGTGCTTGAGGCACTCCGGCGAAAGGGCGTCGATGCCACTGGATTTGATGTCGGTCGTGCCATGGTCGAGCCGCTGATCGCCGCCGAGACCCCCTTTGACCGGGTGTTCAATATCATTCATGGGCGCGGTGGCGAGGATGGCACCTTGCAGGGAGCTCTGGAGGCGCTTGGCATCCCCTACACCGGGAGCGGTGTACTGGCTTCCGCACTCAGCATGGATAAACTCCGGACCAAGTTGTGCTGGATGGGCGCAGGGCTTCCTACCCCGGGCTGGATGCGGCTTCGCAGCGAAGCAGATCTTGATGTGTGTGCAAAGATGCTGGGATTCCCGCTGATCATCAAGCCTGCCCAGGAAGGATCGAGCATCGGAATGAGCCGCGCGGATGATTTGGCTCAACTTAAGGAAGCATGGCGCGTCGCATCGTTATATAATTGTGATGTGTTTGCAGAATCCTGGGTCACGGGGCGTGAATATACCGTGGCCGTTTTGGATGGAAATCCCTTACCGCTCATCAGGTTAGAGACACCTCACGCGTTTTATGATTTCGACGCTAAATACCGCGCCGAGACCACCCAATACCATTGCCCCTGTGGTTTATCGCAGGGCGAGGAAACTCGACTCCAGAATCTTGCCAAGGAAGCCTGCGAGGTCGTTGGCGTATGTGGCTGGGCACGCGTTGACATGATGGTGGGACAGACGGGAGAGCCTTGGTTGATCGAAGTCAATACGGTCCCCGGGATGACCGACCACAGTCTGGTGCCCATGGCGGCCAAACAGGCGGGCATCGATTTTGATGCATTGGTCTGGCACATCCTCTCAACCAGTCTGGAGCGGGGTTAGGGAAAAGGCGCATGGCCCGTTCACAACCCTACCGACGTCCAAGACGCTTCAAGACGCTGCGGATTGCAGCGCTGGTTGCCGTGATGATTGGCGTGGCCGTCCTGTATCGTCAGGCGGGATCCTGGATAGAGGCCTTGAATCGGGCGATGCCGGTCCGACAGGTCCGGATTGAAGGCGAAATTGCGGGGGTGAACCCCGATGAATTGCAGGCGGCGCTGCTGCCTCTGCTGCAGGGCAGTTTCCTGATGCTGGATGTCAAGGCGCTGGAAAAGACCGCCAGCGAGGTGCCTTGGGTCGGTGATGTAAAGGTCACCCGGATCTGGCCGGATACACTGGAATTGGAACTCCGGGAGCAGATACCGGTGGCACGCTGGGGCAATGATCAGTTGATTGCCGAGGCGGGAGAGATTTTCAGTGTTCCCTCCCAAGAGGCGGACTTCAGCCATCTGGTCAAATTGCATGGACCTCGGGGGCGGGAAAGAGAAGTGCTTGGCATGTGCGATCGCTTGGGTGTTCAGTTTGAGGCAAACGGCCAGAAGTTGGTCGCCCTCGAGTTGAGTGATCGCCTGGCGTGGACGGCCGAACTGGCCGATGGCCTTCGAATTGTCTATGGCAATCAGGATCCAACGCAGGTGACGGATCGCCTGCAGGCGCTATTGCCGAGTCTTCAGCGGATGCGAGCGGCGGAAGTCAGGTCCGTTGATCTTCGATATCCCAGAGGATTTGCCGTGAGTTGGAAACATGTTGGGGAACCCGGCTGATGCAAGAAATGAAGCAAGTTGAGAACGAGCACCGTCTGGATGGCTAAGAAATCGGAGCGCAACCTGATCGTCGGCCTCGACATCGGCACCTCGAAGGTCGCCTGTATCGTTGGCGAGGTCAACCCGGAGGGTGACGTTGAGGTCATCGGTCTGGGTACTCATGCCTCAAAGGGACTGAAGAAAGGGGTTGTCGTCAACCTCGAATCGACCGTGCAGTCGATCCAGCGCGCCGTGGATGAGGCAGAGTTGATGGCCGGCTGCAGGATCAATTCGGTCTACGCCGGTATCGCGGGCAGTCACATCATCAGTTTGAATTCACACGGCATCGTGGCCATCAAGGATAAAGAGGTCACCCAGAGCGACGTGGATCGCGTGATTGATTCTGCGCGGGCGGTTGCCATTCCTGCCGATCAAAAGATCCTGCATATCCTGCCGCAGGAATACGTCATTGACCGTCAGGAGGGGATCAAAGAGCCTGTCGGCATGTCCGGAATCCGCCTTGAAGCGCGTGTGCACATTGTGACGGGCGCCGTCAGTGCTGCCCAGAACATCGTCAAATGCATCCGCCGATGCGGTCTTGAAGTCGAGGACATCATTCTTGAGCAGTTGGCTTCAAGTGCGGCGGTGCTCACCGATGATGAAAAGGACTTGGGGGTTTGCCTGGTCGACATTGGTGGCGGTACGACCGACATTGCCGTCTTTACCGATGGCGCGATTCGCCATACGGCAGTGATCCCGATCGCGGGTGATCAGGTGACCAACGACATTGCCGTGGCGCTCAGGACGCCCACCCAGTTTGCCGAGGACATCAAGATCAAGCATGCCTGTGCCCTGACGCAGCTGGCCAGCCTTGAAGACCTCATCGAGGTTCCAAGCATCGGCGAGAGGCCGATCCGACAGATATCAAGACTCAATCTCGCTGAAATTGTCGAGCCCCGTTATGAGGAGCTTTTGCTGCTGGTCCAGGCGGAACTCAGACGCAGCGGATTCGAGGATTTGATCGCCGCGGGCATCGTGCTGAGCGGCGGGAGTGCCCGCGTGGAAGGGCTCATTGAACTGGCCGAGGAGATTTTCCATGTGCCGGTTCGAATTGGCGCGCCGCAGTCCATTCTGGGACTCACGGAGGTCGTCAAGAATCCGGCCTATGCAACGGGCACGGGGCTTTTGCTTTTTGGCAAGCAGCAGTCTCAGCATGGAGAGCATTTTGGTGCGATTGGACCCGGTTTTCTCGGGATGTGGACCCGCATGAAAAACTGGTTTACGGGGAATTTTTAAAAACGTCATTAACGGGGTGGTGTCATGAAATTTGAGTTGGTCGATTCATACAATCAAAACGCCGTGATCAAGGTGATCGGGGTGGGTGGTGGCGGCGGCAACGCGGTCAACCACATGGTCAATAGTCAGATTGAGGGGGTTGATTTCATCTGCGCCAATACGGATGCGCAGGCCCTCAAGACCCTGCATTCACGGTCAGTGATCCAGTTGGGTAACGCGCTCACCAAGGGCCTGGGTGCAGGCGCCAATCCGGATGTCGGCCGTCAGGCGGCGTTGGATGATCGCGACCGTATTCTTGAGGTCCTCGACGGTGCCGACATGGTGTTCATCACCGCCGGCATGGGGGGTGGTACCGGCACCGGCGCGGCGCCGGTGATTGCTGAAATTGCGCGTGAGGCGGGCATTCTGACAGTAGCGGTCGTGACCAAGCCGTTTGCCTTCGAAGGCAAGAAGCGCCGTGACATTGCTGAAAAAGGGATTGATGAGCTGAGCCAGTTCGTCGACTCGCTGATTACCATTCCGAATGAGAAACTGCTGCCGGTACTCGGTCGCGATGTCAGTCTCATGAAGGCGTTTGCGGCGGCCAATGACGTTCTTCTTGGAGCGGTTCAGGGCATTGCTGATCTCATTACCCGTCCGGGTCTGATCAACGTCGACTTTGCCGACGTCCGAACCATCATGTCGGAAATGGGGATCGCCATGATGGGTACCGGTGTCGGTCATGGCGAGAACCGCGCCCGTGAAGCAGCAGAAGCGGCAATCGCAAGCCCGCTGCTTGAAGACATCAATCTCCAGGGTGCCCGCGGGATTCTGGTGAACATCACCGGGGGTCCTGACATGGCCATCGGCGAATTCGATGAGGTGGGTAACGTGGTCCGTGAATTTGCATCGGATGATGCCTCCGTGGTGATCGGTACGGTGATCGATCCCGATCTTCATGACGAGATTCGCGTGACGGTGGTGGCGACCGGTCTCTCCGGGGGCGCGCGCCAGGCCAGCGAGCCGAAACTGACGCTGGTGCAAAAGAACACCGGCGAAATCGATTATGGCGAAATGACCCGTCGCCCAGCGGTTGCGCGTAAGCACTCGCAGCTGGAGGCGCGTCCTGAAGCCAAGAAGGAACGCGAAATGGATCTCGAGTACCTCGATATCCCGGCGTTTCTGCGTCGACAGGCTGACTAAGCGCAGTCACTCTCGGGGGCCCGATGAGGGCCCCCTCACCATCAGTGTGCCGAATCGTCCGGGGGGATGAGTTCGGTGCCACATGATCAGGAGACATCTGATGATCAGGCAAAGAACCCTTAAAAATGTCATTAAGGCAACGGGCGTTGGACTGCATACGGGGGAGAAGGTCTATCTGTCGCTAAGGCCCGCCGCCCCAAACACCGGCATTGTATTCCGTCGGGTCGATCTGCCGGAGCCGGTTGATATTCCAGCCACCCCGCAAAACGTGGGCGAGACGACGCTGTCCACCACCCTGATCCGTGACCAGGTCAAGGTCTCGACGGTTGAGCACCTGTTGTCGGCGCTGGCCGGTCTTGGCATTGACAATGCTTACATTGACGTCAGTGCGCCGGAAGTTCCCATCATGGACGGCAGCGCAGGTCCCTTTGTGTTCCTGATCCAGTCGGCAGGCGTCGAGGAACAGACGGCTGCCAAGCGGTTCATCCGGATCAAGAAACCGATTCGGGTCCAGGACGGAGACAAGTGGGCCAGCTTTGAACCCTATGAAGGTTTCAAAGTGACCTTTACCATCGATTTTGACCATCCCGCCTTTAGCGAAGATGCGCAGACCGCCAGTATCGATTTTTCCTCGACCTCCTTCGTCAAGGAGGTCAGTCGCGCGCGCACCTTTGGTTTCATGCGCGATATCGAGGCCTTGAGAAAGCGCAAACTGGCACTCGGTGGCAGCATGGATAACGCCATCGTCGTCGACAACTATCGGATCCTCAATGAGGATGGTCTTCGCTATGCGGATGAGTTCGTCAAGCACAAGATCCTTGACGCCATTGGCGACCTGTATCTTCTGGGGCATAGCCTGATTGGCTCATTCACCGGCTACAAGTCAGGGCATGGGCTGAACAACCAGTTGCTGCGCGAACTCCTGAATCATGAGGATGCCTGGGAGGCCGTGACCTTCGAGAGCGAGGCTGTGCTGCCGATCTGTTATACGCAGCTCGCCACCGCCAGCGACTGAACCCATACTTCGGGACTCTCGAAAAAGGGCTGAGCCGGCTGAACCGGTTCAGCCCTTTTTATTTGTCAACGTTGCGCTTTGCCTCCAGCGTTCGCCGTAACCGATTGTATGCATCGCGAATCTCTTCGGAGGGAAACCCATTCGCGCAGGCGGCAAGGTGTGCCGTCACCTCGGGGCTCACCGTTCGCCGGGGTTTTGCAGGTGCGGGGGGTGGTCGGTGGTCCATCGAAACGCGGATGCTGACTTTCGAAAGCCGGGTGCCATGGGCCTTGTTGATCGCGATTAACAGCCGGGGTGCCTCAAAGCGCATCAGGCTGGCGAGGGCTTGCGTCGCCACCAGCAGCGACAGGGTATGGCCGTTGTGCTGGCAACCCAGACAGCCCTTCGCGAGCGTTTCGGGCATCTCACGGCGTACGTCCTCCAGCCACTGCTGTTTTTTCTGGGCGATCGCATCAAGTTCGCCGAGCGTGGCTCCCTTGAGATAGCGCCGGACGGATTGGGGACTTTTGGCCATGGCGTTTAGAGCGTCAGTGCGACAAATGTGAGGCAAACGGTGGGTGCCGGATGCAAGCATCCGTATTAAAAGCGCGGGCCTTTTGCGGTATCATTGATCGATTAACCTACCCCGAATCTGGAATTAAATCGCAATGTTAGGCAACTTGGTCAAGATGGTCGTGGGCAGCCGCAACGACCGCATCGTCAATAAAAAGCGCAAGATCGTCAAGCGCATCAACGCGCTGGAGCCTCAGTTTACGGCGATGACGGACGAAGCCCTTGGCGCGAAGACAGTCGAGTTCAGGGACCGTCTGGCGCAGGGTGAAAGTCTTGACAGTCTCATTCCAGAGGCCTTTGCCACCGTCCGTGAGGCCTCGCGCCGGGTCCTGAACATGCGTCATTTTGATGTTCAGCTGATCGGCGGCATGGTCCTCAATGTCGGCATGATTGCCTAAATGCAGACCTTGGAAGGCAAGACCCTGGTCGCCACCTTGGCAGCCTACCTCAATGCCCTTCCCGGTAAGGGTGTGCATGTGGTGACGGTCAATGATTACCTGGCGCGCCGCGACTCCGAGTGGATGGGCAAGATCTATAACTTCCTGGGGCTCTCGGTCGGTTGCATTCTCAGCCAGATGAGCAATGAGGAACGGCGCAGCGCCTATGGGTCCGATATCACCTACGGAACCAACAACGAATTCGGATTCGACTACCTGCGCGATAACATGGCATTCAGCCTGGACCAGCGCGTGCAGCGTGACAAGTTCTTTGCCATTGTCGACGAGGTGGACTCCATCCTGATCGATGAGGCGCGGACGCCGCTGATCATCTCGGGACCGACTGAAGACCGCAGTGACCTGTATCAGCGCATTCAGCTCCTGATGCCTGGGCTCATCAAGCAGGAAGTCGAGCATGGCCCGGGCGACTACACCGTCGATGAAAAGGCACGTCAGGTGTTCCTGACCGAAACGGGACATGAAAAGGTCGAGGCAATGCTGGTTGAGGCGGGACTGATCCAGCCGACGGAAAGCCTCTACGACGCGGTGAACATTCGCTTGATGCACTACGTCAATGCCTCCTTGAAGGCCCATGCCTTGTTCCAGCGTGATGTTGACTACATTGTTCGCGAGGGTCAGGTCATCATCGTTGATGAATTCACGGGGCGTGCGATGCCAGGGCGGCGGTGGTCCGAGGGCCTGCATCAGGCCGTTGAGGCCAAGGAGAATGTTCAGGTTCAGAATGAGAACCAGACGCTCGCGGCCATCACCTTCCAGAATTACTTCAGGCTCTACAACAAACTCTCCGGAATGACCGGCACGGCTGACACCGAGGCGCCGGAATTTCATCAGATCTACAACCTCGAAGTGGTCTGTATCCCGCCGAACAAGCAAATGGCCCGTAAGGATCAGGGCGATCTTGTCTATCTCACGGTCCGCGAGAAATACGCGGCGATCGCCGATGATGTAAAGACCTGCGTGGAACGCGGTCAGCCGGTTCTGGTCGGCACCACCTCCATCGAGAATTCGGAGGTCATTTCAGGCCTCTTGAGGCAGCGCAACATCGCCCATCAGGTCCTCAACGCCAAGCACCATGAACAGGAAGCCCACATCGTCGCCCAGGCCGGAAAGCCGGGTGCTGTGACGATTGCGACCAACATGGCCGGTCGTGGCACCGATATCGTTTTAGGTGGCAGTCTTGAGGAGGAAACCCGCCTCCTGGCACCCGATGATGAGGCAGGCCACAAGGCGGCTCTTTCGGCCTGGGAAGTACGCCATCGGACGGTGGTTGAAGCCGGTGGACTTCATGTCGTGGGCTCTGAGCGCCACGAGTCGCGCCGGGTCGACAATCAGTTGCGTGGCCGTTCGGGTCGCCAGGGCGATCCAGGGTCATCCCGCTTCTACCTGTCGCTGGAAGATCCCTTGATGCGCATTTTTGCCTCAGACCGCGTTGCGGGACTGATGCAGCGTCTGGGGATGCAGGAGGGCGAGGCTATCGAGCATCCCTGGGTCACCCGCGCCATCGAAAACGCCCAGCGCAAGGTCGAGCAGCGCAACTTCGATATCCGCAAACAGTTGCTGGAGTATGACAACGTTGCCAATGATCAGCGCCGCGTGATTTATCACATGCGCGATCAGTTGATGGTCAGTGACGACATCTCAGAGACCATCTCGGCGGCGCGCATCGATACCGTTGAACAATTGTTCGGTCAATTCATTCCACCTCAGACACTGGAGGAACAGTGGGATGTGAGGGGCCTCGAGGAGGCGCTCACGCGCGAGGTCGGGGTCTCACTGCCGATTCAGACCTGGTTGGATGAGGATGCACGTCTGGATGAAGAGGCGCTCAAGGAGCGGATCAGCGAAAAGCTGGGTGAAATCTATTCCTCCAAGGTCGAGGCGATCGGCGAAGGCACCATGCGCCATTTTGAGAAGACCGTGATGCTGCAAGTGCTCGACGATTCCTGGAAAGAGCATCTGGCGGCCATGGATCACCTGCGCCAGGGCATCCACCTTCGGGGTTATGCTCAGAAGGACCCCAAGCTCGAATACAAGAAGGAAGCCTACGACATGTTTACCTCGATGATCGAGGGCATCAAACATGAGGTGATCGGTATCGTCTCCAAGGTCCAGGTCAATTCGGAATTGGAAGTCGAGCAGATGGAGGAGCAGAATCGGGCACCGGTTCCGCTGGAATTCCAGCATGCCGAGGCGCCGAGCCTGTCAACCGATACCATAGATTGGGGGACTCAGGCGGCTGCGGAGCCTGAAGCGCCGGCGGAGGACTCCGAGCCAAATCGGCCTTTCGTCCGCGAAGGCGGCAAAGTCGGCCGCAACGACCCCTGTCCGTGTGGCTCAGGGCTCAAATTCAAGGCCTGTCACGGCAAACTCGACTGATGGTCTAAGGCCATGATTTATCCTGTTCCTGGCGTGCGCCTCGGTACTGCCGCTGCGCACATCAAGCGGGCGGATCGCCAGGACATCCTGGTGATCGAGGCTGCACCCGGCTCGAGTGTGGCTGCGGTCTTCACCCAAAACGCCTTTTGTGCAGCGCCGGTGCAGGTGGCCAAATCGCACCTTCCTCATGCGCCGCGCTGGCTGTTGATCAATTCCGGCAATGCCAACGCAGGAACCGGCCCCCGTGGGCTGGACGATGCGCTGTCGACGTGTCGTGCCCTGGCCCTCAAGGTGGCTGCCAAACCCGAGGCGGTGCTGCCTTTCTCCACCGGGGTCATTGGCGAATTCCTGCCGGTGGAAAAAATTGAAAAGGCGCTGCCCCAGGCGCTTGAAAATCTGACCGAACAGGGCTGGGACGAGGCATCCCGCGCCATCATGACCACTGACACCCGCCCCAAACGCGCAAGCCGTCAAATCGTGCTTGAAGGCGGCAAGGTCACGGTCACTGGCATTGCCAAGGGGGCGGGGATGATCCATCCCAATATGGCGACCATGCTGGCATTTGTTGCAACCGATGCCGTGGTCGATCGTGCGTGGCTGCAACCGTTGCTTGAGCGTGTTGCGGATCGGACCTTCAACTGTGTCACGGTGGATGGCGATACCTCGACCAACGATGCGTGTGTGCTGGTGGCATCCGGCCGTTCAGCGGCAATCGTGCCTGAATCGGAAGATGCCGAGCGGTTCGAGCAGGCGGTCTTTGAGGTGTGTCAGGATCTGGCTGAAATGATCGTGCGTGACGGTGAGGGCGCCACCAAGTTCATGCGCATTCAGGTCAAGGCGGCGGCGGATCGTGAAGAGGCCCGCCGGGTCGCCCAGACCGTGGCGCTGTCGCCCTTGGTCAAGACGGCTTTTTTTGCGAGTGATCCCAACTGGGGTCGAATTCTGGCGGCCGTTGGCCGCGCCGGTTGCAAGGATCTAGAAATTGACCGGGTCTCGATCTGGCTGGGTGATGTTGCCATTGTTGAAAAAGGCGGTCGTGCACCGGGCTATACCGAAGCGCAGGGTGCGCGCGTGATGGCGGAAGCCGATATCGATGTATGCATCGACCTTGGCAGGGGCCAGGCCGAAGAGACGGTGATGACCTGCGATTTTTCCTACGATTACGTTCGCATCAACGCGGAGTACCGCACCTGATTGACGCAGGTCCCGTGGCAGAGGATGCGCGAGAACGTCGCCAGCTAGAGGTGGCGGTCGGGGTCGTGATGAATGACCTCGGACAGGTGCTGATTGCCCGTCGGCCCGAGTCGGTCCACTTGGGTGGGCTCTGGGAGTTCCCTGGCGGCAAGGCAGAGCCTGGAGAGTCCATCGAGGCCTCTCTGGCGCGCGAACTCAAGGAAGAACTCGGGATCGAGGTTGAAACCTCAGCGCCCTTGATTACGCTTACCAACCACTACCCGGATCTCAACGTCCGCCTGCATGTCCGAAAGGTGCTGGCCTTTCGGGGGCAAGCCCATGGCCGAGAGGGCCAGCCCATCCGTTGGGTCTCGGTAGACGCCCTTTCCTCCTTCCCGTTCCCGGACGCCAACCGTCCCATCATTTCCGCCTTGAAACTGCCGGATCGCTATGCGTTCCTGACACTCTCACCCGAGTCTCTCGCCGATTTTGAGGCGCGCCTGTATGCGCTGCTTGCCCAGGGTATTTCCTTGATTCGGATTCGCGAAACGGATGCCATGCCGCCCGTGAAGGCCGATGAATGGATTCGTCGGACGGTTGCCTGGTCTTCGCCGCACAAGGCCGACATCCTGATCGGAGGCGATGGTCGGCGGCTTGAGGCGACCGGTGCCAAGGGGCTTCATCTTCGAAGTGATCAGATCACCCATCCGCTCAGGCAACCGATGCCCCCCGGTTGCTGGTTGGCGGCCTCCTGCCATACGGCGGAGGATCTGGTGATGGCGCACCGGATTGGTGCGGATTTTGCCGTTTTGGGGCCTGTTGCGCCGACGCGCTCGCATCCGGGGGCAGCCACGCTGGGGTTTGACGGCTTCGGTGAGCGGGTCAGCGATGCGCGGATCCCGGTCTTTGGTCTCGGTGGATTAACGGCCCTCGACATCCCGGCAATCCGGGCAGTGGGCGGGCAGGGCGTGGCTGCAATCCGGGGGTTCCAGTCGGGCGAATGATCGTGATCCCGCATTATCCAGGCGCGGGTTGTGATATAATATATGTATCGGCCCGATACTTAATTGCCGGCAAACCTGGTGATCTTCGGATTGGTCCCGATTTTGCTAGAACGAAAAGAATAAATTGTTTGGTCCCCACTCGATTCTAAATACTGCGAGGAGTTACAAGAATGACGCCTAAAGACGTGCTCAAGTTGATCAAGGACAAGGAAGTTCGCTACGTGGATCTTCGCTTCAGCGATACCAAGGGCAAGGAGCAGCATGTGACCATCCCGGCGAGCACCGTGGATGAGGACATGTTTGAGGAAGGCAAGATGTTTGACGGCTCGTCGATTGCGGGCTGGAAGCATATCAACGAATCCGACATGATTCTGATGCCGGACGCTTCGACGGCGGTCCTCGATCCGTTCTTTGATGATGTCACCGTCATCATTCGTTGCGACATCATCGAGCCGGCTGACATGCAGGGCTACGAACGTGATCCCCGCTCCATCGCCAAGCGCGCTGAAGCCTACATGAAATCCACTGGCATTGCTGACACGGCGCTGTTTGGTCCCGAGAACGAATTCTTCGTATTTGATGATGTCCGTTGGGGCACGACGATGCAGGGTTCTTTCTACAAGGTGGACTCTGAGGAAGCCGGCTGGAACTCTGAAAAGGTCTATGAAGACGGCAACATCGGTCACCGTCCGGGTGTCAAGGGAGGTTACTTCCCCGTACCGCCGGTTGATTCACTGCAGGATCTTCGCGGCGCCATGTGTAACACCCTTGAAGACATGGGCCTGAGCGTTGAAGTGCATCACCACGAAGTGGCAACGGCAGGTCAGTGCGAAATCGGCGTCAGATTCGGCACCCTCGTCAAGAAGGCGGACGAAGTCCTGACCCTCAAGTATGTGGTTCAGAACATTGCACACGCCTACGGCAAGACCGCCACCTTCATGCCCAAGCCGCTGGTTGGCGATAACGGCAGCGGCATGCACGTTCACCAGTCTCTGGCAAAGGATGGCAAAAATCTCTTTACCGGCGATCTCTATGGCGGCCTGTCTGAAACCGCGCTGTTCTACATCGGCGGCATCATCAAGCATGCCAAGGCGCTGAACGCGTTCTGTAATGCCTCGACCAACAGCTACAAGCGTCTGGTTCCGGGTTTCGAAGCGCCCGTCATGCTGGCTTACTCTGCCCGCAACCGTTCAGCTTCCATCCGTGTGCCCTACGTCATGAATCCGAAGGCGCGTCGCATCGAGGTGCGCTTCCCGGATTCCACCGCGAACCCTTACCTCGCCTTTGCAGCGATGCTGATGGCGGGCCTTGATGGCATTCAGAACAAGATCCATCCTGGCGATGCCATGGACAAGGATCTTTATGATCTGCCTGCTGAAGAGGAAAAGAAGATCCCGCAAGTCTGTCATGCATTCGACATGGCCTTGGAATCACTCCATGCCGATCGCGAGTTCCTGACCCGGGGTGGTGTCTTCACCGATGACATGATCGATGCGTACATTGACCTCAAGATGGAAGAAGTGACTCGTCTGCGGATGAGCACCCACCCGGTCGAGTACGACATGTACTACAGCCTCTAAGCTGTCAGCGCTTGTTTGGGTGATCCCTTGGGGTCACCAGGACCCAAGAAAGCCCCGCGTGTCGGGGCTTTCTTGTTTTTGAAAGGTCACGCTGCCTTGGCTTGATGAAGCAGGGGATGCAGTCACTCCTTGAACGTTTTCTCGCTTTCTCCCGGGAAGATCATGCGGCATGCCTTGTCAGAATGGTAATTCAATTGATCACGATCCAAGCCCTTGGCCGTGAGGACGAAGATTCCTTTGCGGTGAGGCGCCATCGTGGCCAGGACGCCATATTCTGGAATACCCGGAGCACCCTCTGGAATCATTGCGTTTGCAACATCAAAAGGATTCGCGCCCGTGAATGGGCCCTTTCCGGGTGCGTTTGGAATGTATTTAGCGTAGAACAAATAATCCCGAATGATAACGCGTTGCGTCACCCTCGGCCTTTCTTGAAGCGTATCAATGGCGCGTCGGTAGTCCGGATACAGCCGACCGATATGGAGGTGCAGTTGGTGCTGACCACGTGTCAGTGCGGACTGAATGACAACGCCGACCTCTCTCCGGGGAAAGGCGGGTCTGACCCAATGTTGAGACGCGCGAAAGGCAAGTTCCCAGTAAGGGTGCCGCGTCCGAGTTTGAATATCCTCCACACCGATGGACGGCTGAAGCGCCCAGATCAGAAAACGACAATTCTCGCCGCTGGCCCGTGGGTATCGGGTGGGATCCAGATGCCGGGTGTCGTATTGCAGCCCAAATGGGTTTTTGAAGGTTCGGTGGAGCTTGAATATGCCCTGATCATCCTTGCAGTTCCGACCTTTGCAGGCCGGGGAGTGGAGAAATTGGTAGATGCGACAGGCCGAAAATTCGGCATTGTTGGGGTCTTCACAGCTATTGCAGGGAAGAGGGACGGCGTCTTTGTCTTCATCACCGGTGATCAGGTGGAAGTGGCCGGGATCCGGGCGTCCAGTCAGGGTGTTAGGGTTGGGGCAAAGTCCGGTCCTCGCATGGGTAGCGGGGCTTAGTCCAAGGATCAAACCAAGGATGAGGGCATGGAAATCCAGTTTCATCGTCAATCTCGAGGGAGGCCATCCAAAGGGGCTCTCGCGTCAGACATCAACCCCGAACCACTCGTCGCGATGACCCGATCTTAAATCGGATGTGAAACTCTGCAGATCGGGTTTTGAAGTCGGATTTGTCGAATGGTCGGAAAGGCGGCCCGATTGTATATCCGGACCTTAAAACATCAAAATCACATCGGTCGATAGCAGCCACTGACTGTTGTTCTGGCATGTGCTCGGCGGCGTTCCCCCCGAGCAGTGGAACATCGGGGGGCCATCGTTCCAGTCATAGCGGGCATTGGGCCTGACGGTTGCCCAGGGGACGGGCTTCCAGTTAAGGCCCAAAGTCACGGCATAGTAGCTGTTGCCTGCCAGATCGCCGGTGGCGTTTTGCGAGGGAATTGGCAGCAGACCGCCGCTGCCCCCTGCGGCCGGATTTTCGGAGATGCGGATGCGAGAAACCACCCGAAACCCCTCATCGTCTCTGAACCACTCGCCACGTACGCCGGCCGAAAGCGTCTCGGTCAGGTCGACGATGGCCGTTGGTGCTACTCCATACCACTGCGCCTGCTGACCGTTGACGGCGTTGTCGGCCCAGCCGTAATCATGCTGGAGGGTGAGGTGAAGGTCCTCAAGGTCATGTCGTGCGATCAGGCTATAGAGGTTCCAGTCGCCCGGTGTCTGGCCCTGATCGCCATGGGTGGCGTTGGCGATCAGGGTCGTGCTGCCATCGGTCCAGGTTACTCCGCCAACGAATCCCCACTGATCGAGGTCGCGGTTGAAGACCCCATCCCAACCTCCCTGAAGGCTGCCGGTGACCGCACCCGCCATCACCGTGAGGTTTTCATCCAGCGCATAATTGGCGAGGGCCCCGGTCTGGGTGAAAGGCTCGCCATACTGCATCAAATAGCTGTGTGAATAAAAAAAGTTATCCGGCGCCATGACCGACTCGTTACCGATGATGGTGTAGAAGTGCCCCAGCTTGGTGCGAAGGCCGGTCCCGATCGGTGCTTGAAATTCCAGATAGGCTTGGGGGATTGCCGCCTGATAGAAGCGATTACTGTTACCGAGCAGTCGCCGGTCCCAGTTGCCCTCCGGGTCACCGATGGCCTGAGTGAACACGGCATCCGTACCGTAAACAAAATCCACGCGGCCGCCGAAATCCCAGGTATCGGGGTTGGAATCGAGCGGGCGCTCCAGATAGACATAGATCTGGTTGAGCTGCGGCTCGCTATTTCGGTCGTTGAACGTGACCGTGCCATTGAATCGATCGCTGGGATTTGAGGGGTTGTAGGTCACTCCGCCGTCCAGCCAACCACCCAGTGTCAGGCGGCTCTCCTTCATGAAGCCGAGCGCATTGGGCCCTCCGCCTGGCAGTGCCTGAAGGAGTCCGCTGAGTTCTGGGGCCTCTTCGATGGCTTCCTGACCGTTGGCCATATGTGGCAACAGGAGCGTGCACGCAAGTAGTGCAGCCCATACAGAAAAGAACCGGATCGGTTGCCGAGAGAGAGGGGTATGTGCCTGCATATTGTGCAGTCAAGGCCTGAATATTTGGTATCGTCTCCAAAGCATGATCCGGGCCAATCGACAACTCATTGAATCTTCAGACTAAAATCTGGTATTGAGTCAAATTAAGTCGCAGAAAAATCCAAAATGGTGCAGACTCGGAACAGAAGGCCCCAAAATGGGGCTATTGAGGCCAGGTCATGAGCGCTTGCCCGACCTTGGTGCGATTTGGTGCGGCAATACGACAGCGAGGCAGACAATGAATCGAATGCACAGCAGCGGGGGTTCGTGTGCGCTTTTGGGGCTTATGCTTCTTTTTTCTGGGAATGTTTTGGCGGATGAGCTGAATTCAGCCGATACGGCCTGGATTCTCACCTCGACGGGGCTTGTCCTTTTCATGACAGTACCAGGGCTGGCGCTTTTTTATGGCGGTCTGGTACGCACCAAAAACGTCTTGTCGGTGCTGGTCCAGTGTTTTGCTGTGACCTCGCTGGTTTCCATTCTTTGGATGGTGGGTGGTTATAGCTTGGCGCTCACCGAAAATGGAGCGCTGCAACCGATCATTGGTGGCGTCTCCCGCCTGTTCTTGCTGGGATTGAATGCCAACTCGCTGATCGGCAACCTGCCCGAATCCGTGTTCTGCATGTATCACCTGACCTTCGCGGTATTTGCGCCCGCCCTCATGATCGGTGGTGTGGTCGAACGCATGCGTTTTTCTGCCTTGCTCTGGTTTACCGTGTTCTGGACGTTCTTGGTCTATGTGCCGGTCTGCCACTGGATCTGGGGAGGCGGCTGGCTGGCTCAGTTGGGGACCGTCGATTTTGCCGGCGGGATTGTGGTGCACACCACAGCGGGGGCAGGGACCCTGACGGCGGCCTGGCTGCTCGGACCCCGACGCGGCTTTCCTCAGACCCTGCTGCCCCCCCATAACCTGACACTGACCGCCGCCGGGGCGGGCATTCTCTGGGTGGGCTGGCATGGCTTCAGTGCCGGCAGTGCCCTGATGGCCAATGGCGCCGCCGGCCTTGCCATGCTGACAACCCACATCGCCGCCACGGCCGGAGCCTTGGTGTGGATGGCGGTGGAGTGGATCCGCTTTGGACGCCCCACCCTCCTTGGCGTCGTCACCGGCATGATCGCCGGTTTGGGCATCATCTCTCCTGCGGCGGGTTTTGTCGGTCCTCTGGGCGCCCTCGTGATGGGCGTGGTCGCGGGTTCAGTCTGCTTTTTTGCCATTCACTGGATCAAGCGTCGCCTGGGTATCGATGATGCGCTGGATGTTTTTCCGGTCCATGGTGTGGGCGGCATGCTGGGTTCCTTGCTGGCAGCCCCCCTGGCCCTGGAGGCGGCCGGCGGTACCGGTCTTCCCAGTGGCCTTGGTCTCCTGCCGCAGATCGGGGCGCAGGCGATTGCCGTGACCGTGGCACTGATCTGGTCAGGCACGATCAGTTTCGTTGCCCTGAAGCTGATCGATCGGTGGGTTGGGTTGCGGGTCGGGCTGGATGAAGAGACCGAGGGGCTGGATGTCACCTCGCACAACGGGCAGGCCTATCACTTGTGAGGTGGTTTGGGGGATGGGTCATCCTTTTGGCAGGGCTGGGTGGGGTCAGCCCAGTCGATGCCGACACCCATGAGGAGTCAGCGCAACAACGGCTGGAGGCCATGTCCTGTGGGGAAGTGACCGTGGGCAAACGCCTCGCAGAGGCGGCACGCGCCCATGCGCAACGGGATCTGGGCTGGCGTTTTTTTCGAGAGGGCGAAGACCTTGATGTCGAAAGGGCCTTTCGCCTGACCAAAAGCATGGAAATCCGCTACCGCTGGCGGGTGACCCATGCCGGTGGCATCGTTGCGATCTCTGATCACGCCGGGACGCTCTGCAGCGAGGCTGGTTGAACCTCTCTATCAACTGAGGGCGGCCCCGTCGACCTCCTGCGTGCGGATGCGAATGACCTCCTCGACCGCCGCGACAAAAATCTTGCCGCGCTCCCGTCGGGACCCTTGGGGGAAGGTCGAAAGGATGGCCTCAATCAAGCGGGGCGCCGCCTCAGTCTGCGTGAGAACCTCGATGCGGATCATCGGGGCCAGCGGCGCGAATGCCCCTCTCACCCGGTAGGGGTAGGCCTGGCCGCCCCCGAGGGCTTCGTTAACCGTCAAACCCTGAGCGCCTGCATCGATCAAGGCCTCACGGATCGCAAGGACGCTTGCGGGCTGGACCAGGGCGATGATGCGTTTCACCAAAGGCCCTCGAATCGGGGGGAGGCATCCGGGTGACTGGGGTCGGTCTGGTTTTTGAACAGGCTCTCCGGTGATTCCTCAAGGAGGTCTCCCCAATCGGTCCGCTGCTGCATGGTCGCTTTGGTGTCGCTGCCAAGGAGCGGTTGACCCTCGCGGATTTCCCAGCCGCCGCCGAGCGCCTTGTAGACCGCGATCAGGCTTTTGGCGACTTCTCCCCGGCTGGCCGTGAGACGGTCCTGCTGATCCACCAGAAACAACTCCGAATTCAGGACCCGGGTGTAGTCTTCAAGCCCGTTCTGGTATTGCAAAAGGGCCAGCTCGGCAGATCGTTTTGAGGCATTGACCCCTTCAGTCAGATGGCTCACCCGCTCGCCGGATTGCTGATAAGCGATTAAACCGTCCTCGACCTCACGCAAGGCCTTGAGGACGGTGTTCCGGTAACGTACCAAGGCGGCCTGAAACTTCGCATCCTGAGCCCTCACATGATTGCGAAGTCGACCGAACTGAAGGACCGGCCAGCGGATGGTCGGGCCGAACTTGCCCGCAAGGCCTGATGGACTCAATGCATTCATGGCATCGACGGCATCCACACTGCCAGAGGCATAGGACACGGAGCCCACCAGAGTGAGGCTTGGGAAAAGTTCGCTCAGGGCGATGCCGATGCGGGCGCTTTCCTCGGCGGCAACGAAAACCTCCTTACGGACATCGGGTCGGCGACGGATGATGTCGGCCGGAACCCCAAAGGCCAGAGGTCTTCTGACCTCGGGAATGTTGGTGGAGTCCCCAAGCTCCCTGACTAAAAGGCTGGGTTGCATGCCAAGCAGGAAGCAAAGGGCATTACGACTTTGGCGAAGCCCGGTTTCAAGTTCGGTAATTTCGGCCAGGGTTTTCTGCTTGAGCGCCTTGGCCTGTTGCATATCCAGCTCGGTGTTGAGCCCGTTGGTGAACTGGGACTCGGCAATTTTAAAGGTGCGGTTTTGCAGCTCTGCATTGCTCTTGGCAAGAGCCAGTCGCTGTTGGAAGGTGCGGATCTGGATGTAGGCAGAGGCAACATCGGCCGTTAGCGAGACGAGGATGTCGTCATATCCCAGTGCCTGCGCCGCCAGCTGGGCCGCCGAAGATTCGACGCCGCGACGAAATTTGCCCCATAGATCGATCTCCCATGCGGTGTCAAAGCCGGTCTGAAAGTAGGGGAAACTGTAGTCATCCATGCCTTGTGCATAAGGCGAGAGTTCGCTCAGCTTTTCATAGAGTCCGTCGGTCCTGACGTCCCCATGTTGCGGAAACAGGAAACTGCGGGCAACGCCCAGGCGCGCGCG
>CAYLUS010000012.1:0-53265 GCA_964386975.1 uncultured Methylococcus sp.
GACCCCAAAATCAAGACGGGGTCTCATGTGCCATTACTGAATCGAATCACCCTGGTCTGCCAAGGCCCTCTGACCTCCGCCCACAGCACCAAGGTGAGTGCCAAGGCGACGAGCATGGACATTATTGGTTCAGGCGTCGGGCTGCCTTTCAAAGAGGAAGCATTCCGGCAGGATTGCGGGTGCGATGTGCTCGACGTCTTGCGCGGACACACCACAGGCGAAGAAGCTCTCTCTCCATTGCCGGACGATGGCGACGATGTTGTCGATCTCCCGGCGCGCCTCTTCCGCGGACAGACCGAACCGCCCCGCCTGGGACAGCAGGTTGTAGATGCTGGCTGTGCGGCCGTAGCTCCCCACGGTCAGCGCGAGATCGCGTCGTTCGATGCTGACCACGGGCGCGGGCACCAAGTCGTAGGCCGGTGAAAGCCGCCACCCTTTCAGTCGGCGCAGCAAGGCATGGTTGCGTGGGTGGTCGTCGTTATTCGTCACGGCTGCGTTGAAGACCATTCGGCGGAACAGCTCAGCACAATCGGCTTCGGGCTTGTCGGACCACCGCCGCAGGTTGTCGGCCAGCAATGGGTAGGACCAGCGATCCCTGTCCACATGGCTATCGCCGCAGTCGAGTACGGTCAGGCCACTGACCAGGCCGAAGCGCAGATAGCCACCCTCGGCGTACTCCCGATCGAAACGCTGCAGCATCAACACGTCGCCGTGGCCGACCGACTGCAGCCGCGCCTGGGTGACGTTCAGACCGCAGCGCCTGGCCAGGTCCAGCGTCGCAAACTCGACCCGCTGGAGATTGAAACGGTCATCCTTGACGGGGAACTTGCCGAGCCACAGGCTCTGCCCGTCTTCGACCGTGGCCTTTGGCCGCGCGCCGCCCATGCTGGTGCCGGGATCGAGCTGTTCGAGCAAATATGTGGCGACGCGCTTGCCTTCCTCGATGTCCTGCGCCGCGGCAATCAGCTCATCGAGTTGATGCGTTCGGTTGTAGTGACGCTTGGGTGCAGGCGGCTCGACCTTCAGCCCAAAGCTGAGATATCCCGCCCCGTCCTGGGGGCCGTGGAGCAAGTAGTCAATCTCCCGGAGATCGGCGGGGCTGCACTCCAGCTTGTTTTCGATCACGCGCCGGCCCCAGGCATCCGGTGCAGCGTCGCGTACCGCGCCGGGGATGCCCTTGAGCTGCGTGAATTCGAACACTTGCTTGGCCAGGGGCAGCCGGAACGGATCGAGTGCCACCGCCTCGGGCCGCGCAAGATAGCGATCGCCGTAGCGGAATCGCCCGATCTGGATGCCGTCCGGCAAGGTCTGCACGCGCAGCAGCGCCGCCGGAACGGTCTCCAGGGTGCCGGGAAGCTGGATGTAGACGTAGGCCTCGCGCTCAGAAGTCATAGTCGTCGCCGGCCTTGCGTGGCTTGCCTGCTCGGCTGGGGCGCCGAGCGGCTTCGAGCGCCTTGCCGTGCAAATCGGCATCTGGATCGGCGACGCCGTCCAGCGTCCGATCCAGTCCCAAGGCCCAAAGCACCGTGAAGCACACGCCGACCGCAGTGCCGGGCTTGCCCAGTTCCAGAGCAGTCAGGGTATTGCGGTTGATGCCCGCCTTGCTCGCCAGATCCGCCACGGACCAGCCGCGCCGGATGCGGGCGATCCGGATTCGGTGGCCGAGCTGGATCACTTGCTCGGCGACATGCATCGGGGTCTCGAATCTGCTCATTTAAGTCAGCATTTCACAGTTCAATGCCCAAAATAATAGGCGATACAATACGGCATAGCAAGCCAAGATCGCCTTTTGTGCCCGTTATGCTAAGCGTTACAAAGCTTAGCGCCTGTTATTTTAGGCAAAATATGCCGAGCTCGCGCACGCCCTAACCGGCATCGAACAGGTGATCGTGCCGGGACACGCGTTGTCCGCTGTCGACGCGGCCTACCTCGCAGGCCTGATCGAACAGCGCAGCGTGGCTGAGCACGTTGGCAGGTCGAATGCCGTTCCTCTGGCGAGTGGCCTGAGAAACAGGCATTGCTTGCACGCCTGGGGGCCGCTTCCGCCAAGGCCACCCCCCGTGCTTTGGGATGCGCTGTAGGCGCCGTCCTCCCCGAGGCGCCTGCGTCCATTTCAGTCTGACAGCATTCCGACAGGTCTAAGCACACACATGGACTCGCGGAACGTAGCTGAATACGGTACATGGTGGCGATCGGCGAACTCGGGGGGAACACGCAGATAGACCCGAGGCAGCACAGCTGATGCAGAACGGGTCTTGCACCGCTCAGACGAAACAACAATGTAGTGGTCTAATTGAAACGGACACCCTGATAGGTGGAACATACCCCATCATCAGGAGAAAGAGATGTCACGAACAAGACGGGATTTCACCCCCGAATCAAACTTCAGGTTGCTCGGATGGTCCTTGATCAGGGCTTGAGTGTCAGCCAAATTTGCAAGGACATGGATCTGAGCGATTCGGCAGTCAGAAAGTGGGTGAAACAACTCAGTGCTGAGGTACAAGGCCTCCCTGTAATAGGGATGTGCATGAGCGAGAGAAAGCGTGGCTCGTCGACCTTATTGACGAGTTGCACTTGAACGTCTTGAAGCTCCATGGGGAAAGGGCCTCCAGATGGCGGATGACCCTTTTTACAGGAAGCTGAGAGAAATGACCAGTCTTGACCCCAAAATCAAGACGGGGTCTCATGTGCCATTACTGAATCGAATCACCCTGGGACCATCAGCCTCTGCAAACACTGTGTTTTCTGCTATAGTGGCGGGTTCCACAAACCCGATCTTAACGGAAACCCCGAGATGTCAAACAAACTCCTCGACATAGTCAAACCCGGTGTTGCCACTGGCGCGGATGTGCAGAAGATTTTCGCTTTTGCAAAAGCAAATCAATTCGCTCTGCCGGCCGTGAACGTCATCAGCACCGACTCCATCAATGCCGTTCTTGAAGCCGCCGCCAAGGCGAATTCCGCGGTAATCATTCAGTTTTCGAACGGTGGCGCGCAGTTCGTAGCTGGTAAAGGCGTGAAGATGGACGGTCAGGGAGCCCAGATCCTCGGAGCCATCTCCGGCGCGCGTCATGTGCACCTGATGGCGGAACACTATGGCGTTCCCGTTATCCTGCACACCGACCATGCAGCCAAAAAGCTGCTGCCCTGGATCGATGGCCTGCTTGATGCCGGTGAAAAGCACTTTGCTGAAACGGGTAAGCCCCTGTTCAGCTCGCACATGCTGGATCTTTCAGAAGAGTCGCTCCAGGAAAACATTGAAATCTGTGCCAAATACCTGACACGGATGGCCAAAATTGGCATGACGCTGGAAATCGAACTGGGTTGCACCGGTGGCGAAGAAGACGGCGTCGACAACAGTGGCATGGACCATTCCGCCCTCTACACGCAACCTGAAGACGTCGGTTTTGCCTACGAGGTGCTCTCGAAGATCAGCCCCAACTTCACGATTGCCGCTTCATTCGGCAACGTGCACGGCGTTTACTCACCTGGCAATGTCAAGCTGACCCCGAAAATCCTTCTAAATTCTCAGACATTCGTCTCTGAGAAGTTCGGCGTGCCCGCCAACACCCTGAATTTCGTATTCCATGGTGGCTCAGGCTCGACCGAAGAGGAAATCCGCGAATCGATCAGCTATGGCGTGATCAAGATGAACATCGACACCGACACCCAGTGGGCTTACTGGAATGGCGTCCGCGAGTTCTACCTCAAAAACGAAGGTTTCCTCCAGGGTCAGATCGGCAACCCAGAAGGCGCCGACAAACCGAACAAGAAGTTCTATGACCCCCGCGTCTGGCTCCGTGCCGGTCAGACCGGCATGATTGATCGCTTGCAGCAGGCGTTTGCCGACCTGAACGCGCTCAACAAGCTTTAAGACAGCGACTTAGGGCAAAAAACCGGGGCCATGGCCCCGGTTTTTTTATGGGCGGCAGCATGACATCCAAACCCGCATCACCCAAGGGCCGACTGAGAACCCGCCCCATGGCAACCCGGGGGAACTGGTGGCGCTATGCCCGGCAGGCGGCAGTCGGCTTCTTTCTGGCAACGGCCGTGCCGGTGCTGGTGTTGCGCTGGGTACCGGCGCCAGGATCAATGTTCATGGTAATCGACCGTGTAGGTGGCTGGTTAGGCACTCACACCGCCTACCCGATCCGCTACCATTGGATACCCTCTTCGGCCATAGCCGCAGAGCTTAAGCTCGCTGTCGTTGCCAGCGAGGATCAGAAATTTAGCCAACATCTCGGCTTTGACCTCACGGCCATACAAAGGGCACTGGCCCGCAACAAATCCGGCCACAGGATTCGCGGGGGCAGCACGATCACTCAACAAACAGCCAAGAATCTCTTCCTATACTCAGGTAAAAGTTACCTTAGAAAGGCACTGGAGGCCTATTTTACGCTCCTCATTGAGATCGCCTGGCCAAAGCAACGGATTCTCGAGGTCTACCTGAATATCGCGGAATTTGGCCCGGGGATCTTCGGCGCCGATGCCGCAAGCCGGTTTTTCTTTCAAAAAACCGCCGCCGAGCTGAATACGAACGAGGCAGCCCTCATGGCGGCCTCCCTCCCAAACCCAAGGCTTATTCGAATTGATGCACCTTCCGCTTATATGCGCAAACGTCAGGCCTGGATCCGAGGCCAGATGCAACGGCTTGGCGGCATACCCGCCATCGAATCCCTCAAGGATTGAGACAGTTCAGGATCTAGATACCCAGATTACTTAGAACCAGCATCAACTCCTGAATGACCCCGGTCGCCGTGGGGTGTTCAACCTCAAGGCGAGTTAGACCATCCTTCATGTCACCCAGCAGGTGCAAAGGATTAGCGTGACTCTCCGCTGCGACCCGATGTTCGAGTCGAGCCAAAAGTGGCTCAAGCTGTTCACGGAGTTCGGGATGCTCATTCTCAAGTGCATCGACGCGAGCCCTCAATGCATACAAGGCTTCATCCAGTTCTTTATCCGCCATGGTGGAAATCTCCAGGAAATACGTTGAAGGAGGGCCCCGGCATTAAGCCAGCAATTCCCGCATGAATTCAGGTGCCGCAAACGCAGCCCGGTGAATGGCCGTTGAATAGTAGCGAGTCTTGAAGGGCCGAGCCTCAGCGGCTTGCTCCCGGAATCCGTCAAGCCCCTGCCCGCTGGCCATCGTCCCGCTCCACCAGCCGGAGGGATAAATGCACTGAGGGAAATAGAACGTCTTGGTTTGATCAAAGCCGGCAGAACGCATCGTATCGTGCATGGACTTGATCAGTTCCCCATGAAACAGGGGCGATTCGCTCTGCTGGACCAAAATCCCCTTCGGCCCAAGGCAGCGAAAGCACTCACGATAGAACGCTTCATTAAACAAGCCCTCGGCCGGGCCTACCGGATCCGTACTGTCAACAATGATCAGGTCGACACTGTCCGAGGCCGCCTTTCTGACCCAATCGATCCCGTCAATAAAAAGCAATTTTGCCCGGGGATCCTCGTTGGCAGTGCACAGATCCGGAAAGTAAACCTCCGCAAGGCGGGTAACGCGCTCATCGATCTCAATCTGAATCGCCTCCTCCACCTCAGGATGCCTCAAGACTTCCTTGAGGCTTCCGCAATCGCCTCCACCAATGATCCAGACCCGCTTTGGATTTGGATGGGTATAGAGGGCGACGTGGGTCATCATTTCGTGATAGAGAAAATTGTCCCGATCGCTCACCATCGTGCACCCATCGATCACCATCAAAGTGCCGAACCATTCGGTATCGAAGATCTCGAGTTTTTGAAATGCCGACTGCTCCTCGTGCAGCTTTTTCTTTACCTTGAGTGAAAAGGCGCTGCCATGCTTTGGATAAATTTCCGTGAACCAGCCAGAAGGTTCGATCATGAGGTGACTCCGCGTAGGAAAATGCAATCAATTTCCATTATATTTGGGATCCGTATCAAAAAGGATACGCGTTTCGACAGCGCCTGCCCCTTCATCCGCTCCAAACACCCGCGAGCACTGTGTGGCACGACCGAAACCAGCAACAATCTGCCGTGTTCTGTAACTTGAAGATAGCCGCCAACCTAAGGGAGAAGCGAGAGACGGAGCGTCTGGGTACGCTGGGCTATCCCTCCCCAACTTGACCCTGGGGTATCTCGCCACATACACATGACTGCCAACTGGAACGCGGAACTCTCAAGCGAGGTTTACGCTGTCGAACACTGGAGCGAGGGCTACTACGCCATCAATCCGAATGGGCATGTGGTAGCTAGCCCCACCCGCGCCCCCGGAGGTCCTGTCGTGGACCTCTCCGAAGTTGTGAACGCGGCGCGCAAGGAAGGCCTTTGTCTCCCCATTCTGGTGCGCTTCACGGACATCCTCAAAGACCGTGTTCGTGAGTTATCTCAGGCCTTCTCCGAAGCCCGGGTTGAGCATGGCTATCAGGGGAGTTACACCCCGGTCTACCCGATCAAAGTCAATCAGCAAAGGGGTGTTGTGGATGCCATCATCCACAATGGCCATCACCCGGTCGGGCTTGAGGCAGGCAGCAAATCCGAACTTTTGGCGATCCTTGCCCTGTCCAATGCCGGAACCGTCATTTGTAACGGCTACAAAGACCGCTCCTATATTCGTCTTGCCCTGATTGGAAAAACCTTGGGCCTTAAGGTCTTCATTGTTATTGAAAAGATGTCAGAGCTCGACGTGGTGCTCTCTGAAGCCGAGGCGCTGGGGATCGAGCCCCAGGTGGGGGTCCGCATTCGCCTCTCCAGCATCAGTGCCGGAAAATGGCAAAACAGTGGTGGCGAGAAATCAAAATTCGGTCTTCATACCGGCGAGATCCTGAAACTGATCGAACTGCTCAAGCAGCGCGGAAAGCTGGATTGGCTCCGTCTGATGCACTTTCACATGGGCTCGCAAATTGCCGATATTGCGGATATCAAGCGGGCGCTGCGGGAAGCAGGTCGCTATTTTGCAGAGCTTCGCCACCTTGGAGCCCCGATTCAGGTCATTGATGTGGGTGGCGGCCTGGGAATTGACTATGAGGGGACGCGATCGACCCATGAATGCTCGATGAACTACAGCATCGGCGAATATGCGGCCAGCATCGTCAGAGCCTTTGCCGAAATTTGCGAGGATCACGATCTGGCGCATCCGGAAATCGTGACCGAGTCCGGTCGCGCGATGAGCGCACATCATGCCGTCCTGATCACCCATGTCACGGATATTGAATCGGTCGTCGAAGATCCTACCCCGCCCGGTGCAAGTGATGCAAAACCCCTTCAAGACCTGACCGAATGTCTGGAAAGTCTGGCCAGCGAATCGGTCGTCGGCATCTACCATGATGCCCAATTCGATCTGGCGGAAGCCCGGGCGATGTTTGTTCAAGGCCAATTAAGCCTTGGGGAGTTGGCCGATGCAGAGCGACTGAACGCTGCCGTTTCGCACGGCGTTCGCAAGCGACTCGATGTTCGTCTAAGAGCCCATCGCGAATTAATGGACGAATTACATGAACGGCTCGCCGACAAGGTGTTCTGCAATTTCTCTCTGTTCCAGTCGATGCCGGATGCATGGGCCATCGGCCAGGTCTTTCCCGTGATGCCCCTGCAAAGGCTGGCCGAAGAGCCGACGCGCCATTGCATCATTCAGGACCTGACCTGCGACTCTGATGGGCGCATTGAATCCTACATCGACCGTCAGAGCCTTGAGCCGACCTTGCGTCTTCACGACATCCGACCGGGTGAAAGGTACCTGATCGGCATTTTTCTGGTTGGGGCTTATCAGGAGATCCTGGGCGATATGCACAACCTCTTTGGAGATACCCACTCGGTCAACGTCGAACTCGACGGAAAGGGTCATTACCGTATCGTCCAACCCATGCATGGGGATGGTGCCGACGACATGCTGCGCTATGTGCATATCGAGCCTCAGGATCTGGAGCGAGCCTACCGCAAAAAACTGCTGGAGTCGGATCTCCCAGTAGAGCGGCGAAGGCAATTTGAAAGCGAACTGATTGCAGGCCTTGGCAGCTATACCTATCTCGAGGACTGAGCGTGAATCCATCCCCGAACATTGGCTTTATCGGCCTTGGACAGATGGGTGAACCAATGGCCAGCCACCTCGCCAAAGCCGGTTTGCTTGGCGGGGTCTGGAACCGGACCCAGGAGCGGGCCGAGCAGTTTTCGCAAACGTTTGCCGTCCGCTGTTATGGGGATCTTCATGAACTGGCCTGCTCAAGTGCCTTCATCTTCCTGTGCGTATCCCGCGATGAGGACGTTCTGGAAATCATCGATCGACTTCTCCCGTCGCTGTTGCCAGGCACCCTGATCATTGACCTTTCCACAGTGAGCCCTAAAACCGCAGAGCTTGCCGCCGAAAAAGTCCGCGCCGCAGGCGGTGATTTTTTGGATGCACCGGTCACCGGGGGCGTCGAGGGTGCCCGATCGGGCACACTTGTTGTTATGACCGGCGGCGCTCCCTCCTCGGTTGACAAGGCACTGCCGCTCCTGAACTTGATCAGCAGACGCGTCATCCCGATGGGCAAGGTCGGGATGGGACAGGCCGCTAAAGCGGTTAACCAGATCATGTGCGCGGGCATCAATGAGGCGGTGACTGAGTCATTGGCGTTCGCAGACCATCTGGGTCTTGATATGCAGAAAGTCATCGAGATCACCCAAGGTGGGGCCGCCGGAAACTGGTTTTTGGAAAAACGCGGTCCGACCATGACCCAAGACATTTTCAAGCCCGGCTTCAAGGTGCACCTGCATCACAAAGATCTTCTGATCTGTCTTGAAATGGCAGACACGCTCGGCATTTCACTCGCTCTCACCGAGACCACCGAGGCGCACTACAAAACGCTGATCCAAGAGGGATATGGCGAGGAGGATATCTCCTCCCTCTATCGACTCAAGAAGAAAGTCCGATGAGCCCTCCGCGCCTCGAGGTCAGCAGCGACACTGGCGCCACGGTCACGCTGGCATTCCAGGGCCAATGGACGATCGATTGCGAAGCCCCCTCACTCGAGTCAATCATCGACCTCATTGGTCATCCGCCGCGATTGCAATACTTGGCGATTGATTGCTCCGCGCTTGAGGCTTGGGATAGTCGAATGCTGACCGTCCTGATTCGGATCCGTAGCCACTATGAAGCGCTCGGGATCGGACTCGATGAGACCGGACTGCCTGACGGCGCCAGGGGAATGCTCGACCTTTCCCGGGCAGTTCCTGAGCGGCCTGATACGCTTCGTACTCCCCCGCCGGCGGGTCTTTTTGCGACCTTGATGCTGCAGGCGGAAACTCGATTGATGGATCTCGACCGTTTGACCGAGTTTCTCGGCGAAACATGCATGGGGTTCAGCCGGTTACTGCTGGGACGCAGCCAGATGCGCGCCCAAGATCTTTGGAATCTGGTCCAGGAATGCGGCCCGAACGCCCTGCCGATCATCAGTCTGATCGCCGTTTTGGTCGGTATGATTCTGGCTTTTGTTGGCGCGGTCCAACTGAAGTTGTTCGGCGCCCAGATTTTCATTGCCGATCTGGTTGGTCTCGGCATGGCCCGTGAGATGGGTGCGATGATGACCGCGATCTTGATGGCAGGCCGCACCGGCTCTGCATTTGCCGCAGAACTGGGCTCAATGACCGTCAACGATGAAATCGATGCGCTGAAGACTTCAGGATTCTCGCCAATGGACTTTCTGGTCGTCCCGCGCATATTGGCCATGGCGCTAACAATCCCTTTTCTCTGCGTATATGCCGATGTGCTGGGCATTCTTGGGGGCGCCATCGTGGCTGCAGGGCTTTTCGATATCTCCCTGTCTGAATATGTCATTCAAATTGAAAACCGCCTGAGACCGATCGATTTTGAAGTGGGTATCTTCAAGGCCGCTGTATTTGGCGTTCTGGTTGCTTTTTCCGGTTGCATGAGGGGACTCCAGTGTCAGCGCAACGCCACAGCCGTTGGTCTTGCAACCACCTCCGCCGTTGTCACGGGTATCGTCTTTATCGTGATCTCCGATGCCGTTATGACCCTCATCATCACTGAACTCAACGTCTTCAAGCGTTAGCCCCGTCCGCCGTGAGCCCGCCCCCATTGCAAGACCCTGTCAGCGTCAGAAATCTCTCGATGGAGTACGAGGGTTACCTGGTGCAGAAGGACATTAGCTTTGATGTGAAACGAGGAGAAATCTTCATCATCATGGGGGGCAGTGGTTGCGGAAAAACCACGCTCCTCAGGCACTTGATCGGTCTTAAGCGGCCCATGCACGGCGAGGTACTGATCAATGGTGAGGACCTCTGGAAAAAGACTGAGGCCTCTCGCACCGAAATGCTTTTAAAGATGGGAATCCTCTACCAAAGTGGGGCGCTCTGGAGTGCGATGACGCTTGCCGAAAATGTAGCCCTTCCGCTGATGGAACATCGCCATTTGGGTCGGGGCGAAATCAAGGATCTGGTATCGTTCAAGCTATCGTTGGTCGGACTTTCCGGATTTGAAAGCTATTATCCCTCCGAGGTCAGTGGTGGCATGCAAAAACGCGCAGCCTTGGCCCGCGCCATGGCGCTGGATCCAGAGATCCTCTTTTTTGACGAACCCTCCGCCGGTTTAGATCCGGTCAGTGCCAGGCGCCTCGATGAACTCATTCAGCACCTGAGCGTCAGCTTGGGCCGAACGGCGGTTGTCGTCACACATGACCTCGCCAGCATCCTCGAGATTGGCACGGACTCTGTCTTCCTTGATAGCGAAAGCAAATCGATCATCGCCAGTGGTCCCCCAAAAAGGCTACTGGATAAACCCAGTCACCCGACCGTTCGCGACTTTCTCCATCGCGGACAAAGCCAGACTCACAAATAAGCCCGCGTTGCCATGAACATTGCCGCAAACCCCAGGATTATCGGTCTCTTCGCACTCGGCGGGATCGTTCTGACCATCGTGCTGCTGATGATGTTTGGAAACGGCAGTCTCCTCTCCGACTCCAAACGATACGTTGCCTATTTCGAGGGCTCCGTCAATGGCCTTAATATCGGTGCCAGCGTCAAGATCAAGGGGGTTAGCATCGGCCGCGTCAGCCAGGTGCTGGTCGAATATGATGAGGACAACAATCGGGTGCTGACCCCCGTTGTACTGGATGTCGATCTCAAAAAGGTTTTGGACACCCGCAGGGCTCGTGAAAATGGCTCCGTTACCAACATTGAGTCACTGATCGACAAAGGACTTCGCGCCAGACTCGGGCTTCAGAGCCTGGTCACCAATCAGCTGTACATTGAATTTGATTTTCTTCCAGAGACGCCGGCGCAGCTGCTGGGCCAAAAAAATAACGAACTGCCCGAGATTCCCACCGTAGGCTCCAATAAGGACGAGCTCGAAAAAACCGTGCAGACCGTTGCTAGAAAGGTCAAGGACCTCCCCATTCAGGAGACGATGGATACGACGCTTGCCCTTTTACATCGGGTCGAGGCGCTGGCTGAGAAGCCGGAAACCAGTGAAAGCATCGAAAACCTCAACAAAACCCTGGCGGAGATGAAAACCCTGATGAAGCGGCTGGATGGGGTCTCGGTTGAGGGCGGTATTTTGATGAAACGACTGAACCAGGAGGTCCCGCCATTGCTGGTGACGGCCGGAGAGACACTCAAGCAGACGCGCTCTACCATGAGTTCGTTTGAGGACCTGACCAGCCCTGGTTCTGATCTTGCCACAGCCCTGCATGAACTCGCCCTCGCCTCACAGAGCCTGCGCCATTTGGCCGAGTCGCTCGAGCGGCATCCTGATCAGTTGCTTTATGGGCGTTCGGGAGAGACAGGCCCAAGAAAGTAAAGAAACCCGGGGCCTACAGCACATGGCATAATGGTTGCCTGTTTATTGCTGATTCCCCATGGCTCCGACCTACCCATCGCCCAAAACGCAACTGACCGCTGCACCCAACTTTCAATCGGTGGGCATCCGGGTCATCGAAACCGAGGCGAATGCGCTCCGTGAACTGGCTTCACGGATTGGCGATGACTTCACGAGCGCCTGTGGGCTCCTTATCCGCTGCCGCGGTCGGGTCGTCGTGACCGGCATGGGAAAGTCCGGCCACATTGGCGGCAAGATCGCAGCGACCCTCGCCAGCACGGGCACGCCTGCCTTCTTTGTCCACCCGGGAGAAGCCGGTCACGGTGACCTCGGCATGATCATGCCGGAGGACATTGTCCTTGCGCTCTCCCACTCAGGGGATTCCGCTGAAATCCTGACGATTGTTCCCCTTTTGAAACGTCAGGGAATTGCATTGGTTGTAATGACCGGCCATTTAGGCTCTCCACTGGCTCGACAAGCCGACGTGGTGCTCGATACCGGGGTCGCCATGGAAGCCTGCCCGCTTGGTCTGGCCCCGACCGCTAGTACCACGGTCGCACTTGCCATGGGCGATGCGCTGGCGGTTGCCCTTCTGGAAGCCAGAGGCTTCAGCCGTGAGGATTTTGCCTTTTCTCATCCCAGTGGAAGCCTGGGTCGCCGGCTCCTGATCCGAGTCAGCGACATCATGCATGCTGGGGAAAATATTCCAAAAGTCAGTCATCGGGTGTTCATCCGGGACGCTGTCATAGAGATGACGGCCAAGAAGCTTGGCATGACCGCTGTGGTGGACGACGAGGAGCAACTCATGGGTATTTTCACCGATGGTGACCTGCGCCGCCTTCTCGAAAAAGGTGGCGATATCCACCAGATTCGAATCGGCGACGTCATGACCCAAGGCTGTACGACGGTGCATCCGGAGCAACTTGCCGCTGAAGTTGTCCGAATCATGCAGAAAAAAAGCATCAACTCCTTCGTGGTGATGGATTCAGACGGGCGACTGGTCGGCGCGCTGAACATGCATGACCTCCTCAAAGCGGGAGTGGTTTGATGCAAATACCTTCTTACCCCACCGACATCCTTGAACGCGCGAGGAAAATCCAGCTTTTAATCTGTGATGTGGATGGCGTCCTGACGGACGGAAGACTGTTTTTTACGCCGGATGGTCAAGAACTAAAAAGCTTCCATGCCAGAGATGGTCATGGCATCAAGCTACTGCAACGGATCGGCGTCCAGACGGCGGTCATATCCGGACGCAAGTCCCCGGCCGTCGCCCTTCGCATGAGTTCGCTGGGAGTCAAGCACGTCTATCAGGGATGCGAAGACAAACTGGCTCCCTTTCATGAACTGCTCGAACTGCTCCAGCTCACACCGGAGGCGGTGGCGTTTATCGGTGATGACATCCTCGACCTTCCCATCCTGCGCCGCGTCGGACTGCCGGTCAGTGTGGCAGACGGGCACTTCACCATTCGCGAGACCGCCCGGTTGATCACCCAAAATCCGGGCGGCACCGGTGCCGTAAGGGAAGTCTGTGATCTTGTTCTGACCGCCAAAGATGCGCTTGCAGCAGTCATTCAAAGTTATTATTGAGCGGGTCTGGGCACGACTGAGGCGCTTTGAGCCCGGCCAACTCACCAAGCTGCCGAGCATCGCCGCGGGCTTTGTACTGATGGCGGGCTCCTGGTGGCTGGCTCAGCAGCTCGGTCCAGCCGATGAACAAGCGGTCAAGTTGCAGCCCGGCAAGGTTGACTATTACACCCGCGGCCTTAAACGGACCGTCATGGACATCGATGGCAACCCCAAGGAGTACTTGGTTACCGATGAAATGGTGCACTACGACCAGGAAGACAAGGCGGAACTTGAGGCTCCGATCATGACGCTCTATGCGAAGGACGGCCCCCCTTGGGTCATCCATTCGGAAACCGCCACCATCCCCGGCGACAGCGATTTTATTTTCCTCAATGGAAACGTACTGGTCCTTCGAGATGCAAATAACGAGGGACGCACAATGCGCATCGAAACGACAAATGTAAGGGCCCAGCCCAATCAGGATTATGCCGAGACCGATGAGGACATTCGCGTCATCAGCCCTCCTGACTACATGAGCGGAACCGGCGCCACCATTCATTTTGGAAATGAACTGAAATACAAGATTCTGGGTAACGTTCGCCGAAAGCATGAAGTCGAGACCGAAAACAGTGAGTAAGTGTTTTTTTCTTGCGGACAACCGCCCCCTTGCCCAGAAAAGGCGGTACCGCCTAGCGCCTGTCCTGACAGGTCTCCTCGTGCTTGGGCTCCTATCCCCAAGGCCTGCCCTGTGCCTGAGCAGTGACTCCAAGCAGCCCATGTTTGTTGAATCCGATGACATGGAATATGACGAAACCAAGGGCGAGACGCTCTACCGCGGCAATGTCAAAGCAACACAGGGGAGCCTGGAGGTCTATGGTGACAAGATGATTGTCAGTCAGCCTAAGGGTGAGGAACAGCAAGTCATCGTGTTTGGAGAGCCTGCGCGTATCAAGCAGACGCCCGATGGCGACAAGCCAGACAACCATGGCGAAGGCAAACGGCTCGACTACTTCCCGGATACCGGCATCCTGATCCTCAACGGTAAGGCAATGACCTGGGAGGGGCCCTCGCCGGAAAGCAGCGAACATACAGTTCGTAGTGAGCATATTGAGTACGACACCAAGAATGCTATCTACAAAGCCGGCTCGCCCAAATCAACGAATCATCGGGTTCATGTCCGTATCCTTCCCAAGGAGGCCCGCGAGGCCAGTCCATGAGTACCCTGACCACCCACCACATCATCAAGCGCTATCACAACCGCAATGTGGTCGATGGCGTCACGGTTGGCATTAAGACCGGAGAGATCGTTGGCCTTCTGGGGCCCAATGGTGCTGGAAAAACAACCAGTTTTTACATGATTGTCGGCCTGATCAGTCCAGATGAGGGCACCATTCAGCTGGATGATCAGGACATTACCTACCTACCGATGCACGAACGTGCCCGGTTAGGCATCGGGTATCTTCCGCAAGAACCCTCCATCTTCCGAAAGCTTACGGTCGAGGAGAACATCATGAGTGTTCTCGAACTGCGACCCGAACTCACACATGGACAGCGGGAGTTGATCACCCAGGAACTTCTGGACGAATTCAGCGTAGGCCACCTTCGCAAGAATCCGGCGATGGGGCTTTCAGGTGGTGAAAGACGCCGGGTCGAGATTGCCCGGGCCCTGGCGTGTGAGCCCCGCTTCATGCTGCTGGATGAACCTTTTGCCGGCGTAGATCCCATCTCGATTATCGATATCCAAAAGATCATTGTTCATCTGCGCGAGCGCGGCATCGGCATTCTCATTACTGAGCACAACGTTCGTGAGACGCTGGGAACCTGTGACCGCGCTTACATTCTGGCTGGAGGACGTGTCATCGCGGATGGCAACCCGGAGGAGATCGTTGAGAATGCCCAGGTGCGACAGATCTATCTGGGCGAAAACTTCTCCATGTAGCCATGCCGTCCGTCTTGAAACTTGCCGATAAATCATGAAGCAGAGCCTGCAACTTCGGATGGGGCAACATCTGGCCATGACGCCACAGTTGCAACAGGCCATCAAGCTTCTCCAACTCTCGAGCATGGACCTACAGCATGAAATCCAGGAGGTGTTGGATTCCAACATGATGCTGGAGGTCGCCGAGGACGAAGCACAGCTGCCTTCCCAGATGGGGGAACTGGAAACCACTAACGTCAGACAAGAGCACAAGGAGCAAGAGGATTATCGGGAAATCAGGGATCTGGATGCACCCAGCGATATCCCGCAGGAACTTGCCGTTGATACCTCTTGGGAGGAGGTGTATGACTCCCTCCCCCAAGCCGGCTCTCAGGGCCAAGGCGAGTCCGATGACTATTCGCAGAATCGCGGGGTGCCAGAGGGACTTCATGAACAACTCGTCTGGCAAATGGAGATGTCCCGCTTCAACGATCGGGATTATGCGATCGCCACCGCGCTCATTGACAGCATCACCCCAGATGGCTACCTAGGATCCCCATTGGAGGATCTCTTTCAGGGACTGAGCCTGCAAATCCAGGGACTGGAGATGGATGAAGTCACAGCCGTGTTGCACCGAATCCAGAGCTTTGACCCACCGGGTATTGGCGCAGTCGACCTTGCCGATTGCCTCGCCATACAGCTACGCCAACTGCCAGAAGACACGGCGTTCAGGCAACCGGCACTGACACTGGCTGAACAGCATCTTGACCTGCTTGGCAAAAGGGACCTGCAGGGTTTGCGTCGGGTACTGGCTATCGACGAAGAAACCTTGATGGCCGCCATTAAACTGATTCGAAGCCTCGAGCCAAGACCGGGGCTCAAAGTCAGCAGCGAGGATGCGCACTATGTAACGCCGGATGTCTATGTGGTTCGGCAGGGCGCCCGCTGGACAGTGCGGCTGAACCCGGAGATCTCACCCCGGCTTCGGGTCAATCCCCTCTACTCAGGCATGGTCAAACGCGCTGACAATAGCCTCGACAACACCACCATGCGCAATCACCTCCAAGAGGCGCGCTGGTTCATCAAGAGCCTCCAAAGCCGCAATGAAACGCTGGTCAAGGTCGCCAAAAGCATTGTTGACCATCAGCAAGCCTTCCTTGATCAGGGCCCCATCGCCATGAAACCGCTGGTCTTGAGGGATGTGGCGGAGGAAGTGGGGATGCATGAATCCACGATTTCACGCGTCACGACCCAGAAATACATGCATACACCCAACGGGGTATTTGAGTTTAAATATTTTTTCTCAAGCCATGTCTCTACCCAGGCCGGTGGCGAATGCTCGGCGACTGCGATCAAGGCTTTTCTTAAGGAAATCATCGATGGCGAGGATGCACGCAAACCCATGAGCGACGATGCCATTGCAAGCGTCTTCAAGGAACGCGGAATCAATGTTGCCCGTCGAACCATCGCTAAATACCGTGAGGCCCTGTCGATCCCCGCCTCCAGTGAGCGGAAAAAGATTTTCTAGGATTTTTTACATGCAACTCGACATCCAAGCCCATCAAATTCAGGTCACCGGAGCGCTCAGGAATTACATCGAGGAGAAATTCAAACGACTCGCGCATCTGCTCGGTGGCCCTATGGATGTCCACCTTCACGTTGCCTACGGGCCGCTCCACCCTGAGATCATGGCCACCATTCAGAGCTATGGTGCGAATTTTTTTGCTGAAGAAACCCAGGAAGATCTGTATTCCGCCATGGATGACCTGACACATAAACTGGAACGACAGATCATGGGCCACAAGGCGCAAAAAAAAGGCTACTAAGGCAAATCCCCCGGCCCTCTCATTTTTCTGGAGGCTTTCTTGAACCTCATCATCGTCAGCGGTCTGTCCGGTTCCGGAAAAAGTATTGCATTGGAGACGCTTGAGGACAGTGGTTACTACTGCATCGACAATCTGCCTGTCGCGCTGTTCCAGGCCTTTCTCCGAGAGGCGATGTCCAACAAGCCCATGGATTACCAGAAGGTCGCCATCAGTATCGATGCACGCAGCCGCTGTGAGAGCCTTGACCAATTTGCCGAAACCTTACAACTCGCAGCCCAACTGGGCATCGAATATCAGGTCATCTATCTCAAGGCAGGCGTTGAAACCCTGCTCAAACGATTCAGCGAAACGCGGCGCAAGCACCCTCTGACGGATAGCACGCATTCTCTCACCGAGGCCATCGACCGAGAGCAGCGGTTGCTCGTGCCGATTGCAAGCCGGGCGGACCTTGTGATCGATTCCAGTCACACCAACATCCACCAGTTGAGGGATTTGATTCGCGAGCGCGTGGGCGCAAAACGGGACCATCGCATGTCCCTTCTATGTATCTCTTTTGGCTTCAAGAACGGGATTCCGATCGATGCCGATTTCATTTTTGATGCCCGCTGTCTCCCAAACCCCCATTGGGAACCCTCCCTCCGGCCAAAAACCGGCTGCGATCCGGAGGTTCAGGCGT
This sequence comes from uncultured Methylococcus sp., assembly GCA_964386975.1. Lineage (GTDB taxonomy): Bacteria > Pseudomonadota > Gammaproteobacteria > Methylococcales > Methylococcaceae > UBA6136. The sequence goes on from CAYLUS010000012.1 coordinate 17,766, forward strand.
TTCTTGAGGGAATTCCTGATGTTCAACAATATCTTGAGGATGTGGTGCAATTCACGCACCGATGGGCCCCGCGTTTTGCGCTCGACAACCGGAGCTACCTGACCATTGCCATTGGGTGTACCGGAGGGCAACACCGATCCGTATTTCTGACCGAGGCGCTGGCACAACGGCTCAAACAAGGCGACTATGAACTCCTGGTCCGCCACCGGGACATGCATTAGGAATGCGTCATGGCAAAGTCAATTTTCATCCTTCTGCTCCTTGGTTTTTTTTCGTCTGCCTCAAGTCCGGTCCACTCAGCAACCAGCAACAAAAAGGCTAACCCCAGCCTCAATGGCCCAGCAAAGACAGCGACGCTGAAGATCCCCTATCTCCATCGCATTGAGCCGGATGAGCCCATAAGACCTTTTTTCGACCCCGTTCCAGATTCGCTCGGCCTCTTGGGCGCACAACTTGGGGTTGCCGACAACAACACCACCGGACAATTCACCCACCAATCCTTTGAACTGGTGGCGTTGGGTCTTGAGCCGGAAGCCGACCTTGTCAAGGCATTCAAAAACCTGATTGCCCAAGGTCATCGCCTCTTCATCAGTGACCTCAAAGCGCTTGATCTTCAACAATTGGCTCGTCTGCCTGAGGCACAAGGGGTTGGGTTCCTTGACATTCAGACCGGGGATGATCGACTTCGGGGCAAGGACTGCATGGGCAATGTGTTTCACCTTCGCCCAAGTCATGCCATGAAAGCCGATGCGTTGGCTCAGTACCTTGGCAAGAAGCGATGGCAAAAATGGTTTCTGGTCATTGGCGAGACGGAGAATGACCGCCTGATGGGCGAGGCATATCGCAAGGCCGCTAAAAAGTTTGGCGCCAAAATCGTGGATGAGAAGGCCTGGAACTACCGCTTCGACGACCGGCGCTCACCAGAATCCGAGGTTCCTGTTTTGACGCAAGGGCCTGAATACGATGTCCTCATCGTTACCGATGAGCAACGGCAATTTAGCGATTTTTTCCCGTATCGGACGTGGTCAGCGAGGCCCGTTGCAGGTGCCGTGGGTCTCATTCCTTCTGGCTGGAGCAAAATTCACGAGGGCTGGGGCGCGCTGCAGTTGCAGAACCGATTCCAGCAACTTGCAAAGCGTCCCATGCTCGAAAATGACTACGCCGGATGGCTTGCCGCCAGGACCTTGGGCGAAGCCGCCGCTAGAACCCAATCGCTTGATCCGACGATACTCCTTGCCTTCCTGCTCAATGAAAAGTTTGCCTTAGCCGGGTTCAAGGGGCTGCCGCTGAGCTTCAGGCCGTGGGATCATCAGTTACGCCAACCCATTCTTCTCGAATCCGAGCGCTCAATTGTCGCTGTCGCTCCCATCGAAGGCTACCTGCATCCCAAAAATGAATTGGACACCCTTGGCTACGACCAGCCAGAAAGCGCGTGCAATGGGGGCGCTCCCACGGGGCACTGAGGCCATGCACAGCGGCCGGAGCGAGACGAACAGCGGCTAACAACAGGCGTCGAGCGCTTTAAAAACCACGCGAACTGGTTGACGCGGAGGGTCTTAGATGTTGTAATTCAAAGCTGATCTTTGTGAGGCCAAGTAGCTCAGTTGGTAGAGCAGGGGATTGAAAATCCCCGTGTCGGCGGTTCGATTCCGTCCTTGGCCACCATATTCTAAAAAGGCTTCCAAACGACACAGCTGGTCGCCGACTCCAATTAGGTTACGGGGCGCTCCACGGAGCGAGCTGTGCCCCCGTTCAGGCAAAGTCAATGACCTTTGTAATCACCGAAAACTGCATCAAATGTAAGTTCACCGATTGTGTGGATGTTTGCCCGGTTGACTGCTTCCACGAGGGTCCAAATTTTCTCGTGATTGACCCCGACGAATGCATTGACTGCACCCTGTGTGAACCTGAGTGCCCAGCCAACGCCATTTACTCAGAAGACGAAGTTCCAGAAGGTCAGACGCATTTCATCGCACTCAACGCTGAACTCGCCAAGACCTGGCCCTCCATCAGTGAGGTGAAATCAGCCCTCCCTGATGCCGAAGAATGGAACGGCAAGCCGGGTAAATTCGAACTACTCGAAAAATAAGACTTTCAGAACGACCTCGGGAAACCGAGGTCGTTCGATTCGCTCTCAGCCGGACTGATTTCCGGCATGCAGTCCACATTCCTTCTTAGCAGCCTCCTCCCACCACCAGCGCCCTTCCCTTTCATGCTGGTTGGGCAGAATTGCGCGCGTGCAGGGCTCGCAACCAATACTTACAAATCCTTGGCGGTGCAGGGCATTAAAGGGCACATCATGGGCCTCGATGTAGTCCCAGACCTGTGCGGAAGTCCAGCCTGCCAGCGGATTGAATTTAATCAGGGTTTGCCCCGAAGCGCTCAGCGCCAAATCTTGTTCGACCTCAGCCAGTTCGATCCGGGTCAGACTTTGATCCCGGCGCTGGCCGGTGACCCACGCATCCAGTCCCGACAGTTTTCGCCGTAACGGCGCAACTTTGCGGATCCCGCAACATTCGGAATGGCCATCGGCGTAGAAACTAAAGAGGCCTTTCTGCCGGACAAAAGGCTCAAGCTGCTGTGGATCCGGGCTTAAAAGTTCGATCTCAAGGTCATAACGTTTGCGCACTGCATCCATGAGCCGGTAAGTCTCGGGATGGAGACGGCCCGTATCGAGTGAAAAAACCTGGACATCAGGCCTCAACGAAGCTGCCATGTCGACCAGAATGACATCTTCTGCACCGCTGAAAGAAATGGCGATGCGATCAAAGGCTTCCAACGCGGCCCTGAGGACCTGACGCGGACCTTTTCCTGAAAGATCAGCTTGCGCCCTGGCAAGGTCAAAGGGAAGAGTCGTCATGGGAATGAGCAATCCTTGAAGAAATGAAAACCCGTGGGTTTGGCGTCAAGCTCAGAGAAGGTCGAACAGTCGTGGATCGAGCGCCTCATTCTCCTCATGGACTGAAGGCCCCTCAACGGCGTAGGCTTCGCTGGCCCATGCCCCCAGATCCAGCATGCGGCAGCGCTCACTGCAAAAAGGGCGATACAGCGACGTCGGCGTCCACTCCACCTTCTCGTTACACGAGGGGCAGTCAACGGCGAGGGGACTGGAGCACATGCGGACGGAATCGGATCAGAACAGACAGCAGGTCAACTCGAAGGGCACGTCCTCAGGCACCTGAACCGGGCGCGCAACCTGCACCCGCTGCATCAAACGAATGGTAAAGCGGTGCTTGCCGCCACTGATTTCAGCATAGTAAGGCGCTCTGGAGGGCAGCGCCACCCTCAAAAGTTGACAAGACTGATTGTGATCCAGGGTTTTCTGAAAGAAACCGGCCTGGGCCATCTCTTCGACCGGAACGGCACTGTTTCGAATGAAATTCAGCAAAAGATCAATGGCTGACCGGACCTGCTCAAACGGCTGCAGCCAGCTGGAAAGTTCCTGGCGAAGGACGTCCGGATCACTTTCAAGTAAATGGTGATAAGCCGGCAGGTCAAATGAACAGGTCCCCCCCGGTATACTGCTTCTCTGGGCAATATTTTTAAAGAGTTCATTGTCATTTAATGCCAGACCGACTTTGCCCGGCACGGCATACAGGTTTTTACTCAGCCCATCCAGGCTGGAGATCACCTCACTGAGTCGACGCGAATCGATTCCATCGTTCTGACGGGCCATCCGGTTGAGGACTGAGGTCTGTCGATCAATTTCCTGCATTGCCTCCGATTTTAGGTCATTGCGGTTGAACACACCGACGATATCGATCAGGGTACCGACCAAGGCCCGATGATCCCACACCGAGCGCCCTTTCCGAAAGTGATCCAATTGCAGAAACAGCTGTTCAAGCCGGATGAACAGCCGTACGCGTTCATTGAGGGGAAATTCGTAGAGAGTTCGGTCGTTCAAGCAGTAATTACCGGGCTGTGTTTATCTTGATTATAGACATCAATTTCAAAAAATGGTGGCTCGTCAACCGGAGGGTGGTATCGAGTGACGACATTCGCGTTGTTTGCCCAGCAGCCCATAGCGCAAATGCAGGGACTCTGCCTGCATGCGAAGACATTCGAGCGTTCCTGCATTGGAAATAACATCGTCCGCCAACCCCAAGCGTTCGTTTCGGGAGAACTGTGCGGCGAGCATTTGTGTCATCAGCGCTTCACTCATTCCGTCCCGGCATCTCAGGCGCTCGTACTGGACCTCAGGGGCGACATCCACCACGAGCAGACGGTCGACCCACGCTTTGCGTCCGGTTTCAAGGATCAGGGGAACCATCAGCAACACATAATTCGATGTCCCGCCAAGACCGGCAGCCTGGCGATCCATTTCCCCGTAAATCAAGGGGTGAAGGAAACCCTCAAGCCATTGACGCTCCTCGGGGTTCTCAAACACCCGCTGGCGCAAGCCGCTCCGGTCCAGATGCCCTTCCCGCAAAAGCTCTTTGCCGAAATGATCCACGATGACGGAGAGTGCAGCCTCCCCCGGGCGCGTCAGATCACGACTGATCTGGTCGGCATCAAGCACCGGCGCACCCAGATCGGCAAAGCAGGCCGCAAGAGTCGATTTGCCAGAACCGATTCCACCCGTTAATCCGACGCGCAACACCGCACTACTCCCTTAGAAATCGAGCCAAGCCCGATAGATCCGGGCGAGATGGTCCGGGTACAGAAAGACGATTGCGCCCCCAAGTGCAAGGAAAGGTCCAAACGGGAAGGCGGCTTGTCGGCCCATACGTCCTGAAAGGACCATGGCAATTCCGAAAGTGGCTCCGCTACAGGAGGCAATGACGAGAATCCAGGGTATTCCAGTCCAACCGACCCAGGCGCCCAGGGCTGCAAGTAGCTTGAAATCGCCAAACCCCATCCCGTCTCGCCCCGTCAGTCCCTTGAAGATCCAGTAGACCGACCAAAGACAGAGATAACCGATCGCGGCCCCCAGAATACTCGCCTCCGGAGGGACGTAAAGATTGAAAACACTCAAGCACAGCCCCAGCCAGAGCAAGGGCAAGGTCAAGCTATCGGGAAGCCACTGATGTTCCATGTCGATGAAACACAAGACCAGCAGCATCCAGAGGAAAATAAGGGCAAAGACCCACTCAGCCGAGCATCCAAAATGCTCGAACGCCATCAGTGCAAGAACCAGAGCCAACCCCTCCAGCAAGGGATAACGCAGCGAGATCCGGTCCCCGCAGGTGTGGCAATGCCCTTTAAGGAACAGGTAACCCAGAAGAGGAATATTGAACCTAAGCGGAATGGGCGATTGGCAAGCCGGGCAATGCGACCCTGGAACCGCAAGGTTAAAGTCGCGCTCCGAGGCCGGATCGACCGGAAGGTCCAGCAAGAGCTGGCATTCCTGACGCCAACGGGACTGAAGCATTCGTGGCAGGCGAAACACCACAACATTCAGAAAGCTGCCGATGATCAGTGAAAAAAGACCCACCGACAGCCAGACCCAACCCTCCTCCACCATGGAACAGAGCGGATCACTCATACACCACGCCGCCTCGACCCTCTACTCGCCAGACTAGAGTGCACGAATTTTCTCAAGCTGCGCATCCAGCTCCTTCAGCATCGCCTGAAGCTCCCCAAGTCGGGCCTTTTCCTTTTCAACGACCTGTGGGGGGGCTTTAGACACAAAGGCCACATCCCCAAGCTTCCCCTCAAGACGCGGCAGCTCCTTGGAAACCCGCTGAATTTCTCGATCCAGACGCGCCAGCTCCGCATCTTTGTCGATCAAACCTTTCATTGGAATAAGAAGTTTCAGATCGCCCACCAGCGCAATCGCTGATTCAGGCGCGCTCTGGCCCTTTTCCAGCCAGCTCAGTGATTCGACCCGTCCAACCTTCTGGATAAACTCGCGGTTTTTGTCCAAAAGCTCGCGGTCAGACGGAGTGCCCTGATCGAGCATCACCGGCAACGGTTTTCCGGGGGCAATATTCATTTCTCCGCGGATCCGCCGGATACCCAGCAGAAGCCCCATCAGCCAGTTCATCGCCGCCTCGCTGTCGAGATCCACGCGTCGCGGATCCGTCAGAGGATAGGCCTGCTGCATGATGGTCGGACCTTCAACGCCAGCGAGCGGTGCCACCCGCTGCCAGATTTCCTCGGTGATATAGGGCATGATCGGGTGGGTCAGACGCAAGATGCTTTCCAGCACCTCAATGAGGGTCTGACGGGTACCCGCCTGTATCCGTGGGTCCTCGGAATTCAGGGAGACCTTGGCGAGTTCGAGGTACCAGTCGCAGTACTCGTTCCAGATGAATTCATAGATCGCTCGCGCCGCAAGGTCAAACCGGAATTCTTCGAAGGCAGAAAGAGTTGTCTCGATGGCATGATTCAGGCGGGAGCGGATCCAGCGGTCTGGAAGGCTCAGTGGGAGCGACTGAGACGCGGTGGTCAGGGCATGACCCTCGACATTCATCAGCACAAAACGGGCTGCATTCCAGAGTTTATTGCAGAAGTTCCGATACCCCTCGACGCGACCCATATCAAACTTGATATCACGCCCTGTGGAAGCGAGCGAGGCAAAGGTAAAGCGAAGCGCGTCGCATCCATAAGCCTGAATGCCTTCTGGAAATTCCTTGCGGGTCCTCGCATCAATTTTCTGTGCCATCTGGGGCTGCATCAGGCCGCTCGTCCGCTTGGCGACCAGCGCATCAAGCGCGATACCATCGATGATATCGAGAGGGTCCAGCACATTGCCCTTGGATTTGGACATCTTCTGGCCATCTGCATCCCGGACAAGACCATGAACGTAGACCGTTTTGAAGGGCACTTGAGGTGTGCCGTCGGCATGCTTCATGAAATGCATGGTCATCATGATCATCCGGGCGACCCAGAAAAAAATGATGTCGAAACCCGTTACGAGCACATCGGTCGGGTGGAACAGCTTCAATTCCGGCGTTTGTGCCGGCCATCCCAACGTCGAAAAAGTCCAAAGCGCGGATGAGAACCAGGTATCCAGGACGTCCTCGTCTTGATGCAGCTTGATCTCGCCATCGAGCGCGTATTTGGAGCGAACATCTGCCTCGTCACGCCCCACGAAAACCTGACCCCGGTCGTCATACCAGGCAGGAATGCGATGCCCCCACCACAACTGTCTGGAGATACACCAATCCTGGATGTCCCGCATCCATGAAAAGTAGAGGTTTTCATACTGTTGAGGCACAAACCGGATTCGCCCATCCTCGACCGCCTCAATCGCCGGTTTGGCCAGCGTTTTCGCATCGACATACCACTGGTCGGTCAACCAAGGCTCGATCACAACTCCCGATCGGTCGCCACGGGGGACCTTCAACACATGCGGGTCGATTTTTTCTAAAAGACCTGCCGCCTCAAAGGCTTCAACCACGCGCTTGCGGGCATCAAAGCGATCAAGCCCAGCATATGCCTCGGGAGCGGCCTCACCATGTAACTCCTGATAGTTGCCGAAGGTGATGACCGTGAAATGGGGCAGTATCCGGGCATTTTTGTCAAAGACATTGATCAAGGGCAGATTGTGTCGCTTGCCCACCTCATAGTCATTGAAGTCATGCGCAGGGGTAATCTTGACGCAGCCCGTTCCAAACGCGGGGTCCACATAGTCATCGGCGACAATGGGAATTTCCCGTCCGACAATCGGCAGGCGGATGGTGCGGCCAATTAGATGCCGGTAACGCGCATCCTCCGGATGCACCGCGACCGCCGTGTCCCCCAGCATGGTCTCGGGGCGGGTTGTTGCCACCGTGAGAAAGCCGTCGCCATCGGCTAACGGGTAACGGAAATGCCAAAGACTGCCTTTCTCCTCCTCACTCTGCACCTCGAGATCGGAAATGGCCGTATGCAAAACCGGATCCCAGTTCACAAGGCGCTTGCCGCGATAAATAAGACCCTGATCGTAGAGTCGGACAAACGCCTCCTGAACGGCCACCGAGAGGCCCTCATCCATGGTGAACCGCTCACGCTGCCAGTCCACTGAAGACCCCAGACGGCGCAACTGACGGGTAATCGTTCCGCCAGACTCGCCCTTCCACTCCCAGACCCTCTCAAGGAATTTCTCCCGCCCGAGATCCTGTCGGCGGATACCTTTGGCACTCAGTTGCCGCTCAACCACCATTTGGGTTGCAATGCCGGCATGATCGGTGCCCACCTGCCAGAGGGTGTTTCGCCCCTGCATGCGGCGCAGTCGAACCAGCGTGTCCATGATGGTGTTATTGAAACCATGCCCCATATGCAGGCTTCCGGTCACATTGGGTGGCGGAATCATGATGCAGTAGGGTTCGCCTTGACCGGAGGGAGCAAAATAGCCCCGGCGCTCCCAATCGGCATACCAGCGTTGTTCCAAAGTGTTCGGTTCGTAAGTCTTATCCATAGTTTCCGGGCAAGGTTCAGGCGGTGAATCAAAGGGCACACCGATGAGGCACACCCACCGATTCACGTGAGGCAGATCAGAGATTCAAAGTTGATGGGTTGTCAGGTCGAAGCCACCGGCCTGATACTGTTTATAGCGGGAGCGACCGGCATTGCGGACCGCTTCTTCCTGATCCACCAGTTCCGCAACACGGGCATAGTCCACCACGTTGGCAGGCACATCCAGCCCAAGGTTTACCAGCACATCCCTCAGGGGGCCCTGCGGCGACTCATGGCCGACCTGAATGGGCGCCTGAGGGTCCTCGCTGCCCACCACCTCATGGGGAACAAAACTGCCCTGGCGGAACGTCCAGATCAAATCATCCATCAGTCGCGTCTCTTCCGCATCTTGGGTTCTCAGGTAGACGGTCAGACCCTGCCGGTAAATCTTTTCGACCAGTTTGCAGGCCGTCAATCGACGCTGCTGCGGATCGGAGGCGCTCAAGATATAAAAGTCGATTCGGGTCATTGGGACCGATCGATCAGGTACTGGACTAGCAGCGGCACCGGCCGCCCGGTGGCCCCTTTTTCGGCACCCGATCGCCAGGCCGTTCCAGCGATGTCAAGGTGCGCCCAGGGATAGTCTTTGGTGAACCGTGACAGGAAGCAGGCAGCGGTCACACTGCCACCATCAGGTCCACCGATGTTTGCAAGATCGGCAAAATTGGATTTCAACTGATCCTGATACTCATCCCAAAGCGGCATCCGCCAGACACGATCCATGCTCAGGCCCCCGGCAGCTGTGATTTCCGCAGCCAACTTGTCGTTGTTGCTCCACAGCCCGCTTGGGTGACGACCAAGAGCCACCACGCACGCGCCGGTGAGCGTCGCGATATCGATCACTGCCAGAGGATCAAAGCGCTTGGCATACGCCAGAGCATCACACAGCAAAAGCCGCCCTTCGGCATCTGTGTTGAGAATTTCGATCGTGAGTCCGGCCATGCTGGTCACGATATCACCCGGCTTGTTGGCTGAACCAGAGGGCAGGTTCTCAGAAGCGGCGACCAGACCGACCACATTAATCGGGAGTTCGAGATCAACCATCGCCGCCATTGTTCCGATCACACTCGCACCACCGCACATGTCGTATTTCATCTCGTCCATGTTGGCAGCGGGTTTCAGAGAGATTCCGCCGGCATCAAAGGTCAGGCCCTTGCCGACCAGCACATAGGGCTTGGCTTTTGAACCCGCGCCAGAATACTCCATCACGATCAACCGGGCGGGCTCGATGCTGCCCTTGGAAACGGAGAGGAAGGATCCCATTCCCAGTGCTTCGAGATCCGACTCATCCAGAACCTTTACCTTGAGTTTCTTGCTGGTTTTGCCGAGTTTCTCAGCCTGCTCGGCGAGATATTTGGGGGTACAGATATTGCCCGGAAGATTGCCAAGCGTCTTGGCAAGAGACATGCCATGGGCGATAGCTTGGGCCTGCTTAACAGCCGTTTGAGCGGATGCCAGCGACGATTCACCATGCACCAGAAATTCGAGGACCTGCAGTTTCGGTTTGGGGCCGGATGCCTCACTCTTCATTTCCGTGAAGCGATACAGGTGTCCTTCAAGCACCTCAATAAACTGCCGGACGCCCCAGCCTAGATCATAGCCCTTGACCTGCGCCTCATGAAGGGTGCTCAGCGCATGCTTGACCGTAAGCCCCTTGAGTGTGCGGGCCGCTGCATTCAAAACCTTGCGGTAGCCAGCGCCGGTCAGTTCCTCTTTTTTGCCCAGTCCGACGAGCACAATCCGTTCATAAGCATCGGAGCCAGTATGAGAAATCACGGCAACTTCGCCGGGCTTGCCGTCAATTTCATCGCGCTTCAAGAAGGCCTGTACCAGCCCACCCAATGCCGCATCAACCAGGGAGCCTGTCGGTGTCAGCTTGCGTTTTTGATAGACGCCGAGAACCAGGCAAGGCGTCTTGAGGTTTTCGACCTTTTCGGATTTAACGTGGTAGTCCATAGTAAACTGTGCCTGAGTATGTGGGTGCCTTGGCGACTGAACGTGAGTCAACAGTGCCTCGCCCCGAACTGAAAACTGGATCGCCCACAGGATAACAAGCAACCCCGCGCGCCGTCCAAAACCCTTTTGCCATCAAATCGATCGTGTTTTTCCAAGACCGACTGAAATTGAACTGGCAAGTGACCCGCCAGAATCATTGCCGCATCTAGGCCCCATTGATGACCGAGATTGAATCTAAGACCCAAACGCGACGGGGTCGTTCATTCATGACCGTGGTGGATCGAATGATCTCCCTGGAGCTTGCCAAGACCCTGGCCTCGATCCTTCTGGTTCTGGTCACCATCATCGTGAGCCGCAAATTCCTTGGAATCCTGACAAAAGCCATTGAGGGCGAGGTCGCCTCAGAGACGGTTTTCTCGCTGCTTGGCCTCAAGACCCTGTCGGCAATCTCGGTGCTGATACCGCCTTCAGTCTTCATGGCTGTTCTGACGGTCCTGGGTCGCATGTATCGAGACCACGAAATGTCAGTGCTGGCATCGGCCGGCGTCGGCTCCCGGCGCATCTATGTCAGCATGAGCTGGGTCATGGTGCCGGTCTTCTGTCTGGCCACCTACCTTGCCCTGGTGGTCATGCCCTGGAGTGAGAGGGAGAGTCAGGCACTCATCAACCGCGACACGGAAACGCATGATATACGGGGCATCAAGCCAGGCCGCTTCAATGAATTCAGCTCCGGCGACGTCGTGCTGTATGCCGAAACAATGGATGAAGAGCAAAACATGCGCAGCATCTTTGTCCAGAGCCGCCAAAACAATGAAACAGGGGTTGTGATCGCGGACCATGGACGGCTCCACAAGGCCGAAAATGGCGATAACTTTGTGATCCTGTACCAAGGCCGTCGCTATCAGGGAACCCCCGGACAGGCCGATTTCGTGATCAGTCAGTTCGATGAGTATGGTGTGAGAATCAGCGGCCCTGAAGAACCCTCGGATGCGGTCAAGCGTGAAGCCATGCCGACCGCGGAGCTGATCCACAACCCCTCCCCCAGGGAACTGGCCGAATTGCAAAAGCGGTCGGCGATTCCCCTGGGCGTCATTGCCCTCTCCCTGCTGGCAGTTCCCCTCTCGCGGATCAATCCCCGCCAGGGCCCTTACGGTAATATTTTCTCGGCATTCATCATTTACGTGCTCTACGAGAACGCGCAAAAAATTTCGCAGGGCATGCTGATGACCGGAAAGATTCATGCGTGGACCGGCTACTCGGCTATTTACGGCCTCCTGGCACTGATGACCGTGGGGCTGTTTTTGAAGAATCTGGGTCCTCGCTGGATTCGCCATCAGCTGGGTCGGGACACGAAATCCCCATGATCCGTCAGCTGGACTGGTACATCGCCAAGGAAGTCATCAAGGGCGCACTGGTCGCCATCCTTGTCCTTCTGACCTTGCTGACCTTCTTTAGCTTTGCCGATGAACTCGGCGACATGGGGAAAGGCTCCTATGGGATGCAGCAAATTTTCAAGTACCTGCTGTTGACCCTGCCGCGTAACTTTTACGAACTGCTCGCCCCAGCGGCCCTGGTTGGAAGCCTGGTCACACTCGGTGCCCTTGCCAACAACCGCGAACTGGTCGCCATGCAGGCGGCCGGAATTTCAAGATCCCGGATCATTGCAGGTGTCCTTCTGGGAGGACTGATTCTGCTCAGCCTCTCTGTACTAATTGGGGAATTGATTGCGCCCCCATCGGAGCGTGCAGCCCAGAATCTCAAATCGATTGCCCAGACCGATCAGGTCACATCCAGAACCAAATACGGTTTTTGGGTCCGCGATGGCAACATCTTTGTCAACATCCGGGCCATCTATGAAGCACAAACACTCGGCAAGATCAGTATCTACGATGTCGGTGACGATCAAACCTTGTTGCGCGCCACCGCGGCAAAACAGGCGCGGCATGATGGTACCCGCTGGACGCTGAAAGACATCAATACCAGTTTCTTCTCGCAGGACCACGTAGCGACAGAGCGTCAGGATGAAACGGACTGGTCATCGGTTCTCGCTCCTGAACTTCTCAATGCCTTTACCATCCGCCCCGAGAATCTCTCGGCACTGGAACTGTACCGCTACATGGGATATTTGCAGGAAAATGGTCAGGCCTCGCAGATCGTCGAACAGGCATTTTGGGGACGACTCATTAATCCGCTGGTCACACTGGTCATGCTGATGGTCGCGGTGCCCTTTGTGCTGACCATTCGCCGAGAGGTGGGGACCGGCCAGCGCGTTGTCGCTGGGGTTGTCATTGGCCTTGGGTTTCACCTGTTCGACAAAATGTTCGGCCATCTGGGTCTGGTCTACGAACTTAATCCATTTTTCTCGGTGTCTTTCCCTGCCTTCCTTGCACTTGGCTCCGTTCTGTTCACCCTCTGGCGGCTGAGTGCAGCATGAGTGAACGCGCTGTTTCGTTGTTGCGATCGGGCTTTTGCGGGATTTTGATCGGCTGCTTTGCTATCATCATCAACTGTCGATAGCTCTACCGCCCGCCCCGCATGGCCCTCCTTGAAACGCCCGTTTGCCAGTTCGGCACCCCTGCGCCTGATTTTGCCCTTCCCGGAGTCGACGGCAAGGTCTGGACCCTGGCTGAGTGCATGGGACCCAAGGGGCTGCTGGTCATGTTTATTTGCAACCACTGCCCCTACGTCAAGGCCATTCAATCCCGTCTGGTGCGCGAGGCTCTGGCTCTCAAAGTCATCGGTATTGGCTGTGTTGGCATCATGGCCAATGACCCGGAGGCGTATCCGGAAGATGGCTTCGAGAACATGCAGGCGGTCGCTACCACGCTGGAATACCCGTTTCCCTACCTTCTGGACATGGATCAGGCCGTCGCCAAAGCCTATGGCGCGGTTTGCACGCCCGATTTCTTTGGCTTCAATTCCAAGGGTGAGCTTCAGTACCGAGGCCGACTGGACGCCAGTGGACGCAATCCCGCTCCGGAGGATGCCGAGCGCGAGCTTTTCAAGGCCATGCAGCAAATTGCAGAGACAGGCGCTGGCCCTGTCGACCAGATTCCCAGCATGGGTTGCTCCATCAAGTGGCGCACCCCCTGATCACTTATATCAACCCGTCTACTGAATTTTTAGGAACCCATCATGAGCTTCAAGCGACTCACCGATCTCGATCTTGCCGGCAAACGTGTTCTCATCCGTGTTGATCTCAACGTCCCCGTCAAGGATGGCAAGGTCACCAGCGACACCCGCATTCGAGCCAGTCTTGCGACCATTCGGCACTGTCTCGATGCAGGTGCAAGGGTACTGGTCATGTCCCACCTGGGCCGACCCACCGAGGGTGAATATGCCGAGGAATTTTCCATGAAGCCTGTTGCCAAGCGGCTCGAGGAGCTGCTGGGCAAACCGGTCCAACTGGTCAGGGACTGGATTGACGGGGTTGAAGCCAAAGCCGGTGAAGTCACGCTCTGCGAGAACGTTCGCTTCAACAAGGGCGAAAAGAAAGACAATGAGGAGCTGTCGGCAAAGATGGCTGCGCTCTGTGATGTCTTCGTCATGGATGCCTTTGGCACGGCACACCGCGCTGAAGCCTCTACTCACGGTGTCGGTCACAAGGCGCCGATGGCTTGCGCCGGTCACCTTCTGGCTGCAGAGCTTGATGCGCTGGGCAAAGCACTGAAAAGTCCCGCAAGACCGCTACTGGCCATTGTGGGCGGTTCGAAAGTCTCGGGAAAGCTCGAGGTACTCGAATCCCTCTCGGAACTCTGCGACCAGTTGATCGTTGGTGGGGGCATCGCCAACACGTTCATCGCAGCAGCGGGTTTTCCGGTAGGCAAATCCTTGTATGAGGCGGACCTGATTCCAGAAGCCAAGCGATTGATGGAAAAGGCCAAATCTCGCGGAGGCGAAATTCCGGTACCGACCGATGTCGTAACCGCCAAGGAATTTTCTGAGTCTGCGGCCGCCACCATCAAGAACGTCGCCGAGGTCAGTGAAGACGATCTGATCCTGGATATCGGACCGGAGACGGCCAAGCGTTATGCCGAGATCATCAAGGCTGCTGGCACCATCGTCTGGAACGGTCCGGTCGGTGTTTTTGAAATCGAACAATTCAGTCATGGCACACAGACTGTTGCTCAGGCCGTCGCAGACAGCGCCGGCTTCTCGATCGCGGGCGGTGGTGACACCCTGGCCGCCATCGAAAAATATGGCATCGAAGATAAAGTGTCTTATACCTCGACCGGGGGTGGCGCATTCCTCGAGTTCCTCGAAGGTAAGAAATTGCCTGCGGTGGCGATGCTCGAGACCCGAGCCTAAGCCAGCCAAGGACCCGAACCTCAGGGGGACTGCGACTGTCAATCACCCCCTGTTTACGGTATAACTGGCTCCATTATTTCAACCCAACGAAGAACCCGATTTTCATGGCCCGAGTAACTGTAGAAGACTGTCTTGATAACGTTGATAACCGCTTCCAGCTCGTTCTGGTTGCCGCCAAGCGCGCCCGTCAATTGTCCATTCACCCCGATGACTCCAAGGTGCCTTGGGAAAACGACAAGTCAACGGTCGTGGCCCTGCGCGAAATCGCGGCCGGTGAAATTACCCGTGATTACCTCCATGTTCCGGTCAAGCAGGACCGCTTCACGCTGGCGCGTCCTCCCCTGCCAACGCCCACGCCTGACCTCGACGATGAAGATTTCGACTGAGGTCACGATGGCCTGCCTGACCCTCAAAGGGTTCTGTAACGGCTAGTACTGTACCGCCGCGATGCTAGCGATCCGAGAGGAAATCGAGCTTCCCCAGGAAAAGCTGCTCCGGCGCCTAACGGTCGTGCTCGAGACTTATCTCGAGCCGACTCAGATCGCGGATGTTGTCCGCGCCTACCAACTGGCCAACCAGGCCCATGCAGGGCAAACCCGAATGACGGGCGAACCCTACATCTGTCACCCGCTGTCGGTGGCGTTGATCCTTGCCGATATGCGCATGGATGCCGACGGCATCATGGCCGCGATCATGCATGATGTGATCGAGGACACCCCGGTCACCAAGCAGGAACTCAGCGCGCAGTTTGGACCTGAGGTTGCCGACTTGGTCGACGGGGTCACCAAACTGGGTCGGATCGATAACAAATCCCGCATCGAGACTCAGGCGCAAAACGTTCGAAAGATGTTTCTGGCCATGGTCAAGGACCTTCGGGTCATCATGGTCAAGCTTGCAGACCGGCTGCATAACATGCGCACTCTCGACATGATGGCGAGCCACAAACGACGCCGGATTGCTGCCGAAACCCTTGATATTTATGCGCCGATTGCTAATCGGCTGGGCATGCATGAATTGCGGCTGGAACTTGAGGATCTCGGCTTTGCCGCAATGTATCCCCTGCGGGCCAAAATACTCGAGCGTTCGGTCAAAAAGGCGCGCGGCAACCGAAAAGAGGTGGTCAGCAGCATCGAAAATGCGATCCGCAAGCGCCTGGAAGATGCAGGGCTGGGACATCTGGACGTTGTCGGTCGGGAAAAACATCTCTATAGCCTCTACCAGAAGATGCTCCGAAAACACCGACCGTTCTCGGAGGTCTACGATGTCTACGCGTTTCGGATCATCGGCGAGGGGATCGATGACTGCTATCGCGCCCTCGGCATCGTCCACAACCTCTATAAACCCGTTCCTGGCCGTTTCAAGGACTACATTGCCGTTCCCAAGGCGAATGGTTACCAATCCCTGCATACCGTTCTAGCAGGTCCTTATGGCCAGCCACTGGAAATGCAAATCCGCACCCGCGCCATGCATCACCTCGCGGAGGCCGGCATTGCCGCCCACTGGCTCTATAAAAGTGATCAGGATCATGCCCCATACAGCCAGGCACGGGCGCATGAATGGCTACAGGATCTTCTGGAAATTCAAAAAAGTGCCGGGGACTCGCTGGAGTTTCTTGACAACCTCAAGGTCGATCTTTTTCAGCGCGAGGTCTATGTCTTCACGCCCAAGGGGCAAATCATCAAACTCCCTCGCAATGCAACCGTTGTCGACTTTGCCTATGCGGTCCATACCCACGTTGGGAATACCTGTGTGTCGGCCAGAGTTGACCGCCAACTGACGCCTCTGCAGACCGTTCTGCAAAATGGTCAGACCGTTGAAATCATCACTGCCCCGTGGGCAAGACCCAACCCTCTGTGGCTCGGCTTCGTTGTCACCGCCAAGGCCCGCCAGGCCATCCGCAATCACTTGAGGAACTTCAAGGTCCAGGAGGGAATCGCGCTTGGACAAAGACTGCTCGAAAAAGAGCTCGATAGCCTGGGAAAACGCTACGAAGAGATCCCTGAGGAACAATTCAGATTGGTTCTCAAACACCTCGACATCCGCAATCGAGACGCCCTTCTTGAGGACATCGGCTTTGGAAATCGGCTGCCCATGCTGGTTGCCCGGCAACTCATCGATGGACTGAGCCAAGCCAGCAATCCGACGGCCGAACGCGAATCGCTCAATCCGCTGATCATCAAGGGGACTGAGGGAATGGTCGTCAACCTGGCCAAATGTTGCCGCCCGATTCCCGGCGATCCCATCATTGGATTCTTTAATCCTGGCAAAGGAATTGTGGTGCATCTCAATGAATGCAAGAACATTGAGGAACTCCGCAAACGCCAGGTCAACTGGATTGATGTTCAGTGGGACAAGCAGGCGTGTGGCGATTTTCCGGCGTTGATTCGGATTGAACTTCTCAACGAAGTGGGCACGCTGGCCAAGGTAGCATCAACGATCTCTCGCATGCGCGCGAACATCGAAAATGTTCAGATCGTCAATCAGGACGCACGGGTCTCTGTTGATTATGTGACCTTGATGGTTCGAGACCGAAATCATTTGGCTACGGTGGTCCGGGAACTCAAGAAACTGTCTATCGTCAACAAGATTTCTCGCGTCAAATCCGAACGACAGAAACGATCGGCATGAAAAAAACGGCGATCAACACAGACAAGGCGCCTGCCGCCATTGGAACCTATTCCCAAGCCGTCAAAGTTGGCGACACGGTTTATCTCTCCGGTCAGATTCCGCTGAATCCAGTCAGTCTTGAAATGGTTGAAGGTGACTTTGATCGCGAACTTCGTCAGGTCTTCGACAACCTGCTGGCTGTCACCAAGGCCGCTAACGCCAGTTTTGACGACATCGTCAAACTCAACATCTACCTGACTGATCTTGGGTTTTTCGTTCGGGTCAATGAAATCATGGCCGAGTATTTTTCAATGCCCTACCCAGCCCGCGCGGCGATCGGGGTTGCCGCTCTCCCACGAGGGGCCCGGGTCGAAATCGACGGGGTTCTTGTTCTTCCCGCTTGAAAGGTCCAACGACCGCAGACCGCCCGCTGGCGCAACTCAAGGGCGTTGGCACCCAGACCCTTGCCAAGCTGGAAAAGCTCGGTCTCAGAACGACCCAGGAACTGCTCTTTCACCTGCCAAGTCGCTACGAAGATCGCACCCGCATTTTGCCGATTGGAAGCCTCCTTGCCGGGCAGCACGCCTTGGTCGAGGGGCGAATTGCCCTTGCAGAAACCCTTCCTGGAGGCAGAAGATCGCTGATCGTGCATATCAGCGATGGCACGGGCCATCTCCAACTGCGCTTCTTTCATTTTTCCAATGAACAATACCGACAATTCAACCAGCGCGGCCTGATTCGCTGTTATGGTGAAGTCCGCAACGGATTTCGCCATCTCGAGATGGCCCATCCTGATTACCAGATTCTTTCCGAATCGGAGCAGGGTCAACCCGAGCAGACCCTGACGCCGGTCTATCCTTCGACCGAAGGGCTTCACCAAAAGTCGATGCGAAGGCTTGTCCAGCAATCGCTTGTTGACCTCGACAGGGTGGTGGATTGGCTGCCCCAGGAGATCGCACCCAACGCCCTCAGCCTCAAGCGTGCACTGCACTTGCTCCATGCCCCTCCCGCGGGCATCGATCCAGAAGGCGAGGCGCTTGCACTGGCAAAAGACCGATTAATTTTCGAGGAGCTTTTGGCGCACCACCTGAGCCTCAGCCGACTAAGAGCTCAGGTGATGGAGCAGCGCGCCATTCCCATGAAGCGCCTTAAGGATCACGGCAACCGGTTTCGATCCACCCTTCCCTTCACCCTGACTCGCGCGCAAGAACGCGTCATCGAGGAGATTTTTAAGGATCTTGAAAAGCCTTCGCCCATGATGCGGCTGGTTCAGGGTGATGTGGGCTCAGGAAAAACAGTGGTCGCCGCGTTTGCAGCGTTGATGGCACTGGATGCGGGGTCGCAGGTCGCCATCATGGCGCCCACAGAACTTCTTGCAGAGCAACATTATCAAAGCTTTCGTCAATGGCTGTGCCCGCTTGGCATCGAAGTGGCTTTTCTGTCGGGGAAAGCCAAAGCGACGCCAAGAAAACGCGTGCTGGAGCAACTTGCGATCGGAACAACCGGGGTCGTGGTCGGGACGCATGCCTTGTTTCAGAGTGATGTCGTCTTTTCCCGCCTCGGCCTGATCGTGATTGATGAACAGCACCGCTTTGGCGTGCATCAGCGTCTGGCGCTCAGGGAAAAGGGGCGCCATACGGGCAGGGTGCCGCATCAGCTCGTCATGACGGCAACCCCGATTCCAAGAACGCTTGCCATGATCGGTTATGCCGACCTTGATCTGTCGGTAATCGATGAACGTCCGCCGGGTCGGACCCCGGTGATCACGACTGTGCTCTCGGCAGATCGCAGGGACGCCGTTATTGACCGGATTCGTAATTGGGTGGCGAGCGGGCGCCAAGTCTACTGGGTCTGCACGCTGATTGAAGAATCCGAGTCCTTGCAGGCAGAGGCCGCCGAGAAGACCCTCGAGTACCTGATGGCCCATCTAAAGGGTTTGACCATCGGGCTGGTCCATGGGCGTCTTAAGCCGGCTGACAAGGAATCCGTCATGCGTGAGTTCAAGGCCGGGGCGATTGAAGTCCTGGTTGCTACCACGGTCATCGAGGTGGGCGTAGACGTCCCAAATGCCAGTTTGATGGTGATAGAAAATCCGGAGCGGCTGGGGCTCTCGCAGCTGCACCAGTTACGGGGCCGGGTCGGACGCGGACCTGGCGACGCCCATTGCGTCCTGCTTTATCAAGCGCCGCTGGGACAGGTGGCGCGAGAGCGGCTGGGCATCATGCGGGAGACCGATGATGGCTTCTTGATTGCCGAGAAAGACCTTCAGATCCGTGGCCCTGGGGAACTGCTTGGGACCCGGCAAACCGGACAAATCACCTTCAAGCTCGCGGATCTCTCAAGAGACGCGCGACTGATTGACGCCATTCATCAGGCCGCCGAGACCCTGTTGTCCAGGCACCCGGAAACCATTGATCCGCTCATCGAGCGTTGGCTTGGATCAGCCTCCCGGTTCGTCGAGGTATAGGCGCCTGGTTCTCAGGGGGCTTCGGATTTTTCAGCCGGGTGTTTTTGGGCCCATTCAGTGGCCAGACGCTGGCCTTCCGTCAGCTGTGCAGGGCTCAGCTTGGATGCCAGCTTATCCCGACTGGCAACGAATTCGCGATTGCCGGTCACCGCAGACAAATTAAACCATTTGTAGGCATCAACGCGGCTTTGCGGAACACCCGTCCCCTTCAGATATAGCTCGCCCAGTCCATGCATGGCGTCAGGGTTTCCCTTTTCCGCTGCTTTGCTAAACCATTTAACCGCCTCGGTATAACTCTGGGTCACACCCTTGCCATGTGCATAGCGATAACCCATGTAAAACTGGGCTTCGGTATGTCCCTTCTCGGCTGCCTTTAGGTACCACTTGGTGGCCTCATTCTTGTCGATGGGAACGCCCTCACCACGGCCATAGAGTTGCCCCACCTTGAACTGTGCGTCTGCAAGCCCGCCTTGTGCGGCCGCCTTGTACCATTTCAAGGCTTCCTGCGCATTGGCTGGGACCCCCGTCAGCCCTTTTTCATAGACACCCGCCAGCACATACTGAGATTTTGGATCGCCCTTTTCAGCGGCCTTGCTGCACCAGTAGAGGAGGTCCACCTTGGGTTTTTTAAGCGTGGCGGGATCGGCCATCTGCGACGCCTTGACCTGATTCGCACATTGCGTGACTTCATCCTCCGCAAACAGTGAAGACGAGGCTGAAGAGGCGCTCCCGGTTGGTATGACGCCTGAGGGACTGGTACTGCAACCCGTGGCAAGGAGTCCAAAAAGATTTGCTATTACGAATAGTCTGATCATGCGAGATTTCCCAAAGGCGAATGTGACTGGCGACCGATAGTCCAAATTCTAACCAACTTCCGCCACTCTGGTCCTCTATGGCCGACCCCTCTGACAGCCCGGCCGATCCGCATCCTCAGGGCCGACCTGTTCAAGTCGAAGCTGGCCGAATTGCCCCTGTAGCCGAATGCGCAATTCGGTGATTAAGGCTTGAGCCCCATGCCCCGAGCACACCAGCGACAGATTCGTACCCGTGCCTCTGCCAAACGACAATTCATAGTGATCCCTCAGATCGCCAAGCGTAAGTCCATGACCTTGCCGTTGGCTCATGAGGAACTGCGCGAATGAGGAGGCCTGAAGAGTCTCCAAAAGGCGCAATGCCTCCCGGAAATAGGCATTCGCCTCCAGACCTGTACAACGGCCATGCTTCACCCACTCGTGGCGATCCAGTCCCGAGGTCATCCCCGGCATCGCCTTTCCGAGCCCTCTGCGTAGCCCTTCATCCAGATCAAGTGGCGTCAGTTTGCGCCACTGATGATCTTGATCCAGTTGGCGTTCGAGGTCAGTTGCCAAGCAGTACGTCTCGGAAGCCGGTTGCAACCAGAGCCCATGAAGCACAAGCTGATCGGTGATCAGGTCGGCTTTTTGGGGCAAGCGACATTCATTCCACTCAGGATGATCGCTGCAAAACCCCGGACGCCAGGTCAAAGCGAGAAGATAGGCGCGTGGTCCGGGTGCCTGGGTCCCTTGGAGCGCGTGTTGCGAAGGACGTTCATCCTCTACGCGCCCGCAGGACCGCCTGACCCATAGGGACCCATTGCGGTAGCGAATCTGAACAAATGGACCCCCCGGCCGATTCTCCCCCATGAGGGCATAGTGTTCGCCGGCAGCCAACACAATCCCATTAGATTCGAGCTCCTTGATGCGAATGGAAGCGGCACAGGACTGGGTAAACTCGAAGGTTCCTTGCAGACGTTCAAAAGCGGCAACCTCTGTCCATACAAAACAGAGTCCAAGCAGCCAAAAACCCCATCCCAGGGGTTTTCGAAGCCGTTGATTGGGCAACTCAGTGAACCAGCAGCCTAAGACCGGGCGGCAGGGCTTCACCCATCACCCGAATGGCATCCTTGTCATCCAGTGCCCTGACTTCATTCACCTGATCAATCCAGCCAGCGGGTACCTTTGAGAGCTTGAACCGCTCCAGTATCTGCGATCGGATCTCCCCTGAAAGATCCCGATGACGATCCCCGCTCATCCGTGCCATCAACATGACAGCAAATGCAATGTCTGGCCTGCCCCGCCAATCCGTCTTCATGATCCCGTGCAACCATCCCTCGATGATCTGTGCCGGAACCACTCGGTCCGCTGGGCCATAGCTCGGCACCCGGGCACCCAGACGACCCAGCGCCCAGAGACTCTCGGGAGGTTCAGAGGGCCGCGAGACCCGTTCGGCAAGCCAATTACCCACTTCAACTTTACGCGCGACAGCGAGTCGTTCCATGACGCCAGCTAATCGAACCATCTCCGGGTACGCGCGCTTTTTGATCTGTGCCTGAATGTGGGAACGTTTGGCCATCTTGGGATCCAGGAAGGGGCCAATGGCACTGAGAATGCGCTCCTGCTGTTCGTCCCTCAAGCCACCCGCTATCCGGCGCCAAAGCGTCCACCACTCCGACCAGTTCTGCGCTTCGGCCACGAACTGCGGCCCTTCATCAAATACCTTGAAGAGTTCCCCCACGCGCCATTCATCAAGCGGCGCACCGTAGCCCGGCCGCAGGCAAAAACCGGCCAGACTCAACCAAAGCCGTTCATGATCCGGAGAGCGCCGACGAGCACCGATGCCCCGCAAAAGGTGGTCAAAAAGGGCCCTCGCCAGATCGCCATCCCAATCTGCTCTCGATCCCAAGCGCGTCTCAAGCTCATGTCTCAAGGTTTTGACTGCCCTACCATCAACCGCCTTCACTTTCTTGCCAAAGACTTGGTCAATCAGCGACATCGCGTCTGACTGTCCCGCGTGGTATTTGGGTAAACCGGACGTTAATTCCGGCTCACCGGCGTGACGCACTGCAAATTCAACCGTCCAGAAACGATCGGGGTCCTCAACCGATTCACAGCGAAGATCCAGCGTGCCGATTTCACTCAAGGCCGCCTTGAGTCGCACTGCGACCTGATCATCCCGATGAGCGTCTTCCTCATTGAAGTGAACCACAAGCGGCGGCAAACGACCAAAAGCGTCCGGGGTCAGGAGCGTCCGCGTTCCTACTCGGGGTGCCCGGTCATCCAGCGCCCAGAAGAGACTGAACTGAACAGGACGGCCGAGTGTCAGGAGAAAGGTATTTTCATCGAGGGTTGTCCAAACGCCTTCCTCGGATCCCTTGGGCAGCAGACTGATGCCACTCGGTTCACTTGAAGTGTCATCCGAAATTTCCAGAAAGTAGCTTCTGGAGGTCCCTCCACCAATTTTTTCCAAACGGGCATCCTGCCGAGTGAGGGCATAGGCCACGGCACCGTATGCCACCGCCTGATCCGGTCTTTCATTGATCAGTGTCCTGAGAGGGGCTCCCCGCCAATGCGCCAGTTGCTCCAGAATGCGCGCTCGAATCAAATCACTCCTGAAAACCCCGCCATTGAGTAGCACGGCATCTGGCATTCGCTCTCCTGGACCCATTACCTCCTCGATCACCTCGGCATGCGCATTCAGGAATCCGGCCATCTGGCGGGTCAAGGCAGGGTCAGATGCATACGGAAGCCCGAACTCCATGACCCCGGACCGTCGGGTTTCTGGCTGAGCCGAAAGAGGAACCTCGGGCAGAAACCCATCGAGGATCAGTGCCTCGACCTCGGATCGGGTGACTTCAACCGAACGACTGCCGGCAACCAGCCCATACCCCCCACCCAAGAGGGTGATTCGGTACTGCGCGGCTGTTTCACCCGAGAGTATCTGCTCCTTGGCCATTCGGCATTGCTCGACCAGTTGGCTGAAATCGGCGGCGGAAAGATGACGCTTTCCCTCTTTCAGGCGATGCTCTGCCACATGGGCCAAGCTGAGATCCATGTTGTCGCCGCCAAGCAGCAGGTGGTTTCCCACCGCAACGCGCGTTAGCCTCGGGCGGGCTTGATCTAAGTCAGCATCGACACGAATCAAGGTGAGGTCGGTGGTGCCGCCACCAATATCGATGATGAACAGCAGTCGGACACCTGACAGTGCCACCTTCAGGCTGTCGCGATGACACCAAAGCCAGTCATAACAGGCGGCCTGTGGCTCCTCAAGCAACTTTACGGCGTGGAGTCCGGCACGTCGTGCCGCCTCCAGGGTCAAATTGCGGGCGGACTCATCAAACGAGGCCGGAACGGTTACCACCAACTCCTGCTCTGCCATCAGCGCATCGGGATGCGCTTGATCCCAGGCTGAGGCAACGTGCCTCAGGTATCCGCTGGCCGCATCAATGGGCGAGATCTTGGCTACGGTGTCCGGGCTTCCCCAGGGAAGAATGTCTGCTGAACGATCTACGGCAGGATGCGACAACCAACTCTTCGCACTGGTTACCAGTCGGCCTGGCGTCTTGGCACCGAGTTTCCGCGCCCATTCACCCCGGATCGGAATACCCGACTCCTCTGAAGGGGCAGGCAACCAGGGCAAGACGGCCTCAGCCTCGAGCACCTCATCGGGGGTAGCCTGATAGAGGACCGATGGAAAAAGGGGACGGGCAGCCACTTCCCCAGGCCCGACAAGCTGTTCGACATCAAAGCCCAGGATCTCGGCATCGCCATCCACCTTTGAATAGGCAATGACCGTGTGACTTGTGCCAAGGTCTATGCCCAGCCGATAACGTTGCGCCATGATCGTGACTTTAAAATCTAGTACTCGGCGCCGGATGGCGGATGCGAACTACGAACATCAAATTCAACCTTCCAGCGCGCCCCGTCATTTCTTGAAAGAGCTTCAAGCCTTAAGGTTCCGACTTCGGTGACCGAAGCCACCAAGCGCACAGGCACAATTTCACCTTGCCGGTTATCTGCCGCCGGAAGGGTGACCTCGATTGCCTGGAGTTCCTGGAGTTCGTCCTCTTCCCAGAAATCCAAGCGCGTCCCGACGGAGTCCTGCCGACGAACCTTGGATGCAAAAAAGCGAAACCGCACCGGTTCACCAACGACAATGCCAAATTCCTGAGAAGTCATTTCGGCTTGGGTGCCCTCTTCCATCCCAAACGGTGCAATCAGCAAAGCCTCTACCGGCTGCTCAAAGCCGGGCACGGACGGCATCGCACTCTCGACGCCCACATAATAGGCTGCCGCCGTACCCCCTCGAATCCGGACCCCCAGCCCCTTTCTGACCCATCCATAGTAGGCGGCGCCTCGGGCTACTGCACGATCAAGATCAGCCCCGACCAGGCGCCGCGCCGGAGCACCGCCATCGGCCACCAGCCAGCCATCCAGCACCTGCATAAGTCGCTCACTCAGAGTCTTTGACTTGAAAACACCGCCATTGAAAAGAACGGCGGTGGGATGGATGAAGCCTCGCACAGCAGCGGAATCCAGTTGTCCTTGGGCCTGAACGGATCGCCCCTGCCGCAACAGAAAATGAGCCAGGTGTGCCGTAATGCGGGCATCCTGTGCGTAAGGGAGCCCAAGGCTGGTCAAGCCAGTACGCAGACCGGATCGCGGCAACTCGGTCACCGGGAGATGGGGCATGAAACCCTCGATGAGCGCGTGTTGAACCTCGGCGCGGGTGAGACTGGTTTTGATCAAACCACCGAGCAGGGAGGAGCCGCGACTGGGGACGACAATCGGGACCTCCTCGACTTCCGATCCGTCCAAAAGGATTTCCTTGGCCTCCCGGCAGGCCTGCGTGATGGACTGAACCTGCCATGGCTCTAATCGACGCCCCAAGGCCTCCAGCTTTGCTCTGACGGTATACGCCAGGGCCAGATCCATGTTGTCGCCCCCAAGCAGGATGTGATCGCCAATTGCGACCCGATCCAGAACCAGATTTCCAGACTCCTCGGATACCGCAATAAGGGAGAAATCTGTTGTCCCTCCGCCCACATCAATGACCAGAATGACTTCACCCGGTCGCACTTGTTGTCGCCATTCCCCCTGGCTGGATTGAATCCAGCTGTAAAACGCAGCCTGGGGTTCCTCCAACATCACTGCCTGATTCAATCCCAAGTGACCAGCCGCCTCCAGCGTCAGTTCCCGGGCGCCTGGATCGAAGGAAGCCGGTACTGTGATCACAAGGTCCTGCTGTTCGAGGGGAAACTCCGGGAATCGTTGATTCCAGGCCATGCGCATGTGATTGAGGTATTTTGTGGAAGCATCAACCGGGGAGACAGGCACAACGCCCTCTGGCGCATTCAAGGGGAGAAAAGCCTCACGCCGATTGACCTTGTCATGCGAAAGCCAGCTTTTGGCGCTTGTGATCAGGCGGGCCGGAGTCTTTGCACCCAATTGCCGTGCAAATTCACCCACGACCCCGATGGGATGAGCCTCCCAGGGCAACACCTGGTCCTCTGAGCGCAGTTCATCCGGGTGCGGAAGATACAAAAACGAGGGCAATTGCTGCGGCGATTCAAGGGTACCTGCGGCGACCAGCTGGGGAATTTCAAGGGTCTCGACGGGAGCGACATCGCCTTGAAGCCCCGCTGCATCGAAATAGGCAAGCACGCTGTTCGTGGTGCCAAGGTCGATTCCAACAGAAAATCGGGCGCCACTCAAAGTTCGACCTCCGCCGGAGCAATGATCTTGACATCGTGACCATCGCTGATTCGTGGCAAGTCGATGGATTGCGCGACCCATCCCTTGTGAACCAGTATGCCTTCAAAGGGAGGCTCACCCACGACATTGCCAATCACCCGCACGGTGCCTGCATCAAAACCTTTGGGAAGGGTGAGTCGGGACCCCTCAGATTCGCTGCGTATCGGCACCAACCCGACATGCGACTTGAACACCCTTCGGCAGCCTTCATGCACCACCCGAACCGCGGCGCCGATCTCTGCATCGGCATGACCTTGAATATCCTCCTGGATGAAGTCGACCAATCGCGCTTCCTTTTGCAGGAGACTCAGGATCTGCAAGGCGGCATCTGTCGTCGCCTCTTTCAAGACCACGGGCGCGGGCGCAGAGACTGGGGCGACGGGCCCCTCTTGGGACCGTATGGCGCTGGACCGCCGTGCGTTGATAAAGGCAACGCCGACAATGAGCAGCCCGAGGAGGAGGAGCAAGACGGTCGCCGCCAACAGGATGTGGAGACGATCGATGAGTTGCGGTAGATGGTCAAAATCAATAGACATAGGCTCAGCCAGACAAGGGAAAGGACAGAGAAGTGGTTCAAAAGAGTGGGGGTTCGAATGGATGCCCTAAGGGAGCCATTCGAACCCGCCGGGTCGGCCCGTTGCCTGTTTCAGGCAGAGAAGGGTCTAAGGGGTCTTGT
This sequence comes from uncultured Methylococcus sp., assembly GCA_964386975.1. GTDB lineage: Bacteria > Pseudomonadota > Gammaproteobacteria > Methylococcales > Methylococcaceae > UBA6136. The sequence goes on from CAYLUS010000012.1 coordinate 44,710, forward strand.
TCGACCCCTGATCTTGGCTTGATCTCAGCGCTTCATGACTCATTACCACCCGAATGATTTGTTGGGCAGCTTTGGAGCGCTTGGTCCGGATAAAACGATCAGATGCCGGGGCGGGGACCTTTTCAGCATCAAAAGCCGATTTGACGGCCGTCAATTTGGCCTCACAGCGGGCGAGAATCTGGTCCGTGATTCGTCTGGAATCATCCACATCATCCATGTGCAAGCGGGTCTCGTCATTAAGACACTTCTGGTACTGCTCGACCCCTTGATTGACTTTAGCCTGAGTTTTTTCACTCAGGATGCTCGGTTGCCATTCTTGCGGGATTTCCTCCGCAACCAGCGGTGAGGCCAACACGCCTAAACCCAGGGCGAAGGCCATTTTAAAAACGCTCATCGGTACCTCAGTTTTTCTTACCAGCGGGCTTTTGTGGCGCAATTTCGAAAATCACCAGTTCAGCTTCTCCGTCAGAGACATTCTCCGCGGTCATCACATCGCCGGTCTCCCAGAACACCTGACCTGGACCAAACTCCTGCTTGGCGCCGTCCTGCTCAATCCGGACCCGCCCTTTGAGTACATAGCGGGGACCAGGGCCGTCATGCACATGTGCCGGGGTTTTAAAGCCCTTAGGCAACGTGATCTTGAAAACCCGGGACACCACTTTGGTGGTGCTCAGTTCAACCGGCTTTTCCATCAAGGTCTCCTTGGGGGGCATCTGCGCTTCTTCGGCCCACACTGGGGACGTGAAGGCGATAAGCATCAGACCGATTGCGTACATTTTCGTCCAGCGAATCATGAAAACCTCCTGATAAACGAAATAAAAACGAACATGTCCGGCTATTGAAAAGCAGAGGCCGCTCAGGAACGAGGTAACTCCTCGACCATCGGCACATGAGCCCGACGCTGGAGCCACATGACACCCATCAGGTCCCAGATCCCAACCCAAAGCCGCCCCCAAGTGCCGTACTTGGATTGGCCTTGGGTTCTGGGGCGATGGTTAACCTCGACGGAGACCACCTTAGCACCTGCTCTTTGCGCCAGCGCGGGCAAGAAACGATGCATATGATCGAAGTAAGGCATATCCATAAACAAACTCCGATCGAAGAGTTTGAGCCCGCAGCCGGTATCCGGAGTGGCATCGCCCAAAAGCCCCGCCCGCACCCGGTTCGCCAACCGGGAAGAGAACCGTCGCCAGCCGGTATCCTTGCGATTTTTCCGATAGCCTGCCACCAGGGCGCCCCGACCCTCGGCAGCCAATTGCTCCCATGCCGCAAACATTGCCGGAATGTTGGCGGGGTCATTCTGACCATCGCCATCCAGCGTTGCGATCACCTTGGCGGTGGCCGCCCGTACCCCCGTCCTCACGGCGGTGCTTTGGCCACAGCAATTCCGGTGACGGAGTACCCTCAGGGCCGGGAAACGTCCCTGCAGTTGCTTAAGGGCTTCAAGCGTACCGTCTGTGCTGCCATCGTCAATATAGAGGATTTCGTAAGCGCCCAAAGGTTCCACCGCCTCAACAATTTCCTCTATGAGGTTTCTCAGGTTTTCGGTTTCGTTATGGACCGGAACAACCACACTCAGTTTCATCAGATTTCTCGCGAAAAACCCCGCCCCTAGGGGACGGGGGGGATAGCGAACTCTCCGTTGGGGAGAGCAGTTGGTTTGATGGCGTCTTCTCTTCTGACCACGCGCTCTGACAGCGGTCAGGATCGAGGGCTAGAGCGCACCCTGATAGAGCACCCGGGGCCCCGTCGGCGCCTCCACGATTTCTCCCAGAACAAAGGGGGTTTCGCCACTGGAGGCCAGTAACTCGATGGCCTGACTCACATCCCCAGGGTCCAGTGCGATCACCATGCCGACCCCGCAATTGAACGTCTTCAGCATTTCCACATCGCTGATGCGGCCCTGCGAGCGAATCCAAGTGAAAATCTCAGGGCACGCATAGCTGTCAAGGTCGATGATGGCACCCAACCCATCGGGTAGGACCCTTGGAAGGTTTTCCGTAATCCCGCCACCGGTAATATGCGCCAGCGCATGCACCTGAATGGTCGCCATCAGGGACAGCAGGGGTTTCACATAAATCCGCGTCGGCGCCATCAAATGGTCGATCAGCGCCCGGCCATCCGAGAGGGTCGACTGCCCCGAGGCGCCGGCACGCTCCAGCACTTTTCGGATCAAAGAGTATCCATTCGAGTGGGGCCCTGAGGATGCCAGTCCGATCAACTGGTCACCTGCCTTGACCGCCGTCCCATCGAGAATTCGGCTCTTTTCCACGACGCCCACACAGAATCCTGCGAGGTCGTAGTCGCCCTTGGCATACATGCCCGGCATCTCGGCTGTTTCTCCACCGACCAATGCGCATCCGGCAAGCTCGCAGCCACGTCCAATACCCTCGATGACAGAGGCAGCAACATCGACATCCAACTGTCCTGTGGCGTAGTAATCGAGAAAGAACAGCGGTTCTGCACCCTGAACGATGATGTCATTGACACACATGGCCACCAGATCCACCCCCACGGTGCCGTGAAGCCCTGACTCAATGGCTAATTTCAATTTTGTCCCCACGCCATCGGTACCCGCCACGAGCACCGGATGCCGGTAACGATCCAAAGGCAACTCAAAAAGGGAACCAAAACCGCCCAAACCGGCCAAAACACCCGGAATTCGGGTTCGACCGGCGACAGGTTTGATGCGCTCCACGAGGGCATTTCCTGCCTCAATATCAACACCAGCTGCCCGGTAATCCAGAGACTGGTCATTCGGCTTGGAACTCAAAGGGATCCTCCCAACAAAAGATGACAGTAGGCAGCATCCAAGGTACGCAACGCCGACCACCTGGCCAGAGTATTTGGCCAAAAAAAGGTAGTAGTATTTTACACCCTGACCCAAGCGTGATGGGTGGCACTCACGGAATCAAGAAGGTGCAGCGCAGCGATATACCTAATCTGATCTCAGTCGCCCGGGTCTTTCTCGTGCTCCCGGTCGTTAGTGCGCTCATGGCTCGTGAATTCCAGGCAGCACTCCTCTGGTTCGCGATTGCCAGTCTTTCAGATGGTATTGATGGAATGATTGCCCGCCGCTTTGGCTGGCACTCCCGACTGGGATCGCTCCTTGATCCTGTTGCTGACAAGTTGCTGTTGGGGCTGAGCTATGGATGCCTCTCGCTCCTGGACCTTTTGCCCACCTGGCTCGCTAGCCTCGTGATCGGCCGTGACCTCCTCATCTTTGCCGTATCCGTGATGCTCTACTTGAGGCTCACTGCGTTTCAAGGCACCCCTAGCCGTCTCAGCAAATTGAATACATTCAGCCAGATTGTCCTGATTCTGGGCGTTATATTCAGTCAAAGTCATGGGCCCTTGCCCGCTGAGGTGCTCGCGCTCATGATGCATTGGGTTGCATTGACGACCCTCCTGAGCGGTTTTCACTATCTGACCCTGTTTGGAAAGACGGCGATTTCGACCTTTTACCCTTAGAAAACTGGACACCCCAACGCTGAAGTACCATGAACTCGATCGATCATTCCCTGTTCATCCGTCGCTTTTCGCGACTCGCTACCCTGACGATTGCTGCGGTCTATCTGCTGATTCTGGTCGGGGGGATTGTCCGGGCTTCAGGCTCGGGTATGGGTTGTCCAGACTGGCCGACCTGCTTCGGACACTTAATCCCCCCCACTTCGGAATCGCAGCTTCCAGAGGATTACCACAGCCGGTATATCGGCTATGGAGATACCACTTTCAACCCAATCAAAACCTGGACCGAATATCTCAATCGCCTACTGGGGGTCAGCATCGGCTTTCTGATCTTGGCCACCCTGCTGCGTTCAATCCCTTTCAGGAGGATTGACCCGACCGTGTTCAGAACCGCGCTGGCGACTTTTCTGCTGGTCGGCTTTCAGGGTTGGCTTGGATCCCGGGTCGTTGCCAGCGAACTCAGGCCCACTCTGATCTCCGCCCACATGATCATCGCCTTCGTGATCGTCTCACTCCTTATCTATGCAACCACCCGGGCTAACCGGTCGCATTATGCGCGTTGGGACCTGTCCAGAATCCCCGAGAAATGGCACAAGGTTCTTCTAATCGCAGCCGCACTGACCCTGATGCAAGTAGCAATGGGTACACAAATCCGGGAGGCTGTAGATGGCATTACCAATCAGCGGGTCATTACGGAGCGAAGCATCTGGCACGAGCATTTTCCCATCATCTTCTACATTCACCGCTCCTTCTCCTCTGTCATCCTGTTCACCAACGGCTGGCTGGTGTGGACATTTGTCCGAAGCATGGGGCCTTCACATCCGCTATCAAAGCCTGTCTGGACACTCATCACCTTGATCGTGATCGCGATTTCCTCCGGTGTCACTCTGGATCGGCTGGGCTTTCCCGCGGTGGTTCAGCCACTGCATCTGTTGATGGCTAACCTTATTTTCGGATGCCAGTTTTATCTGCTGCTTACGACCCGTTCCAATTTGACGTCAAAGGCAAGGCCTGACCTCCAACACCCGGCCGCTTCAACCAGTTAAGGTTGCCCTTGACTTCGCCATGAACCTCACTGCACCAGCGTGATTCAGGCGCCGTCGTTTTGATTGCCGCCATCGGGGAGCCCTGCGGCAAAGCAAACCCAATCCTCACGCAGGGAATTTAACGGCCGCTTGAAAACCAGAGTACGAATCTCGGCTCTGGATGAAGTCCCGACATGACATCGCCATGCAATCCAGGCATTCGCCTGATCAAGCTGAGGGATGGATATTGTTGACCGTCTCGCTGAATCGCAAAGCCTCCAATGAGGAATGGCCAGGCCCTCATGCTCAGGGGTCTGAGAGCGTTCGCAAGAACGCCTCCAGATCGGCCATTTCCTGTTCGGTCAGCCTTAAATTACCCAATTCGTCATGATTGACATTCTCTGTCACCTCAGGGGCAGGCCAGCAGCCGCTGGCGAGCGCCACTGCCTCTGGAGCCATGGGGTCCTTGCAGCTCGGCTTGCTGTCTCGACTGTTGTAAAAGTCGATCACACCGCGCAGCGTCTTGAAATAACCGTTGTGCATATAGGGAGCCGTCTTTGCAATGTTGCGTAGCGTCGGCACCTTGAATTTTCCATACTCGTCGGCGCGACCCAAGACAGCGCCAAGGCCCAGATCCACGAATGCCCGACCTTTTTGATTCCAGGGGGAAGGCATTTCATAAAATCGGTTGCCCGGATTTCTTGGTATTCCCAGATTGTCATAGCTGTGATCGGTAAACAGCGGCCGATCCCGTCCATTGTTTTCAGGCAAGTCCGGATGGCACGACGCGCAATTGCCTTTGTCTTTTCGCTCAAAGATCTCGCGACCTCGCCTTTCTGCAGGCGTAAAACGCGCTCTGCCCTCGAGATATCGGTCATATCTGGAGTTAAAGGGGTTGAGCTGTCTAGATGACTCAAATGCACTCAAGGCATTCGTGATCCGAACATAGGCCGCCTCTACATCATCCAGCGCAGCAGCGCCGTAGACCCTTCGAAAGAGGTCCGCATATGCCGCCTTTCTGACTTTCGCAACCACCTCTGCGGCATTTTGGTTATTCATCTCCAGAGGCGATAAAAAAGGTTGTCCTGCCTGAGCGGACAAGTTGGTGGATCGACCATCGTCAAACTGGCCACCAATGAACAAAGCCTGCTGCGCATCAAAATGAAAATCCGGAGAACTGGCCGCATAGAGGATTGTGGGTGCATTTCGACTGCCAAAGCGGCCCTTGATCACGCCCTCCGAGGTCGGCTCCAAAGAATCTGGATCCGAAAATCCATGGCGCGGGTTATGGCAACTGACACAACCTTGCCCTTCGGGCGATGAAAGCGTCTGGTCTTTGAATATCTGCTCTCCCAGGAAGGCCTTTGGGTCGGCTGCCTCACTCACCTGCATGGGGGCCATTAGCATCAGAGCAATGAGCATCGGCAAAACATGGATCACACCCGACTTAAGGAATGAGAGAGACATTATTATTGAGACTCATTTGCATCTGTGTTTGATTCATATTAACATGCGTATTCCAGTTTTATCTAGTTGTGATACCGATGACTCAGCGCCACTCCTTCACTCACCTGCCATACCTGCTTGCCGTCATCACCGCCTCTAGTCTTCTGCTGTCGGCAAGCGCGGCAGAAGCCAAGGTCAAAGCAAAAAACAGCGATGAGCGGCTTGAGCAAATGTGGAAGATCATCGAAAAGCAGCAAAAGCAGATCGAGGAATTGACGCAGAAGGTCTCTGAGCAGGACAAGACCTCAAAAGTGGCGACGGTTTCCACCGGCGCTCAGACGCGCACGTTAGATTCAGCCGCCCCCTCGCCGTCGGCAGCCAACGGCAAAAAAAGCACCAAGACCGAAGTCGAACGCAAGACTGACATCCTCAGTTCCGAGGTGGAAAAGCTGAAGGTGCAATTGCACATCCCTGAGAAACGTGAGTACAAAGTCGAATACGGGTATGGTCCGGCGGCATCGGAGGTCTACCGCATCAATCGGGGACTTTCCATTGGCGGCTATGGTGAGTGGGTGTTTTCCGACTACAACAAAGATCAAAAATCCACGATTGATAATCTTCGGACCGTCATTTACGCCGGTTACAAGTTCAATGACTGGATCATTCTCAATAACGAGATTGAGTTTGAACATGGAACGACCGGAGAGGGTGCCGAGGAAAAAGGCGAAGTCTCTGTTGAGTTCTCCTACCTCGATTTCATGCTGAAGGATTACGCAAATGTGAGAACGGGTCTGACACTCGTGCCAATGGGCTTCATCAACGAAATCCACGAGGGCCCCACCTTTCACGGAAACTACCGCCCTCAGGTAGAACGCACCATCATTCCAACCACCTGGCGGGAAATCGGCGCGGGACTTTTCGGCGAGATCGTGCCAGGTCTCCAGTACCGCGTCTATGGAATGAATGGTCTTAACGCACAAGGCTTTACCTCCGCAGGTATTCGCGATGGCCGTCAATCTGGAAGCAAGGCGGTTGCTGAGGATTTTGCGTTCACGGGGCGGGTTGACTACTACTCGCCAGACATTCCAGGTCTTCTGGTCGGGGTCTCAGCATGGACAGGTAACTCAGGTCAGGGCTATACCTACTCAAGTAAGACCTATGGTGCACAGGAACTCAACGTCATGACCCAGCTGTACGAGGGCCACTTGCAATACCGGTGGCAAGGACTAGAACTCCGGGCCCTCGGAGCCTATGGATTCATCGGGAATGCAGCTCAACTCAGCGCCGCCAAGGGCGAAACCATCGGGAGTCAGAACTACGGTTGGTACACGGAAGCAGCCTATAACCTGATGCCGATTGTCTGGCCCGATAACCCACAGTACCTCGCCCCTTTCTTTCGGTATGAGGCCTACAACACGCTGGCAGGTGTTCCGGATGGCTTTGATGATTATGGCGGGCTCTATAACCGCTGGATTTACCAGGCCGGCCTGACTTACAAGCCGATCGAAAACGTGGCCGTGAAATTCGACTACCAGAACTTCAACTCGCAGGCGAAACAACTGCCGGATCAGTTCAACGTCGGTGTTGCCGTCATGTACTAAGCCAGCAACAACTCACGCGATACAGCGAGACAGAGCCCTCATGACGCTCAAGACAGCGAGTTAAACGCTTTAATCGGACTTTCAAGACATGCTTTCAAGAAGACACACTGTAATTCGGCTCTGCTGGTTGGCTTGCCTCGGACTTCTGATTCTCGGCGGCTGCTCCCCGGCTCCGCGCGTCAAACAAAATGCCGACAACACCTACTCTATCTCCGAAACAGGAGGCTGGGGCTATAACGAAGCGGTGCTCAAGCGTCAGGTCAGAGAGCAAGCGGAGGCCTTTGCTCGCTCCGCTGGAAAACGCATGTGGGTCGTCGACGAGGGTCTCGAGCCGGATGCCAAAGTTGACGTTTATCCCGCTGATGAGGACACCTACACACTGACCTTCCGTCTCACGGACCGCTGAACCAAAAACGTCCCCAGTGCTTCTGCTTGGATATCCAGTGACCTCGGACATTGAACACCGAAGCCAGGTGAATGGCTGCGCCATAGTTCTGGCTCCGGGCTAAGCGCGGTCAGGGAGGCCCATACTCCTGCCTTTTTAATCACCCTACCCCCCTTCTCTCTACGGAAGCGCGACCTAGCTCGCAAAACAGCGACAGACCGTCATCCTTCGACTGACCGCAGCAACCTGCCCCATGGGGTGCCATCCTTGCAAATCAGGTGGCGGTTTAAATAAACCATATTTCACGCTAGGATGGTTTATTTCCCCCTTTTGTCATGAAATTTTCATGCTAAACGGGTACAATCACATCGTTTTGAGTCGACGCTTCATCCATCGGACAATTTTCCTCACGTGAAAACCCACCTACAGACCCTTGGTTACGATCTGTCCGCCGGGATTGTCGTATTTCTGGTGGCCTTGCCGTTGTGCCTCGGCGTGGCGCTCGCCTCAGGCGCTCCCCTCTTTTCCGGCCTGGTTGCCGGTATTGTCGGAGGAATCGTTGTGGGCAGCTTGAGCGGCTCACGATTGAGTGTTTCGGGCCCTGCGGCAGGATTAACCGCCATTGCCTTTG
>CAYLUS010000013.1:0-48105 GCA_964386975.1 uncultured Methylococcus sp.
TGAAACCTGCGGGAGATACGCATGGCGTTTATTTCTTTAAAGCTCTGCCCGGGGGTGATTGCACGCGATTTTTGCGTTTGGCTTGCACCCGCAATCGCAGTTTGAAGATTGCCCGTTCGGAATTTGGTAGGGTCAATCCAGTTGCCGCTGTTCAGCCAGACTTTCACATTGATTTCTTTATCGTAGACGATCATGAGCAGCTCAAGGCGAACTTTGATTTATGGGTTGAAACGATGAAACTTGGTGATAAGGGCCATTGAGGGCGCATGACGCGGGTCGAAGTGCCGATAGATCATGCGTAAACCAACCAGACACGCTCACTCCGCGATGCAATTGGCTGTCGTGCCCTAAATGGAGACCCGTATACCCGAGGATCTGATGCCCCATGAAGCGGCGCCCCATCGGCCCGAATCTATGCCTTCAATGAAGCGAGGACGGCAGTCCGCCATAGACAAGGTGCTCCATCCGCGCAAAGGCCAAATCTTCCTCGGGCAGACTGAAAAGCACCATCAAGATCACCCATTTAAGGTTATCGAGCGTCAGGTGGACCGCATCGATGGCCATAACCCGATCAATCACCAGTTCGCGGCTCTGTGGGGTCAAAATGCCGTTTTGTTCGAGAAACATTAAAAGACCCTGTGCCTCTGGATCCAGACGGGCGGCCTCCTGACTCGAAAAAATCCGAAATGAGGGCGGTGATGAAAGAGAGACTTCATGCTTTTCAGTAAGCGCATCAAGCCAGTCCAACGCTTTGGTGATTTCACCGCTGGGAAATCCGGCCTCGAGAAGATCGGTTCTGACCGCATCAACATCCGCCTCGCTGTCGGCATCCCCTTCCATAAAACGTTCGAAGAGGTAGATCAGAACATCAAACACGTTTTCTTTCATTCATCCCCTGTGATGTAAGGCCCTCTGGCCTGCCCATGTGGGCCCCTATCGCCGATAATCATCCATCTGCCTGGCCTCACCTCTGGCATAGATTTAAGGCCACGGGATCAGTTACAGAGCCCCTTGCGTGATCTAGAGTATCTACGCACATACCCATCGACGCAATAGCGATTCATTCAAGGACGCCGGCGACAGGGTTTCTGACCCCCCTGATTTTTTGGGGGGTCACGGCCCCCCCTCAAAATCCGTTAAAATTGCACAATACTCACCATTCCCCCATTCAACCGATGGCGCTTCTCTCCATACTTGAATATCCCGACGAGCGACTGCGTAAGCAAGCCGTGCCCGTTGAGACCTTTGATGACAGTCTCAAGCAACTCGCCAAGGACATGCTCGAAACCATGTATCAGGCCCCGGGTATCGGTCTTGCAGCAACGCAGGTCAATGTTCAGAAAGCCATGGTGGTGATCGACATCTCCGAAGAGAAAAGTGACCCCCTTGTCCTGATTAACCCCGAGCTGGTCGATTCGAGGGGTCAGGAAGAATCCGAGGAAGGCTGCTTGTCCGTCCCCGGCTTCTTTGAAAGGGTCAAGCGCGCCGAAAATATCCGCATCAAGGCGCAGGACCTCGATGGCAAGGCCTTTGAAATGGATGCCGAAGGCCTCTTGGCGGTCTGCATCCAGCACGAAATGGACCATCTCAAGGGCAAACTTTTTGTGGATTATCTCTCCCCTCTCAAGCGGCAGTTGGCTCGAAAGAAAGTCAAAAAAGAGCAGCGCCAACGTGAAACCAAGCCCGGTACCTCTAATTTGAGTGGCGTTGCGTGAGAATTGTCTTTGCCGGCACGCCCGACTTTGCTGTCCCTCCCCTTCAGGCGCTCATCAAATCCGAACACCCGGTCGTCGGCGTTTTTACGCAGCCTGATCGGCCCTCGGGACGCGGCCGAAAGCTCACGCCCAGCCCGGTCAAGCAACTGGCGTTGGAGGCCGGCATCGAGGTGTTTCAACCCGACTCTCTTAAAACTGAAGAGCAGAGAGCCCCGCTAGAAGCGCTGCGGCCCGATCTCCTGGTGGTGGTTGCCTATGGACTGATCCTGCCGCAAGCGGTGATCGACCTACCGCCGCTCGGTTGCATCAATATTCACGCCTCGCTGCTTCCCCGCTGGCGCGGTGCATCTCCGATCCAGCACGCCGTGCTCAGCGGAGACAGTGAAAGTGGCGTGACCTTGATGTTCATCGAACCCCGACTCGATGCAGGCCCCATGCTGCTCAAAAAAAAGACGCCGATTAGTGCTGACGACACGGCAGGAGACCTGCATGATCGGCTTACCCGATTGGGTGCCGAGGCCCTGATCGAACTTCTGCCGCGCCTCGCAGCGGGGACCTGCATGGCCGAGCAGCAAGATGACGCGCATGCGACCTATGCAGGCAAAATCAGCAAGGAGGATGCGGTTTTGGACTGGTGCCTGCCGGCGCTCGAGCTTGCCCGTAGGGTCATGGCCTACAACCCCTGGCCGGTAGCTGAAACCCTCTACAACGGGCAAACGCTGAGGATATGGCGGGCCAGAGCCATTGATATACCGGCTGACGCGCCGCCAGGGACGCTGCTGGCCAGTAAGTCCGGGCTTGAAGTTGCAACCGGCAAGGGTCGCCTGGACATCCTTGAGCTTCAGCTCCCAGGGGGCAAACGGATTACTGCCCGCGATTTTTTGAATGCGAAACCCATGCTTGACTGCATGCTAGGTGCATCCGATTGAACACCCGAGCGCTCGCTGCCGAGATTCTGGTCGCGGTGATTCAAGAGGGCCGCTCGCTGTCCATGGCCCTGGATCCAGCCCTCAAGAACCTCTCCCTTGAAAAAGACAGGGGATTTGTCAAAGCGCTGGTTTATGGGGTCCTGCGGGCTTACTGGCGGCTCGATGCGATCTTGAACCAGCTGGTCCTCAAGCCGATCAAGGATGAGCGGATTCGGATGATTGCTCTCCTGGGATTGCACCAACTCAGGGACATGCGCGTCAAACCCCATGCCGCCGTCGCTGAGACGGTTGCAGCCACTCAGCCCAGCACGTGGGCAAAGCCCCTGATTAATGCAGTGCTCCGCAATTATCAACGCAACCAGGCCGCCATCGAAGCCAAGATCGATCCTTTGAGTGCGGCAGGGCAAGCACACCCCAAGTGGCTCTGGAAAGCCATCTCCCGCGATTGGCCAGATGCGGCCGCCACCATCTTTGCTGCCAACAATGCTCAGCCCCCTATGAGCGTGCGGGTCAATCTGGCCAGAATCAGCCGCGAGCACTTCAGTGAGCGCCTGTTGAATCAAGGGATTGGCGTACTTGCATCCAAGGCCACGGCCAGCGCCCTGACGCTTCAAGAGGCACGACCGGTAGAACTGCTCGATGGATTTTCTGAGGGTCTGTGCTCAGTCCAGGACACGGCCGCCCAGTTGGCATGCGCGCTGATGGCATTGGAATCCGGGCTACAGGTGCTCGACCTTTGTGCCGCCCCTGGCGGCAAGACCGCACATCTCCTTGAATCCTGTAGCACGCTGGCGCGATTGGTTGCTGTCGATGTCTCGGCGGAGCGGCTGGTCCGGGTCCAGGAAAATCTGGACCGCTTGGGGCTTAAGGCGACGCTGGTCACTGGCGATGCGCTGCGTCCCGAGGAGTGGTGGGATGGCGTCGCCTTTGACCGTATCCTGGTGGATGCGCCCTGCTCGGCGACAGGCGTGATTCGCCGACACCCGGACATCAAGGTTTTAAGGCAGCCCGGTGACATCGCCAACCTGCAGGCCGTGCAATTGAATATCCTCGAAAAGGCCTGGTCGATGCTGGCCTCTGGGGGCCGACTGGTTTATGCCACCTGTTCGATTTTAAAGGCGGAAAACGCAGAGGTGATCGAGGCCTTCCTCGGCAAACAGGCAGATGCCAGGGAACTTTCCATTGATGCCGCCTGGGGTCGACGTCTGCCCCATGGCCGACAGATCCTCCCCGGCGAAGAAGGCATGGACGGCTTCTATTATGCGGTGCTGGTGAAGTCGCATTGAGCGCATCAAGAGCGTGTCTCGCGGGTCTCTGGATGATGGCATTGTGGCTGAGGCCCGATCCTCTCCTGGCACTGGACAATGGCATTTTCATTCAAGATGCGCACTTGATCTGGCGCTCCGATCAGCCAACCCTCTCTGCCGATATCCAGTACCGACTGGGCCAGGAACTCATCGGCGCTCTGGAAGGCGGAATCCCTCTGACGCTCTCTATCACCCTAAAACTTCAGGAGAGCCGACCTTGGTGGCCCGACGCCACGCTCATCAGCGAGTCGCGTCGTATCGAACTACGATATCAACCGCTCACCAAAGTGTTCCAGATCGCCGATCTTGAAAGTGGCGCCACCCAGAGCTTTGCAACCCTTGCGACGGTCGTGGACACCCTGAGCCGGGTGCGCGGCTGGCAACTCAAGAGCACCCCGGTCCTTGATGCCAAGAAAAACTACATCGGCTCCCTAAAAATGGCCCTCGACGTCGAATCCCTGCCGTTGCCTCTTCGGATTCAAGCGCATATTTCACCTGACTGGCGCCTTCACACGCCGACCTACTCATGGCCCGTAAAACCCTGACCCCACCGCTGGCTGTCTCGGTCGCCATCCTTTTCGGGGCGATTTTGGTGTCCTTGCACCTGATGAGCTCGGCAACACAAGATGCCTCCAAACTCGGCGAGATGTACTCTGGCCTGGTCCTCACCAACCTGCTCGCTTCTCTCCTGCTGCTGGCGCTGGTGGGGGTCAACGTCTATTGGCTGATCCGCCAGCTCAAGCGCAAAGCTGCAGGTTCCAACCTGACCTCGCGAATGATCTTCCTGTTCAGCTTGTTGACTCTGGCGCCGGCCTCCATCGTTTTCTATTACTCGATGCAGTTTCTGGACCGGAGCATCGACAGCTGGTTCGACGTCAAGGTTGATCAAGCCATGGAGGACGCGCTTGAACTGGGGCGCACCGCGCTCGATGAGCGCATGCGGAATCTCCTCAAGGACACGGAACTGACCGCCGAAAAATTGTCCGCATCGCCGATCTCGCTGCTCGCCATTCGACTGGGAGAGCTGAATGAGAACGGCGCCTCAGATCTCACCTTGTTCACGCGTCAGGGCCAAGTCATTTCCTTCAGTGGCGCGCAGACCGCCGCTGGCCTCCCGGTTCTTCCGGAACTACCCGAAATCGGCATCATGGTTCAGGTTCGCCAGGGAAAACCCTTCGTCGGTCTTGAACAGCGTCCCGGCGGGGGCCTTCAGATGCGGGCCGTGGTAGCGCTAAGTGCCGATGACGGTCTGTTTCTGCAGGCGTTATACGCGGTCCCCCAGCAACTGGCGAATCTCATCGCGACCGTTGAGGATGCAAACCTCCACTATCAGCAACTCACCTTTCTTAGAAACTCCCTCAAATTCACCTTCACGTTAACCCTGTCCCTGATTTTGCTACTCAGCCTTCTGGCGGCCATCTGGGTCGCATTTTTCAGCATCCGCCGTATCATCGAACCGGTGCGCCTGCTGGCCGTTGGAACCCGCGCCATCGCCGAGGGCGATTATGAGCGGCGACTGCCAGTCAAGGATAAAGGCGAACTTGGTTTTCTGGTGCAGTCCTTCAACACCATGACCGACAAGATTGCGCAGGCCCGGGATGAGGCCCAGCGCTCCAAACTCGAGGTCGAGCGCCAGCATGCCTACCTTGAAACTGTGCTTGCCAACCTGTCCTCGGCCGTATTAAGCCTCGATTCTGACCTCAAGCTCCAGACCGCTAATCCCACCGCTAACCAGATTCTGCATGCCGATCTTGGCCAGTACCTTGGCTGGCCGCTCGATGTCCTGACCGGAGCGTATCCGCATCTGGCCGACCTGATTGAAAAGCTGGAAGGCGCATTGCGCTCTGATTCCCGGACCTGGAAACAGGATGTCAGCTTCCAGAGCCCCGCCGGGCGGCAGGAACTCCTGTGCCGGGGCACGGCCCTTTACGATGCCGATGAACGCCGCATCGGTCAGGTGCTGGTCATTGATGATGTGACCGCCCTGATCCAGGCGCAACGCAGCACGGCCTGGAGTGAAGTCGCCAGGCGTCTGGCGCATGAAATCAAGAACCCGTTAACCCCCATCCAGCTATCGGCCGAACGACTTAGGCACAAGCTCTCAAAAACGGTCGAGGGGGCGGATCTTGAGGTTCTTGAAAAATCCACCCAGACCATCGTGCAGCAGGTGGAGGCCATGAAATCCATGGTTAACGCCTTTGGTGAATACGCAAAACCGAGTCAGATCCAGAGCAAGCCGGTGGCCCTTAACCGCCTGATTGAGGACGTGCGCTTGCTTTACCCCTCCTCGGCGGGCATCGAATTCGAACTCGAACTCGATCCAACGCTGCCCGCCGTTCTGGCTGACCCGGTCAAACTGCGCCAAGTGATGCACAACCTGATCAAGAACGCCCAGGAGGCCATGCCAGTTGACCAATCAGTTAGAATAAGGGTCACAAGCTGCCTCGTCCCTCAGACAGATCCCCAGATGGTGGCCATAAGGTTATCGGACAATGGACCGGGCATTCCTGCCGATCAGGTAGAGCGGATATTCGAGCCTTATGTGACCCACAAAACCAAGGGAACCGGATTGGGACTTGCGATTGTGCGAAGAATCATCGAGGAAACCGGTGGCACCATCAAAGTCGATCCCCAGTACACGGGGGGCGCGAGTTTTTTGCTGACACTACCGGTTGCCCACATGCAGGATTCCCCCTCACCTTGAACGGTCCAACCCCAAAAGCCAAGCGGTTGTCGCGGAGAAACTAATGAGCGCTTCAAAGAAAACCATCTTGGTCGTGGATGATGAGCCTGATATTCGCCAGCTTCTCAAGGAGATCCTGGAGGACGAAGGCTATCAGGTTACTGTCGCGGAAAATGCGGGCATGGCCCGGGAAAAACGCATCGAGTCCAGGCCGGATCTGGTCATGCTCGACATCTGGATGCCTGATGAGGATGGCATCAGCCTGCTCAAGGACTGGCTCAAGGAGGAAAACCTCTGTCCTGTCATCATGATGTCAGGACATGGCACCGTAGAAACTGCCGTTGAGGCCACACGCCTTGGGGCTTACGATTTTCTGGAAAAGCCCCTGTCGATGGCCAAGCTGCTGGTCACCGTCGAACGTGCACTCGAAACCGCTCAGCTCCGGCGCGAAAACCTGGGACTCCGCCGTCGCATGGACATTCCGGTCGAACCGATCGGCAAAAGCCTGCTGATGGAAAAGCTGCGCGACCAGGTCAAGAAACTGGCACAACACGATGCCCGCGTCTTGTTGCTGGGAGAACCGGGTTCCGGAAAGGAGACGCTGGCCCGCTATCTTCATGCGCACAGTCCAAGGCGTGAGGGACCGTTTGTGGATGTGGGCGTGGGCACCATTGCCAGCGCACACTCAGCGGTGGAATTTTTTGGTCGCATTGATGGCGATCACGTTCAGCAGGGACTTCTGGAACAGGCCGACGGCGGCACCCTGTTTCTCGATGAAGTCGCGCACATGGAACCTGAAACGCAAGTGCGTCTGATGAGCGCTCTGGAATCGAACTCATTCTCGCGCGTCGGTGGGAGTGAACTGATTCACGTCGATGTGCGCATTATTGCCTCTACCTGCAGGGCGCTTGAAGAAGAAGTCCGTCAGGGGCGCTTCCGGGCGGAGTTGTACTATCTTCTGAATGTGGTCTCATTGAAAGTACCATCGCTGCGTGAACACAGTGAGGACATCCCGGACCTTTTGAAGTTTTACGTTGACTACTTCGTCAGCCGGGAAAAACTGCCCTTCCGGCGTTTTCCGGTTGCTGTTCAGAACTTCCTTCGAAACTACCCCTGGCACGGCAACATCCGCGAGCTCAAGAACCTGGTGCAACGGGTCCTGATCCTTGGCCAGGGCGAAGATGTTGAGCTTGAAGAGGTCAAGCTGGCGGTGGGCGATTCGGTCCTTGAAACGCAAAGTGAAATGGGACAGCAGCCGGATTTCTATAATTTGCCGCTCAAAGAAGCCCGTGAGCATTTCGAAAAGGCCTACCTCGAGTATCACCTGGAGAAATACGCCGGCAGCGTGGCCCGGCTCTCCTCCGCGATCGGCTTGGAGCGCACCCACCTATACCGTAAGTTGAACTCGCTGGGGATCCGTTTCAGGGAAAAACGATAGGCGCGATCGGTCACATCTCGCGAAGACGGACGGAGAGGACATCGCACGGGGCGTGATTGACGATACTGGCGGGGGTGGAGCCCAAGATCACACCCAGACCATGCCGCCCATGTGACCCAACAACGATCAGATCGGCCTTGACCTCCTCGGCAACCCGGATAATCTCGACCTTCGGACTTCCCAATTCGACCCGCCAATGCAGCCTGGGACACTCCAGCTGACTCACTAACTGCGTCATTCGGTGCTTCGCGGCCTTGACCAACTCCTCCGTCAGATCCACCTCAAAAGGGGAAACGGAGCCAAAACTGGTATCCATGGGCACCATGTATTCCACGACGTGAACCAGATGCAGGCTGGCATCGAACAGCATGGCCATGGCCAGTGCGCGCTCAAGCGCCCGCTTCCCGGAAGCGGAAAAGTCATAAGCCAGAACGATTTTTCGGTAGTGCATGAGGCTCTAAATGCAAAGATTATCGATTTGGAAGCTCAAGCATGCACTCCGCCCTCCCCGACTTCAAGAGGACGATTGCATAAGGACACCGAAGATCCGAATCGATCCCAGGGTGTATGCCAACGCCAACGCCAGGGCGAGACTCATGCGTATTGAGAGGGCGTGCTTGAGAATGTGCCCCTGTATCAGGATACTCCAGAGCATAAACCCCAGAATCAGCCAGGAGAGCGATGGAGCGGCATCGGGAAGAACCAAGGACAGGCTCAGTACTGGCAAGGCCAGCAGACTGACCAGCCCATCCGTTCCGAAAAGCGCTGTTACGGTTTGGCCGAACCGGTCTAGGTGCCGAGTCAAGCCCAACATCGCAGCGACAAAGAGCGCCTGCAGGGTCACAGCCAATGAGGCTTCTGCCAGCGCCACACCCAAAGATCCTTCAAGTCCACCCACCAGCGCAGAAACGCTCCAATCAAAGGCCAGCGCGATTCCGATCAACAGGCTGGAACGGGGAAGCACTTGCGGGCCATCCTTAAGCACCGCAATTCGCCAAAAGACCCGCAATAAGGCATTCACAATTCGCCTTCCTCCATACTCAGGGCCTCCATCGCCTCGCTGGCCTCAAGCCAGCGCGATTCAGCCGTTTCAATCTCCGCCTCGATCCGCGCTCGCTCGCCCAGAAGCCGATCCAGTGCCTGCCGCCCTGAATCCTCATAGAGGGCCGTATCAGCAAGCTGATCCTCGATCCCCTGACGCGCATCAAGCGCCCGCTGCATGGCAGCCTCTGCTTTTTCAATCTGGTTGGCGAGTGACTTCTGCCTGCGCCGGCGCTCGGCTTCGTCCTGCCGTTGCTGCTTGCGATTGGCCGGTGCGCTCGGAAGCCCTTGGCTTGTGCCATGCACTTTGGCACGGCGTGCCGACAGCCAGCCCCGATAGTCATCAAGGTCACCATCAAAGGGACTGACCGATCCATCGGCAATGATGAAGAAGTCATCCGCAACCGTCCTCAGGAGGAATCGGTCATGGGAGACCAGAATCAGGGCGCCCTCGTAGTCCTGAAGCGCCAAGGTCAATGCATCGCGCGTCTCAAGATCAAGGTGATTGGTCGGCTCATCAAGCAACAACAGATTGGGACGCTGATAGATCAAAAGCGCGAGCACCAACCGTGATTTTTCACCGCCTGAAAGGGGCGCAATCGGCTCAAGGGCGCGGTCTCCCTGGAAACTAAAGCCCCCGAGAAAGCCCCGAAGCTCCTTTTCGGTTGCCTTTGGATCGAGCTGCTTCATATGCCAAAGTGGACTTTCATCCGGGCGGAGCTGCTCAAGCTGGTGCTGAGCAAAATAACCAATGCGAAGATCCTGCGCCTCCAGACGGACACCGGTTGCTGGCGTGATGACACCCGAGAGCAGCTTGACCAAGGTGGATTTGCCAGCGCCATTGGGACCGAGAAGGCCGATGCGGTCGCCGGGTTGAACACTGAGCGACACACCCGCGAGAATGTGTTTCTGGCCATAGCCCGCAGAGGCTTCCTCGAGCTTGATCAGGGGCGATGGCGCTTTTTCGGGGGGACTGAAGGCAAATTCAAGGTTGGAGTCGGCCTGCGCCAGAGAGATGATCTGCATGCGCTCGAGCGCTTTGATGCGGCTTTGAACTTGCTTTGCCTTGGTCGCTTTGGCTCTGAAGCGATCCACAAAACCCTGAATTTTCTGAATATCGCGTTGCTGCCTTGCGTGGGCGGCCTGTTGCTGGGACAAAAGCTCAGAGCGCCGTACTTCAAAGGCCGAGTAATTTCCGGTACTGAGGGTAATCCGGCCATGCTCGATATTGAGAATCTGAGTCGACAGATCATCGAGAAAATCGCGGTCATGCGAGACCAGCAATAAGGTGCCCGGATAGGAGGATAGCCAGTCCTGCAGCCAGATCACCGCATCAAGATCCAGGTGATTGGTCGGTTCATCAAGCAACAGAAGGTCAGAGCGACACATCAGGGCCTGGGCGACGTTAAGCCGCACCCGCCAGCCGCCGGAGAAACTTGAGACGGAGCGGCTCATCTCCTCCGCAGCAAAACCGAGGCCATTGAGGAGCTTTGCCGCTCGGGCTCTTGCATCGTAACCCTGTATGACGGCCAGTCGTTCATGGAGGTGGCTGACTCGAAGCCCGTCTTCCATCCGTTCGGCTTCGATCAGCTCGGCCTCGACCTGACGCAGTTCGGGATCCCCATCCAGCACATAATCAAGGGCGGAGGTCGCAAGGGCTGGCGTTTCCTGGGCAACATGGGCAATCGCCAGCCCTGGCGGCAGATGCAGGTCACCCTGATCCGATTGGATGCGCCCAAGAATGAGTTCGAACAGACTCGACTTACCGGTTCCATTACGACCGGTAATGCCGACCCGTTCACCCCGATTCAGGGTGAAACTGGCATCCTGAAACAGGACCTTGATACCCCGGCGAAGGGTCAGGGCGTTGGCGGTAATCATGCGCGGGCCACCGAGTGTGGCCTAGGCCCTCAGGAGGCTTTGTCGATATGCTCTTCGGCGGCGTTATAAAAGGCCTTGATATCCCCCTTCTTGACCCCCTTTCTCGGAATGACGATGGCCGAGTCGACGTCGACAAAGATGAAGGCATAGTTCTTTGCCGGTTCAATTCGAAGCACCTCTTTCCAGGGAATCCTGGATTCCCCCGCCTTGCTGATTTCAACCAAGGCATCCGGCTCAATCCTCAGGGTGTACTCACCAAACAGGCGCTCACGATCCTGAAGGGTGTACATGTAAGCGATCCTGCGGCGCGCATTCCACTGCATGAAAAAAGGCGCGCCAAAGCCCCATAGAACCGCTGAAAGGCCAATCCAGGCTGCCGTCAGGGAGTCCTGATAATAGAACCAGACGAACAGTCCGATGACGCCCAGAAAGGCCGGGATCGTAGCCTGATGGCGGTTCATCGTTTTGCGTATCCTCTCGGATTTTTTCATCTGATGGGCATTGAAGAACATGAGGTCCTTCTCACCGAGGACGTACTGGAGCTCGATCATGGGTATTCAGCTGGGGCTGTGGCGGTGGATAAAAGCGCTCAGGAGAGCGGTGATTGGCCCTTAGTATAACCGGATCAAGAACAGTCTTAGGGGAGAGTTCAAGGCGGCGTTGGAATGAGGTGAGCCTAAGCCAAAAACAAAATGCACTTGATAATGGTTCTTGTTTGCATTAGTATTCGCATCATCGTGTCGAACTGGAGTTATTCCTCATGTACGTTTGTCTTTGTGAAGGCGTCACGGATCATCAGATTCGCCGCTGCGTTAAGGAGACCGGCGTCCGCAATCTCCGCGGATTACGGCGGGAACTCGGCGCCTGTGGACAGTGCGGCAAATGCGGACCCGAAGCACGGGCCGTGATCCAAGACTGCCTCGATGTTTCGAAACGTTCCGATTCTCTCCTGACGGCCGCGGCCTGATCGGCCTCCCCTCCACTTCCTCAGATCATCGACTGCTGATAGTTCTGAATGCCCAAACGCTCAATGAGCTCGAGTTGGGTTTCAAGCCAATCCACGTGTTCCTCTTCGCTTTCGAGGATCGACTGAAACAAATCCCGGCTGACATAGTCGGCCGCCTCTTCGGCGCTGACGATCGCCGCCCTGAGATCCGGGATAGCCTGCATTTCAAGGGCCAGATCACACTCCAGCATCTCCTTGGGATTTTCACCCACCTTGAGCTTGCCGAGGTCCTGAAGGTTTGGAAGTCCTTCCAGAAACAAAATCCGGTTGATCAGACGGTCTGCATGTTTCATCTCATCAATGGATTCCCCGTAGACCTTCTCGTTGAGCTTGGACAGGCCCCAATTGCCGAACATGCGTGCATGTAAAAAATACTGGTTGATGGCAATCAGTTCATTTCCCAGCACCTTGTTGAGGTGCTTGATAACCTTGGTGTTTCCTTTCATGGTTTCTCTGTACTTAGTAATGTATTGAAGACGTGCTGAGGGTAGCCCTTCTGCATCGCCGCTGCAATAAGGATCGAGTCGGTCGCATTCCTGTCGATAGTCACGCTTTTGTCGGCACAGGCCACGTCGTATTTAACCCAGACTCTAACGTGATAGGGTCTTTAATGATCTTGTCATTCACTTCGCAATGGCCGGAACGAACTGTGCGGACGCGCACCATCGTGCAGAGATGAATGGACCATCCGATGCGTTGTTGGTTCCAACATGGAAGCATGCCATGGGCATCGGACATAGCCGGTGATTGTCCTAATCAGGGCTGGATGCATGGCGTGAGTGTGTTCTTTCAGCTAAACCTTTGGATTCGCTCCACCCACAACAAGCTGTAGCCCCGCATGCTCATCTATCTGCATGGATTTCGTTCCTCACCTGCCTCGGTCAAGTCTCAACATCTGCGTACACGCATGGCAGAAAGGGGGCTACAGGACAGGCTTTGGTCAGAATCACTTCCGGTTGAGCCTCGTCTGGCTATCGAAAAGATCGAGTCCGCAATCAGGGTGGCTGCCAAACCCCCGCTCCTGGTGGGAAGCTCCCTTGGAGGCTATTACGCGACCTACCTCGCACAGACCCATGGCCTTGATGCGGTCTTGATCAACCCGGCGGCCGATGCGGCATCTCTCCTGAAACCCTGGGTCGGACCTCACGAAAACCTCTATACAGGGGAGCCGTTCAACCTCACCGACGCACATATTGAGCAACTGGAGGGACTCTGGATCCCAAGCCTCAGTCATCCCGAACGGTTCTGGCTTTTGGTCGAGACCGGCGATGAAATACTGGACTATCGGCAGGCCGTGCGGCGGTATCAGGGCGCACGACAGACCGTGATACCCGGAGGTGATCACGGCCTTCAGTCCTTTGGGGATTACGTCGATGAGATCATCGACCTTGCGATTGCCGAGGCGAGGACAAACTGAGGACGCCTTATCTGACGAAGGCGTTCCATTTTTCCAGCATCAAGCGGTTTCAGGGATCGACGCCGGCGGGGTCGCGGTCTTGGGTTCAGTCCGGGGTGCAATGCGATCCACATAGCCCTGCCATTTTTGCACCGTCAACTTTTGCAGCATAGGCACGACCGGATTGAGTTCGATGGGCGGGGCATCCCAGTGCTCGTCGTATCCCACCTGCTCGGCTTCAAGGGCGACCCCATCCTCTTCAAGCAGGGGCCTGAAAAGCAGCGGCACCGACGCATTCAGCACGGTTTGCGTCAACCACTTTGGTATTGAAAACGGCATCAGCGGGACTTTCACGCTGTCGAAATAAAACACAAAAAAGACGCGCGTCGTCCGCTCATCCACGGGCAACAGGAAGCAGTAGTGCTTGATGCTGTCGCCGGTGTTGGACCACTGGTAGGGATAATCGTAACCAATCTCGATCGAGCGGGTGTTCACCCGTTTGCGGTCGACAAAATACCGGGAAAACTTGCCCTCGGCCATATAGGTGTCATAGGTCAGATAAACCCGCTCGGAATCCGCTTCATGGTGGGTTAGTTTGGCATCTACGAACGGTTGGTACTTGCGATGCAAGAACGCGTGCGCAAAGTCGCAGATGTTGTCGATGACCATTGAGTGATGGCACTTCCAGGTAAAGTCAACAGTAAACCCGGCCCAGGGATTTTCCTGCATCAGCTCCGGGATTTCGGGAATCGGAACCTCCTTGGCCTTATCCGCATCGCCCGGGAAGATCCAGATCAATCCGTAGCGAACCGCGATAGGAAAGGTCCTCAGCTGATTCTTGATCAGCGACTTACCGAAACTGTCGTGCGAGTAATCCGTCAACCAGCCTTCTCGATCAAATGACCAGCCATGGTAAGCGCATCGCAGCTGACACTTCTCAACAGCGCCATGATGAAGTTTGAGATGCCGATGGGGACAGCGATTCTGGACAGCGGCCAAAACCCCGTCCTCGCCGCGGAAAACGGCAATCGAGAGATTCCAGAACACCACTTCCTTGACCTGTTTTTTTGCAACGGCCTCGTCATACTCGACCGCGTACCAATAGTTGGGATCAAGACCTGCCGAACGGACTTTTTGACGGGTGCTTCTGGCCTGCTCGAAAGAAGGCGGCGGCAGCTGGCAACGGTCGTCTAAATTTTGCCTCATCTAAGGTCTCCAAAAACGCGCACGAAGTTTTGAGTAGGCGGAGAGCCATCCACAGCTGCAGCTCTCAGTGCTAGCTCGAACGAATCAGACCGCGGCGAACGAAATCCTGATAGGCCCCTTCAATGGCCTCACGCAGACTGGTCGGCTTGAAGCCCAGTTCGTCTTTTGCCTTTTGGTGATCAACCCGACGGTGCAAGGCCAGCAGTCTGACGGCACCTGGCGTAAAACGCCGCGGTCGGTTTGGGAACAGCCGAAACCAGGTTTTGTCCAGAACTTCGGCGATTAGGGCCATCAGCGGCACGGGCAGGCGCAAGGTCGGTTTGTTCCGTCCGGTGACCTCGGCGAACAGGTCGAGGAGATCATCCACGGTCGAATACGCCGTGCTAATGATGTACTTTTGCCCGGAACGCCCTCGCTGCATCGCCAGCAAATGCCCTTCCACGATATCGCGGGTGGAGACAAATTCAAAGCCGCCGGGAATGTAGGCCCTGAGATCGCCATTGGCGAAGTCAATCAGGACCTGTCCCATGCGAGATGGCACATAATCGGCAGGTCCTATGATCGCACAGGAAACCGCAACCACTACATCCAGACCATCGGCATGGGCCTGGAGGCATTGGTGCTCTGTAAGATGTTTGGTGAAGCCGTAGGGCATGTGATGCGTAAATGGATAGAATGGCATCCGCTCATCACTCGGGCGATCCGGCTCATAACCGGTTGCACTCAGGGATCCGGACACCACCACCCGCTCGACACCCTGTTTTTTCGCAGCCTCAAGAACATGCCGGGTGCCCAGCACGTTGGTTTCAAAAACCAGACGCTTGTGCGCAGCATCGCCATCAATGGTCGAGACAAATGCGGCGCAGTGGTAGACCTGCCGACAACCTGAAACTGCCCGGTGGACCGACTCCGAATCGCGGAGATCGCCCTCGAAACGCTCCACCGCAAGCCCGTCGAGCGCCCCATTGTCACGCTGGCCTCGCACCAGGACCCTGACGGGTACCCCATCGGCGAGAAGTCGACGCACCAGATTAGCGCCAAGATGGCCGGTTGCGCCGGTAACCAGAGTCGGGGCGGCGCTCATGCGTAGTCAAAAAAATGATCCATAAGGGTGAATGTTAACATGGCGGTTGACATTCGCTTTGCTTCAACCCGCCTTTCCCGGTCACACGATTCATGCAGTCTGAAAAAGTTACAGCCGCTCAAGTATTCGAGTACATCCTCACCCACCACAGAGGCCTTTTCGCCACCCTCTTCCTGCTGCCGATTTCATGCCTTTACTCGCTGGTGGTCTACATTCGCAACCATCTCCTGTTCCGCCTGCGTTCGGCCCCCGGGCGCCATGAGCAGCGCGTGCAGAACGTCATCGCGCAAATCGAGGCATGGAAACAGGATGGCGCCAAGGAGCAGCTCTGCACGGCCCGCTCCGGCTGGGCTGCCATGAGCGAAATGGTGCCCAAGTACAAGCTTACCCGGCGCAACATCCGCATTGGAATGTACGACGTCCTCGAGATCGATGAGGCACGACAGACGGTGAAGGTCGAGCCGCTGGCCACGATGGGTCAGGTCTCGCGCACCCTGATTGATCGCGGCTGGATCCTGCCGGTGGTTCCGGAACTGGACGACCTGACCGTCGGTGGGCTGATCATGGGCTTTGGCGTGGAAACCAGCAGCCATAAATACGGCCTTTTCCAGTACATCTGTGTGTCCTTCGATATCGTCACCGCTGATGGGCAATTACGCCACGTGAGCGCCACGGAGAACGCCGAGCTCTTTCACCTGATCCCCTGGAGCCACGGGACCCTCGGGTTCCTGGTCGCTGCCGAACTCAAAATCATCCCGGCCCGGAAATACGTGAAGCTCACCTACTATCCGGCGCACACGCTTGAGGATGTGTGTGGCGGCTTTAATCGTGCCTGTCGCAATACCATCGATCATGACTATGTCGAGGCGCTGACCTACAGCCGCGACACGGGTGTCATCATGGTCGGCCAACTGACCGACATCTCAGGCCCTGATGGCAAGATCAATCGCATCGGCCTGTGGTTCAAGCCCTGGTTCTACAAGCATGTGGAATCCATTCTTAATCGCGGCCAGATCGTTGTGGAATACATTCCGCTGCGACACTACCTGCATCGCCATACCCGCAGTTATTTCTGGACGATGGAGGAAATCATCCCCTTCGGCAACAACCCCCTGTTCAGGGCGCTTCTGGGTTGGGCCCTGCCGCCTCGAATCGAACTTCTGAAATACACGGAAACCGAGACCACTCGGGCGCTTCGGGAAAAACACCATGTCGTACAGGACATGTTGATGCCAATGGTGACGCTCAAGAAATCGCTTGAATATTTTGATGATCACTTTGACCTTTACCCCTTGTGGCTCTCGCCCATGGCGGTCTTTGACAACCGCAGCCACCTTGGCCTGATTCATCCCTTTCCGACCGGGGATGGCCGTAAGGACCCCCTCTATGTCGACATCGGCGCGTATGGCACGCCGAAAAAGCCCGGTTTCGATGGTCTTCCTGCGTTGCGGGATCTGGAACAGTTCGTGATTGAAAACCACGGTTATCAGGCGCTTTATGCCAAAACCCTGCTCTCGGAGGTCGATTTCCGTCGCATGTTTGACCATTCGGCCTACGATGCCCTTAGAGAGCGCCTCCCCCTCTGCACGAAGGCCTTCGGGCAGATCTATGACAAGGTCTCTGCCAAAGGGCGGATTTCGCCGGTGGAAATGCGGAAGATCTCTGGCAAGGAGAAACGCCAGCTTCGAAAAGGCTAACTGGCCCTTCGAGGCGACCGCTGGCCGCCCCATGGGAGGGAGCACCGACCAACCTTAGAACAGGTCAAAGGGGTCGTACCATTCATCTTCCGGCTTCGGCGCTGCTGGAGCCGGCGCTGGCGAGGTCTTTTTCGGCCGAATGATCGGCGGATCTTCGGTCAGGACACGCCGCTTCGGTGGTGCAGTCTCTCCGGGAGGAATCCAGCGGCCTTTGGGACGCGCCACGGGTGCCTCGGCGTCTTTCGAAGGTTCAGCCAAAGAGCCCCCGGAGGCCGGCGCTTCACCCACTGCATTTTCCTCAGGGACCCTACGCTCCGAATTCGGTCGGGCGCTTTCGCCGGACGGTAGTGAAGGTTCCGGGGCCGTCATGGGTGCCTTTGGCGCGGTGAGCATCACCGGCGGTTCGGGTGTCATCGGTGCCGCAGCCTTTGGCGCGGGAGGTGTAATCAGCGCTTCCGCGGGTGGGGCTGCGGGGACCAGCCCGGCTGGTGCCCGGTCTTCGCCAGCGGGACTCGGCGTCGGGCTGGGGCGCGGAACCTGATTGAGTGACTCGCAGGGGAAGTACTGGTCGCAGACTTGGGCGATCCTGAACTCGATACGACGATTGCGAAAGTGTCCCAATGGCGTGTCATTGGCAGCCACGGGTCGGTCGCCGCCAAAGCCCTTGGTCCTCAGCATGGCGGCAGGCACACCATTTTCCACCAGCACGCCGCGAACGGCATTGGCACGGTCCAACGACTGTCGCGTAAGGGCGATTCCGCCATTCGGGCGGGCATCCATATGCCCCTGAATTTCCAGAATGGCTTCAGGCCGCATGGCCTTGAGCACCCCGGCAACGTGCACGGCCACCTCACGGGCATCATCCGGGAACGTCGCGCCCTCCTCACCGAAATTGATAACCCACCGATTAAGAACAGGCACCAATTCCTGCGGCTGCGCGGGATTTGGCAGGGCGTCGATGGCGGCCAGCATTTGTTGACGCGCATCCAGCGTCAGCTCGAGCTCTTCTTCCCGCAGATAGCCATATCGAAAGTCCGGGCCCAGTGCCGTCTTGAGACTGTTGAGAACACTTTCCCGATCGGAGTCGCTCAGCCAGCCGCCAACCCTGACGGTATTTCCCTCAAAACGGACGTCGAGGCCGGGAACGCTCAATAGCGGCAGCACTCGATCCAGCTTTAAAAGCCAGGCCGGGCTTGCGACTTTGGCATCATGGATCAAACTGCCGGTCAGTTTGGCCTTGCCCAGAAAGGTTTGCAGCTGGGTCATGACTTCACTGTTCATGCCGACCCCTGCCACGACACCACTGTATTCATAGTGGTTACCGTCGTAGCGAAGCACCAGCCGGGCGCTGGCTCCGGTCGGCTCCGGCATTTCAGTGGGCGCCTTGACAGCTTCGGTGCCAGCGTCTGGCGTGCTGACCTCCTCTGACGGGGGGGTCGACGGCGGGTCTTCACCCTGAAAAATGCCATAGCCGAGCAGCACGGCCGAAACCAGTAACACCAGAACACCGAGATTAAGGCCCCAGCGAGGCGGTTCAGGGCGCGATCGGCGGCGAGGGACAGACTTGCTTCTCGGGGTCGGTGAACCCCGCAACTGATTTTCAAAGAAGGCATCGATGAGCGGCGGCAATCGCTCTGGGACCTCGCCTTCACCGGCAACCAGGCGAACCAGATGCGGGATGACAGCACCCATGGCCGTTCGAACCCGCGCATTGGCCATGCCCAGGTGCTTGCCGACCCGTCCAATCTCCGTCTCCCCGATTAAGGCTTCGACCCGCTTGCCATCCAGCGGTTGGAGAACCGTCTGTGGCCTGAGCCATGCCTTCCAGTCCTCGGCAAGACCGTCAGCCTCGAGCCGGTCAATGAAGCCTTTAAACCCCCCGGTTGCGGGCTCGAACATCAGGCGAGCCGTCTCGGCCACCAGGGGACCGGCCTTGTTGCCGAGCCCATAGTTCTCGGCCGTCTCGCGAATGATTCCGCTCAACAACTCCATATCTTTCAAACTCCTCATCAGGGGAAAGGCAGGTGACACGTTAAGAGGCCAAGGGCCCTCAACATAGAATCATCCAAACTTTCATCATACCCCATCACCGAAGAGGGGCCATGAAGACCAATTCAGATGACAGTGAACGATCTGGTAAATGGTTTGTTCAGCCCCTGGATCTCGCCAGAACGGCCCCCATCTTGATAAACATGGCCTTAAACTATATATTTTCCAGCCATTTGCATGGACGTCAGCCCAACTCGAAGCTTGCCCGCCCCGCCAGCATGGCCAGAAGGGCGGTTGACGCTTGGGAACGTGGCCGCGTGTGGTTCCCGCGGATCCCCGATTCGACGTCCTGCCCTTTAGGTTCCTGACCGAGGTTATTAATGAGTTTCAACGCGATTCCCGGCAAGCAGGGTCTTTACGACCCCCAGAACGAACATGATGCTTGTGGTGTGGGCTTTATTGCTCACATCAAGGGACACAAGAGCCACGACATCGTCTCCAAAGGCCTTGAGATCCTCAAGAACATTACCCATCGTGGTGCCGTTGGGGCTGACCCGCTCGCCGGAGATGGCGCAGGCATCCTGATACAGATTCCGGATGCGTTCCTGAGGGCGCATGCGGGGATTGATTTACCTGTGGCCGGCGATTATGGGGTCGGCATGGTGTTCCTGCCACGCAATGCCGAGCATCGAAAGGCCTGTGAAGCCATCATTGAAGACTTCGTGCGGGCTGAAGGTCAGGTGCTGCTTGGCTGGCGGGATGTCCCGGTTGCCAACGAGGGACTGGGTGAATCCGTCAAGGCCATCGAACCCCTGATTCGGCAGGTCTTTGTCGGACGCGGACCCCTGATTAAGGACCAAGATGCCTTCGAACGCAAACTGTTCGTCATACGCAAGCAGATCGACAACCGCATTCGCGAACGCAAGCTCGATGAAGGCAAGATGTTCTACATCCCCTCCTTCTCGTCCAGAACCCTGGTCTACAAGGGGATGCTGCTGGCCGATCAGGTCGGTGTCTACTACCGGGATCTGACGCAACCTGAACTGGTCTCCGCCCTGGCCCTGGTCCACCAGCGCTTTTCCACCAATACGTTCCCGACATGGGACCTGGCACATCCGTTCAGGATGATTGCCCACAACGGTGAAATCAACACCGTACAGGGCAACATCAACTGGATGGCCGCCCGTCGCCACTCGATGTCATCGCGCATTCTGGGGGAGGATCTGGACAAAATCTGGCCACTGATTGGTGCTGGTAAATCGGATTCGGCCAGCTTTGACAATGCCCTTGAACTCCTGGTCATGGGCGGCTACTCGCTGGTCCACGCCATGATGCTGCTGATCCCCGAGGCATGGGCTGGAAACCCCTTGATGGACGACAAACGTCGTGCCTTCTATGAGTACAACTCTGCCCTGATGGAGCCATGGGACGGCCCGGCTGCGGTTGCCTTTACCGACGGCCGCCAGATCGGTGCCACCCTCGACCGCAATGGCCTGCGGCCGGCCCGTTACCTGATCACCGATGACGACCATGTGGTCATGGCTTCTGAAATGGGTGTTCTCGAGATCCCCGAGAACAAGATCGTCAAGAAGTGGCGTCTGCAGCCAGGCAGGATGTTCCTGATCGACATGGAACAGGGTCGCATCATCGATGACGCCGAAATCAAGACCGAACTGGCTGCCAAGGCCCCCTACCAGCAGTGGCTGAATGAAACGCAGATTCAGCTGGAAAAACTGCCGGTCGAGATCTCGGCAATGGCCCCGGATGACAAAACCCTGATGGATCGCCAGCAGGCGTTTGGCTATACCCAGGAAGATATCAAATTCTTCCTGACCCCGATGGCCCTTAGTGGCCAGGAGCCAGTCGGCTCGATGGGGACCGATGCTGCCCTGGCGGTGCTTTCAAGTCGGCCGCGAATGCTTTATGACTATTTTAAGCAGGGCTTCGCCCAGGTCACTAACCCGGCGATCGACCCGATTCGCGAAGAACTGGTGATGTCCCTGGTGACCCATATCGGCCCTCGCCCGAATCTCCTTGACCTTGAGAACGGTGGTAGTCATAAGCGGCTTGAGGCTCATCAGCCAATTCTGAGCAACAAGGACCTTGAGCGAATCCGTCGCATTGAGGCCCGAACCAATGGGGCCTTCAAGACCCGTACCTTGAGCTTCTGCTACCCGGCCGATACGGGTGCCAAAGGCATGGAGCAAGCCATCGAACGGCTCTGCGGTGAAGCGCAGAAAGCCGTGAGCGACGGCAACAACATCCTGGTCATTTCCGATCGCGGAATGGATGCCGAACACATCGCCATCCCGGCCCTTCTGGCCACCTCGGCGGTCCATTACCACCTCATCACGTCTGGCCTGCGAACCGAAGTCGGGCTGGTGGTCGAAACCGGCGAAGCCCGTGAGGTGCATCATTTTGCCCTGCTGGCAGGTTATGGCGCGGAAGCAATCAACCCCTACCTGGCCTTTGACTCGCTTTCTGCCCTGGTTGCGGAATTGCCTGAACCTGTCTCGGAAGATGAGGCGCACAAACGCTACATCAAGGCGATTGGCAAGGCCTTGCTGAAGATCATGTCAAAGATGGGCATCTCGACCTACCAGTCCTATTGTGGTGCACAGGTCTTCAATGCCATCGGCCTGGACGATGCATTCCTTTCCCGGTTCTTTGCGGGCACCAGCGCCACCACCGGCGGCTCAGGACTTGCCGAGATTGCCGAGGAAACGGTGCGACGCCACCGCGCAGCCTTTGGGGATGCGCCCATCTATCGTAATGCCCTCGATGTTGGCGGTGAGTACGCCTACCGGGTCAGGGGTGAAGATCATGCCTGGACGCCGGAGACGATCTCCAAGCTCCAGCATGCGACCCGTACCAATAACTGGAACACCTACCTCGAGTACACCCGTTCGATCAACGAACAGAATGAACGCCTTCTGACCTTGAGAGGCCTGCTGGACTTCAACTACTCACGCCCAGAAGTCCCCCTTGAGGAGGTTGAACCGGCCAAGGACATCGTCAAGCGCTTTGCAACGGGCGCCATGAGCTTCGGCTCCATTTCCTATGAGGCCCATACCACGCTGGCCATTGCCATGAACCGGATCGGTGGCAAGTCCAATACTGGCGAGGGAGGTGAGCTTCCCGAGCGCTTCAAGCCACTGGCTAACGGCGACTCCATGCGCTCGGCCATCAAACAGGTCGCATCAGGACGATTTGGCGTCACCACTGAATATCTGGTCAACGCCGATGACATCCAGATCAAGATCAGTCAGGGCGCCAAGCCCGGCGAAGGCGGCCAGTTGCCTGGACATAAGGTGGATGCCACCATTGCCCGTGTGCGCCATTCGACCCCTGGCGTCGGCCTGATCTCGCCGCCACCGCACCACGACATCTACTCGATCGAGGATCTTGGACAGCTGATTCACGACCTCAAGAACGTCAATCCGGAAGCACGGATCAGCGTCAAACTGGTGTCGGAAGTCGGCGTTGGCACGGTCGCGGCCGGTGTTGCAAAGGCCCATGCCGACCATGTGACCATCGCCGGTTACGATGGTGGCACCGGCGCAAGCCCGATCACCTCGATCAAGCATGCGGGGCTTCCTTGGGAAATCGGCTTGGCAGAGACCCATCAGACCCTCGTCCTTAACAAGCTCAGAGGCCGCATTTGCGTGCAGGCCGATGGTGGTATGCGCACCGGCCGTGATGTGGTGATTGGTGCCCTCCTGGGTGCCGATGAATTTGGTTTCGCGACAGCCCCCCTGATCGTCGAGGGCTGCATCATGATGCGCAAATGCCATCTGAACACCTGCCCAGTCGGTGTCGCGACCCAGGATCCTGAACTGCGCAAGCGCTTCACCGGCCAGCCAGAGCATGTCGTCAACTTCTTCTTCTTTATTGCTGAAGAGGTCAGGCAGTGGATGGCAAAACTGGGCTACCGCAACTTTGACGAAATGATTGGTCAGACGGATCGTCTTGACATGAGAAAGGCGGTCAACCACTGGAAAGCCTCAAAGATCGACCTCGGGCGCCTTTTGTTCAAGCCGACCCCAGGACCTGGCGTCCCGATCCACAACTGCGAAACGCAGGATCATGAGCTTGAGAGGGCGCTGGACCATCAGTTGATTGCCAAAGCCGCACCTGCCCTGAACGAGCGCAAGCCCGTCCAGATCCGAAGCGGTATCCGCAACTTCAACCGCACCGTCGGGGCCATGCTCTCCGGTGAAGTGGCCAAGCGCTTCGGTCATGAAGGGCTACCGGATGACACGCTGCATGTGCGTCTAGATGGTACTGCCGGGCAAAGTTTCGGTGCCTTCCTGGCACGGGGCGTGACGCTTGAGCTGGCTGGCGAAGGCAATGACTATGTGGGCAAAGGCTTGTCCGGTGGCCGAATTGCCATCTACCCGCCAGAAAATTCCAAACTGGTGGCCGAGGACAACATCATCGTCGGCAACACCGTGCTTTACGGCGCCATCGAGGGCGAGTGTTATTTCCGCGGGGTCGCGGGCGAGCGCTTTGCAGTCAGAAACTCTGGCGCGGTGGCCGTGGTTGAAGGTGTTGGGGACCATGGCTGTGAATACATGACCGGAGGCTGCGTCGTGGTGCTCGGCAGCACCGGCCGCAACTTTGCTGCCGGCATGTCAGGTGGTGTTGCCTACGTGCTGGACGAATCTGGGGACTTCAACCAGCGCTGCAACCTGTCCATGGTTGAACTGCAGCCCGTCCCGGTCGAATCCAGCGCCCTTGAGCGGTTTGATCACCAGATCAATGATCTCGAGGCGCATGGCCTGGTCGATGTCCTCCACAACATGACCCGCGATGATGAGCGACGCCTGAGAACCGTGATTGCCCGTCATCTCCATTACACCGGCAGTGAAAAGGCACGTCGCATTCTGGAAAACTGGTCCACGTTCGCACCGGCTTTCGTGAAGGTCATGCCAGTGGATTACCGGATTGCACTGGAAAAAATGCAGGCAGCCCAGAATCAGGCGGCTGCCAGTCACTAACTCACGGCCTGGAGCGCCTTAGTAAAGCGCTCCCAATGACAACGGCCAATTGCAACAGGGGCGTCCTAAAAAGCGCCAGATCGAGGTTACAAACGCATGGGTAAACCGACCGGTTTTATGGAAGTTCCCCGTCAGGACCGACGTTACAAAATCGTCGCCGACCGGGTCCAGCACTACCAGGAGTTCGTCATTCCCCTGACGCAGGAGGAATTGGGTAAACAGGGTTCGCGCTGCATGGACTGCGGCATTCCCTATTGCCACAATGGCTGCCCTATCAACAACATCATTCCCGACTGGAATGATCTGGTTTATCAGGGCCAGGGACGGGAAGCGCTGGATGTCCTCCAGAGCACCAACAACTTCCCCGAGTTCACGGGCCGAATTTGCCCGGCCCCGTGCGAAGCGGCCTGCACCCTGAATCTGACCGATGAACCCGTGACCATCAAGTCGATTGAGTGCTCGATCGTCGATATGGGCTGGGAAAAAGGATGGATTCAACCGCAGATCCCGAGCCACAAGACCGGTAAAAAAGTGGCGGTGGTCGGCTCAGGACCTGCAGGGCTTGCTACTGCACAACAACTTGCTCGGGCCGGTCACGATGTGGTGGTCTTTGAAAAGAGCGACCGCATTGGCGGGCTCCTGCGTTATGGCATCCCCGACTTCAAGATGGAAAAGCATCACATCGATCGTCGCATTGCCCAGATGCAGGCCGAGGGCGTCCAGTTCAGACCCAACTGGCACATTGGCAAGGATATCCCGGCAAGCCAGCTGATGAAGGATTTTGATGCGCTGGTTCTGGCGGGGGGTTCGGAGCACCCGCGGGATCTTGCCATTCAGGGGCGCGAGCTTAAGGGCGTCCATTACGCCATGGAGTTTCTGCCCCAGCAGAACAAGCGCGTCGCCGGTGATCATATTGCAGAGGCCATCAGCATCCTTGCCAAAGACAAACATGTCGTGGTGATCGGGGGCGGTGATACGGGCTCTGACTGCATCGGCACTTCGCGACGGCACGGGGCGGCCAGCATTACCCAGCTGGAAATCATGCCGCGGCCGCCGGAAAAGGAAAACAAGATGATGACCTGGCCGAACTGGCCCAACAAACTGCGAACCTCCAGTTCTCATGAAGAGGGCTGTGAGAGAATGTGGTGTATCGACACGGTCTCCTTTGAAGGCAAGGATGGGCACCTCACCCATGTCAATTGCGTGAAAGTCGAGTGGACCCAGGACAACGGTCGATGGGTCATGAATCGGATACCCGGCAGCGAGTTCACCATCAAGGCGGATCTGGTGCTGCTGGCCATGGGTTTTGTTCACCCGGTGCGTGACGGCATGCTCGCGGAACTCGGTGTTGATCTGGATGAGCGCAAAAATGTGAAGGCCAATACCGATGACTATCAGACCTCGGTCGAAAAGGTCTTTGTTGCCGGTGACATGCGTCGGGGCCAGTCACTGGTCGTCTGGGCCATCCGTGAAGGCCGGCAGTGTGCCCGCTCCGTCGATCAATTCCTGATGGGTAACTCGGAACTGCCGCGCTAAAAAGACCCATTCGAGGGACAGGCAAGCCCTGCCCGGCCATATGCGCCGGGCAGGGCTTTTTTGTTGCTGAACCGGGTCCGAGCTAAGCGCCCAAAACCCCACATAGTGTTTTTTCATCGACTAAGGAACACAATATCTTGTTTCATGTCTATAATGGAACCACTCAGGCGCTGGCGCCTCATTGCTTGTTTTCACGCTTTATTTACGGAGTACGGACCATGCTGAACTGGGATGATCCTCTGGTCGGATTCTCGAAATCGTCAACGCCCACCTTTCCGCCGCCCGGAATGGAGGAGCCGTCCGATCGCATTGAACCGCCCCGCCACGCTGCGCCTGAGTCCAGCGCAAGCGCCGCCGCCAGCGCGGTCGAGACCGCTCATCCAGCGGCAAACCACGGGGCAACCGGTCTTGAAAGCATCGAAATGGGCGCCAAGCGGATCCAAGTTGATGATAAGAAAATCATCAATTGTCGCGCCGACCTCAACCAGCTCGTGCCCTTCAAGTACCGCTGGGCGTGGCAAAAGTATCTGGATGCATGCGCGAACCACTGGATGCCGCAGGAAATCAACATGAATGCCGACATCGCACTCTGGAAGAGTGCAGATGGGCTGACTGAAGATGAAAGGATCATCATCAAGCGGAACCTTGGCTTTTTCTCCACGGCCGATTCCCTGGTCGCCAACAATCTGGTACTCGCCGTCTACCGGCACATTACCAATCCGGAGTGCCGTCAATATCTCCTGCGTCAGGCCTTTGAAGAGGCCCTGCATACCCATGCCTATCAGTATGTGGTGGAATCATTGGGCATGGATGAGGGCGAAGTCTTCAACATGTACCGCGAACTGCCGGCTGTCTCAAGAAAGGCTGAATGGGCCCTGCCCT
This sequence comes from uncultured Methylococcus sp., assembly GCA_964386975.1. Classification (GTDB taxonomy): domain Bacteria; phylum Pseudomonadota; class Gammaproteobacteria; order Methylococcales; family Methylococcaceae; genus UBA6136. The sequence goes on from CAYLUS010000013.1 coordinate 26,791, forward strand.
TTACCCGATCGCTGGGAGATCCAACGTTCTGCACCGGGACCCCGGAAGCCGACCAGCGGCTCTTGCGTGACCTGATTGCCTTCTACGTCATCTTTGAAGGGATTTTCTTCTATGTCGGCTTCACGCAGATCCTGTCCATGGGGCGCCGTAACAAGATGACCGGCACTGCCGAGCAGTTCCAGTACATCCTCCGTGATGAATCGATGCACATGAACTTTGGCATCGATGTAATCAACCAGATCAAGATCGAGAATCCGGATCTTTGGGGCCAGGAGTTCCAGCAGGAGATCATCAAATTGATCACCGAGGCCGTTGAAATCGAAATCCAGTATGCCCACGACACGATGGCGCGCGGCGTTCTCGGGCTCAATGCCAACATGTTCGAGGAATATCTTAAGTACATTGCCAACCGGCGCTGTAACCAGATTGGTCTTCAGGAGCAGTATCCGGGCGCGCAGAATCCGTTCCCCTGGATGAGCGAAATTCTGGACCTCAAGAAAGAGAAGAATTTCTTTGAAACTCGTGTGACTGAGTATCAGACTGGTGGCGCCCTGAGCTGGGACTAGCTCAATCGCGATGTGCCCCCGGATGGATGGATACAGACTGTCAATCCATCCGGGGTTTGTGCCATTACGCCCCCCCTCCCAGGGTCCTTGGTTCGCGGTCTTAGGTCAGACCCTCCCGAGATCAGCGCCCGAACAGCCCACCGGGACTATGACTTTGTCGATGGCTCCCAGAGTCTCTGAAACTGGCCGGCCACCTGCGTTGGCTCCAGGGCACCGAAAACCCCCTCGACCACGGCCAGAAGGTCAGCCCCCGCGGCGATCAGCGGCGCGGCATTTTCAACCGTGATTCCACCGATTGCGACAATCGGCACCCGGGTCTTGAGGCGCGCACGGCGCAGGGTCTCAAGCTGGGCGCAGGGTGCGAGTGGTTTGGTGGCGGAAGGGAAAAAACGCCCAAAAGCGACATAGCTTGCTCCTTGTCGGCTTGCCTCGACGGCACGCTCCACATTGTCATAACAGGAGACCCCAATGATGGCCGATGATCCCATGCGGGCGCGCACCGCCTCAAGGCCGGCGTCGTCCTGACCTAGGTGGACGCCATCGGCCCCAATCGCTTGCGCCAGTGACGCATCATCGTTGACGATCAGAGGCACGAAAGCCTGTCGGCAGAGGTTAAGCAGCGCGCGTGCCTCCTCAATAGAGGCACGTCCCTGCTTGGCGCGGTACTGAACCACGGCGGCACCCCCTCTGATGGCGGCCTGTACCTCATCGATCAGGGAGGAACGCCCCTCTGGCGGGTCTCGGGTGATCACATACAAGCCTCGGGTCGGGAACGGCGTAAACGTTGAAGCGTCAATCATGAAATTCGGGTATGCGTGCTATGGGATCAGGACACAGGTTCTCTGGGCAATTATAATGCTGGGTTTGATTCATCCATCACGGACTTCCCAATGACTCAACCCTCCGTCAAGAAAGTTGCACTGGCCTATTCCGGCGGTCTCGATACCTCTGTCATCCTTCAATGGCTGCGAGAGACCTACAACTGCGAGGTTGTCACCTTCACGGCTGACATCGGTCAGGGGGAGGAAGTTGAACCTGCCCGCGCCAAGGCACAGGCCATGGGGATTAAAGAGATCTACATTGACGATCTGACTGAGGAGTTCGCCCGGGATTTCGTATTCCCGATGTTCAGGGCGAACACCATCTACGAGGGCGAATACCTGTTGGGCACCTCGATTGCGCGTCCACTGATTGCCAAGCGCCTGATCGAAATCGTCAACGAAACCGGCTGTGATGCCATCTGCCATGGCGCGACCGGCAAAGGAAATGATCAGGTCCGCTTTGAACTCGGCGCCTATGCACTCAAGCCTGATATCAAGGTCATCGCGCCCTGGCGTGAATGGGATCTCACCTCACGCGAGACCCTCCTGGCCTATGCCGAAAAGCATGCCATTCCAATCGAGATGAAGCGCGGCAAGGCCTCCCCTTATTCGATGGACGCCAATCTTCTGCATATTTCCTACGAGGGCGGCATTCTTGAGGACCCATGGGCCGAGCCTGAAGAGGACATGTGGCGCTGGAGTGTCGCTCCGGAAACCGCGCCGGACCGGCCAAGCTATCTGGAACTCACCTATGAACAGGGCGACATCGTCGCCATTGATGGCGTCCGGATGAGCCCTGCCAAGGTGCTCGCGACGCTGAATGCGGTGGGTGGTGAAAATGGCATCGGTCGCTTGGACATCGTTGAAAACCGCTACGTCGGCATGAAGTCCAGAGGTTGCTACGAAACCCCTGGCGGTACCATCATGCTCAAGGCGCATCGGGCGATTGAATCGCTCACCCTTGACCGCGAGGTGGCCCACCTCAAGGACGAACTGATGCCCCGATACGCGAGCCTCATCTATAACGGCTACTGGTGGAGCCCTGAGCGCGTGCTTCTTCAGGAACTCATTGACAGCTCGCAAAAGAACGTTAATGGCGCCGTGCGCGTCAAACTCTATAAAGGCGGGGTTTCCGTGGTCGGCCGCAAGTCAGAGACCCACAGTCTGTTTGACATGAACATCGCCACTTTTGAAGATGACAAAGGGGCTTATAACCAGAAGGATGCGGAGGGCTTCATCAAGCTGAACGCCCTTAGAATGCGAATTGCTGCAACCCGTGGACAGACCTTCTAGCCCCCTGAAGCATCACTCCCCCTGCTGAATACAGAAAAAGGGCCTCAGGATCCTCGGTCGGCGACAGGTCGCGCAACCGGGGGACTGACTCAGGGGGCGATGATTCGCACCCTGAGCTCAAATGTTCGCGCCGGCGGCTGCTTTTCCCAAGGACGCCGATAGCGGAACAGGAGGACCTGTTTGCCGGTGTGGATTGCCTTGAAAAGGAACCGCTCCAGACCCGGGGCGCCCACCTTCGGGGAACCGTCACTACCCTCGACTCCGACCGTCCCCTGCTCCACGAGCGTTAAGGGATGTTTGCCGGATTCTGGCAGATTCATTTCCCAGAGATAGCCCGTGGTCCGGTTGCCTGGCAACCGGACCTCCAGAACATCTCCCGTTGTCAATGTCATTTGCGTCCGATCGGCTTCAATCCCGACCGCGACTTCACGCCCCAGAGCCGAGGACAGGGGCATTAAGGCGATGGCAATCAAGGCCAGGATCCACCGCCCACTGTTCATCGTCATGCCCTCTTCTGGGAGCGCGCAGATCGAGATTGAGCAATGATCTTTGCATAGAAGGGCCAAGTCTCTACATGCAGGTAGCGGCGCACGGGCGTCTTGATGACCGAGACACACAAGGCAATCGAGAACAGGCACCACACGGCGGCATATTCATTCGGATCACGCGTCAGTAGATCTGAAATAAAGGGCCCGACCAGGTAATGAAAACCGACAAAGCGCCACGATCCATAGAGGATGGGCAAGCAGAAGGCGACCAGAATATAGGTCAGTGCATGCAGGCCCCAGCGGAAGGAAATGGGGTTACCCGGATAGTCCGACAACAGCCCGTTCAGGGGCAACTGCCAGGCAATATGCCAATCACCTGAAACGGAGCACACCTGCGTTCCACAAAAACCCTCAATACCCGGTATGCAGTGACCCGCCCAGGCAAAGGGGTACATCTTGGTCAGCATCGCCACAGCGCCGATGGCACAGACGGTATAGACGGCAGTTCGGATCTTCAGCTTCACCGCCTCGGGGATGAAGTACATGGCCACCATGTTGGCAAAGAACGGCTGAAAGGCAATGTGGAGATAGCCAAAATAGGTCAGGATCTGATTGGGTGGCGCATCACACAGGTCAATGTAGATATAGGTTGCCGCCTGCAGAAGTTCCATGCAGGCAAAATAGGTCAAGGGAATCCAGAGTTCCTTGGATTCACCCTTGTGCGCGACATAAGCCGCCGTTGCAAAACCTGCTACCGCAAGGACCCCTGAGGCTTCTCCGCTCCAACACATCGTGTTCTCCTGATCGTGTAGTTTTTATCGTTTTTTAATGGATACTGGATCCATCATGTGATGCCGTGCTTTTGCATGCGATAAAGCAGGGTATCGCGGGAAATACCAAGCAGCTTTGCGGCCCGGGTGCGATTACCTCCGGTCCGTGCAAGCGCCTGGCGAATCAGTTCAATCTCGACTTCTTCAAGATTGATGCCCTCCTCCGGCAACGCGAAATCGGCGCGTTGCGAGGGAACGCCGACAATGATTTCCGGGGGTAGATTATGTTCTTCAATGAGCTGCCCTGCCATGAGAATGCACAAACGCTCGCACACGTTTCGAAGCTCGCGGACATTGCCGGGCCAAGGGTAGTGAATAAGACGGTTCAACGCCTGCTTGCTGATCTTGGCCATCGGCAGACTGTGGTCTTGCGTAAACTGCTGCATGAAATGGGCAATCAGTACCTGGACATCCCCGAGGCGCTCGCGCAGCGGGGGAATTTCGAGCGGCACCACGTTCAAACGGTAGTAAAGGTCCTTCCTGAACTCGCCGCGCGAGATCCGGTCATTAAGATCGGCGTTCGTGGCTGCGATCACCCGAACGTCCACCTTCGATGTCGAGGCTTCACCCACGGCCTGAATTTCACCGGTTTCCAGAAAACGCAGCAACTTGGCCTGCAGCGGCAAGGCCAGTGAATCGACTTCATCGAGAAACACCGTGCCCCCATGCGCCGCCGCAAGGCGCCCGACTTGATTGCCAATTGCGCCGGTAAACGCCCCGCGTTTGTGGCCGAACAATTCAGATTCGGCCAACGCCTCAGGAAGCGCGGCACAATTGATGGTCACAAATGGCCGCTCGGCTCTCGGGCTTTGCTGCTGGAGGGCCTTGGCCAGAACCTCCTTGCCCGTCCCGGTCTCTCCCACCACCAACACCGTCACGTCGGTCAACGCAACCATCCGGGCACTTCGCAAAAGCGCCTCGAAATTCGGAGCTTGACCAATCAGTTGGGAAAACATGCGCGGGGCGGCAGCGTCTAGTGAACCATGACATGCTGGACAAAGGGATTATGCCCCGGGAAAGCCGCCATCAAGGCCAGAACAATCAGCGTCACGCCGGCCAGCACCCGGAAAGGGCGCAGGCTGGAAAGACGGACCATCCAAGAGGTCATGACCCCAACCCCCATGACGGCCGGCATGGTTCCAAGGCCAAAAAACAGCATGGTGAAGGCACTGCGCCAGACATCACCCGTCGTGGCCGCAAGCGCCAGAGCGGTATAGACCAGTCCGCAAGGCATCCAGCCCCACACCATGCCGAAGATGAAAGCACGCGGCAAGGTCTCGACCGGCACCAGACGACGGCCATAAGGTTCGATGCGGCGCCAGATCAGCCCGCCGACTTTTTCGATGTAGGCAAAACGCGGGAACCAACCCGCCACATGGAGTCCGGCACCCAGCATTACCAGGGCGGAGACGATCTGCAGGACCCGGTGACCATGGCCTTCGCCGAAGGGCATGCTGAGTACACTTTCGAGCAAGCCGGCCACAAGCCCTGCCAGGGAATAACTCATGACCCGTCCGGCATTGTAGGACGCCACATAAGGCAGTAGTTCACGCTTGTTTTCCCGAATCTCGCGCTTGAGACTCAGCGTCAGCGAACCAATGATCGAGCCGCACATGCCCAGGCAATGAAGGGCGCTGAAAAGTCCCATCAACAGGGCAACGAAATAGGATGTGCCGAACGCAGAGTCGAGATGGTTCATGGGAGGCCTTGAAAACGAAACAGAGGACGATCCGATATGATCGGGCAGGCAGCGTAAATTCTAGCCGAGTGGCCCACCGAATTCATGCGCCTTGGGGGGGAACTGGCTTGAAAGTCGACCCTTAAGGATTTATTTTCCCGCATTTGATGGAGAACCCCTACCATGGCGCGCCCCATTACCCCGCAGATTGCAGCCGATACCATCATTGAACTCACCGATCGACCCGGCCGTCCGATCGTATTGATCGAGCGACTCTATCCGCCACATGGATGGGCGATTCCGGGTGGCTTCGTCGATGTCGGGGAAACGCTCGAAAATGCGGCACGCCGGGAGGCGCTGGAAGAGGTTGGATTAACCGTTCAACTGACGGCGCTCCTCGGTCTTTATTCCGATCCTGCGCGTGATGCACGCGGCCACACTGTCACCGCGGTCTACGTCGCCGAAGCGACCGGCATGCCTCAGGCAGCCGATGATGCCAAGGCAGCGGTTATCATCGACATCGATGCCCTACCCGCCCCCCTGGCTTTCGACCATGCCAAGGTGCTTGAGGACTACCGCCGCTTCCGGCTGACCGGTGAGGTGACACCGCTGCTCTGATGAGATCCGTGAGGTCCCACTAGAGCTCCACCATCAGACCGAGCTCAACCACGCGATCCGGCGGAATCCGCCAGAATCGCATGGCGTTTTCTGCATTCATGGCCATGCGGATGAACAAGCGCTCGCGCCAGGGGGCCATGCCTTCCCGCGGTGTCGAAATCATGTGTTCTCGGGAGAGGAAATAGGTGGTGTCCGAAGGGTCGAATACCAACCCCATGCTGCCACAGAAGTCCATGGCTTCGGGAATGTTTGGCTCCTGATTGTACCCATAGTAAATCCGCACGCGATAAATCTGATCCCCAAAATGACGGATCTTGATGCGGTCCTTGAGGGACACCATCGGTTCATCCCGGGTCACCACCGTCATCACCACGACTTGCTCGTGCAAGACTTGATTGATGACCAGGTTCTGCATGAGCGAGAGCGGCGCACCAAAACGGCCCGCCGTCATGTAAACCGCCGTGCCCTTGACCCTTGGCACCGGGTCACGGCTTAATCTTGAAACCAGTTCCTCGAGTGGCAAGGCCTTGTCGTGCAGGCGCCGGATCAGAAGTTCTCGACCCTTGAGCCAGGTTGAGAGAATCAGGTAGAGGGAGCCGCCGATGACCAGCGAGACCCAGCCGCCCTGAAGGATTTTCGGCGCATTGGCCGCAAGAAAGGCCAGATCGATCAGAGAGAAGAAGGCCAGCAACAGCCCGCCAAGGATCAGGCTTTTGAACCAGATGCGGCTCAACACCCCAAACCCTAGAAAGGTCGTTACGACCATTGTGCCTGTCACGGCAAGGCCATAGGCACCTGCAAGCCTTGAGGAGGAGCCAAAACCCAGGACCAGCGCGGCGGTGACGGCAGCCAGAACCCAGTTGGTTGCCGGCACATAAATCTGGCCGGACACCCCCACTGAGGTGTGACGGACATTCAGGCGCGGCAGAAAACGAAGCCGGGCCGCCTGCGCCGAGAGCGAAAAAGCACCTGATACGACGGCCTGAGAGGCGATGATGCTCGCCAGAGTAGCAAGGCCCATCAGCGGCACCACAGCCCAGCCCGGCGCCAGCAGGTAAAAGGGATTACTGCCGGCCTGCGGGTCCCGCAACAGCAAGGCCCCTTGGCCCAGATAATTGAGCGTCAGTGCAGGGAAGACGATGACGAACCAGGCCCAGCGGATGGGTTGCATCCCGAAATGGCCCATGTTGGCATAGAGGGCTTCGGCGCCGGTCACGGTAAGACCCACAGCGCCCAGAACGATGAGCGAGTTCAGCCGGGATTCCATCAGGAAATCCAGCCCATAGAGAGGGTTCAGGGCTTCCAGAACCGCCGGTGTTTTGATAATGCTGTTGACCCCAAGCATCAGAAGCACGAGAAGCCAGATCAACATCACGGGGCTGAAAAGACCGCTGATGAAAGCGGTCCCCCGGCGTTGAATCAGAAAAAGGGCAATCAGGATCAGGAGGCTCGCCGGCAGGATCAAGGACTTGAGACCGGGGGCTGCAATCTTCAGGCCTTCAACTGCACTCAGGACCGAGATCGCCGGCGTAATTGCCGCATCTCCAAAAAAAAGTGCCGCACCCGCAAGGCCGGTGGTCAGAATCACGCCTCGCAAACGAGAGTGCTCGCCGGCGACTCGAAGGCCACGCGAAATCAGCGCCATGATGCCCCCCTCGCCCTTATTGTCGGCCCGCATGATCAGGAGCGCATACTTGATGCCGACCACGATGATCAGGGACCAGAACACCAGCGAAAGGATTCCCATGACATGTTCGGGGGTCGCCGAGACGCCGTTCTTGCCGCTGAAGGCGACCTTGAGGGCGTATAGCGGACTGGTCGCAATATCACCAAATACCACGCCCACCGACCCGAGGATCAAGGACCAGCGGAGATCGTTCGGGTCAGGCAGTCTTCTGGAACTCATGCGCGTGCCGTGTCCCGGGTGGATCTCGTTGAGTTACGGGGCCGGGTTGGGCGGCTTGCGATCAACCCAACGCATGAGGCCCAGGGTCAGCACAATGGTTGCACCATAGAAAATTAACTGGACACCATCTGGCCGCGCGACATAGCCAATCAGCGCATGCAGGATCTGTCCCACCAACCCGTCTTGAGGCAGGAGCCAGCTCGTATCCCAAAGGGATTCCCCGAAGGGCGGCAGCCAGTCCGCTTCCACCAAAAAGTGGGCCGCTTGCGCTGCAAGGCCTGCTGAAAGAAACAGGATTAGGAGGCTGGTTGCCTTGAAGAAGTAGCGCACCGGTATTCGTGCCAGTCCGAAGTAAAGAACCAGACCCACCACGACCCCAAGAAGGAGACCCAAGCCCCCCCCGAGCAAAAGATCGCTAACGCCACCCGTTTCAGAGCGGGCCAGACCCAGCATGAACAGGACGAGCTCAGAGCCTTCCCGCATGACGGCGAGGCCGACCACGACCGCGAGTACATAGAGTGGTTTTTCACCGGCGCTCACCGCTCGACCCACGGCGTTCATGTCCCGCGCCAGCTCTCTTCCATGCTGCTGCATCCAGATGTTATGCCAACCCAGCATCAGCACCGCCAACAGCAAAATGCCGGCATTGAACAATTCTTGGCCAAATCCTTCAAGGGCCTGCGCAAGGCTTTCGGCAAAATATGCAAGCACGCCCGATACCATGACACCGATCAGGACACCCATGGATATCCACAAGCCCCGTCCTTTCGCACCGCGCGTCGCGGCTAGCACAATGCTGATGATCAGCGCCGCTTCCAGCACCTCACGAAAAACGATAATGGCGGTTGCCAGCATAAGGTTCGCCGCTTATTCGGCAATCAGAGCGCCCTTGGCGCTGGCCTCGTTAAACTCGCCCACGAACGGGTAGCGACCCGGTTTCAATGGCCCGACATTGAGCGTGATCTCGCTGTTGCCCTTGACGATTTTCTCGCGCTTGAGGCTGGGGCTTTCGAACTCTTCAGGCGTTGGATCCTCGTTGCGGACCTTGATCTGCAGTTTCTGTCCGGCGGGGACCTTAAGTTCCTGGGGGGAGAACTGATGATTCTTGAGGGTGATAAGGAGCGGCTCTGCGGAGACCAAAGGTCCCATCGCCGCCAACACCAGCCCTGAGAGAAATGCCATTTTGGTTTGAATTTGCATGATGCGAAAGGACCTGCTACTTATTCATGGGGTTGTTCAGGTTAAGGCCAGATTATACGCGCTTCCCCTTACCCGCGATCGACCCGAGCTTACTCACCGCCAAGACACACGAACTCTCGACCCAGCCCCAATGACGACCGAGCGCAGTTTCATTTCCCTTCATCTAGCGATCCTGACAGTTTCAGACACGCGAACGCTAGCCAGTGATACTTCCGGTGCCTTGCTTCAATCCAGAGCCGAAAATGAGGGTCACCGTATCCACGAAAGAAGCCTCGTGGCGGACGACATCTACCGCATTCGGGCCAAGGTTTCTGAGTGGATCGCAGATCCCCACGTCGAAGCGATCCTCACCACCGGTGGGACCGGCGTGACCGGACGTGATGGCACACCGGAGGCAATTGCTCCCCTCCTGGACAAGCACCTTGAGGGGTTTGGCGAGGTCTTTCGAAACCTCTCCTTTGAAGAGATCGGCACCTCGACCATGCAATCGCGGGCCCTGGCGGGCGTGGCCAATGGCACTTACCTCTTCTGCCTGCCAGGCTCATCCGGTGCCTGCCGTCTGGCCTGGGACCGTTTGATCAAGGCCCAACTGGATTACCGAACGCGACCCTGCAATCTGGTCGAACTCATGCCCCGACTGCGGGAGTCCTGAAGCAACGGCTTCAACCGCCCGTGGCGTTCATATGACGAAAGATGATCGGCTGGGGATCATGCGTGAAATGATGACGCTCTGGCTTATGTGCAATGGCCTCTCGTATCGCATCATCAAGCGCTTCAGGCCTTTGCCGTACGACCTGTCTTAGGTCTTTGGCGTGTTCGTTACCCAGACAGGTCAAAAGTCGCCCTTCGGCCGTCAGGCGCACCCGGTTGCAATCCCCGCAGAAATTTTGCGAATGGGGCGAAATAAAACCGATCCGGCTATTGCTGCCAGCGATCTGATAATAGCGCGAGGGGCCACCGGTGTGGTGGTCGCTGGGGATGAGAGTGTGCTGGCCCTGAATAACCGCTCGGATGTCATGACTAGGCATGAATGCCTCAGCGCGATCGTGCGAGTGGATCTCGCCCAAGGGCATCTCCTCGATGAAGCTGAGGTCAAGATCCCTTGCCATGGCGAATGCCACCAGAGGCAGAATTTCATCGTCGTTTCGATTTTTGAGCAATACGGTGTTGAGCTTGATTCGCTCAAACCCGACCGTGCGCGCCACTTCGATGCCCTCGAGCACAACGTCCAAAGACCCGGTACGGGTCATCTCCCTGAATCGATCCGGCTTCAGCGTGTCAAGGCTGACATTGATCCGGTGAATACCCTGACGCTTCAGATCGGGGGCCATCGCCGCGAGATGGCTGCCATTGGTTGTCAGAACCAACTCCCTGAGTCCTTCGATGACCGAGAGATGACCGATCAGATCCAAGACTCCCTTGCGAATCAAAGGCTCTCCGCCCGTGATCCTTATCTTCTCGACACCCAGCATCACGAAGTGCCGGGCGATCCGTTCGATCTCCTCAAGGCTCAGCACCTCACTTCGAGGAAGGAACGACATGTCCTCACTCATGCAGTAAAGGCAGCGGAAATCACAGCGATCGGTAATGGAGATCCTGAGGTAACGAATACGTCGTCCAAAAGAATCCCTGAGCCCATGCTCCAAGTGCGAATCAACGATAGCTGGCAAGGCGTTCATACGTTAAGTCTCCCATGCAGGGGCCGGAATAGCCAAGCAAGTTACTCGGAAATTGGCGAGCATAGCGAATTGGCCGACCAGATTTAACCAGGCATTGGAGCTGAAATTGGAGGAAACTATTTCCTATTCGTTACTCTAACCCTGTGTCGCCACGAAAATGCCTCGGACCAACCGCTGACACAAGGGATACTATCCCGATCCCACCTCCGAGCCCCGACTCTTGAGACCTCATTCATGAAACGATTTCAGGACCTCTTTAAAGGTTCCGCCGCGATTGCCGAAGATAATCTTGGATTCCTCGAAGACCTCTATTCCCGATATCAGAAAGATCCTGAATCCGTTGACTCCAGCTGGCGGGAAAAATTCCGTCTGATACAGGAAGAGCCGAGCCAGTTGCGCCTTCCGGACGAGGATCGGCGAACTCAGGCAATGCCAGAGGGATTTGAGGCCCGAATCAGGAAGCAGGCCGGCGTTGACCAACTGATCTATCACTACCGCAAGCGTGGCCATCAGGTGGCCAACAATAACCCTCTGGCCATCGAGCCACCGAGGCAACTGCGCGATCTGGATCCAAAAACCTACGGGCTTGATCTTGCCGACCTCGATAGCTCTTTCTATGTCGATATTCTCGAGAGTAACCGGCAACTTCCGCTACGAGAGATCATCGCCCTTCTGCAGCAGACCTACTGCGGAAATGTGGCGGCCGAATACATGCATATCGTCGACAGCGATATCCGGCTTTGGGTTCAGGCCCGGCTCGAGAACACCCGTAGCCAGGCGTTGCCATCGCCTGAGGAACGTCAGCGACTCATTCTTAAACTCACCGCCGCTGAGGGGATCGAGCGCTATCTGCACCGCAAATACGTTGGACAAAAACGGTTTTCCCTTGAGGGTGCTGAGAGCCTCATCCCACTCCTCGACCAGGTTCTGGAGGTCGGTAGTGCACAGGGTCTCAAGGAAATGGTCATCGGCATGGCACACCGTGGACGTCTCAATGTGCTGGTGAATGTGCTCGGAAAACGCCCGGGTTCCCTGTTTGAGGAATTCGAGGGGACCTCCAAGAATCAGCCGCATGTCAGCGCCGGCGATGTGAAATACCACTCAGGATTTTCGTCAAACATCATGACACTGCATGGGCCCATGCATACGGCACTGGCCTTCAATCCGTCCCACCTTGAAATCATCGACCCGGTGGTCGAAGGTTCAGTGAGGGCACGGCAGGATCGCCGACAAGGCGATGGCGAAGACGAAGTCATGGCTGTACTGATCCATGGAGATGCGGCCTTTGCGGGCCAAGGTGTCGTCATGGAAACCCTCAACATGGCGGAAACCCGCGCCTACACCACGGGGGGGACCATTCATGTGGTGCTCAACAATCAGATTGGCTTTACCACCAGCAATCCCTTTGATGCGAGATCAACACTGTATTGCACGGATGTGGCGAATATGGTCCAGGCGCCCGTCTTTCACGTTAATGGCGATGATCCCGAAGCCGTGCTTTTCATCACCCGCCTGGCCATGGATTACCGGGCCCGTTTCAAGCGCGATGTGGTCATCGACCTTCTGTGCTACCGACGGCATGGCCACAATGAGGCCGATGAACCTGCGGTCACACAGCCGATCATGTACCAGTTCATTCGCAAAAAACCCACGGTTCGTCGACTGTACGCCCAACAACTGATTGATCTTGGGATGATCAGTCAGGAGGACGAACTGCGTATGGAGCAGGAGTATCAGGACAGCTTGACCCGCAACGACGTACTCTCCCATCCCTTGGCAGACGGACAGGATTCCTACCCCAAACCGGACTGGTCACCCTTTTTCGGACAGAGCTGGACGGCGCCTGCGACTACCGCATTGCCTGCAGCGGCCTTGCGTGAAATCTCCGAGGAGATACTGGCCTTGCCGCCTGATTTTTCCCTGCATGCACGAACGCAGGCCATCTACGACGCCCGTGGCGCCATGGCACGTGGCGAGGCACCGATCGACTGGGGTTATGCTGAAACTCTCGCCTACGCAAGCCTTCTCAAGGCCGGATACCCAATCCGATTCAGTGGTCAGGATGTCGGTCGCGGCACCTTCTTCCACCGCCATGCCATTTTGCATGACCAGGTCAGCGGCGCGACCTATACCCCACTCCAGCACCTCACGAAGCCCGCAGGCTGGTTCCAAATTTATGACTCCCTGCTGTCTGAGGAAGGCGTCCTCGGGTTTGAGTACGGATACGCCAGCTCAGCCCCCAATGTCATGGTCATCTGGGAGGCCCAGTTTGGCGACTTCGCCAATAATGCCCAGGTGGTCATCGATCAGTTCATCAGTTCCGGGGAGAGCAAATGGGGCCGCCTGTGCGGACTGACCCTGCTATTACCTCATGGCTATGAAGGCCAGGGTCCCGAACACTCCTCAGCACGCATAGAGCGCTACCTTCAGCTGTGTGCGGAGCACAACATGCAAGTCGCCATTCCCACCTCGCCTGCACAGATTTTTCATCTCTTGCGCCGGCAAATGCTGAGGCCCTACCGCAAGCCATTGATTGTGATGACGCCCAAAAGCCTATTGCGGCACAAACTGGCAGTTTCAAGCCTGGATGAACTCACTCAGGGGCGCTTCGAACCGCTACTCGATGATCGCGATATCCACGATCCATCCACGATTCGGCGTGTGGTACTCTGCTCGGGTAAGGTGTATTACGACCTGCGGGAAACGCAGAGACAACAGGATATTGAGGGGGTTGCAATTGTCCGTATCGAGCAACTCTACCCCTTCCCTGACGAGTTGTTGGATCAGGTGCTCGGCCGCTACCCGTCCATGGAGTCGCTGGTCTGGTGTCAGGAAGAGCCGGAGAACCAGGGTGCCTGGAATCAGGTCAAGCACCGATTTGTGGCGCACCTTAAAACGGGCGTCGCCCTGACTTATGCCGGGCGGCCAGTCTGTGCTGCGCCGGCCGTCGGTCAGTTCCACCGCCACATTGAAGAACAGAAGAACGTCGTGATGAGTGCCCTCCTGGGCTGAGCGATGTTTCTATTTCGAACAGGAGTTTGAAGATGCGCATCGAAGTTCGGGTTCCGAACCTTCCAGAGTCGGTCAGTGATGCAACCCTCTTGGATTGGCACCACAGGTCAGGTGAAGCCGTGACGAAGGATGCACCCCTCATCGATCTCGAGACCGACAAGGTGATTCTCGAGGTACCGGTCCCTGAATCCGGAATTCTTCAGGACGTGCGACATGAAAAAGGCGATCTGGTCATGAGCGGCGACCTTCTCGCCGTGATTGACACCGACGCAGTTGAAGCCCCTGTGGTATTGGCGGCGAAGATGGAGGCGACAGAAACGCCGGAGACAGCCATTCCAGCCGCTGCCGGCAAGGTCTCCTCACTGGTACTTGGGCAGCCCATGAGTCCGGCTGTGCGCCGCCTGCTAAACGAGCACCAACTGCGACCAGAGGACATTCCCGTTTCCGGCCGAATTACCAAGCAGGATGTGCTTGATTTTCTCGCCCAACGGGATTCAAAACCGGCAGCGGCGCCCAGGGATGCGGCTTCGGCCACCGCGCCCGGGAGCCAAAGGCCCGGGGAGCGGCGAGCCCCAATGACCAAGATTCGTAGTCGAATTGCCGAACGCATGGTCGAGGCCCAACACAACACGGCAACGCTCACCACCTTCAACGAGGTCAACCTGCAACGGATTTATGACCTTCGAAACGCCCACCGGGCGCGTTTTGAGCAGATACATGGGGTAAAGCTTGGCCTGATGTCATTTTTCGTCAAGGCCTGCGTTGAGGCCCTGAAGCGATTCCCCATCCTGAATGCATCGGTTGACGGCAACGACATCGTCTATCACGACTATTACGACATCGGCATTGCCGTCACCACGGACCGGGGTCTTGTAGTGCCCGTACTCAGGGATGCGGATCAGAAGGGCTTTTCGGACATCGAGCGGGCCATCAACGACTATGGCGCGCGGGGTCGAGACGGGAAACTGGCCTACGAGGAACTGACCGGCGGTACCTTCACCATCACGAATGGCGGAATCTTCGGATCCATGCTGTCAACGCCGATTCTGAACCCGCCGCAGAGCGCCATTCTGGGTATGCATGCCATCAAGGAGAGGCCCGTCGTCGAAGAAGGTGCAATTGTGATTCGGCCGATCATCTATCTGGCCCTGTCTTACGATCACCGGCTGATCGACGGCCGGGACGCCGTGTCTTTCCTCTTCACCGTCAAGGAACTGCTGGAAGATCCCTCACGGCTGTTATTGAGCGTTTAAGGAAAGTCCTCTCTGAAGAGCGTCTTGGCCATGACAATGGCGTGCTCCCGGCCGTGGCGAGCCGGGTAGTAATCACGCCGTGTACCCAGATCATTAAAGCCCTCGCTTCGGTAGAGTTTGATGGCGCCCGGGTTTGACGGGCGTACCTCAAGAAAAACCGTCCCTGCGCCGCATCGCTGCGCGATACCCACCAGTTGCCTGAGCATCAGCCGACCATAGCCTTTTCCCTGATAGGTCGGATCGACGCAGACATTCAGGATGTGCGATTCGTCTGCGCCAACCGTCGAGATGCCATAACAGACGATTTGGCGCGCTTTCTCACCTACCCAGCAGTGGTACCCCACGCGGTAACAACTTCTGAATGTCTCAAGCTCCCAGGGAAACTCATAGGCTTTTCCTTCGATCCCGAAGACCGCATCGATATCCTGTCGACGCATCGGACGCAACTTAAGTTCGGCGTTGTTCACAAGGCTTGGGAAGTGCTTGTAATAAAAATTGCGTTCGGCATCGTAACGGACCCAGTCAACGACCCGATCAACCAGATTCAAGAGCGTATCCATAAGACCTATCGCAGCGAATCTACAGTCCTTCGCGCCAGTTTCAGATCCTCCCAGGCCCGGCGTTTTTCCGTTTGCGCTCGCAGGAGGTAGGCAGGATGGTAGGTCACCACCAGGGGCGTCCCCTGATAATCATGCACCATTCCCCTTAACTTGCCGATCGGCGTCTGGGTTTTCAAGAGATTCTGTGCGGCAATGCGTCCGACCGCGATGATGATCGAGGGTTTGACCCAGGCCACCTGACGCAAGAGAAAAGGCTCGCAAGCCCGCGATTCCTCGGGCGAGGGATCCCGGTTACGGGGCGGTCTGCATTTGAGGACATTGGCAATGTAGACCTTCTCCCGAGTAAGATCCAGGGCCCGGATCATCTCATCGAGCAACTGCCCGGCCCGTCCGACAAACGGTTCACCTTTGAGATCTTCCTGTTCACCCGGCGCCTCTCCGACAAACATCCAGGCCGCCTCAGGATCACCCACGCCGAAGACAGTCTGCGTTCGGGTTTCATGCAATGAACAGCGGCTACACTGCTTGACCTGTTCCTGCAACGCGGGCCAATCCGGCTGACCCATCCCCAGATCGCGCTCGTCGGCAGCCAATGGCGCCTGCGATAACGGTTCGGGACTCTGCTCATTCAAGAGTGTGCGCCGTGGCGTCCAGACCTCGATGCCCATGGCCTTCAGACAGTCAAGGCGCGACTCTGCAACCACCGTACCTCCGCCCCTCAGACGTCGCCCGCGACTTGAGGATGCATGCGGGTCTTGGGTACCCGCAATCGGTTGACGGCATTAATGTAGGCTTTGGCTGAGGCCGTTACGATATCGGTATCCGCCCCTTGGCCATTGACGATCCGACCTGCCTTTTCCAGTCTGACCGTCACTTCGCCCTGCGAATCCGTGCCAGTGGTAATGTTGTTGACCGAATAAAGGAGCAGTTCAGCCTCGGTGTTCAAAACGGCCTCGATCGCCTTTAAGGTCGCATCCACAACGCCGCCGCCTTGTGCCGAAGCCGTTGTTTCATCCTGACCGACTCTAACAGTCACCGTGGCCGAGGGTAGCTCTCCGGTCTCACTGAAGGCCTTGAGAGAAACAAGGGCAATGCCCTCTTCCTCAGAGCCGATTCCGGCATCGGTAATCAGCGCCTGCAGATCTTCATCAAATATTTCATGCTTTTTGTCGGCCAGAATCTTGAAACGAGCAAAGGCCTCATTGAGATCCACTTCGGAGGAAAATTCAAACCCGAGTTCCTGCATCCGGGTCTTGAAAGCATTACGACCGGAGTGCTTACCAAGCACCATCCGGTTGGCAGTCCAGCCAACATCCTCGGCACGCATGATTTCGTAGGTTTCGCGATGCTTGAGAACCCCATCCTGATGAATGCCGGACTCATGGGCAAAAGCATTGGCACCCACGATCGCCTTGTTGGGCTGCACCGGAAAACCGGTAATGTTGGACACAAGTTTTGAGCACGCCACAATTTCACGGGTATCGATGTCCACATGGCACGAGAACACGTCGCGACGCGTCTTGACTGCCATCACCACCTCTTCGAGCGCCGCATTGCCGGCGCGCTCACCCAGCCCGTTGATCGTGCACTCCACCTGTCGGGCGCCATTAATGACGGCCGATAGCGAATTGGCTACGGCAAGCCCAAGGTCATTGTGGCAATGGACCGAGAAAACGGCCCGGTCCGAATTCGGTATTCGTTCGCGCAAACGACGAATCGTCCGCCCGAACTGATCAGGCAGGCTGTACCCAACAGTATCGGGAATGTTGAGAGTACTGGCACCGGCATCAATCACCGCTTCAAGGATCCTGCACAAAAAATCCTCTTCCGATCGACCGGCATCCTCGGGCGAGAACTCGACATTGTCGGTGTACTGACGGGCCCGCTTGACGGCCTTGACCGCATGCTCAATAACATCATCCGGGGACATGCGCAGCTTCAGCTGCATGTGAATCGGCGAAGTCGCAATGAACGTATGAATCCTGGAACGTGCCGCGGGACGGAGCGCCTCTCCCGCCTGGTCGATGTCCCGATCCAGCGCCCTCGCAAGCCCGCAGACCACGCTTTCGCGGATGGATTTTGCAACCGCCTGCACACTTTCGAAGTCACCAGGGCTGGCCGCTGGAAATCCCGCTTCAATCACATCGACCCGCATGCGCTCAAGGGCCTTGGCGATACGGATCTTTTCGTCGCGAGTCATCGACGCGCCCGGGCTTTGCTCCCCATCCCGAAGGGTCGTGTCAAATATGATGAGTTTGTCGGTCATGGTCGTTTCTGTCAGAAAATCCTCTTGCATCCGCTGCCATCGCGCGAGCCAATCGGTCTTGTCCCCAACGACTGATGATGGCACGCAAAGACTATAAATTGCGGGGTGATCCCCCACAACCGGCCATCATGCCTAGACTCTTCGCTCCCCTCGCCGCCGCCGACGGCCAATCAAGGTCAGAATCGGTCCTGAAATGGCGTACAGACTGAAACAGGTAAAAAGCACCAAGGGTGGATTGATGAACAGCAACGCGAACACCAACACAACCACGGTCGCCCAAAGGAAGGATACCCGGCCATGCGGATCCACATCTTTAAAGCTCGAATAGCGAAAATTGCTGACCATCAGAAAGCCCGTGGTCAGGGCAAGCCCAAGCGCGATGTAGCCCAGTTTGTCGGTCGGCAACTCATATTTGACAGCGACCCAGAGAAAACCCGCCAAAATGGCGGCGGCCGATGGGCTTGGCAGCCCCTGAAAATAGCGTTTGTCCTGCGTGGCTAATTGGGTATTGAAGCGTGCCAACCTCAAAGCAGCGCCCGCAGCATGCACGAATACAGCTACCCAACCGGCCTTACCCAAGCCTGAGAGTACCCAGGCATAGAGCACCAGTGCCGGTGCTGCGCCAAATGAAATCATGTCGGACATGCTGTCGTATTCAGCACCAAAGGCACTTTGGGTATTGGTCAAACGAGCGACCCGACCGTCCAGTCCATCGAGTACCATCGCGACAAAGATCGCAATGGCTGCCGCTTCAAACTGACCGTTCATGGCCGAAGTGATGGCATAAAACCCGGCAAAAAGCGCAGCAGTCGTAAAAAGGTTCGGCAGCAAATAGATGCCACGTCGCCGGATCTTTTTTGAGGTGTTCTGTTCCATCGGCAGAGCGTTGAAGCCAGGAGTTTCTGAAAGCAGGCCCATCCCTTATCGTGAACGATTTGGACTCAGGGGTAAAGACAGGCGCTGCACGTATACAGCGGTCCCGAAAAAACAAAGGGTGAGCCAGGCCCACCCTCTGCTGGTTCTAAATCGTCCCGGGGACTAGTTGAGACTTTTGTCGACAATCTTGTTGGCCTTGATCCAAGGCATCATGTCACGCAGACGTGCCCCGACCTCCTCGATCTGATGCTCACGTCCAAGACGTCTCTTGGCCTTGAGGGTCGCTGCACCCGCCTGATTTTCAAGGATGAATTCCCGAGCGAACTCGCCGTTCTGGATTTCCTTGAGGATCTGGGCCATTTCGTATTTGGTCTCCTCGGTGATCACCCGAGGACCGCGGGTCAGATCCCCATATTCGGCCGTGTTTGAGATGGAGTATCGCATGTTGGCGATGCCGCCTTCGTACATGAGATCCACGATCAACTTCAGCTCATGAAGACATTCAAAGTAGGCCATTTCAGGGGCATACCCCGCCTCGACCAGAGTTTCGAAGCCGGCTTGGACCAGTGCGGTTGCACCGCCGCAAAGCACTGCCTGTTCGCCAAACAAATCCGTCTCCGTTTCTTCACGGAAGCTCGTTTCGATGATGCCAGCACGGCCACCGCCATTGGCAGAGGCATAGGACAGGGCGATCTGCTTGGCAAGACCTGAGGCATCCTGGAAGACGGCGATCAGACTCGGTACACCACCCCCCTGCGTATAGGTCGAGCGAACGAGGTGACCCGGCCCCTTCGGCGCGATCATGATGACGTCGAGATCGGCACGGGGCTGAATCTGCTCGTAATGGATGTTGAAGCCATGAGCAAAGGCCAGTGCCGCACCTTTTTTGATGTTGGGCTCGATCTGTTCCAGGTAGAGACGGGCCTGATGTTCATCCGGCGCGAGGATCATGACCACGTCGGCAGACTTGACTGCAGCATCGATGGCCGCCACTTCAAGTCCTGCCTTCTGTGCCTTGACGGCAGACTCAGAACCAGGACGCAGCGCCACAACGACGGATACACCGGAGTCTTTCAGGTTGTTGGCGTGCGCATGTCCCTGCGAGCCGTAGCCGACAATGGCAACCTTCTTGCCACGAATGATCGAAAGGTCTGCGTCTTTGTCGTAATAGACGTGCATCTGAATTCCTCTGTTTTCTGGAAAATGGAAGATCTTTAAAACAATCAGGGGTGAAGCCCGCGCTCACCGCGCAGGATGCCGGTCGTACCGGAGCGGACGACCTCAATGATGTGGTCCTCGCTCAGCGCCGCCAGGAAGGCATCCAGTTTGTGTTTGTCGCCCGTCACCTCAATGACGAAACTGGTCGGCGTTACATCGAGAATGCTGGCCCTAAAGATATCGCTGACCCGCTTGATTTCCTCTCGCATCTCGCCCACGGCGCGGACTTTGACCATCATCAGTTCCCGCTCAATGTGGGCGGACTCTGAAATGTCAATCAGCTTGATGACATCAATCAGCTTATTCAGCTGTTTGGTGATCTGCTCGATGATTTCCTCACTGCCTGAGGTCACCAGAGTCATCCTTGACATGGAGGGATCCTGGGTCGGCGCCACAGTCAGGGTTTCAATGTTATAGCCGCGCGCCGAGAAAAGACCCGCGACCCGAGACAGCGCCCCTGCCTCATTTTCGATGAGAATAGAAACAATGTGCCGCTTCATGCGAGTTCCCGGTCCACGGAAACACCCGGTGCCATCCGCATTTCATTGTGCGCTTTACCGGCTTCGATCATCGGATAGACGTTTTCTGAAGGGTCGGTGAGGATATCGAGAAACACGGTCCGGTCCTTCATGGCAAAGGCACGGTCAAGCGCCGGCCGGAGTTCTTCCGGCTTTTCAACGCGGATACCGACATGGCCATAGGCCTCAGCCAGTCGCACAAAATCCGGGATGGTCTCGAGATAGGACTCCGAGTAACGGCTTTCGTAGCTGAATTCCTGCCACTGGCGGACCATGCCCATATAGCCATTGTTGAGGTTAATGATCTTGATTCCGGTACGGTACTGGAGCGAGGTGGCCAGTTCCTGTATGCACATCTGAATACTGGCTTCGCCGGTCACACAAGCGACATCCGCATCAGGGTGTGCCAGCTTGACGCCTATGGCCGCCGGAAGTCCAAATCCCATCGTTCCGAGTCCGCCGGAATTGATCCAGCGACGCGGTTGATCAAACTTGTAGAACTGGGCCGCCCACATCTGGTGCTGACCGACATC
>CAYLUS010000013.1:48115-50904 GCA_964386975.1 uncultured Methylococcus sp.
CACAACTGCTCAATGGCGTATTGGGGTTTGATCTTGCTCCCGGTCCGGTCAAAGGCAAGACAGTTCACACTGCGCCAGCGCTCGATCTGCTCCCACCAGGCTGCAACTTCCGGATCTGCCTTGAAACCACCGCCGTCGAGCATCTCGATCATCTCGGTCAGAACCGCATCGACTTCCCCAACGATAGGGATGTCAACTCTTACCGTCTTGGAGATAGACGCTGGATCGACGTCAATATGGATTATCTTGGCGTGAGGACAGAAATGGGCAAGTTTGCCGGTGACGCGATCATCAAAGCGGGCGCCAATCGCCAGCAGGGTATCGCATTCATGCATGCCCATGTTGGCTTCATAGGTGCCGTGCATGCCGAGCATGCCCAGGAACTGGCGATCGCTGGCGGGATAGGAGCCTAGCCCCATGAGGGTGTTGGTTATGGGAAATCCGAGCCGCTGGGTCAGTTTGACCAGCTGCTCCGAGGCATTCCCTAGGATCACGCCGCCGCCCGTATAAATCATGGGCCGCTTGGCCTGTGCAAGAAGATCAATGGCCTTGCGAATCTGCCAGCGGTGGCCTTTGACTTGCGGATTGTAGGAGCGAATGGAAACTGATTCCGGGTAATGGTAAGGAATCTTAACGTTGGGGTCCGTCACGTCCTTGGGAATATCCACCACCACGGGCCCGGGGCGACCGGTGGTCGCGACGTAAAACGCCTTCTTGATGGTTTCGGCCAGTTGACTGACGTCCGCGACCAGAAAGTTATGTTTGACGCACGGACGGGTAATCCCGATGGTGTCGCATTCTTGAAATGCGTCGCTACCGATGACGGCCCGGGGCACCTGACCGGTGAGAACGACAAGCGGAATGGAATCCATGTGCGCCGTCGCAATCCCGGTCACCGCATTGGTCGCACCAGGCCCTGAGGTGACCAGCACGACACCCGGCTTGCCGGTGGAACGGGCATAGCCATCGGCCGCATGGGTTGCACCCTGCTCATGACGCACCAGAATGTGGCGGACCGCATCCTGCTTGAAGAGCGCATCGTAAATATGGAGGACGGAGCCACCCGGATAGCCAAAGATGTACTCGACACCCTCATCCTTCAGGCATTGGACAACGATTTCAGCGCCGCTGAGCTCCACAGCTTTGTTTTCCCTAAACAATGATGGACCGAGATGCCGGCTGGCTTCCCGAATTCGCGTGAAAAAAGACAGGCAAAAATACTAGGATTAAGCCCTTGCGTCAAGGAACAACAGGGCTCACAGGCCCTTAAGATCATGATCATACCGCTCGGAACTGCGCTATCAGGTCACGCACTTACAGGCAACCAGGTGGCCTTGGAAGCCCCGCGATCAGGCAAGCGTTCCGAACCGGTTTGCCATCAAACAATTGATTGAGACGCTGCGAGTCGCCTTTTTCAGGCCCCAATGCCTGACTGACCGCTCTCACGAACAGCCGGTTATTCGGAAGATGCGCAAACTTTTGATGATAAGTCCGAATGAAGTAGATGATCTCCCAGTGGGCTTGGGTCAGAGGAATCCCGACTGTCTCGGCCAAAATCAAGGCTGTGGCTTCGTCCCACTCCTCAGGGCGCGCAAGGAAGCCGTCGCTGCCTATGGCGATCATGCCCTACCCCGCCCGCCAATGGATCACGCGCGAATAACACTCCGTCAGCGTGACCAAAGCCTCGATGCTAAGGGCTTGCTGATCTGGCGTAGCGGCCTCCCTGACATCGGCAAGCAGGAAGCGATCAACACCCTGCCGGACTGGCCAGGCGATGGACGCGTCTTCCGGATCATCCTCAAGGATCACTATGGCATCGCCGGTTTGAGCCCGTTGCACTGCCGCTTCATAACTGAGACGCCCGCGAACCAGATGGAGAACAGCCACGTCTAGAAACTCATGAAGAGGTCAAACTGAGACAAAAGGGAGAGCGCTTCCTGACGGGCGATTGGCGCAACATGTTGCTTTAAACTCTGGGTGTCCATGCCCCGCGCCTCCAAAGATTCCGTTTCGACCAGGAAGCGATCAGCCCCATAAAGGGTCAGAAGTTCAATCCAATCTCCGGTTTCGGTGGCTTCGCGACAGGCATGGACAACCCCCCCATCCGTCAGGAGGACCCATACCTTGATGTCCATCGCAACGTAGGTAAGGGCCAGATCAAGACCGGCCTGCCATTCGGCAAGACTCTGGCCTGATCGCCCGATGATGCAGAGCAACCGTTTCAATTTCATCTGGTCATTACGCAATAAGGCCGTTCCGCTCCCTTCATTACAAGTCTCAACCACCGTTGCCGGCAACAAGCCCGAATAACCTGATGGGCCGTGGAGTTGGGCCAGTTACCGAAATGTCTTTTGGGCTTCAAACGGGAGTCAAAGGCAGATCGGGATTCATACAAGGGGGGCATAGGCTCCGAAGCAGGCGATGTCCCGGGGTAAAGACTTCGAGGCAAGACCCGCATCGGGTATGCGATGCACCTTGCAACTCCACCATTTTACCTAAATGCGCGAAAAGCCCCGTCGTTCAGGGCGGAGATGAATAGTGCGGACACGATAGTGTCCTGATTGTTAGGCGGGTGTTTGTTGTTGCTCAATGTATTGTCGAATTATTTCGATCGGCGCACCGCCACAACTGCCGGCAAAGTAACTGGGCGACCATAGTGCCTTCCCCCACAGTTTCCTCTTAATGCTGGGATAGTCTCTTTTCCGTATAAGGTGGCTGGACACTCCCCTCAGGTTATTCACCAGTTTCGACACCGTCACTTTGGGTGGATATTCCACCAGAAGATGGAC
>CAYLUS010000014.1:0-35179 GCA_964386975.1 uncultured Methylococcus sp.
GTCGCGCTCTCCTTCCTCCCCATGAATGGGGAGGTTTGACGCGCTTCCCGATCAACCGTATGGAGGGCTTTGATCCCAAATACCAGGAACAGCGGAGTCCGACGTGCTGCCTCGGTATCGATCTCAGACAATCGCCAGAAGAGCCGCGCGATTAGGTGGCTTATGGTGCCTCGCTGGCCTCATAAGAGCGAAGCCACTCCTGCCAGGCAGCCTGCGCAATTGCAAGGATGACGGGGCCAAGGAAAAGCCCCAAGAACCCAAAGCTGGTAAGACCTCCGATCAAGCCAAAGACGATGAGCACAAAGGAGATGTTCGAGGCCTGACTGATAACGATGGGGCGGATTAGGTTGTCGACCCAACTGACGGCACAAAATCCCCAGCTCAAAAGCCCAATGCCCTCCCAGGTTTGACCATTAATGAGGAGCCAAGCTCCGGACGGGATCCAGATAGTGGTCGCACCGAATGGAAACATGGCCATAAAAATGGTGGCAAGGGTCAAGAGAAAGGGATTGGGCATGTCCGCGACCCAGTATCCCAAGCCTGCGGTGCTGCCCTGCACAATGGCCGTCAGGACGATCCCATACAGCACAGCTCGGGCGGTTTTTTTCGCAATTCCAAGGTAATGTTTAGCGCCTGGTCCAAGCGCCAGAGTGAGTCCATCGGAAATTTGTGCCGAGATCTGTTGGCCGTCTCGATAGAGAAAGAACATCAGGAAAAGGACCATGAAGGATTGACCGGCGATCAGTCCAACGCCCCCCAACATGCTCAGGAACCGCTTCGAAAGATCTTTGATCTGGGGCAGAAAGTTCCGGCGGATGAGGTCTGTCGGGTCACCCATTTCATGGACCGAGCGGGCAAGTTCCCCGCCAACGATGGGGATTTTGGCAAGGCTGCCTTCCAGATGATGCGGGTGCTCCAAAAGTGCCGGGATCTGACGCAGAAGTTCGCTGGATTCCCGCTTGATGACCGGGCTTGAACTGATCAAGGGAACGATGACCAAGATGGCCAGAAGGCCCACAAGAACACCGGAGGCCAGATTTGCGCGCTGCCCCAGAAGCCTCAACAGGCGCTCATAGAGCGGCCAGGTTACAAAGCTTAAAAAGCTGCCCCAGACCAGGATGTCCATGAGGTCCCCGAGCACCCGATCGACCAGAAAGGCGAGGGCAGCGAGGATGAGAAGGCGCGGCAATTGGCGGTTCAGGGTGGTCATGCGTCTGTCGGTTTCTGGTAGGCGCCGTGAAAGCTTTGGACGGAAAACTGCGAAAGGGTGCGATCCAGACGCAGCGCTGTCAACTCCCCTCCCCAAAGACAGCCGGTATCGAGGCAGTAGGTGTCCTCACTGATATGGAACCCAAGGGTCGACCAGTGCCCAAAAATAATGGCGGTTCCCCGACTTTTTCGGCCCGGGAAATTAAACCAGGGGATCAGTTGGTTTTGCTCGTATGAGGGCTTCTGTTTTGCCTGCAAATCGAGTTGCCCCTGCGGCGTCAGAAAACGAAGGCGGGTCAGGCAGTTGGTGATGAATCGACTTCTTTCGTAGCCCTCAAGATTCTCATGCCAGCGCGATGGCTCATCGCCATACATGTGCCCAAGGAATTCCTGGTAGTTCGGTCCCCTCAGAAGCGCTTCGACCTCGCGGGCGTGCGCCTTGGCCTCTGAAAGCGTCCAGTCAGGAGGGAGACCCGCGTGCACTATGGTGAAATCGTCTTGCGAATGCAGCAGGGGCCTCTGCCGAAGCCAGTCCAGAAGTTCCTCACGGTCACTCGCCCCCAGTACATCGCCGAAGGTATCGCGATGCTTGGTTTTCGAGATACCTTCGGCCACCGCAAGGAGATGCAGGTCATGGTTGCCGAGCACGCAAACCGCTGACGTCCCCAGGTCTCTGATGGTTCTCAGCGTCTGCGCCGACTTTGGTCCACGGTTGACCAGGTCACCTGTCAGCCAGAGCAGATCCTGGGCGGGATCGAAGCGGATCTGGTCTAAAAGGGCGAGTAACTCATCATGGCAGCCCTGGACATCGCCAATGGCATACGTGGCCATGAGGATCAGTGGAGGGTTCTTGGAACAGCCAGAGTAAAGGGCGGGATCTTGGCATCAAACAGTTCACCAGAATCGGTGCGCATCTGATATTCACCTTCCATGATGCCGACCGGCGTCTCGATCATGGCGGCACTGGTGTAACGAAAGGCATGGCCTGGCTGGATATGGGGGGTTTCCCCAACGACGCCCTCTCCACGGACTTCCTGGACTTTGCCGTGGGCGTCGGTGATGACCCAGTGTCGTGATAGCAGTCGGGCTGCCTCCCCGCTTTGATTGCGGATCGTAATGGTATAGGCGAACACGTATCGATCTGATTCTGGGGATGACTCAGATTCAAGATAATCCGTCCGTGTGTCAATCTTGATTTCGTGTTTCGGCTTCATGCGGAGGTCCTGATTTTTGGTTAGTTTAACTGCTTGGCACCCCAAGGCGCGAGGGTTTCTGCCGGAGAACCTTCTATCAACGCTATGCCTCTGGGATAATGACCGTACAAAGGGTCTGCTACTGCAGCATGCCTTCACAGGATGATGGGGGGACTTAAATGCGAATACATATCATGGGAATCTGTGGGACCTTCATGGGAGGGCTTGCCATCCTCGCGCGCCAGCTTGGGCATGAGGTGACCGGTTCCGACCAGAATGTTTACCCGCCAATGAGCACACAACTCGAGGCACATGGCATTGCCCTGATGCCTGGCTATCGCGCGGACAATATCGCCCATAAGCCGGATCTGATTGTGGTTGGTAATGCCATCTCCCGCGGAAATCCTGAAATGGAGGCGGCTCTCAATATCGGAATTCCGTTTACCTCAGGTCCTGCATGGTTGCATGAGGCGGTGTTGCAGCATACGTGGGTGCTGGCAGTTGCAGGTACGCATGGCAAGACGACCACCAGCAGCATGTTGGCCTGGATACTCGAGAGTGCGGGGCTCAAGCCTGGTTTTTTGATCGGGGGCGTTCCAGAAAACTTCGGGGTATCGGCGCGCAAGGGAGAAGGCGCCTATTTCGTCGTCGAAGCCGATGAATACGACACAGCCTTTTTCGACAAACGTTCAAAGTTTGTTCATTACCATCCCCGAACGGCCATTCTTAATAACCTCGAATTTGATCACGCCGATATCTTTCCTGACCTAGAAGCAATCCAGCGCCAATTCCATCATCTGGTCCGGATCATTCCAGGCAAGGGTTTGATCATTGCGCCGAATTTTGAGCCCGCCCTGGATGAGGTTCTGCAGATGGGATGCTGGACGCCGGTCGAACATACCTCCCGGGAAAATTCCGGGGTTCCAGCGACCTGGAGCTATCATCTCATCAAGAAGGACGGGAGTGCCTTTGATGTGGTGCATGACGGGCAGATTGCAGGGCGCGTCGAGTGGACCCTGAGTGGTCTTCATAATGTCCACAATGCATTGGCTGCGATTGCAGCGGCGCACCATGCCGGCATCTTCCCGGAACGGGCGGCCGAAGCTCTGACCAAGTTCAAAAGCGTCAAGCGGCGCATGGAGGTCAAGGCGGTCGTCAAGGGGGTAACCCTTTACGATGACTTCGCCCATCACCCCACCGCGATTGCGACAACGCTTGAGGGATTGCGGGCTCGGGTGGGTTCGGCTCGTATTATTGCGGTGCTTGAACCGCGCTCCAATACCATGCGCATGGGCGTGCATGCCGCGCAACTGGTGGGTGCCTTGAGCGCTGCCGACCTCTCCGTGGTTTATCAGTCGCCTCAGGTAGCCTGGGATGTAGCCGCCTTGCTTGAGGGAGAGATCAACGTCAAGGTCGAGACCGAGGTCAATGCGATCGTTAGCTGGCTCAAATCCGAGGTGCAGGCGGGGGATCACGTACTCTTCATGAGTAACGGGAGTTTTGAGGGAATTCATGAAAAAGCACTGCTTGCCCTGAATTCATAAGTCCAACGCATTTCGCCGAGGGGGTCGAACGTGCGCAAGTCGGTTTCAGTCGTCATCGTCAATTTCAATGGTGGGGCTCTCCTTACAGAGTGCGTCCGCTCCGTTCTGACCTCAACAGTCGAGGTCGAAGTGTTTGTTTCGGATAATGCCTCGACCGATTCAAGTCTGATCCAGTTGCGGCTGGCCTTTGGGAGTGATCCGAGGGTCAGGATTCTTGAGAATCCGACCAATCTTGGGTTTGCCAAGGCAAACAATCGGGCGTTGCCCCATTGCAAGGCACCGTTCATCTTGTTCCTGAACCCGGACTGCATCATCCGGCCACAGACGCTTGAGCATATGCTGGATCTTTTCGAGCGGGATCCCAAGATTGGCATGGCCGGCTGCCTGATTCGTAATCCCGATGGCAGCGAGCAGCCGGGTTGCCGGCGCAGTATCCCGACGCCATGGAGAACCTTTGTTCAGATTACCGGGCTGGACCGGCTCAAAATCGGCAGCGAGCGATTTCGCAGCTATCTTCACGTAAGAATGCCGATTCCCGATCAGTCACAGGTGATTGAGGCCATTTCAGGTGCATTCATGTTGATCAGTCGCAAGGCATTGGAGGCGGTGGGTCCCATGGATGAAGGATACTTCATGCATTTTGAAGATCTGGACTGGTGCTTGCGATTCCGCAATGCTGGCTGGAAAGTGATCTTTGAGCCGCGAGTTGAAATCACCCATGTCGGCGGCGTGTGCTCCGCCTCCAAGCCACTGGCGGTGGAGTACTACAAGCACCGTGGCATGGAGCGTTTCTACCGCAAGTTCTTCAGTCAGGGCACAGATCTCTTTATGTATTTGGCACTGCTGCCCGGCATCCTGGGCCGCTTTCTGATTCGACTCATGGTCCATGTGCTGGCAAAGATGGGGCTATATAAAGTCCGACAGCCAATACGCGAGGCATCCAGAGTCGCGGAGGAGTTGGCTCAGGTAACGCCTTCGCCAAAGGGTGCCAAGCGCGTGGTCGTCATCGGGGCGACCAGTCTGATCGGCGATTACCTGCTGCCGATTTTGGTCAATTCCGGTTATGACGTGCATGCCATCAGCCGTGAGCCGCCGGGTTATGGCGCCAAGAGTGGATTGACCTGGCACCACCTCGATATTACTCGGGATGGCCTCGAAGTAATCGAGGACGCAGATGTCCTGATTCACCTTGCCCCCCTGCGATACCTGACCTCCGTCATTGAGCAGCTGAAGGACCGTTGTCCCAAGCGGGTCATTGGATTTGGATCAACCAGCCTCTTCACCAAACGGGATTCCTCGCTCGAAAAGGAGCGTGAATTTGTGCAGGGCCTGGCTGAGGCGGAAGCCTACCTGGATCAGGTGGCGACCGAATATGGGGTTCGCTGGACGGTGTTCAGGCCGACGCTGGTCTATCATTTGGGCCGCGACAAGAATGTCACGACGATCGCCGAATTCATGGGACGTTTCGGATTTTTTCCCTTGGTTCAGGGATCAAGGGGGAAGCGTCAGCCGGTTCATGCCGAAGACCTCGCCAAAGCCACGGCCGTTGCGATTAAAAGCGATTCGGCCATCAACAAGGCTTACAACCTCTGCGGAGGGGAGACACTCACCTATCGTGAGATGGTCTTACGGATTGCGCGTGCGCTGGAATTGAAGCCATTTACCTTGGACATTCCGCTGCCCCTTTTGCAAGGAGTCATCCTGATGGTGTCCTTATTTCCGAAATTCCACCACCTTAATACCGAGATGGCGACCCGGATCAGTCTGGACATGTGCTTTGACAGTGAAGACGCCAGAAAGGATATTGGGTTTTCGCCCAGACCCTTTCTGGCTGCTGCGGGCCAAGAGGCCCCCAAGGCGGGCTGATCTCAGCCTGCCTTGCGCAGTTCCTTGGGCAGAGAAAAGACGACTTTTTCCTCGATGCCCTTGTACTCGACGGCGGTGTTCGCGCCCCAGTCACGCAGCTTGGTGATCACTTCAGCAACCAGGATTTCAGGTGCCGAGGCGCCCGCGGTAACACCGATGCAACTGGCCGCGTCAACCCATTCACGCTGGACCTGTTTGGCATCATCGATCAAGTAGGATTTACAGCCCAATTTCTCGGCGATTTCCCGGAGCCGGTTTGAATTGGAGCTATTTGGAGATCCCACCACCAGAATCAGGTCACATTTGTCGGCCAATTTCTTCACTGCATCCTGGCGGTTCTGGGTGGCGTAGCAGATGTCGTCCTTCTTAGGTCCGCAGATCATCGGGAATTTCTTGCGAAGGGCA
This sequence comes from uncultured Methylococcus sp., assembly GCA_964386975.1. GTDB lineage: Bacteria > Pseudomonadota > Gammaproteobacteria > Methylococcales > Methylococcaceae > UBA6136. The sequence goes on from CAYLUS010000014.1 coordinate 6,218, forward strand.
TCAACAACGGCCTGCGTGTCATCGATTGACAGGGTCGTCTGTGTGACCCAGGCCAGATTGGAGGGATCCTTGACCTCGAGAACGGCCACATCTTCAGGGGATTCGACGAGGTAGATGCCCCCTTCAGGGTTATCGTACTGCCCCATCGTCCCCTCAACCTCCGGATGGCCCGCATGCCCAATGAAGACAATCTCGCGGCCTTGGCTGGCATGGTGGTGGACTTCGATATGCACCTTGGTTACCAGTGGGCAGGTGGCATCAAACACCTGGAGGCCTCTTTTCTGCGCCTCTTCCTGAATGGCCTTTGAAACGCCGTGGGCGCTGAAGATCACGGTTGAGTTTTCCGGGACCTCCGACAATTCCTCAACAAAGACGGCTCCCCTGGCTCTCAAACCATCCACCACGTAACGGTTGTGAACGACCTCATGACGGACGTAAATGGGGGCACCAAAGACTTCGATCGCCCGTTCGACTATGTCGATAGCGCGATCTACACCTGCACAAAAGCCACGGGGGTTAGAGAGGAGGATATCCATGGGTGGGTCAATCTCTTAGTAAATTACTAGGGAATTCTGGCATGACCCAGCCCCCAGATCAATCGGCCGGCGGGTTGGGTCGTTGTCGGGCCTGATTCCATAGCGGTTGTGCATAACCTCGGTCATGCGCAATGCGGCGGGTCAGCACGAAAAGGAGGTCGGAGATGCGGTTGAGGAAGGGCACCGTGCTGGGGGGCAGGGCGGTTTCCCTGGACAGCTCGACGGCCGTTCGTTCGGCCTGCCGGCAGGCGGTCCTTGCCAGATGACAGCTCGCGATCTCAAGTGCGCCACCCGGTAAGACAAATTCCTTCAGAGGGGGCAGATCCCGGTTGAAGTGACTGAGCCAGGTTTCGATCCACTCAATGTGAGGGGATTCAATGGTCACCCGACCGGGGATATTGAGGTCACCGCCAAGGTCAAACAGCAGCTGTTGAATTTCACCAAGGCAGGAATTGTAGGGAGCGTCTCGCTCAAGGCTTGCGATCAGGAAACCGATCCGGCTGTTGAGTTCGTCAAGCTCGCCGACCAAACGCACGCGGGTTGAGTCCTTGCCCACCCGGGAGCCGTCGGCCAGACCGGTGGAGCCATCGTCGCCGGTACGCGTACAAATAGTGCTCAGTCGATGACCCATGGTTCAGCTTAGCGCTCCATCAGCAACGACAATGCCATCCTCGTCGGCGTAGAGATAGCGGGAGGTCTTAAAGTTGACTCCGGCAAAAGTAATCAGCACATCCCGATCACCGGTTCCTTTCTTGTGGCTTTTGAGAGGGTGGGTATGCAGTGCGCGGATACCGATCGGAAGACTCTCCAGTTCCACTGAATCGCGGATGCAGCCATAAGCCACTATGCCGGCCCAGCCATTTTGACTGGCCAGACGCGATAGGTTGCCTCCGAGCAGTGCGCACCGGTGCGATCCACCTCCATCAATCACCAGCACTCGCCCCTCGCCAGGCTCTTCAAGGACCTGTCGTATCAGCACATTGTCCTCAAACACCTTGACGGTCACAATCGGCCCGGAGAAGGCTTTATGCGCCCCAAAGCTACGAAACAGGGGTTCTGCAATCTGAAGATGTTGGTGATCTGCAAATTGGTCACACAAATCGGCAGTCTTGAAGGTCATGAGTGTCTCCGCGGTCTCTCGTCATCCAGAAGGGATACGACTGTACTCCTCGGACAGACGCCTCCGAATTTGGTTCGCCGCCACTAGAGATAACGAGCAATCAGGCCGGATTGCGTTTCACCCAAAGGCAGTGGGACCCTGACCTCCCAACCGCTACCAGGGGCTTCCTGAAGCGCAGCCCCCTCAAGATCCTCCATGGCTTCAAGGGTAATTTCCTGATTGCCCTCGGGAAGAATCAGTTCCAAGCGATCACCGACCTTGAATTTATTCTTTACCTGAACATGGGCTTTGCCGCTGTCAGGATCGAACCCCATGATTTCACCCACAAACTGCTGCCGGTGGCTGGCCGAATACCCTTGAAGGTAATTCTGATATTCGTGGGTGTGATGCCGTTGATAGAAACCGTCGGTGTAGCCGCGTTGGGCCAGGTTTTCCAACTTGCCGAGCAGGCTAGGGTCAAACGCGCGTCCGGCCACCGCATCATCAATGGCTTTGCGGTAAATCTGCGCGGTACGTGCCACATAGTAGAAGGATTTGGTGCGACCCTCGATCTTGAGGCTGTCAACACCGATCGACACGAGCTTTTGCACGTGTTCCACAGCACGAAGGTCCTTGGAGTTCATGATGTAGGTCCCATGTTCATCCTCCATGACCGGCATCAATTCGCCCGGGCGATTTTCCTCCTCGAGAAAGTAGACCTCATCGGCCAAAGGATGTCGGACCTGATCGCCCATGGCGGCGGTGGCGCCGTTCAGATCCCCCAGGGAGAGGGTGAGTTGGCCGGGTACATAATCACCCTCCGCGTTTTCGACTGCAGACTGGACATCGTATTTCCAGCGGCAGGAGTTGGTGCAGGTGCCCTGATTGGGATCCCGATGGTTGAAATACCCGGACAGGAGGCAACGGCCTGAGTATGCAATGCACAGCGCGCCATGGACGAAGACCTCCAGTTCCATCTCCGGGCACGCATCCCGAATTTCTGTAATCTCCTCGAGAGAAAGTTCACGCGAGAGGATGATGCGACGAATCCCGACGTTCTGCCAGAAACGCACGGCCGCGTGGTTGACGGTATTGGCCTGCACCGAGAGGTGAATGGGAAGGTCTGGCCAGGCGTCTCTGGCCATCATGATCAGCCCCGGATCAGCCATGATCAGCGCATCCGGCCCCATTTCCACGATGGGGGCTAGATCACGGATAAAGGTATTGACCTTGCGATTATGAGGAAGCACATTGGTCGCAAGGAAAAACGCCTTGCCCATGGCGTGGGCCTCGGCAATCCCAACACCCAAATTTTTTTCCAGGAAGTCATTGTTTCTGACCCTCAGGCTATAGCGAGGCAATCCGGCATAGACGGCATCTGCCCCATAGGAGAAGGCATATCGCATGTTCTTCAGGGTGCCTGCTGGAGACAGGAGTTCCGGGGCTTTCATGGCGTTTTGAGGGAGGTGATACAATCCGCAAATTCTAATCTTTTGTTGACTGTTTTTCTCAGGATTTTTCCGCCAATGGCGATCTCCGGGTGCTTCAAGACGTTGAGGGATTGTGTTGGCAATACTCCTCTGGTTCGCTTGCAGAGGTTGCCAGGTGAGACATCCAACGTGATTCTCGCCAAACTTGAGGGCAATAACCCTGCAGGCTCCGTTAAGGATCGGCCGGCGCTGAGCATGATCCGCCATGCCGAGGCGCGCGGTGAGATTCGTCCGGGGGATCGGCTGATCGAGGCGACCAGTGGCAATACGGGTATTGCCCTTGCGATGGCCGCGGCGATGATGGGCTATCGCATGACACTCATCATGCCCGAGAACATGAGTGCGGAGCGCCGGGCCTCCATGAGAGCCTTTGGAGCGGAAATCATCCTGACCCCGGCGGAGGGCAGCATGGAGGCAGCCATCGATCTTGCGCGGCTGATGCAGTCAAGGGGCGATGGCCGCATCCTAGATCAATTCTCAAATCCGGATAACCCTCGCGCCCACTTCGAAGGGACGGGTCCTGAGATCTGGCGAGACACCGAGGGCACGGTGACCCACTTTATCAGTGCGATGGGGACCACGGGCACCATCATGGGGACCTCGGCCTTCCTGAAGTCACAGAATCCAGGCATCGAAATCATCGGGGTGCAGCCGGAAGGTCACTCGAAGATCCCCGGAATCCGCCGCTGGCCCAAAGAATATTTGCCCAAGATTTGTGATTTTTCTCGGATTGACCGCATTCTGGATGTCGAGCAGTCGGAAGCAGAGTCAATGACACGTGCCCTTGCAGTCCAGGAAGGCATTTTTGCCGGGGTTTCCTCGGGGGGTGCAGTGGCGGCAGCCCTTCGGGTTTCAGAGACGGTTTCCAATGCGGTGATCGCAGTGATCATTTGTGACCGAGGCGATCGTTACCTGTCTACTGGCGTTTTTCCTGATCGTTGATGCGATGACGGCCTCAAGGCACAGGCGTCCAAAAACGCCACCCAAGGAACCGGTTCGGGCGCTGATTGACGCTCTCACCCACGATGGGCGAGGCGTGGCTCGAGTGGACGGCAAGCCGGTCTTCGTCTGGGGCGCGTTGCCTGGCGAAGAGGTGAGTTTTACCTATACCGCTGTGCGTCGGGATTTTGCCGAGGCGCAGGTCGAGACCGTCCATGTGGCGGCGCCGCAGCGCACCCTTCCGCCGTGTCCAAGTTTCGGGACATGCGGCGGATGCAGTTTCCAGCACGTGAGCGATCAGGACCAGATCCGGCTTAAAGAGGGCCTTTTGGTTGAGCAGTTCGAACGCACGGCCAAAATCCCCGCCTTCACCCATCTGCCGCCGCTGACCGGGCCCTCGTGGGGATACCGCGATAAGGCACGGCTGGGTATTCGTCATGTGCCAAAGAAGGGGCGGGTGCTGGTCGGTTTTAGGGAGCGTGCCAGCGCCTACATTGCCGATATCGAACGCTGTCCCGTGCTGGTGCCGGCTGTGGGTACGCGGTTGCTGGCGCTTTCTGCGCTGATCGGTGAACTCGGCATCAAAGACGCGATTCCGCAAATCGAGATGGCGCATGGCGAAGGTCGGACGGCACTGATCTTCAGGATCCTTAAGGATCTTGACCAGGAAGACCGCATCAAGCTCATGGCCTTTGGTGCGCAGACGGGGTTTGAAATCTACACCCAGCGACAGGGCCCAGACACAGTGGAATTCCTTGGCGAGGAGCAACCGCCGTTATTGCGTTATCGACTGGATGCCTATGGCCTGGTGTTCGAGTTTGGGCCCGCTGACTTCACGCAGGTGAATACAAGTATCAATCGACAGATGGTTGATCGTGCTCTTGAATTGCTTGATCCTGGCCCCGGCGAACGGGTGCTTGACCTTTTTTGCGGCTTGGGGAATTTCACCTTGCCACTGGCCCGAAAGGCAGGCTGGGTGGTGGGTGTCGAGGGTAACCCTGAGTCCATCCGGCGCGCACAGCATAATGCGACCTTGAATGCGCTCGACAATGTCGAATTCCATGTCGCCGACCTAAGCCAGCCGCTGGACGGCTTTTCCTGGGCCCAACAGAGTTACGACAAGGTCTTGCTGGATCCTTCACGTGCGGGTGCCGCCGAGGTCATGGAATGGATGGGGCGCTGGCAGCCCCGACGGATAGTCTATGTGTCGTGCAACCCCTCAACGCTCGCCCGCGATGCCGGAATTCTGGTGCATGATCTCGGTTACCGGCTGGAGGCTGCCGGGGTAATGGATATGTTTCCCCAGACTGCGCATGTCGAATCCATGGCTGTCTTTGTGCGATGAAGCCACAGAGCAGTGATTTGCCGGATCGTTATTTCAAGGTCGAGATCGCCCGGCAAACCATCGAGTTGCTGGAATCCGGTCGGACTGTCGGACAGTGGCCTGTCTCAACGGCCCGAAACGGTGCCGGAGAACGTCGCGGGAGCGAAAAGACGCCCAGAGGGTGGCATGCAATCAGGGCGCTGATCGGCGGTGGTCTTCCTCAAGGGACGGTATTTCGTGGTCGAAGGCCAACGGGTGAGATCTTTGATGAGGCGCTGGAGGCCGGATTCCCCGGGCGGGACTGGATCTTGACGCGCATCCTCTGGCTCGGGGGGCTTGAGCCTGGACTGAATCGCTATGGCCCAGTGGATACGGCGTGGCGGTATATCTACATTCACGGAAGCCCGGATCGGGGAGTGAGAGGCATTCCAGAATCGCATGGCTGCATCCGTATGAAATCCAAGGATGTGATCGATGTCTTCCAGCGTGCCGTCCCCGGGATGCGGGTACTGATTGAGGAGTAAGAGCTTGATGCAAACGCCAAATCCGAAGGCGAGAATGGAACTGGACGGGCCGATGACGCGGCTGGAGTTTCGAGCGAGCCTCTCCCTGGCAGCAATCTACATGTTGAGAATGCTCGGCATGTTTTTGATTCTGCCCGTCTTCTCGATCATGGCACGAGACCTTCCGGGCGCAACGCCCTTCCTGGTGGGCCTTGCCATCAGCGCCTATGGACTGACCCAGGCCGTTTTCCAGATCCCGTTCGGGCTCTGGTCCGACCGACTGGGACGCAAGCCGGTCATCGCTCTTGGGCTGGTGTTGTTTGTCGCCGGCAGCGCATTGGCAGCGCTCAGTGAGACGATCTACGGTGTGATTGTGGGCCGGGGCTTGCAGGGGGCTGGTGCAGTAGCGGCCGTGGTTATGGCGCTTGCTGCAGACTTGACCCGGGAGGCGCACCGCACCAAGGCGATGGCGCTCATCGGGATCAGTATCGGGATCTCGTTCGCACTTTCGATGGTGTTGGGACCGCTGCTTGCTAACTGGTTGGGTTTACGTGGCTTGTTCTGGCTGATCACGCTGTTGGCAGGCTCAAGCATTTTGGTGCTGTTTGCCTGGGTCCCGAACCCCGCGGTCAGTCGGTTTCATCGGGATACTCAGGTCTGGACCGCTGCGTTTGGGCGGGTGCTTCGCAATCCAGAGTTGCTCCGTCTTGATTTCGGTATCTTCTGTCTGCATCTAATTCTCACGGCCTCGTTCGTGGTCCTGCCGCTGATCCTCAAGGATCGCCTGCAACTGCCGGCCCATGACCATTGGCAGGTCTATCTACCGGTGTTTGTGCTGGCCATTGCCTCCATGGTGCCCTTTGTGATTCTGGCGGAGAAGAAGCGCAAGATGAAGCCGGTGTTTCTGGCCTTTGTGCTTTTGATCGTCGGTGCCGATGCAGGTTTCATTTTTGCCGGCGACCAATTCTGGTGGGTTTTCGGTCTGCTCTATCTTTTTTTTACAGGCTTCAATCTTCTCGAGGCAACGTTGCCATCGATGGTCTCCAAATGTGCTCCTGCAGACCTTAAGGGCACGGCCATGGGGATTTACTCGACCTCCCAGTTTCTTGGTGCTTTTGCCGGAGGGACGGGTGCCGGCTGGATCAGCGGGCACTATGGCCAGTCGGCTGTATTCGTCTATTGCGCAGCCGCCGGATTCATTTGGTTCGTGGTGGCGGTTTCAATGAAACCCCCACGTCACCTCAGCAGCCTCCTGATTCGGGTAGGCATCTGCCCTGATGCGAATGCCCGGCTGCTTGGGCAGTCATTGCTCGAGGTTGCGGGTGTTTATGAAGCGGTCGTGGTCGCCGAGGAGGGTGTGGCATACCTCAAGGTGGACCGGCAGCAGTTGGATGTGGGCGCGCTTGAACGCCACATGGTCGCCGGTGATGATCCAGGCGAGGCTCGGCTCGCGCTGCCGGCTGATGCATGAGCCACGTCTCGGGTGACCACCGATGTGTAATCACCGGCAGCAAATCAGCGTAAGCCAATGAACCTTGGCTGCGGCACGTTGATTATGCTTTTCCTCATGATCGCTGCGGCGGGCAAGTTTCTGCCGCACGCTGACAAAGTGGAGGGAACGGCTACCCCGGAAAAGAGCGGAGCACGACCCGCCAGCGCTCAAGGCAGGCTCGCGCCGAGTGAAGCCAGCGCCGGAAAAAATCATCCGGCGATGCCTTCTCCGGCGTCCAAGGCACAATCCGAGGCGTCAACGCCTGAAATGCTCGAACCGCAAGCAGTGCTTGCCCACATCAAGGGGCTCGTCTCTCACTGGGTTGAAGCGAATACGGATTCCAGAAGCGTTGAGGCGGGGAGCGTCAACAAGGAGTCCACCACTTTGACCCGCGCGCTGGAGAGCGGCTTCGATACGCTGGGGAAGTTCGCAGAGGAGGGGCTCGAGGGGGCTGGTGGCGTCAGGTCGGCCGTGCCCATCAAGGCCCCACCCATGAAGTCAGGTTTGAGCGCTAACGCTGAAAGTGGCAAGGTGGAGACCCACCGGCCTGCTCTTTCTGCCGGGCTTGGGCAGGAGGCAGTCGCAAGCGGTTCAAAGGGGGTGGTCCCCGGCAAGGACAAGGTCTTCAACAGCCCGTGGAACCAGAGCGTGGAGCAGGTCGAACGCTACCTGAAGCATCACGTGCATGACGCGGCCTCGCTTGAAATCCTCGACTGGGGCCTGGTCACCACCAGCCCCAAGGGTTATGAGGTGCCTTGCACCTACAAATCCAAGAATGTGCTCGGCAAATGGGCAACCCGGACCAGTGTCTTTGTGCTCAACTCCGACGGTGTGGTGACCGACATCAAGGATCCGGTCCCACAGGTGGCTGCGCCGCCAAAAGTGTCTGCAGGCCACCCGAACGGTCCAGTCGGGCAAGGTCGTCAAAGCCCCCGACATGCTGATCATCGATAAAGATTTGCGGCACGGTTCTTCGCCCGGTTCGCGCTGACATTTCGTGCCAAAGTGTGGGCTCGAGGTCAACCCGAAGCTTTTCGATCGCTTCAACACCTCTGGATTTAAGAAGACGCTCAGCCATTACGCAGTAAGGGCAGATCGCCGTTGAATACATCAGGACCTTGGGCATCAGATTTTTTACGTCAGTTAGGGGTGGTTCACGAGGTCGACCGGCACGTAGAATGTGGCCGGCCACTTTGGCAGGACCGTTTTATCGGGGGAGAGTTGAATGAAAACTTTGTTTCAGCGTTATTTTGAGTATTTCCTGATTGGCGCTCTCGGTCTCTTGCCAGTCATCATCATCGTACAGATCGTTTTTTACGTCGAGGGTCTTCTCCGCGAGGGCATCGTCAGTATCTACGCTCGGTATGAAAGCGTTGTCATCCCGGGTGGGCTTTTTCTGGTTTCGGTGGGTGTCGTGATCTATGTCGGCTACCTGCTGAAGCAGGACAAGGCGCACATGCTGTATTTTTTCGACAAGCTTATCAACCACATCCCGGTGTTGGGGACCATCTATCGGGTTTCGCAGAAAGTCTTGCGCTTGTTCCGCGATGACAATGACAACAAGATCAAGGACGTTGTGTTCATTGAGTATCCCCATCCCGGTCTTTGGGTCCCGGCGTACATCACCAACCGGGAGGCCGGCATGGTGGTGGTCTATGTGCCGACTTCACCCAATCCGACCTCTGGATTTACGCTGATTGTGGAGGAATCAAAACTGGTCCCCTCCAAGCTCAGCATCGAAGACGTCTCCTCCTATGTCATTAGTCTTGGGGCCGACTTCCCGGATGCCAGTGATGTGGTGCGACTTTTGCGCCAGACCAAGGAAGAACTCTAAGGATTCGTCTTTCACCCAGCGAAATGCCCAATTTAGTCTGTCTATTTAGCTGAATCAGCCTGGATCAACATCATCATGAAAAAAATCATCGTTCTCAGTTTCCTCGCGTTGTCTCTCATTGCTTGCGCCAAGAAGGAAAAAACAGGCCTTCGCGATACGCTGGTCGAGCGTTTCAAGGAGGATCAGGATCTCAAGGACTACAAACTCGATCCAGAGCAGGTGGCAGACTGTGTCGTTGATGAAATTGCGAGCAGCCTTCCCGGGTTTGCAGGCGATCCGAGACGGCCGCAGTTCTTTGAGGCCTATGAGCGTTTTTTGAGTGTGAAGTCGCAAGCTGAAGCCGAGCAGTCGCTCAATGACTTTACCCGCCTTTTTGGTTCCCCTGAGGCAGCGCGGGTGGCCGCCACGAGCATTACCGATCACATCATGACCTGCATGGGCAAGGCGATTGACAATTCCTCAACCGATGGCCATCGGGTACAAGGGGTTGAGGAAGAGGCGCCGCAGGCGCCTGTTGCCCCGCCTGCGGCTAAGTAAGGTCCGGATATCCGGCGCAGTCCGGCAGTCCAGAGCAGCCCTCAAGCCCGATGACGGCCCACCCACGCATCCCCATCAGGGCATTGAGCGTGGGTGGGACCGGGCTGATTTGATGGCTGAGCATGAGGTTTTGCGGGCCGACTTGTGCGCCGGTGTGACCAACGGAATCAAGCCACTTTCGGGCGTGATTCAAGGCGCGAGCCGGATCCTTGGCGTGGGTGATCAGCTCGAAGTGAAGAATCCTCCCCGTCGAGGTCTTTGCCCAAACGTCGAAGAAGAAGACGGTTATCCCTGACATGGTCTGTACGGTTCGTTCTTTGCACCAAGGTGGATCAGATCATGCCCCAAAATGGTGAGACCTGACGCCCTGCGCTGGCATTTGGCCTTCCCAGCCTGCGTCTATTAAGCGGCTCACTTTTTGCATGCGAGACATTCTGGAGCCTGGATGCGGATCGCGCTGGGATTTTCCGCCCAGCTTTCGAGGAAATAACGGATGAATGCCAGCCAGATGTACGAGTATCTCGAGCGTCTCTCCAATTTGATGCGCACCAGTGTGCGCAAGGCGGGGCTGACCCATGGGCTTCAACCGATCCAGATGGAGGCTTTACATTATCTCAGCCGCTGTAATCACTACAGCAACACCCCGGTTGCCGTTGCCGAGTTTTTGGGGCTGACCAAGGGGACTGTCTCGCAGACGCTAGGCGTTCTTGAGGCTGATGGCCTTCTTCAGAAGAGAACCGACATCAAGGACCGTCGGGTGGTGCATCTGACCCTGACCCCTGCGGGGGAGGCCGTGGTTAAGGATTGCATCCCCCCCGTCGAACTGACACAGGCTCTGGCGCAGCTGGCACCCAAGGAGCCTCCCTTCATTGGCAACGCGCTTGAGACGCTTTTGCAGGCCTTACAGCAGGCGAATGGTCTCAAGAGTTTTGGAGCCTGCCGACACTGTCGATACCATGAGCTTGAGTCGGGCGGACTCAGGACCTGTGGGTTGACCCAGGAGGCGTTGAGCGACTCCGATGCCGACAAGATCTGCCGCGAGCATCAGGCGGTTGCCTAGGGCGAGATCACGTTAAAGCGCCGACTAGAGCAGCACGCGTTCAATTCCGCCTTGGCGCGCTTTCTGCGTGAACTGGTTCAGCCAGTCTTCTCCAAGAAGGTGACGGGCCATTTCCACCACAATGTAGTCGGCATCAAGCCCCGGGATATCGTCTTCAAAGCGACTGATGCCTTGGAGGCATGAGGGGCAGGATGTCAGCACCTTAATGGGTCCTGCAAATCCCTTGTCTCTGATGGCCCCAGTGCCTTTAGTGAGTTCTTCCTGCTTCTGAAACCGAACCTGAGTGGAGATATCGGGACGGCTGATCGCCAAGGTTCCAGATTCACCACAACACCGCTCGCTTTTCTTGATCGGTCCACCGGTATCCACGGTGATCAGTTCATTCACCGTTTTAAGCGGCTCGCGCAGTTTCATCGGGGAGTGGCAGGGGTCGTGGTAGAGGTATTGAGTCCCCTTGACCCCCTCCAGCCTGACCTCCTTTTCCAGCAAAAACTCATGGATGTCGATAATTCTGCATCCAGGAAAGATTTTTTCGAATTCGTAGTCCATCAACTGATCAAGACAGGTACCGCAGCTGACGACGACCGTCTTGATATCGAGGTAGTTGAGGGTGTTGGCTACTCGATGGAACAGAACCCGGTTGTCCGTGGTGATCTGGTCAGCCTTGTTGAATTGCCCGCCGGCGCGTTGGGGATAGCCACAGCACAGATACCCTGGGGGCAGAACCGTCTGAACGCCGACCTCATAGAGCATGGCCTGCGTTGCAAGGCCGACCTGTGAGAACAGGCGCTCAGATCCGCAGCCAGGGAAATAGAAGACGGCCTCGGAGTCAGAGCGGGTTTTTACCGGATCGCGGATGATCGGAACCACCTGACGGTCCTCGATATCCAGGAGGGCCCGCGCGGTTTGCCCTGGGAGGTGAGCGGGCATTTTCTTGTTGATGAAATGGATGATCTCTTCCCGCATCGGAGGCCGTCCAAGGGAGGCGGGCGGATGGGCGGTTTGCGCCCGACTCAGGCGACCAAGCAGCCGGTTGCCCATGCGCTGAATCTTGTAGCCCGCGCCGATCATCAGGGTCCGCATGAGCTTGACCGATTCGGGGCGGGTCACATTCAGGAACAGCAGGGCAGCTCGCTTGGCGGGGTTAAACTGCTGTTTGCCCATTTTTCGCAACAGGTTGCGCATGTTCATCGACACATCGCCAAAGTCGATGTCCACAGGGCATGGGTTAAAGCACTTGTGGCAGACCGTACAGTGTTCGGCAACATCCTCGAATTCTTGCCAGTGACTCAGCGAGACACCGCGTCGCGTCTGCTCCTCATAGAGAAAGGCCTCGATCAGCAAAGAGGTGGCCAGGATCTTGTTGCGTGGCGAATAGGGAAGGTTCGCCCTGGGTACATGCGTTGCACACACAGGTTTGCATTTGCCGCAGCGTAAGCAGTCCTTGATTGAATCGGAGATGGCGCCGATATCACTTTGCTGCATGATGATGGACTCATAACCCATCAGGCTGAACGACGGCGTGTAGGCCCTGGACAGATCAGAGCCTGGCATCAGCTTGCCCTGGTTAAACCGGCCTTCGGGATCGACCTTGGCCTTGTAGTCATGAAATGGCGCCACCTCGTCCGCTTGCAGGAATTCGTACTTGGTGATGCCGATGCCATGCTCTCCGGAGATTACACCCCCAAGTGAGCGTGCAAGGTCCATGATGCGTGCGACCGTGGCATTGGCCTCGTTCAGCATCTCGTAATGGTCTGAATTGACCGGGAGGTTGGTATGCACGTTGCCGTCGCCGGCATGCATATGCAGCGCCACGAACACCCGGCCGCGGAGGATGTCCCGATGCTGGTTTTCGATGCGCTCGATCAGGGGCTTGAAATGATCACCTTCAAAAATACCGACCAGTGGGCCTTTGAGTTCGGTCTTCCAGGAGACTCTGACCGAATGATCCTGAAGCCGGTGGAAAAGCCGAGGGTCGTTGGTCTTGTTGCTCAGGGGCGAGGGCATGATGCCATAGGAGGGCAGCAGCGCGTCTGCAGTTTCCAGCGGCAGGTCAAGGTGATCGGCAAGCCACTGCCAGCGCTCGCGAATTTCGCGAAGCAGCGCGAGCGCGCGTTCACGCCGTTCACCAATCAGTGCCTCCTTATCCAGGCCATCCTCATAGGCCCTGACCGGGAGATCGGAGGCCAGAATGGGTTCGAGGGCATCGACAAGGCGCAGCTTGTTGGCCAGTGAGAGTTCAATATTGAGACGCTCGATACCATCGCAATATTCGCCCATGCGATTCAGCGGGATGACGACGTCCTCGTTGATCTTAAAGGCATTGGTATGTCGCGCAATCGCTGCAGTCCGGGCCCGATCCAGCCAAAAAGTCTTTCGTGTTTCGGGAGAAACCGCGACAAAACCCTCACCGCCACGCTGGTTGCAAAGCCGGATCACCTCGCTCGTGGCATGGGCAACTTGCGCCTCGTCATCACCGACGATATCGCCGATCAGGACCATCTTGGGTCGGCCATGACGCTTTGCCTTGGTGGCATAGCCGACCGCTTTCACATAGCGCTCATCCAGGTGTTCAAGACCTGCAAGTAGCACCCGTTCGCGGCCCTTATTTGGCAACTGGTCCAAATAATCACGAATTTCGACAATTGCCGGAACGGCCTCGCGCACCTGCCCAAAAAATTCGAGACACACGGTCCGAGTGTGGGGTGGCATTGCATGAAGAATCCAGCGCGCGGATGTAATGATCCCATCGCACCCCTCCTTCTGGATGCCGGGAAGCCCGCCGAGGAATTTGTCGGTGACATCCTTGCCAAGCCCTTCTTTTCTGAAGAGGCTGCCAGGCAGAGCCAGCAGTTCCTGGGACGTCTCACAGGTGCCACTGGCATCGAAACGGCGTAAACGAAAGCGGATCTCCTCATCGGGTTTAATCTTCGAGAGGCTGTGATCCAGGCGTTCCACTTCGAGCCAAAGGCCATCGGGTGTCACCATGCGCCAGGAGGCGAGATTATCAAGAGCGGTTCCCCACAGAACAGCTTTCTTGCCGCCTGCGTTCATCGCGATATTGCCACCAATGCAGGAGGCATCTGCCGAAGTCGGGTCACAGGCAAACACATGTCCGACCGACTCAGCTGCTTCCATCGCGCGTCGCGTAACCACACCGGCCCCGGTAAACAGCACAGGGCATCCCAGTGGGTTATCGTTTGAGCGGGGTTCGCTCACCCGCATCTCAAGTAGCTTTTCGGTATTGATGACCGCTGACATCGGTGTCAGGGGAACGGCACCACCCGTATAGCCCGTACCGCCGCCACGAGGAATGATGGTCAGACCGAGCTCGGTCAGGTCTCTGACCAGATCACCAATCTCCCTCTCGCTGTCGGGGTAGAGCACTACGAAGGGATACTCGACGCGCCAGTCAGTCGCATCGGTGACGTGCGTGACCCTGGCATAACCATCAAAGCAGATGTTGTCCGCCCGGGTATGTCTTGAGAGATGCCGTTTGGCCTTGCGCCGCAGATCCCGGGTGAATTCCAGCCGACTTTGAAAATGATCGACAGCTGCATGGGCAGCCGCAATCAACCGCTCAACTTTAGCGGCCCGCGCGGGATGACGAGTGAACAGGCTGCTCCGCCGTTCCTCCATCTGCTGAAGCCGATGACGGAGTGCCCCGATCAGGGCCCGTCGGCGCGAGGGGTTCTTGATCAGGTCGTCTTCGAGGAAAGGGTTGCGCTGAATAACCCAAATGTCCCCCAACACCTCATAGAGCATCCGGGCGGAGCGCCCCGTGACTCTCTCGCTCCGGAGTTCGCGAAGCAACTCCCAGTGTTCGGGACCGAGCAACCGGATGACGATTTCACGGTCCGAAAACGAGGTGTAGTTATAGGGAATCTCGCGAAGCCGTTCGGCCGTCTCGAGGAGTTCCTGAGCGTCGTCTTGTCCTGTCAGGTTGTCGCTAGCATCGCGGGAGGGAAAGGCGCTGGACGGGGTGGCGTCATCCATGGGTTGCAATCGGTCAGATGCCTCAAAGGGGGGAAGAGAGGAGACGCAGCGGTTTTAAAGCGCCTGCTCGCCTGTTTCGCTGGTGCGGATGCGAATCACCTGCTCCAGGTTGGTGACAAAAATTTTGCCATCACCAATCTTGCCGGTATTGGACGATTTGATGATGCACTCAATGGATCGGTCCAGAAGGCTGTCACTGACGGCGACTTCGATCTTCACCTTGGGCAGAAAATCAACCACATACTCGGCCCCCCGATAGAGTTCGGTATGGCCCTTTTGGCGACCAAAGCCCTTGACCTCGGTGACGGTAATGCCGGTGATGCCCAGATCCGAGAGGGATTCGCGAACATCGTCCAGCTTGAATGGTTTGATAATGGCGGTGATCAATTTCATGATGGGGCTCCTCGAGCGGGATGGCGGGCGACATGCCCTCGGACAACGTTGATTTTACCGGAGTTTGCGGCCGGCCACCGACTCGGTTTCGATTCGATAACGAATCAATCATCCAGCAATGCGTCTTTGGCCTGATTGATCTTGGCCGCAAGATAGTCAGATCCCCCCCGATCCGGATGTACCTTCTGAATCAGGCGACGGTGGGCCTCAATGATTTCATCCCGGCTGGCCTGTTCGCTGACGCCCAGAATCTCCTGTGCCTCCCCGCGGCTGAGATGACTGCTTTGCGCTCGATGTTGCTGACGCTCGGCCTCCTGCCAGCGATCGCCATGAATCCGTTCGATATAAGCGCCCAGCAACCGGGCAGATTCAAGGTCCACTCCGTCGTAGTAGCGGTACAGATCTGCCAACGCGGAGAGACTGAGATCCGACAGCAATTTGCCGGCCATCAGGCCTTGTTTGACTTCGCCCGTGAGGCGGCCTGTTTGATGATCCAGTCGCATGGTGAGATAGGGGGTTTGCGTGGTCGAAATACCCGGTCCTTCAGTCGCATCTCCCGGAGTGGTTGAGGGTCGATAGCTCGGCTGCCCCCATTGACGTAGCCAGTGAGGTAGATGTTGCAGAAGGACCGGCAGGAACAGGGGCAGCACCCGCGAAAAAAGGGCCAGAAAAGCGGCTGTAACGGTGCCAATGACCGGCACAAGGATGCCAAGGCGGCCCGTCAATGTCAGCAGCAAAAGCAGGATGATGGCGAGCGCGAGGAGTGTTTGGTTTCTTGCACTCCATTGGGCGATGGGGCTTCGCCTCAAGACGCCTCTGAGCCAGAAGACGGCACCCAGCACCAGAACAAGAACAGCGACTTGGATCATGGTTTGTTTTCAAGTTGTCGGACCAGATCAAGGGCGATCCGGGTCGCTTTGGGATCGTTTTCAAGAGCCGATAATCCGCCGGCCGCATAGGCCGCGACCGAGCGAAGCAAGACTTCCAGCTGCCCGGCGCTGCGTGCATCAAATCGGGCCCAGGCGCCTTGACTTAATTGTGCCATTTGCTTGAACACAGACTCCGTTCGGGCATCCTCGCCCTCTTGAAAAACAAAAAGGGGGGTATTCAACAGGCCCAATTGCCCGGCCAGATGGCAGAGTCGATCCGGATCCTCCTCAAGCGCATCCCCGATGAATACCACAGCCTTGACCGCGGATTGCTGTGTTTCCTGGAGTGCATGACGCAGAACTTTTTCAATTTGGGAGTAGCCCCCGAGACACTGGACCCGAGACATGCGCTGTTTAAGAGCCTGCGCATCGTCAAGCCATTCCGAGCGCTGGAACAGATCGAACCCCTGATAAAAACAAAGTTGCACTTTGAGGCGACCACGGTATTCGGCGGCCACATCAAACAGGGTGGCATGCAGTCGTCGCGCCTCATTCCAGGTGCCCTCACGGCTGGCGGTGGCATCCAGGGCAAACAGCAACCGGGCCGAGGGGGACTGGCGCGGATCCGAGTTTTTTTCGAGCAGCGTCAGGAATTGGTCTACGTCCTTGACCGAAGTGAGAGCAGCAGGTTTTTTTAGACTCATGAGTCCATCTTAACCGAGTCACTTCATTCAACGATTGCGAAAAATGCGCATGGGCGGTACCTCTGTGATGCTGCGGGTTCCCCAAAGTCCCGCAGTTCCGATCACAGCAGCCCCGCCGATGGGCCCCACGACCCAGAGGAATCCATGCGCACGGGCGGGAATGTCCATCAGTGCCTGATAGACCATCGCGAGCATCACTTCACTGGCCATGGCCGCGATCAGTCCCGCCAAAAAGCCAATGGTGCCGAACTCGATGGCATTGGCCAGTCGGAGCCGGCGGCGGGGCGCTCCGAGGGCACGCAGCAGGAGATCTTCTTCGATGCGGTCATCCAAGGTGGCCCTGACACTCGCCAGAAGCACCATCACGCTGGCGATAAAGGACAACCAGAAAAGAACCGCAAAGGCCTCACCGACCTGGTGGATCATCTGCCGGATGTGGTCGGTGACGTGGCGAAGATCGATCAGGGTAATACCTGGGAATGCCTTGACCATTTCGGCAAGGATAGCCTTGCGCTGTGAGGGAAGATGAAAGCTGCTGAGCCAGGACCTTGGAAAGGCATCCAGAGCGCCTTTTTCAAAAAACATAAAGAAATTGGGCGTTAACTGGTTCCAGTGCAGCGACCTCAGGCTGGTCACGGTCGCTTCCAGCGACTGACCTGCAATGTCGAATGTCAATCGGTCTCCGATCTGAATGCCCAGTCTTTGGGCGAGAACCACTTCCATGGATACGCTGACCCGTTCCGATTTCGCCGGCCATTGTCCGGCAATCACCTCATTGTCTGGTGGCAACTCATTTCCTGAAGTCAGACTCAGTTCCCGGTTGACGCTCCCTTCGGTTCTCGGATCCCGGGCCACCCGCAGCAGGATATCGTCCTCGTTAACCTTGATCAGTCGCCCCCGGACAATGGGGTAGAAGGCACTGTGTGCCAGACCTTCCCGATTCAGGGTCGCACTGAAACGCTCGAGCTGTTCATCAAAGAGGTTCAGCGCAAAAAAGTTGGGCGCATGGTCTGGAAGCGCCTGATGCCAGTCATCGACCAGTCGACCCTGAAGGCTGAAAAGGGTCATCAGAGTGATCAAACTCAGACTAAAGGCAACGACCTGAACAGACCCGTGCAAGGGTCGACGACTGAGATGCTGAATACCCAGTCTCAGCGGAATGGGTCGTCGGGGCGTCAACTGTTTCAGTCGCTTCAGGACCCATGCAATGCCAAGGCTCAGCAGTGCAAATCCAATAACCACGGCTGCGATGATAATCCCGGTGAGTTTCAGGTCTTGGGTATAGAAACCGACCAGCAGCGAAAGGCTGATTACACTGACAACGGGCATGCTGAGCCCCTTTGAGGCACTCTTGGCGGTTTCATCCCGTAGCAAGCGCATGGGTGAGAGGGTGCCAAGGGCCACGAGTGGCCCTTGCGTAAATACCAGCGCCGTCAAGAGGCCGGACACCAGCCCGACGAGCCAGGAGGCGGTGCCCGGATCAGCCAGTTTCTCAGGGAAGAGCCCGCGACTTTGTTGGATCAGGACGGCTTCGAGGAGATTTCCCAGAAGGATGCCCAAAAAGCTCCCTGCAAGGGCTGCCAGACTGATTTCCACAAGGCTGATTTGCAGAACCTTGAACCTGGATGCACCGTGGCAGCGAAGAATAGCCGCCAGAGCAACTTGCCCCTTGGCGTGACGGAGGCTGGCCAGCGCGATAGCGAGACCGGTCATGGCTACCACCAACGCACTGGTGAGTTGCAAGAACAGGCGCGTCTGACTTAAAAGACGTCCGACTTCGGGACGATTTTCCCGGATGTCACTGAGTTTTTGGCCGGCGTTGAGTTGTGGCTCCAGCCAGCGTTTGAAGTTGGCGATGGTTGCTTCCTCGCCCCGAAACAACATCTGATGGCTGATTCGACTGCCTGGCTGAATGACATGGGTTTTTTCGACATCTTCCATGTTGATCAGGATCGTCGGGGCAAAGCCGCCCAGGCTGATTGGCCGATTCGTCTCGGGGGAAAGGATGTGTTCGACCTTAAGGCTTAATTCACCCACGGTGATCGAATCGCTAACCTGGAGCCCAAGTCGGTCAATGGTCTGCTGGTCGACCCAGGTGGTTCCAGGCGAGGGAATGCCCGGGGCGATGTCGTCGCTGTTAGCGGAGGATCCGGCGATTTTGATTGATCCACGCAGGGGATAACCCGGACTCACGGCCCGGACCGATACCAGAAGCAGTTGATCCTTTTCCACGAGGACGCTGGAAAAATCGATCAGCACGGCTGTGTCGATGCCCATCGAGCCTGCTGCGGTTCGCCATGGGTCGGGGAGTGGCTGGCCGCTGGTGATCGCTAGATCACCTCCGATGAGGGCTCCCGCCTCAGAGGACATGGTTCGGTCGAGTCGATCAGCCAGCCGGTTGACGCTTGTGGTGGCTGCAACAGAAAGTAAAACCGCGAAAAAAATCAGCAACAGCTCACCCTTTCGCATCTGGCGGGCAAAAAGGCGTAAGCCGAGTCGAAGTACTACCCTCATGGACGGGTCTGCTCTGTGATACGGCCTGCTTCAAGCCTGACCGTTCGCTCGCAGCGCGCTGCCAGGCGTTCATCATGTGTGACCAGGATCAAGGTCGTCTGATAGGCCTGGTTGAGATTGAAAAGTAGATCGGAAATGGCTTTTGCGGTCCCTGCGTCCAGATTGCCGGTAGGCTCATCGGCAAACAAAATGTCAGGCTCGCTCGCAAACGCGCGGGCCAGGGCAACGCGCTGCTGTTCACCCCCTGAGAGTTGCGCGGGAAAATGGTTGAAACGGTTATCAAGGCCCACCTCCTTCAAAATCGCCAGCGCCCTGGTGCGACTTTTCGGGATTCCCTTGAGTTCAAGCGGCAGCATGACATTTTCAAGCGCTGTGAACTGGTCAATCAAATGAAAAGACTGGAACACAAAACCCACATGCGCGAGGCGAATGCGGGCACGGCCATCTTCATCGAGCGCCCGAAGCCGTTTGTCATAAAGGTAAACCTCACCCTCAGAGGCCAGGTCGAGTCCGGCCAAGATGCCGAGGAGAGTGGATTTACCAGACCCCGATGCGCCAACGATGGCCAGGCATTCCGAGGGTTTGATTGCAAGGTCGACTGCTGTCAAGATATCAAGCGGACCTTCCGAGGTTTCAACGCGTTTGCCCACGTTCTCGGTCCTGATAGCCCATCTGTTTGCCACGTTCATATGCTCCATGGTTTGCCCTCTTTAGTCAGACTTCTGCTCTTGAGCTTGGTTCTGTCAGCGCCGTTTCAAGCACATGCCAGCGGCGTTATGGTTTTTGGTGACAGCATTAGTGCAGGGTATGGCCTGAGCGACCTCAACAGCAGCTGGGTTAGCCTGCTAAGAAATGCGCTGGCGTCAAGGTCAGTCACTGTGGTCAATGCCAGTATTTCCGGGGATACAACGCTCGGCGGCGTAAGCCGTATCGAAAAGGCATTGAAACAGTTCAATCCGGACGTGGTTTTGGTTGAACTTGGGGGTAATGATGGTCTTCGGGGTCTGACGCCAGAGGATACCCGTCAGAATCTGGTGTCCATTGTTAGGCGTTGTCAACAAGCGGGCGCCAAGGTCTTGCTGCTGGGCATGCGCATCCCACCGAACTATGGGAAGCAGTATGCAGACCTTTTTGCAGCGGTCTATCCCAAGGTTGCCGCCGACACCAAGGCGCCCTTGGTGAGATTCTTTCTTGAGGGCGTCGCGGGTCATCCAGATCTCATGCAGTTGGATGGGATCCATCCCAACGAGAAGGCCCAGCCGGTGCTCATGAGTGCCGCATGGAAGGGGCTAGAGTCCCTTCTCCCCAGAAATACCCCATCGGGACGTTCAGCGCCCGCAAAGAAATCAGGAGGAGGATGATGGTTGACGCGGTCAGGGTTTTTCTCGAGCGGGTGGCCCGCGGAGATCGCATTGAATTTAAGGACACCCTTGAATTGATTGATGCCTGCTATCACTATCAGCCCGTCCGCTTTAAAAATGGGCTGGGGAAGCATTGCCTGATCAGCGAGCCAGGCACCAATGAAGGCTCACTTAAAATTTTCAGCTTCGCCCAGATCCATGGACTGGGGGCTTCGGACACCCTTAAGCTCTTTGGCCATTACTATCTGGAGGATGTCCTCAATGATCCCGCTGGCAAAGGTCATCCCAATATCCGAAATTTCATGGAAAGCGGATGGGAGGGCATTGTGTTTGAGGGAGTGGCTCTGACGCCCAAGGCCTGAGGCAGCAAGTTCTTTCATGGAGAAAACCCTTACCAACCAGGTCATTGCCCTGGCCGGGCTCGCACAAGCCGTGGCACTGGTCCAGCAGGTTGCTAAAAGAGGCAGCCCGGAAAGCGCTCCCATGGAGGCAAGCATCGGCAGCCTGCTGATGATTGACGCCGATGATATCGACAGTGTTTACGGCGGCTTGCAGGGTCTGAAGCTGGGCCTTAAGGCGCTGGTTCGGCAGCTGTCCGAGCCTCGATTGATCGATCGTGAACTGGCGCGCTATGCCTCTACGCTGGTTTTTCTGGAGCCTCGATTGATGGCTGACCAAGCCATGGTCGATACCATTACCGCCGCGATTACTGCCGCGACCGCCTTGCGCTTAAAGGATGATCTCGCGCTTGATGATCAGGCGCTGATCGGTCTTCTTGCCGAGGCTTACCAGAAAACGCTGAGTCAAATGACCCCCCGGGTCATGGTCTCTGGCGAGGAGCGATTTTTGAGTCAAAAGCGCAATGCGGATCAAATCCGCGCCTTGCTTTTAGCGGGCATCCGTTCCGCAGTGCTCTGGCGCCAGGCAGGTGGCGCGCGGTGGCGTTTGCTATTCGCGCGGGGGTTCATGCGCAGCGAGGCAGAGCGCCTTTACAGGCGCGTCTGTTGAAGCGCTACTCAAACTTCACCATCTTAAAGCGTGGATCGTCTGGCGTTCCCTCAAAGACGCCCGGATGCGTGCTCTGGGCATGCCACTGGATGGTCTTTTCAATGACCTTGGCCAAGGCAAAATCTTTTTCCGTGATGCCCTTGGCGGAGTGGGTCGTTAATTTCACGATGACTTCCGCATAGGTGATGGACAGGTCCGGATGATGCCAGGCAGATTCGGCCAGAAAGCCGACCGTGTTGGTCACCATGAGGGTTGATTTCCAGCCACTGGTCTTGAATTTCCGCCTGATCCATCCGTTTTCCAGATACCACTTTGGCAATTCCTGTTCCAGTCGGGATTTGATGGTCTCCTCATCAAGGGGTGTTTCTCTCTCTTTCATCGGGTGCTCTCCATTTTTAGTTGAGGTCAGCTGAATTGAATGCGCAACGCATCTGTCCATGTGGGAATGTCTGGATCGACAGAATCTCCGCGTGTTGTTTATGATGCCTGTGAGCCGGACGTCGAACTTGTGTTGGGTGTCGGCGGAAATTCATAAATGGCCTGATCTCCCCAGCGTCTAAGCAAACGATATTCTGGCAGGAGCGGGGCTTAGATGGAGGATCGGGCCTGAACCAATGGGAAAAAACCATGCAGCAACCACTAGAGATCACCTTTCGCGGCATCCCGCATTCTGATGCGGTCGAGGCCAGAATCCGCGAGAAAGCGGCCAAGCTTGAACAGTATTGTCATAACATCGTCAGTTGTAGGGTGACGGTCGATGCAGATCACCAGCATCAGCATCATGGCAACCTTTACAAAATCACGATTGATATCAACGTACCCAACAAGCACATCGTTGTCAGCCGTGATCATCACGACAAGCAAGCGCATGAAGACGTCTATGTCGCCTTGCGTGACGCATTTGCAGCTGCTTCACGGCAGCTTGAAGAGTACGTCCAGATTCAGCGTGGTGAGGTCAAGAGCCATAACAAACTTGCTGACGCGCAGGAGTGATTGAGGTTCTGGGCGGCGATTGGCGAATGCTGTCGCCGCCTGGCACACTACTCGTTGATGATGCGCGTCCTTGATGCGATGTCCTGCAAAGTCTGCCCGGCCGGGTCAAATATCGCCCAAAGGTAACCCACGCCCATGGCCAATCCGCCTGAGGTAGCAAGTGCTCCCCGTATGAGGGTCCGCGCCCAACTTGGCCTGGCCCCGCAGGTTGAGACCAGTCTTATTTTCCATGCCCGCATACCCAGAGTCTGGCCGCCATGGATCCAGAACCAGCTGAAGAAGAGTTGGCCGCTCAGATAGAGCGCGCCCAAGTAGGAGAGATCGCCAGCCGGAAAGGCCTGACCGTTCCTAAAAACCAGTAGCAGCAGTGTGGTCAAGGAAAAGATGCCAAGCAGCAATATCCAGTCGTAGAAAAGCGCCGCAAGCCGACGGCTCAGGTGGGCGCTTGCGCTGTTTTTTGGGCTAACCGCAGCTGTCTTCGCCTTACCGGATGCCCTTGATACCCGCATCAAGAGGGTGAGCCAGATCCGGCGCCGGATCCATGCCTGAGTCTTTCAAAAATGGCCCCAAGACGGATCGATAAGTAGACCAGCAGACTCACCAGGATCAGGGTCAGAATGACAGGCGGACGGATCAGCGGCAGGAAAATCAGGAGGGAATAGAGGAGGAGCCAAGCGCTGGTGAGCAGGGGATAGGACAGAAGCTCGTTCAGGTATCGCTTCAACATCACGGCTGTGCCTAAGAAAAAAAATGATTATACCTTCTGACCCGTCAAGAGATTTGCGCGAGGGATCCTGCAGCCTTAAGGGCATCCAGCAGGAGGTTGCCGGCCGCATCAAGAGAAGGGCCGGTCGCGATGATGCCGTCTTCGTGACCTCGCATGGCAATTAATGCCAATGGCCGATCGCGGACCCATGCCATGATGGCCTCGGCCATCTCGGGTGTGCCATAGCCAATCTCAGGGTCGGTCTCAAACAGTCCCAAGCGCTGGGCATGGCTCCAAATGAGGGGCGAATGCACGTGCAAGACCGCAGAAATTTCCGGGTTTGATTGATAGGCCGCCGCATGGGTCAGGGCCTCAGAGGACGGTCGACAAGGGCCTTGGGCCGTCAAGCGGTTTTTTTCGATATCCCATTGCTGCACCCAGGTATAGTCCTCCGCACCAAGATGAGGTTTTCCACCGGTCTGTGTGCCGCTGATCAAAAATCCCGTCCGTCTCAATCTTAGGCTCAGGTTTCCAAAGGCAAGACCTTCATAACGCAGCGGTTCTTTCCCTGTCAGTCCATTTTGAAAAAGCACGTCGCGCCATCGATTCAGGGACTCATAGGGCTCCCCGTCGATGGCCCTGTCATGGACATACTCCAACAGGAACTGGATGACGCCCTCCCCCGGGCGGGGCGGCGGAATCAACGCGCTCTCTTGCATTGCATTGCACTCGCCTCGAATTGATGGATCAGAATCGATTCTGAAGAGGCTGGAAAGGACATCAAAAGCAATGGATCTTGAACCAGGGGGGTGAAAAAAATTTGTTCAGCCTTATAATAAGAGGATGCAGGGTATGTGTCAGCTCGCTGGCGCAGCCCAAGCTCCTGTCTGTGAAGGTAATGGCGTTCCATTCGCGTGCCCCAGTCGGGCGTTGAGTTTGCGAATGTGGCGAAACTGGTAGACGCGCTGGATTTAGGTTCCAGTGGGGTAACCCGTGGGAGTTCGAGTCTCCCCATTCGCACCAGTTTATCCCCCAAGACGAAATTTCAAGGCGATCCTGAATCGCCCCAGATCCTGAATACGCGGCTTCATTGTTTGCGCCTAGCCTATCGGGTGTTGCCCGAATCCGCCCCACTCAACCATTTTCGAGGTGAAAGAGACATGCAAGTGTCTGTTGAAACGTTGTCCGACCTGAGTCGGAAAATGACTGTGACCGTTGCTGAAGAAAAGATCGGTCAACAAATCGAAAACAAGCTGCGTTCCCTGACCGGCAAGGTCAAGGTCGATGGTTTTCGTCCGGGCAAGGTGCCTGCCTCGGTGGTGCGCAAGATGTATGGCCCACAGGTGCGGGAGGAGGTTCTCTCCGATCTTATCCAGTCGAGCTTCTATGAAGCCGCGCAGGATCAGAAGCTGAGCCCTGTTGGGGCACCGGAAATCAAGGCCAACAAGATGTCTGAGGGTGAAGGCCTTGAATACGAGGCAACCTTTGAGGTCATGCCTGAGTTTGTCCTGATGCCGATTGAAACCCTTGAAGTCAAGAAGTTCACTTCGAATGTGACGGAAACGGAAGTTGAAAAGATGCTGCAAAAGCTTCGCGAGCAGCGGCAGACCTTCAAGCCCGTGGAGCGCAAGAGCCAGACTGGCGATCGCGTTGTCATCAGTTTTGAGGGAACCCAGGACGGTGAAAACTTCACCAATGGCAAAACCGAGGATTTCCCCGTGATTCTTGGCTCCAATCAGATGATCCCGGGATTTGAGGATCGCCTGACAGGACGGGCTGCCGGTGACCATTTTGAATTTGACATTGAATTTCCCGCCGAATATCCAGGCGAGAAGCTGGCTGGCAAAACCGGTCACTTCGTGATTGATGTTGCCAAGGTTGAGGAGCCTGAACTTCCTGAAATGGATGAGAAGTTCTGTCAATTGTTCGGAGTTGAAGGCGGCGTGGATGAGTTGAAGACAGAAATCCGCTCCAACATGGAGCGTGAAATGCGGCGTGCCCTGAGCGCCAGAACCAAGACCAGTGTCATGGATGCGCTGTATGAGAAAAATGCTATCCAACTCCCCACGGTTTTGGTGAAGGAGGAGATCAAAGAACTTCTGAAATCCAGACAGGAGTCGGCGCGGCGATCCAAGCAGAAGTTGGATGAAGAGGCTCTTGCGACCCAGCTTGAGCCCATGGCAAAAAGACGGGTGGCGTTGGCACTGCTGCTGAATAATCTGATTGATGCCCACGGTATCAAGGTGGATGCCGAACGGGTTCGCAAAACCGTTGAGGAACTGGCGGCCAGTTATCAGGACGCCGGGGAGGTGGTGCGCTGGTACTATGGTGACAAGGGCCGGTTGCAGGAGATCGAGAACATGGTCATGGAGGATCAGGTGGTTGACCTGATCATCGAGAAAGCTAAGACCAGCGAGGAGGCTGTCCCCTTTGAGGGCCTGGTATCCGCGGCCTGAGATTCGCTTGCATTCAAAATTAGGAAGAGCATCAGCATGGCAAGACATCCGATTGACACGACACCTCAGGCCACGGGCCTCGTCCCTGTTGTCATCGAGCAGTCCGCACGGGGTGAGCGGGCCTTTGATATCTACTCGCGGCTCCTCAAGGAGCGGGTTATCTTCCTGGTCGGGCAGGTTGAGGATTACATGGCCAATCTGGTCATTGCTCAGCTGCTGTTCCTTGAGTCAGAGAATCCGGACAAGGATATTCATCTTTACATCAACTCCCCTGGTGGAGTTGTAACCTCCGGCCTTGCCATTTATGACACGATGCAATTCATCAAGCCGGATGTCAGCACGCTCTGCATCGGTCAGGCGGCCAGTATGGGCGCATTGCTGCTCGCCGGGGGCGCTCAGGGCAAACGATTCTGTCTGCCCCACTCGCGTGTGATGATCCATCAGCCCCTGGGGGGCTTCCAAGGGCAGGCCAGTGACATCGATATCCATGCCCGTGAGATCCTCTCGATCCGCGATCGCTTGAATCAGATTCTGGCCCATCATACGGGGCAGTCCATTGAACGTATTGCGGGTGACACGGACCGTGATAACTTTATGAGCGGTGAAGACGCCGTTAACTACGGTCTGATCGACAAGGTTCTGGACCGACGAGCGGCCTGATCGGTCGTATGCGCGGTTTACCCATCAAACGACGTCATTTCGGGAATTTGCAGGGGTTGTCATGACAGATGAGAAGCGTGGTAAGGAAGGCAACGGAAAACTCCTTTATTGTTCCTTCTGTGGGAAAAGCCAGCATGAGGTGAGAAAGCTGATCGCTGGGCCCTCGGTCTACGTATGTGATGAATGTGTCGAGCTGTGTAATGACATCATCCGTGAGGAGTTGCAGGAGAGCGCGACGCAAAGCTCGGATAAGTTGCCAAAGCCGAAGGAGATCAAGGAAGTCCTCGATGAGTATGTCATCGGCCAGGACAAGGCCAAGCGAACGTTGTCTGTGGCTGTCTACAACCACTACAAACGCCTTCGGGTCCAAGGGGGAGGTCGCAAGAACGAGGTTGAGCTGGCCAAAAGTAATATTCTTTTGATCGGGCCAACCGGTTCAGGCAAGACCTTGATGGCCGAAACCTTGGCGCGCCTGCTTGATGTACCGTTCACGATAGCGGATGCCACGACACTGACCGAAGCGGGTTACGTTGGGGAGGATGTTGAGAACATCATCCAGAAACTGCTGCAAAAATGTGATTACGATGTCGAGAAAGCGGAGTCCGGCATTGTTTACATTGATGAGATCGACAAGATTTCACGCAAGGCGGACAACCCCTCAATTACCCGGGATGTCTCGGGTGAGGGCGTCCAGCAGGCGCTTCTCAAGCTGATCGAGGGCACCGTCGCGTCGGTTCCACCCCAAGGTGGCCGCAAGCATCCTCAGCAGGAGTTCTTGCAGGTCAATACGGGCAACATCCTGTTTATCTGTGGTGGGGCCTTTGCAGGCCTCGACAAGGTGATTCGGGCGCGCTCCGAAAAAGGGGGCATCGGCTTCTCGGCAGATGTGAAAAGCAAGGATGACTCCAAGAATGTTGGTGAAGTGCTTGCCGAGGTGGAAGCTGAGGACCTCATCAAGTATGGGCTGATTCCAGAGTTCGTGGGTCGACTTCCTGTAATAGCGACGCTTGAGGAGTTGAATGAGGAGGCCTTGGTCAGAATCTTGAGTGAGCCCCGCAATGCGCTCGTCAAGCAGTATAAAAAGCTGTTCGAAATGGAAGGCTGTGAGCTGGATATCCGCGAAGAGGCGCTGCATGTGATCGCGCGCAAGGCCATGGAACGCAAGACCGGCGCGCGTGGATTGCGGACCATCCTCGAGCATGTCCTGCTGGATACCATGTACGAATTGCCATCGGCCGAAAATGTGACTAAGGTCGTGGTCGATGAGCAGGTCATCAATGGGGACACGCCGCCATTCATGGTTTATGGCGCCGAGGAGAAGCAACGCGTCGTGGCGGCGGAGTAAAGTCGGTTTTTAGTAGCCCTTTGCAAACCCGCCCCGGCGGGTTTTCTTTTTTCTTAAGGGCGCTTGTTTTTTGCCCCGAACGCGCCCATAACTCACTTTAGTTGTTTTTTATTTTCCAGAACCCGAGCATTTCTTATGGACAAAGCCTCCCCAAAGCAGAAATCGACTGACAGGCGGGTGCCGGTTCTCCCGCTCCGCGATGTGGTGGTTTACCCACACATGGTTATCCCCTTGTTCGTGGGACGGGAAAAGTCGATTCTGGCGCTCGATAGCGCCATGCGTGACAACAAGCAGGTCTTGCTGGTGGCCCAGCGTGAGGCCGAAGTCGATGATCCGGGTTTCGAGGATCTCTACCGGGTGGGAACGCTTGCCAACATTCTGCAGCTGCTCAAGCTGCCGGATGGCACCGTCAAGGTTCTTGTCGAGGGTGCGCAGCGCTCCTTGGTGGATGAATTTGAGACGGAAGACGGTTTCCTTTTGGCAAGGGTCACCGCAGTTGATGAGGAACTGGGGGCTGAAGAGCAGGAGATGGATGTTCTCAGTCGGACGGTCATCAATACCTTTGATCAATATGTCAAGCTTAACAAGCGGATTCCTCCAGAGGTGCTGAACTCCCTGGCCGGCATTGACGAGACCAGTCGTCTCGCCGATACGATTGCCGCTCACATGACGATCAAAATCGAGGATAAGCAATCGATCCTTGAGCTCTCAAATGTCACCGAGCGGCTCGAACGCCTGATGTCGTTGATGGAGGGTGAAGTTGATTTGCTGGAAATGGAAAAGCGGATCCGTGGTCGGGTCAAGCAGCAGATGGAGAAAAATCAGCGCGAGTACTACCTCAACGAGCAGATGAAGGCCATCCAGAAAGAACTGGGTGACATGGACGATGTTCCCAGTGAGCTTGACGAATTGGCCCAGAAAATCCACAAGTCAGGGATGCCGCAGGCCGCAAGAACCAAAGCAGAAGCTGAGCTCAACAAGCTCCGTCAGATGTCCCCGATGTCGGCTGAAGCAACCGTGGTCCGAAATTACATTGACTGGATGGTGGGTATGCCTTGGAAGAAGCGCTCCAAGGTTAATCACGATCTTGCCCATGCAGAGCTGATTCTGGAGGAGGAACACTTCGGTCTTGAGAAGGTCAAG
>CAYLUS010000014.1:35189-45075 GCA_964386975.1 uncultured Methylococcus sp.
TATTCTTGAATATCTTGCAGTCCAGCAGCGGGTCCGAAAGCTCAAGGGACCGATCCTGTGTCTGGTTGGCCCCCCGGGCGTTGGCAAGACCTCACTCGGACAATCGATTGCGAGAGCCACTAACCGAAAATATGTACGCATGGCGCTTGGCGGTGTGCGTGATGAAGCCGAAATACGGGGGCACCGGAGAACCTATATTGGATCCATGCCAGGAAAGGTGCTTCAAAACCTGAGTAAGGTCAAAACGCGCAACCCGATGTTCATGCTCGATGAAATTGACAAGATGGCCATGGACTTCAGGGGAGATCCGGCTTCTGCCTTGCTCGAAGTGTTGGATCCGGAACAAAACCATACCTTCAATGACCACTACCTTGAAGTCGACTTTGATCTCTCGGAGATCATGTTCGTGGCGACTGCAAATACGCTGGACATCCCCCCGGCGCTTCTTGACCGCATGGAGGTGATCCGTCTGGCGGGTTATACCGAGGATGAAAAAGTCAGTATTGCCAGCCGCTATTTGGTTCCGAAGCAGATCAAGAACAATGGGTTGAAGCAAAAGGAAATCCAGATCAGTGAGTCGGCTGTCCGAGACATTATTCGCTACTACACGCGTGAGGCGGGTGTTCGAAGTCTTGAGCGGGAAATTGCAAAAATCTGCCGCAAGGTCGTCAAGGCGCTGCTGTTGAAGCCCAATGCCAAGAAGGTCATGGTCTCTAACAAGAATATCGAGGATTATCTTGGCGTTCGACGCTATCGCTACGGTCAGGCCGAGGAAACTGACCAGGTGGGCCAAGTCACTGGCCTTGCCTGGACGGAAGTGGGTGGTGAGCTTCTGACCATTGAGTCGGTGTTGGTTCCCGGTACTGGCAAACAAACCTATACGGGAAAGCTCGGTGAGGTCATGCAGGAATCCATTCAGACCGCCATCACGGTCGCGCGCTCACGATCCGAATCGCTTGGGATTGATCCTGCGTTTTATCAGAAACAAGATGTTCATATCCACGTGCCGGAGGGTGCGACTCCCAAGGATGGCCCCAGTGCCGGTATTGGTATGTGTACGGCGCTGGTGTCCGCCTTGACCGGGATTCCGGTCCGGTCGACCGTGGCCATGACGGGTGAAATCACGCTTCGGGGTGAGGTACTGCCGATTGGAGGGCTGAAGGAAAAGTTGCTGGCAGCACACCGGGGAGGAATTACGACCGTACTGATTCCGAAAGACAACGAGCGTGACCTTGCCGAAATACCAAAAAACATCAAGGAAAACCTAAAAATCATCCCGGTTAAGTGGATCGATGAGGTCCTCGGGCTGGCATTGGTCCGAATGCCGCAGCCGGCCACCGCCGTGGTTGAAGAGAAATCCCAGCGCGTCAGTAAAGCTGGCGCAAGTAAAAAGGGAATCGTGGCTCACTGATCCTTTTGGATTTGGGTGGGCGATGATTTCACCATTCGGCCAAAACCCGCGTCATTATTGGGTTGACACGGGTTTCTGGCCACTGATAGATTGTGAGCAGGTGCGTAACGCTTGTCCTTGGCTCCTTAGGGGGCTTTTAGTACTGGAACGGACCTCGGTAAATACGGATTTTTTTCCTAAGACATGGGGGATACATGAATAAGGCAGAACTGATTGAAGCAATCGCTGATGCAGCCGACTTGACCAAGGCGGATGCGGGTCGTGCACTGGACGGTCTGGTTGCTGCAGTAACCAATGCCCTGAAGAAGGGGGACACCGTCTCTCTGGTTGGCTTTGGTTCCTTTCAGGTGAAGGAGCGTGCATCACGTCAGGGTCGCAACCCCCAGACGGGCAAGACGATCACCATTGCCGCGGCCAAGATACCGTCTTTCAAGGCTGGTAAAGCGCTTAAGGATGCTGTAAACTGATTAGCTTTCCAGGGTGCTTAGCTCAGCTGGGAGAGCATCGCCCTTACAAGGCGAGGGTCGTAGGTTCGATCCCTACAGCACCCACCATAAATTGGAGCGGTAGTTCAGTTGGTTAGAATACCGGCCTGTCACGCCGGGGGTCGCGGGTTCGAGCCCCGTCCGCTCCGCCAATAATAGAAAAGCCCCGCGAATGATGCGGGGTTTTTTTTTGATTCGGATTCGTAACCAAGACCTCTGTTTCTGAGGGGTCTGGTCACTTTTTTCAGTGGGTTAGTGGATCATGCTCCAAGCAATTCGAGATCGTGCACAGGGTATCTTTGCCTGGGTGATGTTGATAGCGGTTGGTGTTCCCTTCATGTTGTGGGGAATCCAAAACTATCTTGATACGGGGAAGGAGAGACCGGCAGCCATTGTCGGGGACCACGAAATCTTTGATCGTGATGTCTCTAAGATCTACGAGCAGAATCTTCAAAATCTGGGCGACAGTCCCGAGGTTGATGAGAAACAACTTCGCAAGGATGCGCTCGAGCAATTAGTCCGCGAGGAAGTCATTTCGCAAAGCGCTGACGATCGCAAACTGACCATTTCGGATGATCAGGCAAGGGCATTCATACAGACGCTCCCCTATTTTCAGGTCGAAGGCAAGTTTGACCGTGAAAAATATCGCAATCTGCTTGCTTCCCAGAACATGAGCCCTGAGCAATTTGTTGGCCGGATTAAGCGAGGTCTGATCAACGAACAATTTCAATCAGGGATCTTAAAATCAGGCTTTGCGACCCGACAGGATGTTGAGTTGCTGAAGAAGCTTAAAGATCAGGAACGGGACATCGAATACATTAAGATCGCACCGCGTACTGATAGTCGGGACTTCAGTGATGCAGAGATTATCGCCTACAGGGATGCCCATCTTGACCAGTTCAAGACCACTGAGAAGGTCGCAATCGACTATCTCTTGCTCAACCTTGAGGATCTGCAAAAGAACATTCATGTGAGTGAAGATGATCTCAAGCGGCAATATGAAGAACAGAAGGCATCCTATGGAACGCCGGAGCGACGAAAAATCAGCCATATTCTGATCCTGGTCCAGGGATCCGATGCAACCGCCGATCAGGCGGGGCTGGAGAAGGCCAAAAATCTCCGCGAGCGGCTCCTGAAAGGTGAGGACTTTGCCAAACTGGCCCGCGAAAGTTCAGGTGATTCTGTCTCTGCAAAAGCCGGTGGCGCGCTGGGTGTTCTAACCGCTGACGGTCAAGAGCCGAGCTTTGTCAAAGCGGCTGAAAAGCTGAAGCAGGGTGAGGTCTCAGAGCCGGTTAAAACCAGTTTTGGCTACCATCTGATCAAGGTCACGGAACTGGTTCCGGCGCGCTACAAGCCATTTGAAGAAGTCCGCGATGAACTTCGCAAGACCGTCCAGCGGAACTTGGTGGAATCCAAGTTTTATGAGCAAGGGCAGAAGCTCGCCGAGATTACCTTCGAGAATCCGGACAGTCTCGATAATGCGGCTGAGCAATTGGGGCTCAAGGTCCAGCATACGGGTCTTTTTACGCGCGATAAGGGTGATTCGATCGCGGCAGAAGAAGCGATTCGCAAAGTCGCCTTTTCAGAAGATGTCATTGCAGGGCACAACAGTGAGCCGGTTGAACTCGGCGATGATAAAGCGGTGGTGTTGAGGATCCGCGATCATGAAGCATCCGTTGAGAAGCCAATGGCCGAGATTCGGCCTGCAATCCTCTCTTTGTTGCGTGCTGAAAACGCACGCAGTGATGCCGATAAACGTGCCGCCGAGCTGCTTGCTCAAGTACGCACTGGAAAGCCTTTGGCAGAGGCAGCCAAAGGCGAAGGTGGAAACATTACCAAGCTGAGTGGCATCAAGCGGGATAATCAGAAAGTGCCCTACGAATTGATCCGTGCGGCATTTTCAGTGGGTCGCCCCACACCTCAAAGTCCAGCCATCGGCGAGGCGCGACTGGTGGATGGGAGCCGCCTTGTGTTCAGTGTCACCGGGGTTCACGACGGTGCGATCACGATGACGGACAAGGAAAAGGCTTCTCTTGACGAGTATATGGAGCAGGGGGTTGCGCAGCTGGAGTTTGAGGTCTTCATCAATCACTTGCGTGAATTGATGGATGTTGAGATTTTGAAAAAGGACTAATCCGTCGACAACCTACTATGAAAAAAGGGCTCCTTAGGGAGCCCTTTTCACTTATGCGGGTTTCGATCGCGCCTGTCCATCGAGCCAGGCAAACAGGGTCGTGTATGCAACCCCCAAGAGGGTGGTTCCAAGGAAGATCCCGACAAAGCCCCAGGCCAAAAGACCTCCAATCACTCCAATCATGATTAAAAGGAAAGGGAGTGGACTCGATAGTCCGATGAAGTAGGGCTTGATGAAGTTATCCATTACATTGATCGCGATACCCCAGGCGATGGTAAAGACAGCCCAATGAGTCTGATCCAAGTGCCAGAGCCACGCTGCGGCCGGGATCCAGACGAGGCTGGTTCCCAGTTGCATGACCGCCAGAAGGAAGCATAAAAGTCCAAGCACGGGTGCAGCGCTGATATGCGCGAAAGCGAAGCCGACGCCAGAGAGGAGCGCCTGTATCAGGGCCGTGCCAATGACCCCAAGAGACACGCCCCGAATGGTGTTGGCTGCCGCCTGGGTCGCCTTAACCCCGCTCTCTCCTCCAATGCGCGCAGCGAGCCCAAACGCAAGACTTGATGCCTTCTCACCCGTTGAATACAAAAAACCGGACATAAGGACTGCCAGAACGATATTGATGGCATTGAGAGCTAGGCTGGCGCTGCCATGAAGGACCCATTTACCGGCGGTGGCTAGAAGCGCGCGAATCTTGGTCGGATCAATCAACGAGGTGAGTTTGCCATCGCGCCACCCTTTGTCGAGCATCTCACCGGCCAAAGGCACATCAACCAGCCAGGACGGCGCCGGCCCCCTGAGCCATTCCAAAGTCTGATCGATGAATTGCTCAATCTGAGGTGCATGCGTCGTCAGTGCATCTAATGCCAAAATTGCCGGAATCACAAAAACCATCAATTGCAGGGTGGTCAGGAAAACGGCGGCAAGTCGACGGTGATTGCCCATCGCACGGGAAAGTGCAAGGTAGTAAGGCCATGTTGAGATGGCAAGTATCGTGGCCCAGATAAAAGCGGGAATGAAGGGAGAAATAACCGTAAGACAGGCATAGATCAGGGCACCAACCAGTGCCAGCAGCAGTGCCCGCTCGAACAAAAAACTACCGCTCAGTCGGCTTTCAAAGCTCATGGTTCACGTCCAGATCAAAGACCGCGTTTTTGAATTTCAAGGTGGGTCAATAGGGTGAAACTCTCGTCCCCAGG
Source organism: uncultured Methylococcus sp. (assembly GCA_964386975.1). Classification (GTDB taxonomy): domain Bacteria; phylum Pseudomonadota; class Gammaproteobacteria; order Methylococcales; family Methylococcaceae; genus UBA6136. The sequence continues at coordinate 40,419 of CAYLUS010000014.1, forward strand.
GAAGTAGACAATGCCCGCATGACCACTCTTGAGTTGCCGGAGTACTTGTTCTTTTTTGGTTCCAATCGCCGTTTCACTCTGCCCGTAGTCAGTTCCCTCACGCGTGATGAAGTCTTCGATCAGGGCCCACAGTGTTTCTTCTGCCAATCGTTCGATGGGGATGACAACAGGCGCAGGGGCTGAATTCTTGGAATTCATCTAACGGCCATCCCGGAGCTGCATTCAGCTCACCCGAGAGTGGCTGCCGTCACAAAAAGGCAGGTTCTGACTCTGCCGGCATCCGCAAAAATACAAAGTCCCGGATTTCTCGGCCTTGTGGACGATGGGGGCAAGGCCTGATCCTTTATGTGAGCCATCACATAAAGGTTGCTTCTGACTGAGACCGCAAGCGCAATACCAATAATCCTGACCCTCGACGACTTCCAGGGGATAGGGTGCTTTTTGTGTGCAGCACGGTTTTGACATGTGGTTTCTCCAGTGAGGTTATGCGTTTGAAAGGGATTTACAGCAGATCCAGCATGCCATTTATTCTGCGACCTCGGCATAGGCGCCTTCAATACGGCTGTCTGGAAGAATCCCAAGGCCGTGAAGTTGCTCAGCGAAGCTTTGCCAGCGTGATTGGGACATCAGACCGATTTTCCTGGGGTCATCGAGCTGATTAAGAATCAAGGGTTTTTGGATCTGGGCTGCCTGTTCGAAGGTTTCAGGCTGCATGGTGGTGTTGAGTTTTTGCATGGCTTGGTTTGCCGGGCCCGGGTCCGACAAATACTGAATCCAGCCCTGACGAACGGCTCGAAGGAACCGTCGGGTCTCTTCAGGATGGCTTGTCAGAAAGTCTTTTCGGGTGAAAATCACGCCGGAATAGGGGTTATATCCCATTTCCTTAAATCCGAAGACCTGTGGCTCAATGCCAGATCGCCTTGCTACTTCAGGCTCTGCAGTAATGAAGCACTGTTGTGCCATAAGCGGGTCATGCAGAAAAGGCGCAAGGTTATTCGTGTAGGGCACCAGTTTGAGCCCGCGGAAATCGTATTTTTTTTGTAGCATCGCCAGAAAAGGGGTACCCGCTTGCATTGCCAAGGTTCCCGTCTTGAAAATCTGATCGACCGAACGGATCCTGCGTTTGGCGTGAACCATGATGCCCTCTGGAAAATCCTGATAGAGGGCGAACAAGGCCACTAGATCTGCACCTCTTGAGCGTGCGATCAGCAGTGCGTCCTGGCTGGTGATCCCAAACTCGGCCTGTCCTGCTGCGACTAACTGAAGGGCAGGGGTCCCAGGCCCTCCTGGGCGGACATCCAGCGTTAGCCCCTCTTTTTGAAATAGCCCGGCAAGGATTGCTGCGTAATAACCACCAAATTCCGGCTCGGGAACCCAGTTCAATTGCAGGGTGAGGTGAGGGGGGGCGGCCACTTTCGAGGAGTATCCCTCACCACAGGCGGTCAGCAGGATGCTCAGGGCAAAAAAATAAAAAAGTCGGGTCACCGTTCAGTCCCTCAATTCAGGCAGTTGCCAGCGACGCATGGAAATGCGGCCCAGGAGACTGACTGCCCCAAAGAAAAAGAGTCCTAGAAGGGATGCTGCAAAAACGGCAGCAAATACCTTGTCGGTGCGTTGCTCCTTGATGGCGATCTCAACCAGTGTGCCTATTCCGCCCCCTCCCTCGAAGTTATCTGCCACAAACTCACCTACCAGTGCGCCGATCACGGACAAGCCGGAGGCTATGCGAAGCCCCGTAAGGAAGTTGGGAATCGCTCCTGGGATTCTCAGTTTCAGGAGGAGATCTAGTTTTGAAGCTTTATAAATCCTAAAAAGATCCAGGAGTTCCGGTCCCTGCGAAAGAAGGCCAGTCAGTGTGTTGGCCACAATGGGAAAAATTGAAACGATCAATGACGCTGCAATAATTGAACGTTGGCCATAGCCGAACCAAATGATCAGCATGGGAGCAATAGCAACTATAGGAACGGTCTGAAAAAAAACAGCGTAGGGGTATAGCGCCTGCCTGATGAGAGGATGGATGCTCATGAGAATGGCCATAATGCCACCGATGAAGGCACTTGATACTAAACCCGCAAGTGCAGCCCATCCCGTTTGAAGCAGTGATTTTGAAAGCTCCACCCGAAACTCGAGCACAGCGCTCAACACCGTGGAGGGTTTTGGAAATAGATATTCGGGTGTCTGAGACAGAGACAGTCCGACCTGCAGCCCGAGGATCACAGCGAGAAGGGTCAGAGTAGGTGGGAGCCAGGTCCGGTACATCATCTCGGAACCTTAATTGAGTCTCGTAGGCTTCTGGACAAGCCAGCCCTGATTTCGTTATGCACCGGGGGTTTCTGATGCATTGAGTCACCGTCATATCCCGGTTGGATTCTCTCATCACGGATGATACGACCGCCTCCAGGGGCCATCATGATGATCCGATCAGCCAGGTAGGTGGCCTCCAGAATCGAATGCGTGACGAATACCACCGTCAACTTCTTGCTGATGAAAAGCGAGCGCAAATACTGGTCGAGATCCTCTCGCGTGATTTCATCAAGCGCTGAAAAAGGTTCATCCAGAAGTAACAGTTCAGGTTCGGTGACCAGTGCTCTGGCAATCGAAACCCGCATCCTCATTCCGCCGGATAGTTGGCTTGGAAAGCGATCGGCGGCCTCATGCAAGCCGACCTCTTTTAGGTGCATGAGCGCCTTGGCCCTTCGATCCCGCTTGTTGATTCCCTTTAATTCCAGCGGTAATTCGACATTACCCAGAACGCTCCGCCAAGGCAGAAGGTTGGGCTCCTGAAATACAAGACCGACACCACTGATGGGTAGGCAGCGATTAAGCGATCCGCCATCGGGAGCGTCCAGCCCTGCGAGAAGCCTCAATAGCGTCGACTTCCCGCAACCAGAAGCTCCCAACAGGCACAGGAACTCTGATTGCAGGATGTCGACCGAAAGTTTCTCTAGAACGACCTTTGAGCCAAAGTGTCGTTCGACTTGATCAAGCTTGAAAAGCGCTGGTCTTGTTAAGGATGTCACTGGATCCCCAGAACAATCCACACAAGATCAATGCCGGTCACTAAAGACCGGACAGGCCGACGATGTTGTAGCCGGCGTCAACGTAAAGAATTTCACCGGTGATACCGGAGGCGAGATCTGAGCAAAGGAAAGCTGCAGCATTGCCGACTTCGTCAATGCTGACATTTTTGCGCAGCGGTGCGGCTTGTTCGCCCTTTGCCAGCATTTCCCGGAAATTGGCGATACCCGATGCGGCAAGCGTCCTAATGGCGCCAGCAGAGACAGCATTGACGCGGGTTCCCTCCGGTCCCAACGAAGCCGCCAAATACCGGACATTGGCCTCCAGGCTGGCCTTGGCTACTCCCATGACGTTGTAGTTAGGAATGGCACGTTCAGCACCCAAGTAGCTCAGAGTCAGTAGTGATCCATGTCTACCTTGCATCAGTCTCCTAGCCCCCTTCGCAAGAGCTGCAAAGCTGTAGGAGCTGACATCATGTGCGACCCTGAAGTTTTCCCGGGTCACTGAATCCAGATAAGTCCCCTCCAGCGCTTCACGGGGTGCAAATGCGACCGAGTGAACAACGGTATCTAGGCCATCCCAATGCTTTCCTAGTTGGTCGTAGAGAGAATCGATTTCTTCATCACTGACGACATCGCAGGGCAAAACAATCTTTGCGCCCAATTCCTCAGCCAGCTTTTCAACCCGCTCTTTTAGTTTCTCATTTTGGTAAGTCAGGGCAATTTCCGCACCTTCACGTGCCATGGCAGCAGCGATGCCGAAGGCGATGGAACGGTTGCTCGCGACCCCGACGATCAGCGCGCGTTTGTTCTGCAGGAATCCCATTGATACATACTCCAAATTAATGATTAAGTTTGCAGAGTATCCTTTACACACCTCTGACTGTCCAGAAGCATTAGGTATTGTTTTACCGAGGCAATTCTTGCGATTTCGCTTTTAACGATACAAAGAATGCTGGACAGCTATCGACCATAGCATTGCCGGTCAGCGGGCAAAAAAAGGTTCCTAATTACAAGTATGAAGTGCGAACGGGCTGCTTAGGCTAAAGCACCAATCCAGGCAGAGGATACCTGACCCCACTCTTGAACCAGGCAGGCATCCACTGCTGAGATTTTTTCGCAAACAGGGAAAGACTTGATTTACTTCGGACTCCCCGAGCGGAATGGCATTATTTGAATGAGCTTTTCCTGAGTAATTTACATTACTCTTTTGGAGGCTTGTCTACATAGTCAATAAATCGGCGGACATCCTGCGTCAATTTCTTAAAACCGCTCAGCCCCCCGGTTTTTTTACTCGTCATGTCCTCGGAGGGCGGGGCTGTTTTGATTGATTCCGCGTTTTCTTGAGCTGGAGCTGGAGCCGGTGCTAGGTCGGGAATAGCAGCTGGAACCTGGTGTGAAGTGGTGGTCTCCTCATCCCTAGCGGGTTTATCCACGTAGTCGATAAATCGACGCATACTGCTACCAAGTTTTTTGAATCCGCTCTGCCCGTCCGATTGAGAATCAGAACTCTTCGATATGACCGGGCTTCGATTGGGCCCTTGGGTTGGTGTCGTGGCAGGAGCAGGAGCAGGAGCTGTTGCTGTTGCTGGTGCTGGTGCTGGTGCTGGTGCTGGTGCTGGTGCTGGTGCTGGTGCTGG
>CAYLUS010000015.1:0-43869 GCA_964386975.1 uncultured Methylococcus sp.
CGGCGGATTGCCAACCGTTTTTCGACCCGGTTTTTCAGTCGCTGTCGGCCTCCCAGGATCCCAAGACCATTGTCTTTGTTGGCCGTTGGGCCAAGCGCTATGAGGGCACGGGGTTTGGAGTGGATACGGCCACCAGCCAGTTCCGTCTTTCCGGCAACCCATCAGAAGAGGATCAGCACCGGATCTTCAAGGAAGGCTTAAAAGCCAGTCTTAAGGCCCTCAACGTCCCCTTCATGCGAGTGATCTTCATGCACCAGGTCCCCGAACTGGGTTTTCAACCCCAAAGCTGCCAACAAAGACCCTTGAGCCTTGTAAGAAGGCACGACTGCAGAGTAGCTCGCACAGCCGTTGAAGCCCGGCAAGCGCCTTATCGGGCAGCCGTCCAGGATGTCCTCAAGGCATTCCCCGAGGTGGTCGTGTTTGACCCACTGGAGGCCCTCTGCGATGCGCAATTCTGTTATGGCCAGATCGGCGGCGAGATGCTGTTCTTTGATGACAACCACCTCTCTGTCGACGGATCGGCCCGGATCTGGCGGGCGCTGGACCGCCAGCATCCGGGACTTCTGGATCTTCGAGAGGGACCCCTGAAGGGAGATCTGACGGGCCCTAGGCCGAGCGAAAAGAATCGAGAACCTTAAGGGTCCAGGGAGGCCGTCATGACCTTGCTCGATTTCAGCCAGTGGCCTTTCCATGTCCTCCATCAGGCGCTGGATCTTGAAAGCGTCGTCGTGGTCCAGACCACGACCTGCCTGACGCTGACCGTGGTTCTCCTGTCTGTGACTCGGGGCCGGGCCTACCGGGGTCTTGGAATCTGGACCTGGGGTCTGGTCATCAATACCCCGTTTGTGCCGTTTGTGCCCAAGAGCTTGCTCGGGCCGGTTGTCAGTGTTCTCCTCACCTCCGGATTCCTTTTTCTCAATGCCGCACTGATCCGATTCAGGGAACTGGACCGGCGCAATCCGATCCTCTTGTGCCTGGCGAGCATCCTTCTGATCAACGTCTTCACCTACGCGCATCCGGCGCTTCGCCTGATCCTCATCAACATCCTTTACATCTCGCAGATCGGCATGGTTCTCATGACGCTTCGGACGTCTAAAGGCAAGGCGGTTGCGGGCAAAGGACAATACCTCCTCATGCTGGCGATCGGGATCCAGTGCGCGCTTTCCCTGTCCCGCATGCATCTGGGGATGGCCCATCAGTTCGGATGGACCGAGGAGGATTGGAATCCCATGATCCCGAGATCAGAGGTCATGATCATTTTGATGACGACATCGATCCTGTATTCGCTGGCCCTCCTGATCATGGTGATGGAGGCCAGCATGGCAGAAAGTCGCTACCTGCTGAACCGCGATCCCGTTACCGGCATCTGGAACCGGCGCAAGGCCGAGGAACTGGGGGCCGAGAGCCAGACCAAGAGTACCCTGCGCAGGCCCCGCAGCATCCTCATGGCCGATATTGATCACTTCAAGACCATCAACGATACCTTCGGACATAACACCGGGGATCGGGTCCTCCGGCAGTTTGCGGCCAGCCTCAATTCAGCCCTGAGGACCAGCGACTGGCTATGTCGCTGGGGGGGTGAGGAATTCCTGGTGCTGATGCCCGACACGGACTTCGAAACAGCGGCAACCCTTGCAGAACGCCTGCGAATGCAGGTCGAGCAGGTGTCCTTCGACCCGGCACCCCACCTCACCGCCAGCTTTGGCTATACTCAGGCGATTGATGGAGAGCCGTGGACCGAGACCGTGAACCGGGCGGATCAAGCCCTCTATCAGGCCAAAGCGCAGGGCCGAAACCGAACGCACGGTATCCAGAAGAAAAACGATTTTTGTGAATAAGGATCCGATATGGCAGCTTCCCCTTCCCCTTGCTTCCCCGCTTCACGTAAAAGGCCCAACACACCAAGGCGGGCTGACCATGTGGGCGCGGCCGTGTTCCTGGCATTCAGCGTCGGACTTTTTTCAGGCCCCGCCGGATCGGCCACCCGGTCCGAATCCCCGCAGGAGACCCCGGCCTCCGCTGTTACTCATTCGGAAAAATCCAGAAGCCTGACGCTCAAACAGGTCGGCGCAGGTGCCCCCCTGCGTCTGGATGGGACCCCTGAGGGTGAGGTGCTGTGGTTCGGCATTCGCGATGATGAAGTCGTGAACCGGGCCCGGCTTCGGGTGCGATTCACCGCATCCCCTGCCCTGATTTCAGAGCTTTCTCACATCAAGGTGTTGATGAATGAGGAGGTGATTGCGGTCATTCCCTTGCCCAAAGAGAAATTGGGCACGGAACAAGTGCAGGACATCGGCTTCAACCCGGCATTCCTGTCGAGTTCCAACAGCCTTAGGTTCCAGCTGGTCGGCCACTACACCCGGGAGTGTGAAGACCCCCTGCATAGCAGCATTTGGGTGAGCATCAGCAACCAGAGCGAACTGGAGCTTTCAACCCAGTCGGTTGACCTTCCCAATGATCTTGCGATCCTGCCCTCGCCATTTCTTGATCTGCATACCAGTGAGCGGCTGACTCTCCCAATCTATCTCGCCGGAACCGATGCATCCATGATCCACGCATCCGGCGTGCTGGCCTCCTGGCTGGGCGTCAAGGCGGGGTATCGCCGTGCACGTTTCCCGGTACTCCTCAAGGAGATACCGCAGCGTCACGGTGTCATGCTGCTGACCAACGATAAAATTCCGCCGGGTCTGGGCCTCAAGCCGGTGGACAAACCGACCATCCAGATTACCCGCCATCCCGATAAACCCGGCGTCAAGCTTCTGGTGTTACTCGGCAAGGATTCGGTCGCTGTCGATCAGGCCGCAATGGCGCTGGCTCTGGGCCAAGCTGCCCTCACAGGCCCTGTCGCCACGGTCTCGCGTCTTGATCTACCGGCGCCACGACAACCCTATGATGCCCCAAATTGGGCATCCTCAGACCGCCCGACCCGCATTGGTGATCTGGTCACCGATCCCTCCCAGCTCCAGCTCAAGGGCCGCAACCCGCCACCGACTCGCTTGCACCTTCGGGTTGCACCGGATCTCCTGATCTGGGACCGCGACCGGGTCAACATGGACCTTCACATTCGTTACACCCCGCCTGCATTTTCAGGGAATGCCCTGTTCTCGACCTTCGTGAATGACACGCTGGCAGGCTCAACCCAATTGCAAAACCAATCGGGTCTTGAGCAGCGGGAAATGGACCTCAAGCTGATCGGCAGCAATCCGGATGTCAAAAGCACTCTCAAGATACCGGCCTTCCAGCTCGGTTCGGATAACGAGTTGGCGTTCAGCTTCCTGTTTGGCGACTTCCGTCAGGGCTACTGCAGCTCGTCGGCAATCGGCGGCAACATCGGCACCATCGATGCCGACTCAACCATCGATTTCAGTGGCTTCTACCACTATGCCGTCCTGCCTGACCTTGGCAGTTTCATCAGCAGCGGTTTCCCGTTTACCCGCTTGGCAGACCTTTCTGAGACGGCGCTGGTCCTGCCACAAAGCCCCGCAGCCACCGACATCGAGGCCGCAATGAGCCTGTTGGCGCAGATGAGTTTCTCAAGCGGGGTTCCGGCCCTTCGCCATCAGGTGGTCCTCGGTGACCAACGCGAGGGACTCAGGGACAAGGATCTCCTTGTCATCGGAACCGCGGGTGCCCACCCGCTGCTCACGCAGTGGAAAGCCGAGCAACCGGCCTCGCTCAATACGGAAGGTCGTGAGTTCGGGCATGACTTCTCCCTGACCGAAGCCTTCGCGTTCAAGGACCTCGCGAGCATGACCCGGCGCGTCGGCCAACTTGGCCGGGCGGGCTTTACGGCGACCGGCAGTCTGGCTGCCCTCACGGGATTTGAATCGCCCCTCACTAGCGGTCGCAGCGTCGTCAGCTTTGAGGCGACCGACACCCAGGGGGTCACAGATGGCCTTGATACGCTCGAAAGTGCGGGCATTCACAAGTTCGTCAATGGCGATGTCGCCATTCTCAGAAACCATGCAATCGAGAGCTATCAAATCGGCGACCATTATTACCGGGGTGACGTTCCGGCCTGGGTCTGGTTGGGTTTCCGCCTGAGCCAGCACCCCTTGCTGTCCGGTGCGCTGGCCCTTGTGGCCGGTGCATTGCTGGCGGTCATGATGTTCCGTGCGCTGCGCTCGCGTCAGCAAAAACGGCTTGAAGATGCCTAGGATGCACCGAAGGCCCCGCCCGGTCCTCCGGGCGGGGCTGCTTGTGGGAAGTCTTATGGGTCTTTGGGCCTGTCAACCGGGCACCTCCTGCTCGCCCGACTGGCCCGAGCTCGACCGCTTTCGTCAGGACTTCATCCGGACGGATGGCCGCGTTGTTGACCCGGCCAATTCCAGACAGCACAGCACGTCCGAAGGCCAGGCCTACGCGCTTTTCTTCAGTCTGATCGCCAATCAACGGGCCCTGTTTGAAACTCTTCTGGCATGGACCGGGACGCACCTTGCCGATGGCCATCTGGGTGAGAAACTGCCGGCATGGGAGTGGGCCGAGTCCGAACCCGGCAAAGGTGCCATACTGGATCCCAACCCGGCCTCGGATGCAGACCTTTGGCTGAGCTATACCCTCATCGAAGCTGGACGGCTGTGGTCCGTGCCGGCCTACACCGAGGTCGGGCAGGCGCTGGCACGACAAATCCTTGCGGAGGAGACCGATCAACTGCCAAGGCTCGGTCGCACGCTGCTGCCAGGTCGAGAAGGCTTTCACCCCTCCCCTGAGCGCTGGCGCCTGAACCCGAGCTACTCCCCCCCCTTTCTGATCGCCGCACTTGCAGCGAAAACCGATGAGCCGGCATGGCAGGAGATCCATCGCTCATCGCTACAGGTCCTTTCTGCCACTCAGCATGGCTTTGCCGGTGACTGGCTCCTGTACACCGCGCCCAACCGCTTCGAACCCGATCCGGGCTCTGCCTTTCGCGGCAGTTATGATGCCATCCGCGTCTATCTCTGGGTTGGCATGACCTCGCCGCTGGATACCACGAGGGCCGGGTTGATCGAACGCCTGGGAGGCATGCGCCGGCAGCTTGGCGAGACGCAGACAGCGCCGGAATCCGTGGACCTTAGAACCGGCCTCGCCGAGGCAGAGGGGCCCCGGGGTTTTGCCATGGCATTGGTTCCGTTTCTGATAGCCAGCGGCCAGAGCGCGGCATCTCAGGCCCTCTTGCAACGGATCCAGTCCAAGCAGGCCGAGCCTCGCGACCTTACCTACTACAGCCAGGCCCTGAGCCTCTTCAGTCAAGGCTTTAGCGATGGACGATTCGGCTTTGACAGCGACGGCACCCTTAGAACCCGGTGGTCAGGATCGTGCGACTAGTCAGCGTCATTGTGCTCATCGCGATCCTGGTCGGCCAAACGCTAGGGGCGGCTACCCCTGAAACTGCAAGCGATGATCCGCGACTTGTGAACCTGCGCCAAGCCGCACGACTCTGGGTGGTGAAAAAGCGGGATGATCTGGCCCTTGACGCCCTCCGCCGTGCGCAATTGATCGCGCCTGATGACCCGGCGCTGATGGTCGAGATTGCCCTGATTGGTCTTCGCAACGGCAACACACGGGAGGCCCAATCGCTGCTGCAAGAATTGGAGACCCGACACCCTGACGCACGCGCGACCCTGGAACTCCGTGACATGCTGCGTCTGGCCACCACAGACCGCCGCAACCTCGCAACAGCCGTGTTTCTCGGAAAGAAGGCACCCAAGGAGCGGATCGCGATGCTGCCGGTTCTCAATTCCCTCTTTGATGAGGGCCACCGCACGGGCGAGAGCGGGCTGATCTACTACCATCTTCTCGGTCGCATTCCCGGACACCAGTTGGAGGCAGTCAAGGGTTTGACGGGGCTTCAGAAAACCATGCCGGGAGATGCAAGACCCCTGCTGGAGATCGCCACCATCAAGGTCAATGACGAGAAGACCCGCACCAGTGGCCTTGACACGCTGGTCACCCTCTCGCAACGCGATGATGTGGACGCCGAGCTGCTTCAGAAAGCCTTTGAGGATGGCCTTTCCGAGACCGAGCGAACCCCGAAGACCGAGCACTATTTCAAGGCTTTCTCCGCACGGTTTCCGGATCTTGAAGTTCCTCAGCTCGTCCTGAGCGAGGCAGATCTGCGTCAACGGGCGAAGGATCAACAGATCGAAAAAGCCACCCAGATCGCCCATATGGCCGAGAGGCAGGCGGCCGCAGGCCATCTGGAGGCGGCAGAGTCGGACTTCAAGCACGCCATCGATCTTGATCCCGAAGACAGCGAGTACCCTTTGCAACTGGCCAAGCTGTACCAAAAGGAGAACAAGACGCATGAGGCGCTTGAGACCTATCGCCGGGTGCTGGCAAGACGCCCTCAGGAGGAGCGTGCCGCTTCCGGCCTGATGACCACGCTGGCCGCTACCGGCAACACCCTGGAGGCGATTCGCTGGGGTCAGGCCTGGCTCGTCAAGAACGTAAGGCACGACGCCCTCAGGGACGCCTGGATCACCTTGATTCGGGATGAATCCGCGCGCCAAATCGAGACAGGCGATAAAGCAGGCGCCAGAGCCCTTCTCGAGGAGGGTCTGCGGGTTGCCCCAGGCTCCGGATGGATCCGCTACGATCTGGCGCAGCTAGATGCCAGCGAAGGACAGCCGGAGAAGGGACGGGCGCGCTTTGAGGGAGCCCCGCCCAGTCCCCAAGCGTTAAAGGCAGAAGCTCTTTACCTCTCAGCACTTGGCGATGACGCCGCGGCGCTCATCCTGCTGGAGCGCATCGATGGCCCCCAGAAAAATACCAAGGAGATCCGCTCTTTAAGAGACCGGTTGGTGCTTCGCAAGACCATTCAAGAGGCGCTGCGCGAGGATCAGGCGGGACAGCATCAGGCGGCGGTCAAAAAGCTGCGGGCGGAGTGTCCCAGCGAGATGACCTCAGAAGGCGGCTGGGAATGCGCCGTGGCCCTTGCGGACATCGGCGAGGAAAATCATGCCCTTGCGCTGGCCCGCCGCATGACCCAGCGTCATACCCCCCCCGCCGTTGAGGACGAAATCCGCTACGCTGAACTCCTCTCAAGCCTCAGGGCTGATCTCGCCCTGGATGCCGCCCTCAGGCAATTGGAGAGTCGCAAGGACACAACGCCAGCCGAACAAGCCGATATCTCAGACCTTCGCATCCGGGCCACTGTCAGGGAGGCCTGGGCGCTTCGGCGGCAACGCGAGGCGCAGCGGGCCATGCAGCAGTTGGAAGAGGCACTCAACACCCATCCCAATGACCCGCGCCTGTCCTCAGCGCTGGCGGACATGAAACTTCTGGCCAAAGACAGTCAAGCCGCCGTGGCCATCTACCGCCAAGCCCTGGCCGCTCAGCCACACTCGTTCCGGCTTCAGGCCTCCCTGGCAGAAGCCCTGTGGATCGATGGCGAGACCTCAGAGGCGCTGTCGCTCATGGACCGACTGGAGGCTGAAATTCCGCCGAAGGACCGCGAGGATCGTATCTATCTGGCACGCGATTTCATTCTAAGTAACCAGATTCCGCGCGCTGAAGCCATTCTCGAGGCGGTGCGTACTGAGAAGGGCACCGACCCCGCCACAGCGCTGGCACTGGCCAAGGCGGAAAAGAAGGCCCAGCATTATGAGCAGTCCTTAAGCGATCTCAAGACCCTCCTCGACCGTCCGGCTGAAAATGTCTCAAAGCCCGTGGCCAATGACGATCGCCTGGAAGCCGTGGAACTCGAACATGAAATCCGGGCCCGGCGCTTTGGTTATTTTTCAAGTGGCGTTGACGTTCGGGAACTGGCGGGAACGCCAGGTATCTCGCAGATCATCAATGTCGATTCGCCCAACCTCATCCGCGTGGCTGACGGCTATGACGGCCACTACTTCTTTCAGACTGACTTTGCCGGGGTATTCGCAGGGAACCTTGGGCTCTGGAATTTTGGTAATGCGGCCCAGTTCGGTACGGTCAATGCCCTGTGTACCCCCGGCAAATCCGGCACAGGACCGGTCTGTGCCAATGGCACGATTCTGCCGACCGAGGTCAATCAGCAGGCATTCGGTGGTTCGATCGGTGCAGGCTATGAATGGGACCACTGGCGCATCGATCTTGGATCCACACCGATCGGATTTCCGGTCAGTAATGTGGTGGGCGGGATTCACCACACCGGAAGCCTTGGCGATGGCTATTACTCGGTCGAGGTGTTCAGACGCCCCATGCCCAACAGCCTGTTGTCCTATGCCGGCGCGAGGGACCCGGTTACCGGCGCCGTCTGGGGTGGCGTCACCTATAACGGTGGCGGGTTTTATACCGGAGCGGATTTATTCAACACCGAAGTGGGCACCCTCAGCGGTTTTTTCCAGGCATCCGGTCAGTATCTCGAAGGCACTCGGGTACAGAGTAACGCCGAGGGCATGACCCGCACGGGCCTTGACTGGAACTTCATTGAGACGGATGACATGAATCTGTCACTGGGGCTCGCCGGCATGTTCTTGTCCTTTGCCAACAATCAAAGGCATTACACCTTCGGATATGGCGGCTACTGGAGTCCGCAGCTCTATACCTCGGCCTCGATCCCCCTGCAATTTCAGGGTCGGGAAGGGGACCTCTCCTATCATTTTCGCGGCTATGTGGCCTACAGTTATTCCAGCGAGAACGCCAGCCCGCTTTACCCCAACGATCCGGCGTTGCAATATTCCCCGCTTAACCAGAATGCGTATTACAGCAGCCTCAGTGGAACGGCCGTGAGCTATGGAATTCGCTTCAAGACCGAGTACCGGGTCAGCCCGGATTTCTTTATCGGCGCCCATTTCGAAAAAGCCCAGTCGCCCTTCTATACACCGAACTATGGGGGGCTTTACATGCGCTATGCCTTTGATGAAAACGACTCACCCATGGTCTTTCCGCCGGAAAATCCGCAACCCTACTACCGGTGGTGATAGCGCGATGACGCAGACCTTGCATACCGGCACTGCCAACGTGATTACCCAACTGAAGGGCGCCCTATGAAGGTGAAATTGGACTGCCCCCCGGATGTGGCCAGGATGCTGAGGGATGCGCATTTCAACGAGGCGTTTCCGTATCATGAAATCCGTGAGGCCGAAGAGGCTCGCGAGGCCCTTCAACGCTGGCCACTTGCCCGTAAAACGGATCCCGACCGCGCGCAGACGACCCGGAAGATCCCATGAGCCGCCTTCTTGATCAGATTCTTTTGGGCCTTATCGGCCATTTGCCTTCCGAGGGCCTGCCCTTGCCCATTCGCGGTCTGCCGGCCCACGCCTCGGATCTTGGCACCGGCGCCTACCTGATCCAGATCAGGAACCCGGCCTTGCTCAAAGCCTTCAGCCGGGGCCTCCTGGACGATCTGAAGCTGACATCCAAAAGACTCTGCCTGCTGGGGCATCCGGGATTCGAGCATCTCATCGAGGCGCCTGCTGCTGAAGCACACCCAAGTTCGATTCAGGCGATGGCCCTGACTCCCGATGGGCATCGGCGCCTCCTTGAGGGGGATGCCCAAGGTTTCCTGACGGCGCTCGAGGACATGGGCCTTGGACCGTGTAGCTCTGTGGTGTTCTTCGATACCCCCACCGGAACGGGCGTTGGGGTCAGCACGGCCCCGCTGATCGCGGCGCTCGAGCGCTGGTGTGAGGCCTGGGGTCACAGCTTCATCTGGCTTCTGGGCCGACCACATCCGGGACTTGGGGCTCATGAACTAGGGCAACTGAGGGGCAGCGCTGCGCTACTCAACGAGTGGCAGCAGATTCACTGGCGGGTCGATCACTGGCAAGGCAAGACCCAGGCCCGGATCGTGGATACCACCTATGCCGTGTCACTGGCATCCGATGGCCGGCATTTCAATACGCTGGGCGCATCCATCCAGCATCATGGCCGTGGTCATTTTTCTGCTCCGGATGAAGGCCGGGTATGGATTGAGGAACCTGTTGCCCTCTTCGATGTTCACCATCCAGAGGATTGGAACGTGTTCACCGATGCCGATCAGCTGGATCGCTGCCTCGAGGGGGCCATGGCCCCGACCCTGGTCCTGGCTTATGATGAGACCACCGACTTTGAAACGCTGGCACGGTTGATTGATCAGGTCCGAAAGCGGATCGGCCGCGGCATCAAACTCGTCCTTCGCGAGACCCGCTTCAGGATCCGTAGCTATCAGGAACAGCTGCTCTATCACCTGGGGCTCAATGCGATTGTCCATGCCAATGAGCGAACCCAGGAATTGGTGCGGGTCATCGAGGCACTCAAGGGCAACAGCACCGCACCCTCGCAGTCGCATCTGGGGTTAGATGAGCTCCTACTCGGCGCAACCCCGCCCGCCGCCCGGGGGTATCTGCCACCACTTGATTTCGCGAGGACCTTGCTTCAGAAATTCAGGCATGAGGGAGCTGCGGTGACCCACCACGCCTTGATTCAACTCACTCTCCTTGAGGGGATCAGTCAACTGTCGATCCTCAGTGCCTTCAGGGCTAATCGCCCGGGAGATCTGATCACGGCCGACCGCGAGGACATCTACCTGTTCCTGTTTGGCTGCGGCATCAGTGATATTCCCATTGCGCTGGCCAACTGTTTCTCCGCCGAAGTCCGTCATGCGTTTGCCGCCGAAGTCCAGTGGACCGAATTGACGGGCATTCTTGCCCGCCTGATGGAGCTTGAGCGAGAGTGGGACCGGGACATCCCAGCGGATTTCACCCTTCAACTGATGGACAGTCCCGCCACCTGGGGCAAGGAGTCGATATGAGCCATTTCCTGGCCTTTGGCCCGCTATGGGTCAACCTGCTGGGCAAACTCGCCCTGGGGGCGCTGCTCGGCGTCCTGTGGGTGCTCCTCAGCAGCACCTTGCCGGGCTTGCTGTTGCGTCAAACCCTCCGGCGCCTGAGACCGGCACGCCCTGACAATACGTTCTTTAAAATCGTGAGATTGCCACTTGAATAAGGTCCTGACCCTTGGCTTGGTTTCGCTTGCAGGCGGTACCGGCCGATCGACACTGGTCGCCGAATTCGGCCGTGCGCTGGCAGAGCGCGGCTTCAACGTGGCCCTGATTGAACTGGATCCCTCCAACAGCCTCGGCGGGTTGATGGACCATGGGCATGCAAGGTCCCAAGGGATGGCCTCCGGTCTGATACCGGTGACCACGACCCAGGGACACCTGGTCTACCTGCCGCATGACGTTCTGGCCATCCGCGAGGCCGCCGGCATGCGTCCTGATCGTGTAGTCTCCGATCTGCGGTCAGACCCGGCCCTTTTGCATCATCCCCTGGATTTCATTCTGTTGGACGTGGCCCGTGGCCCGGATCCCTTGATGGAGCAGGCGTTGGCGCTGGCCGATCGGATCATTCATGTCCTGACGCCGGTTCATCGGGGCCTTGAAGATGCCCGCCGACTCGCTGCCTGGCCACAGATTGAGCGCAACGCATCCCGATTGGTACACCTCATCAACCGGCTGGATGGCCGACGACTCCTGGATCGGGATCTGTTGAGAATCTTCAAGGAATCCCTCGGCGATCGGCTGATGAATGAAATGGTTCATGAAGATCAGGCCGTGCCAGAATCGCAGGCCCGAGGCCTGACCTTGTCGGCCCACGCACCCAAATCACAGGCCCACCGAGACATCCAAGGCCTGGTCAACTGGATTGTGGCATGCCGCAGGAGTCTGACTTGAAGCGCTTTAAAGATGCGCTCGGCGTCACCTCGCCCGGCAGGCCGGGCGAATGGGTGCTGCGCCTGTTTGTCCGCCCGCCCCCTGCTCCCCTGATGTTGCCCGGTTGGCTCAAAAGCCAAGAGGCGCAGTTCAGATCCGTTTGCATCCCCTGGTTGGCCGCATCCATCGGGGTGAACACAGACGCCCAATGGCAGCACTGGCTGGGCGCCCTCTTCCTCACCCCCCCGACCGCAGCCCGGAGGGATGGACTTAATAGTGCGCTGGCGCGCCTGCCACAAGCCAGTCAGTTCGGTGAGGCCTTGCTGTCGCTGGATCACCGGCTGCCGTCCGGTCGCTGGGCCAACCTTTTGATGGCTGTGCTGGGCGTGCTGCTGGTCATGGCCTTGGCCGCCGCCCCCATGGACCTTGCCGGACAGGGCCTTTTCTTCATCATTCTCTTGCTGACCGCCATGGGGGTCCGACGCGCGCCCCAGTCGATCGTGTCGAATTTTCTGGTCGTGCTGGCGCTCATGGCGACCTTTCGCTATGGCCTCTGGCGAACCCTGCAGACACTGACGGTGGAAGGCTGGGGCAATCAGGTCTTCTCCATTACCCTGTTCATGGCCGAGGCCTTCACCTGGATTGCCACCACGTTCAGCTTTGTCCAGACCCTGGCACCCCTGCATCGAAGCCCACGGCCACTGCCCGAGGATACCCAGTGCTGGCCGAGCGTGGACATCTACATCCCCTCCTACAATGAACCCCTGGACATCGTCAGAATCACGGTGCATGCCGCCAAGAACATCGATTGGCCCAAGGATCGCCTCAAGGTATATCTTCTGGATGACGGCCGTCGGGATTCTTTCCGGGAGTTTGCAGAGGCCGCCGGGGTCGGCTATATCACTCGCACCAACAACCTTCACGCCAAGGCCGGCAACCTGAACCATGCCCTGACCCAGACCGATGGCGAATTGATTGCCATCTTCGACTGCGACCACGTTCCGGTGCGCTCGTTCCTCCAGATGACCGTCGGCTGGCTCCATGCAGATCCAAAGGTGGCGCTGGTGCAGACCCCACACCACTTTTTTTCGCCAGACCCCTTTGAGCGCAATCTCTCCACCTTCCGTGAAGTCCCCAATGAGGGGCAGCTCTTCAATCGTCTGATTCAAGACGGCAATGACCTCTGGAACGCGGCCTTTTTCTGCGGCTCCTGTGCGGTCATCCGGAGGCGTCCGCTCGAAGAGGTAGGAGGCGTTGCAATCGAAACGGTCACCGAGGATGCCCATACCGCCCTCAAGCTTCACCGTCGGGGGTACCGAAGCGCTTATATCAACATTCCCCTGGCGGCAGGGCTTGCGACCGAGACCCTGTCCGCGCATATCGGCCAACGGATCCGCTGGGCACGCGGCATGGCGCAAATCTTCAGGATCGACAACCCCCTTTTCGGACGGGGTCTCAGCCTGTTCCAGCGGATCTGCTATACCAACGCCTCCATCCATTTCTTTTTTGGATTACCCCGCATCATCTTCATGACCGCACCGGCTGGCTATCTTTTCCTCGAACTGCATTTCATCCGGGCGGAGCCACTGATCCTTCTGATGTATGCCATGCCCTACATTACCCTGGCCAACATCACCAACAGCCGCATTCAGGGCCGTTTCCGCCATTCCCTCTGGGCAGAAGTCTATGAAACCGTTCTGGCTGCCTATATTGCCCTGCCGACCCTTCTGGCCATGGTCAGTCCCAAATTGGGCCGCTTCAATGTCACCCCCAAGGGGGGCATGATCCCGCTGAGCTATCTGGACTGGAAAATCAGTATGCCGGCACTGGTGTTGCTGGCAATCAATGGCATGGGCTTGCTGGTGGGTCTGGTGAGACTGTTTGTCTGGAACAGCTTCGAATACGAGGTGGTGTTGTTCAACCTCTTCTGGGTCAGCTACAACCTTACGATCCTCGGGGTGGTATTCAGCGCCGGCACGGAGCTTCGACAAATCCGGCACACCCATCGGACGCCGGCAACGCTTCCTGCAGTCCTTTATCTGGACAACGGTCGGACCTTTTCCATTGAGACCCGAGATTTTTCATCCCACGGTCTGGGGCTGGATCCCCGGGGCGTAGACCTCCTGCCGAGCGGAACCCTGGTGTCCGTCGGACTTTATCGCGGCACACATGAATTCACCTTCAGGGCGCGGGTGGCGGCCTCCAGCGCGGAGCGGCTCAGCCTCAAAATGGAGTTCCAGAGCGTTCAGGACGAGGCCGATTATGTGGCCTGCACGTTCTCGCGCGCCGATGCCTGGTCCGCTTGGCACCCCACCTTAAAATCCGATGGCATCCGCTCCAGCATGCAAGCCATCCTGATTCACTCCCTGCGCGGCTATCGCCGCCTGGCATCCCATCTTTGGTCTTCATTGCAACCCGCGAGCACAGAGGCAAGCTAATGGGTATCTGGGTTTATTACTTCATGTTGAAGCTCGGCCTTTTCTGGGCCGGCAGCATGTCGCTCGATATGCCACTCAACCTTCTGTTTGCCCTGTTTGTGGGCTTTCCCCTGACACGGCATAGCAGCTGCCTGATCCGGCGCGCCCTCAGCATCCCGATGGGAATCGCTCTGTTCTACCATGACACGTTTTTCCCGACCCCCGAGCGCCTGATCGAGCTGATGCCAAACCTTCGGGGATTCTCGGCGGGTTACCTTGCCGAATTGTTAACCCGTCTGATCAATCCCGAGTATCTGCTTCATGGGATCCTTGGCATCGTAATCCTCCTCATTGCCGGGCGCTGGCTGCGGCTGGCGACCTGGGTCATTGTCGGCATCCTTGCATTGCCGACCCTCAAAGAGACCGTCAACCGGGTTGAGGCCGAAGCCAACCCGGTTTCGCCAAAAGCCTGTGCCGATGGGAAGAGCTCCGAGTCGACCCAGAAGCCGGTCCGCCTCGGCGAAGCGGACCTCGATGCCACACTTTCGGGCTTTTACCAGAACGAATCGCAGCGCAAAGTGGTCTTCGAGCAACGGCTGCAAGGCAATGCCCTGCCTTTTGATATTGTCTTCTTACACATCTGCTCGCTGGCCTGGGACGATATCGATGCCTTGGAACGAGAAAGCCTCTTCAAGCCGTTTGATCTGGTCTTCAATCACTTCAATTCAGCTGCCAGCTACAGTGGCCCTGCGGCCATCCGGCTGCTGCGTTCGAACTGTGGGCAACTGCCGCACAAACAGCTGTTCTCGGCGCCAAAAGAGGGCTGTTTCCTGTTCGATGGCCTGGCACTTGAGGGCTTTGAGTCGCAGTTCGTCATGAACCACGACGGCCACTTTGGTGGCTTTCTGGAGAATGTCCGCTCCCGTAACGAAGGCGGGCTCAACGTGGCCCCCTCAGGCTTCTTCGGTGCATCCAGCATGCTCAAAAGCTTTGATGGAACCCCGATCTATAGTGACTTTGATGTCCTGAGCGGTTGGTGGAACAAGCGCATGGCCAGCGCCACACCGCATGTGGCGCTCTACTACAACACCATCTCCTTGCACGATGGCAATATCGTCAAGGGGCATGAATCTGAATCCAGCACCAGGACCTTTCCCTTGCGCATGCATCGGCTGATGGATGACATCCACCAGTTCATCGATCTTCTGGATCGCTCCGGGCGCCCGGTGATGATCGTCATGGTCTCCGAGCACGGCGCAGCAATCCATGGTGACAAAGTCCAGATTCAGGGCATGCGGGAATTGCCCAGCCCCGCCATCACCCAGGTCCCTCTTGCCATCCGGCTGGTCGGACTTCCAACGCTCAAGCCCGGGCACCAGATTGTCTCGGACCGAATGATCAGTTACCTTGGGATGGCCGATCTCATCCGCCAACTTCTGCATCCGGCGGCGACCGGGTTCTCGCTGGAGGAGATGGCTGCCCAGCTACTCGAGACCCCGCTGGTGTCCTCCAATGAGGACACCACGGTCATGAAGGTTCAGGATCGGTTTTATCTGAAGGAAGGCGCCAACGCCTGGAAAGATTATCGCTGAGGGCTGCGGGCGCGCGACCTAGGGACTGAGGCGCATTGGCTTCCCGAAAAGATAGCCCTGAAAGCAATTACAGCCCAGTTGCTTGAGAAAGTCCCATTGGGCTTCCGTCTCCACGCCCTCGGCCACCACGTCCAGTCCGAGGGTTTCTGCAAAGCTGATAACGGCACGGATGATGCCCTCATCAACCGCGCTGCGCTGCGCCTCCTGGACGAAGGTCTGAGGTATCTTGAGTTCATCGATCGGCAACTGCCTCAGGTACGCCATGGTCGAGTAACCGGTGCCGAAATCGTCCAGTGACAGCGTGAGACCCTGTGCCTTGAGCTGATGCATCATGCCGATCACCCGGTCGAAGTCCTCGAGAAAAATACTTTCAGTCATCTCGATGCGGAGCTTTCCGGGGCTGGCGCCGGTGGCCTTGAGGATGTCCCTGACCCGATCGACAAAGTCCGCTTCGCTGAACTGCACCGCACTGATGTTGACCGAAATCCGATAGGCACGCGTTTTCGGATCATCGGCCCATGAGGCCACCGTTCGGGCGGCTTCCTCGATCACCCAATAACCGAAATCGACGATCAGCCGGTTGGCCTCAGCCAGCGCCAGAAAGTCGGAGGGATTCATCAGACCAAAGACCGGGTGATTCCAGCGGATCAGGGCCTCATAACCGATGACCGTGCCACGGCGATCGACCTGGGGCTGGTAATAGAGGACCAGTTCCTGTTGTGGGACCGCGAGGCGCATCTCCTGCTCAAGGCTCACCCGCGCTTCAAGCGCAGCCTGCATGGATTCATCGTAAAACTGGAAGTGATTGGGGCCTTTCTCCCGGGATTGGGCCATCGCGATTTCCGCCTCGCGCAGCAGGTCAATCGGCAGCAAGTCCCGCTCCCCAAAGAGCGCAATCCCAGCGGAGACCGCACAATAGCGCTTCTGATCCAACACCTCGAAGGGGTCCCGGAACAGCGCCACCAGTTCCTCGCAAAGGATACGGGTTGCCGCAAAGGCAGCGCTTCGGGAGCGTTTTGCGGTCTCCAGCAAGAGCACCAACTGATCCTGTGAAGCGCGGACCAGTGTGTCAATCTCCCCAAGCCGCTCGGTCAGTCGATCCACCACCTGGACGACAAAAAGCTCGCTCTCACTCTCCCCAAAGGCGGTTCTCAAGGCATTGAAATCGGTCAGATGCAGGACGATAACCGTCCCAAATCCCTGCTTCAGGCGCAGCGTGGTCATCCATCGCTCAAGACGGTCCAAGAGATAAACCCGGTTCGGAAGCATCAACGCCCGCCCGTGGGCATCGGACCGGGCGAGGATCTCCGGGGCTGTCGAGGCACTGTCCAGTAACAGGCCCACCACATAGACCCGGCGACCCTCCCGCACCACCGTGGAGAGACTCAGCCACCGGCAACGGGGACCCAGGTCCGGGTGATCGATCCAGATGTTGCCCTGCCACCGTCCCTCCTGATCAAGAGCAGCCCGAACCGCTTCAAAGTCCAACTGGTGCGCACTCAGTCCTTTTGAAGGCCAGAGCTGCTTCATGGAACGACCTTCGATCTCGGTGGCGGCTAGACCGGTGATGGTTGAAAAGGCTCGGTTGACCCACAGCACGTTGCCGGCGGGCTCTGCAACAAAAAGACCTTCACCGCTCTCAAACAGCGCCGATTCGACAGCGCCGATGGGGCGTGAGCCCACCGGCGGAGACGGCGAGAATCGGGAGATCTCTGTCAAAGGCGCGCCCTCCGGGTATCGTTGAACGTCGCAGCCTTGGGCATTGATGCCACCTTTGCGGACAGCGCAGGCCATGCGCCGGGAACGCGCGCCGGCGCGCGCGAGGCCACCCTTTGGCGGCCCACTGGGATCATCGCTTGATGTAAAGGTCGGTAATTGTGCCTTCAATCATTTCCGCTGCAAACGGGAACGTTTCAGACAGCGTCGGATGCGGGTGGATGGTGAGTGCAATGTCTGCGACATCCGCGCCCATTTCCAGCGCCAGTGTCGCCTCGCCAATGAGTTCACCGGCATTGGGCCCGACCATTCCGGCCCCAAGGATACGGTGCGTGGTCTTGTCGACCAGGATCTTGGTGAGCCCCTCCCGTCGGCCGATCCCGAGCGCACGCCCACTGGCGGCCCATGGGAAGGTGGCTTTTTCAAACTCGATGCCTTCGGCCTTGGCCTGGGCTTCAGTCAAGCCCATCCAGGCCACTTCGGGGTCGGTGTAGGCCACCGAAGGAATGGTCAGCGCCTGAAACGCCGACTTATGACCGGCGATGACTTCGGCTGCGACCTTCGCTTCATGCGTGGCCTTGTGGGCGAGCATGGGATTTCCCACCACATCGCCGATGGCAAAAATATGGGGAACGTTGGTGCGTTGCGTTGAATCGACCGGGATAAAGCCGCGCTCATCCACCTGCACCCCCGCTGCCTCCGCCTGGATTTTCTGGCCATTGGGTCGTCTACCCACAGCCACCAGCACGCGATCAAAGGTCTCTGAGGCCGGTGCACCGCCCTCGCCTTCAAAAAAGACCTGTAGCCCCTCCGGCTTGGCCTCAATGGCCGTCACCTTGGTCTTGAGGTAAATGTTGTCGTACCACTTATTGATGCGTTGATGCAGTGGCTTGACCAGATCGGCATCACAACCGGGGATCAACTGATCCATCCACTCGACCACGGTGATCTTGGCACCCAGCGCATGGTAGACGGTGGCCATCTCCAGTCCAATGATGCCGCCACCGATGATCAGCAAGCGTTTTGGAATCTCCTGAAGTTCCAGCGCGCCGGTTGAATCCATCAAGCGCGGGTCCTCATTGGGGAACTGCGGCAACTGAACGGGGTGGGAGCCCACCGCAATAATGCAATGCGCAAAGGAAATCTGCTGGGAGCCCGCCTCCGCCTGAACCTCGAGGAGATGGGGGGAGAGGAAGCGCCCATAACCCTGAATGACGGTGACCCCGCGCTGCTTGGCCATGGCGCTCAGGCCCATGGTCAGCGTCTTGACGACCTTGTTTTTGTGGTCCCGTACCTTGTCAATCCGGATATCAGGGGCCTGGAACGTGACCCCCGCTGCGCCCATTTCCTCGGCTTCATGGATGATCTGCGCCGAATGCAGAAGCGCCTTGGAGGGAATGCAACCCACATTGAGGCAGACCCCACCCAGAGTTGGAAAACGCTCGACCAAAACCACCTTCTTGCCCAGATCAGCGGCTCTGAAGGCCGCGGTATAGCCACCGGGACCACCGCCCAGAACCAGAACTTCAGCTGTTGAGGTTGCGTTATCGCTCATGTGTGTTTCGAATCCGTAGGGGGTGGTCTACAGCAGAACTCGCCGAAGGTCCGCGAGGGTCGTACTCAGATGGGTAATGAATCGGGCAGCCAGGGCGCCGTCAATCACCCGGTGGTCGTAAGACAGCGACAGCGGCAACATCAGACGTGGCACGAAGCCACCGTCCTGATAAACCGGTTTCATCTGGCTTTTCGAAAGACCCAGGATCGCCACCTCCGGCGCATTGATGATAGGGGTAAACGCCGTCCCGCCAATACCGCCAAGGCTTGAGATCGTAAAGCAACCGCCTTCAAGATCTGCACCCCGGAGTTTCTTGTTACGGGCCTTCTGGCTGAGTTCGACCAGTTCTGCCGCTATATCAAACACCGCCTTTTGATCCACATCCCGGACCACCGGAACTACCAGACCTTCTGGGGTATCCACGGCCACACCGATGTGGACATACTGCTTGAGGATCAGGCTCTCACCCGATGGCGCCAGCGAGGCGTTGAAGGTCGGGTAGGCCTTGAGACTGGCTGCCACGGCCTTCATCACGAACGGCAAGAAAGACAGCTTGATGCCACGACGCTCCGACTCCAGTTTAAGCGACTTCCGGAACGCCTCGAGATCCGTGATGTCGGCATCGTCGTACTGGGTAATATGCGGGATGGATACCCAGTTGCGATGGAGATTGGGCCCCGAGAGCTTTTGGATGCGGCTCAGCGCCTGCGTCTCTACCGGTCCAAATCGACTGAAATCAATGGCCGGAGCCGGCGGCAAGCCAAACCCGACACCCGCTTGCGCGGCGCTGGATTGGGCCGATTTCAGGGACGCCTTGACGAACCGCTGCACATCCTCACGCACAATGCGGCCTTTGGGACCTGTGCCTTGGACCTGTGCAAGCTCAACACCCAGTTCACGCGCAAATTTTCGGATCGAGGGGCTTGCGTGCGGCGGATGCTCACCCGATTCAGGAGGGGAAACGGGCACGCTGGCAGACGCCGTTGGCGGGGCACTCGCTGGCACAACCGGCGCGCTTTCCTTGGAAACGCGAGGTGCCTCGACGACTCGCTCGGCAGCCGGCGCGGCCACAGGCGCACCACCCACGGTCTCAAGGGTAAGGACCTTGGACCCCTTACTGACCCGATCGCCGGCCTTGACATGAACGGCCTTGACGGTGCCCCCTCGGGGTGAAGGCACCTCCATGGCGGCCTTGTCACTCTCCAGGGTGATCAGGGAGTCTTCCTCTTGAATGAGATCGCCAGGCTTGACCAGCACTTCAATGACTTCGATATCCTTGTAATCGCCGATATCGGGGACCAGCACCTCCTCGATTGCCCCGGGGCCTGGCGCTGCTTTGGGCGACGCGGCGGGCGGTGCGACCGGCGCCGGTGCGGAGATCGGGGTCGGGGCAGCTGGGACTGCTGCCGGTGCGGCCGATACAAGCGGTTGGGCGGGGGCTTCATTGCTGGCCTCGAGCATCAGGATCAAAGATCCCTTGCTGACCCGATCGCCGGGTTTCACCTGAATGCTCTTGACCGTTCCTGCCTGAGGTGAGGGCACCTCCATGGCGGCCTTGTCGCTCTCAAGCGTAATGAGAGAGTCCTCCTCCCGGATCACATCACCCGGTTTGACCAAGACCTCAATGACCTCAATGTCCTTGTAATCACCAATGTCGGGAACGTGAACCTCTGTTTGCACGGCAGCCATGGGAGTCCTCAGACGGTCAGGGGATTGGGCTTTTCAGGATCGATACCCAGCGCCTTGATGGCCTGGGCAACGGTCTTGGCAGGAATGTCACCCTGATCGGCAAGGGCCTTCAGGGCGGCAAGCGTGATGTAGTTCCGATCAACTTCGAAAAAGCGGCGCAATTCCGAGCGACGATCACTGCGCCCGAATCCATCCGTACCCAGCACCGAGTAGGCTCTCGGCACATAGGGACGAATCTGGTCGGCAACGATCCGCATGTAATCGGAGGCAGCGACGATCGGTCCCTGGGTTGAGGCCAGCTGGGATTCGACGTAGCTCTTGCGCGGCGGTTTGTCGGGGTGCAGAAGGTTCCATCGCTCGGTGTCGATTCCGTCCTTGCGAAGCTCATTGAAGCTGGTGACACTCCAGACATCGGCATCAATGCCGTAATTGGCTTTCAGAAGGTCCGCCGCCGCGAGTGTCTCGCGAAGAATCGTGCCGCTGCCCAAGAGCTGTACTGTCGCTTTTTTGCCGCCCTCACGAATGCGGTACATGCCCTTGACAATGCCTTCCTGAACGCCCTCGGGCAGTGCCGGATGCGCATAGTTCTCGTTCATCACCGTCAGGTAGTAGAACACGTGCTCGCCTTCCTGATACATGCGGCGCAGACCGTCCTGGACGATGACGGCAAGCTCATAGGCGTAACAAGGATCGTAGGCGACGCAATTGGGAATGGCCGACATGGCCAGCAGGCTGTGTCCATCCTGATGCTGGAGCCCCTCGCCCGCAAGGGTGGTACGACCGGCGGTGCCGCCGATCAGGAACCCTTTGGCACGCATGTCACCGGCCGCCCACATCAGATCACCGACGCGCTGGAATCCGAACATCGAGTAGTAGATGTAGAACGGAATCATCTGCACATTGTGGTTGCTGTAGGCCGTGCCGGCGGCAATCCAGGAACACATGGACCCGGATTCGTTGATGCCCTCCTCAAGAATCTGACCCGACTTGTCCTCGCGGTAGTACATCACGCTGTCCGAATCCTCCGGCTCGTAGAGCTGACCTACGGAGGAGTAGATGCGGTATTGCCTGAACAAGCTGTCCATACCGAAAGTACGGGCTTCGTCAGGAACGATCGGCACGACATATCGGCCGACTTTGTTGTCTCGCAACAGCTGGGTCAGAATCCGGACGAAGGCCATGGTGGTGGACATGTCCCGGTCCTCGCTGCTTTTGAGCATGGCCTCAAACAGCTGCAGATCCGGCACCTGCAAGTGCGGCGCTGCCTTGCGGCGTTGCGGCATCGGCCCACCAAGGGCCTCGCGGCGCTCCTGCATGTAGCGCATTTCAGGACTGTCCGCCGGGGGACGGTAATAAGGCACGCTGGCCAACTCCTCGTCCTTCAGGGGCACGTTGAAACGGTCCCGGAACGCCCGGATCGAGCCATCGTCCATCTTCTTCTGCTGATGGGTCGACATGCGGCCCTCACCGATCGGACCCATGCCATAGCCCTTGACGGTCTTGGCCAGAATGACGGTGGGTTGGCCGGTGTGCGAGACCGCCGCTTGATAGGCCGCAAAGACCTTGTGGGCATCGTGGCCGCCTCGATTCAAGCGCCAGATGTCCTCATCGGAGAGGTTAGCAACCATCTCCTTCAGTTCAGGATACTTGCCGAAGAAATGCTCGCGGGTATAGGCGCCGCCCTTGGCCTTGTACGCCTGATACTCGCCGTCCACTGCCTCTTCCATGCGCTTGCGCAAAAGACCCTTGGTGTCCTTGGCCAACAAAGGATCCCAGTAGGAACCCCAGATCACCTTGATGACATTCCAGCCGGCGCCGCGGAAATTGGCTTCCAGTTCCTGGATGATCTTGCCATCCCCACGCACCGGGCCATCCAGCCGCTGGAGGTTACAGTTGATGACGAAAATCAGGTTATCCAACTTCTCGCGACCGGCAAGACCAATGGCACCCAGGGATTCGGGTTCATCCATCTCGCCATCACCGCAGTAACACCAGATCTTGCGCCCGGCCGTCGAGAGGATGTTGCGATCCTCCAGATACTTCATGAAGCGGGCATGGTAGATCGACATGATTGGTCCAAGGCCCATCGATACAGTAGGAAACTGCCAGAATTCAGGCATCAACCAGGGGTGCGGGTAGGAACTGAGGCCTTTGCCATCACCTTCAATTTCGGCCCTGAAATAGTCGAGCTGCTCCTCGCTCAGGCGGCCTTCCATAAAGGCCCGGGCATAAATTCCAGGCGCTGCGTGCCCCTGGAAATACACCAGGTCGCCGCCAAAATCCTTGGTCGGTGCCCTGAAGAAATGGTTGAAGCCGACGTCATAGAGCGTGGCTGCAGAAGCAAAGCTGGCGATGTGACCGCCATACTCGGTGCTCTTGCGATTGGCTCTCACCACCATGGCCATCGCATTCCAGCGGATCAACGAGCGGATACGATGCTCCATTGCGGGGTCGCCCGGCAGACGGGCCTCCAGATGGGCAGGAATCGTATTGATGTAGGCAGTGTTGGCTTTGTAAGGCAGGTTTGCACCCGCTCTTCGCGCCTGATCCACCAGGTTTTCAATCAGGAAGTGGGCCCGCTCAACCCCCTCGGAGGCAATCACTGCCTGAAGCGCTTCAAGCCACTCTCGGGTTTCTTCGGGATCGGGATCGTGTGCGAGCTGGAGATTTTCGTTCATTGAGGAGTTGGAGCCAACTGCCATAGGGTTTGGGTTCCTGAAACAGGGAATTCGTCGGAATCGGGCATTATAGACAAGGCACGAGGGGATATTCCAACCCAATTCAAGCGAGAGTTCCCCTAGGCCAGAGCACCCGGGGATTCACCCCCGACCTCGTTCTGCACCGGATTGCCGGGCTCCAAAACCCGTCGATCCAGCTGCGTGTCCGCCCATGCCATGAAGCCGCGACTGGCATTTTTGACCCAGAAGGCCATCGCCAGATAGCCATGCGGGAGGACCGCCGCCCCATCGACCGACTTCAGCGCCTGATAGGGGATCTTGGGTTCCAGGTGATGCGCTTCATGACGGGTCAGGCCCAGAAACAGCATGAGACTCACGCCCGAGCGACAATGCCAGGCGCGCTGAGCCCAGCCTGAGCCATTGACCGATCCCAACCCGTAATGCTGAAAGTAATTGACCGCCTCCAGCAACCTCACTCCGACCATGCTGACATAGAGCCAGGCAAACAGCG
The DNA here is from genome assembly GCA_964386975.1 of uncultured Methylococcus sp. Taxonomy (GTDB): domain Bacteria; phylum Pseudomonadota; class Gammaproteobacteria; order Methylococcales; family Methylococcaceae; genus UBA6136. The sequence goes on from CAYLUS010000015.1 coordinate 23,752, forward strand.
CCAGGGGACCGAAATACACGCCATAGATGCCGGCCAGCACGCCCTTGATCGCCAGCCCCTGATAAAACCCTCTGGGGACCTGCTGCCGCGCGATCTGCCACTGTGCCCGAATCGAGCGCCAACAGAACGTCCCATAGCGCTCCCCTCTTCGCGGGGTCGAGGGATCGCCGGGGTGTCCCAGCTCCGCATGATGGCCGATGCGATGGGCGTAAAAGAATGGATCATGGAAGACCGTAATCAGCAGCCATCGCCCCAGCCATCGATCCCATTTTGAGGCGCGGTGGATGAGTTCGTGCGCTGGCGCAATGGCGGATGTGCAACTGGCGGTTCCCATCAGCACGCGAATGACCACCAACTGCACCCCCGCAATCGCGATGTCCTGGGGTGTATCGAGGGAGAACTGGGCAATGCGGGCGCCCATGACCAGGAGATTGACGAAGTGAAGACCGGCCAGGAGGTAAAGCAAGCCATCAAACAGCCCTCGCCGCGTCTCAATGGAGACATGCCGCGCCTCATCCGGTCCAAAGTAATCGAGCGCCAGCAGGCACCAGAGCGGAATCGTGAACAAGAGGGATTCGCTGAGCCCCCAAGGGCCGGTCACAAGATAGGCCAGCGTTGTGAGGGGAATGACCAACGCAAGGCCATAGCCAGACCACCAAGGAAGACCCCACCAAAGACCGGGGAGTCGCAGCAAGAAGGCCGTTGCCTGCCGCAGGACGGATTCGGGGGGAGCAGACATAGGAGGCGGGATCGAATTCACCCCGAAAGTATACGGTCGCAATGGCCTATGAATCCAAAAAAACCAGTTTTGGTTAATATCACCGGATGAATCCACGCACCAATCCCAGCAGTCGGACCCTCTACCTCGGGCTCGGTTCCACCTATCATGACCCTGCCCTCGCCGTGATTGACGATACGGGTCAGGTTGTCTTTGCCGAGGCGCTCGAGCGCCCTTTGCAATACAAACGGGCAATCAACATGGAGCCGGACAATCCATTCGAGCTCCCGCGCGTGCTGAAGACCTACGGCAAGGGCGTTGATCGGATCGTCATTGCCAGTAACTGGAAAGCCCGAAGACCCTGGTATGAGAATTGGTCGCGACGGCTGGGCTGGCTGACGCCCAAGGGCATTCTGCTGCACCAGGGCCGCCAGCTGACGGCTTGCCTGCCGACTTGGGAACTGAATTACATGCAGGCACTGCAGCACCAGGCCCTCAAAATCTCCGGACTCACCCTCTCGCGCACCCTTCGCGAGGGTTTCGGGGGGGCCGCCATCGAGTTTCGCAGCTACGATCATCACCTCTGTCATGCGGCCCTGGGTGCCTACGGCAGCGGCTTTGATAGCGCCGCCTGCGCCGTCATCGACTCCTACGGTGAAAAAGGCTCGATGGCCTTTTTCGAATTTGAAGGCGGCCGGCTAAGACCGCTCTACCAGTCCAAAGGGCCCCAAAGCCTCGGGTTCTTCTACATGAAGCTCACCGAGCTCTGCGGCTTCGACTGGATGGCGGGCGAGGAATGGAAGGTCATGGGTCTTGCCTCCTACGGCACCGTCGATCCCCAGATCATGGCCCTGCTGGAAAGCCTCATGTGGGTTGAGGGGTTTGATCTGCGGCAGGACCGCAGAACCTTCTTCAGCCAGTTAAAGGCCCTCGAGCGCTTCCGCAGACAGCCCGGAGCGCCCCCCGAAACCGTCGCCAACCTGGCCCATACCGGTCAGGCATTCTTCATGCAGACGCTCTATCGCCTGCTGTCCGGATTCCGGGTACAGGGGGTTTCCGGCAATCTGGTGCTCTCCGGTGGATGTGCCCTCAATTCAGTAGCCAATGGCCAACTGCTGGCCAACACGGACTTTGATGCACTGTATGTTCCCTCGGCGCCTGCCGATGATGGCACGGCCCTTGGTGCCGCCCTCCTGGCCTATCATGCCGATCACCCAAAGACTGCCGCGCGTTCGCACGTTCTCCCCGCCTCCCTCGGGAGCCCGGTCAAAGGGGAGGCCGTCCATCGTTTTGCCGAATACTCGGGGCTCGAATCAGAGGCGCTGGCCGATGATCTTCTTCACGTGCGGGTGGCAGACCTTCTCGCCCAGGGCAAGATCATCGGCTGGATGCGTGGCCGGGCTGAATTCGGACCCAGGGCCCTTGGCAACCGATCCATTCTGGCCGATCCCAGAGACCCGGACATGATGGATCGGGTCAACCGTATCGTGAAGTTCAGAGAGCGGTTCAGACCCTATGCGCCCTCGATCCTGCATGCCTATGGTCCTGCCTATTTCGAGCACTATCAGGAAAGCCCGTACATGGAGCGAACGCTCCGGTTTCGACCCGAAGTCCGATCATGCGTCCCGGCGGTGGTGCATGTCGATGGCACCGGCCGCCTCCAGTCGGTCACCGCGGAGAGAAACCCCGATTTTTACGGGTTGCTCCAGGCGTTCCATGCGCGCACAGGCGTTCCGGTACTCCTCAACACCAGCTTCAACATCATGGGGAAACCCATGGTGCACAGCTGCGAGGATGCCTTTGCCGTTTTCCTCGGGTCCGGACTGGATGCCCTGGTGCTCGGCAACCGGGTTTTTTACAAACCGGTTGCACCGCAATGAGTATCGAGGGCACCCAAGCGCAAAGACAGGACCCTCGATGCGGTACCCCTTTGGAAGGCGACCCGCTGGGGATGTTTCAGCCCCCCTCGCTGACCTGGTCACCGCTTGCAGCGTGGGGCGAAAGCGAATCGGATGCGCCTTTTCAGCCCGCGCCCGGCGCCCTTCTCCAACCCGCCGCCGCATGGCTTTCTGGCATGGCGTCCCCGGCTATCGCCCACCTTGAGCTGCCCTTACGCCTATTCAGGTTGTTCTGCGACCTTAATCTGAGACCGCAAGCCCCATCGGTCCCCGGCGCTCCTGTCCTGATGTCGCCTGGGGATCCTTTAGTGTCAGAAATCCATCTCAACCAGTGGATCGACCTCTTTCGTGCGCGCCCCGAGGCGTTTCTCCCTGAAGTGACCGGCTTTACCCTTGCCCACCTCAAGGGGCCCTGGTTTTGGGGCGAAAGTACCCGGCGGACCCGCGAGGCAGAGGCCCTTTGGGCGCTGAGAGGGCCCCATGAACAGCAGGTGATCCAAGGGGCTCTTCTCTACCAGGCGGCTTATCGTGCAATTGCCGCAGAGCGCAAGGCTCTTCAAGAGAGACCGCCGCCCCAGCTTCAAGACCGCATCATCGCCATCCTCAAGGACAAACTCCCGGGCGCCATCGGCCATCATGGCCACCTATACGTCGACGGCCAGTCCCTGGATGAGTGGCTGCTGAAGGCAGAAACCCAGCCGGAGCGGCTGCTTGATGCGCTAAAGGCCTCGCCCTTTATCTCTTCCCAAGCACCGAAAAAGAGCCGACTGATTGCAGCAACCGACTTCGGCGGCCCGATGTTTGGCGTCTTTTCTAAAGAAGAGGTCCGCTGGCTTGAGCAATGGATTCAGGAGCCCGGTAAGGCTTGGGAACCATCACTTGTGTCAGCCCTGCCACAAACGACGGTGCCTCCCTTGATGGCGCCGCCGGCTGAGACTGAAAGTCCTCCATCCGCAGATAGAAAGACCCCGAGGGCACTGTACACGGCCCTTCTGAATGCAGAATCGACGCGGCCTCCTCCGCCGGCAGCGAGGGCCACCATCGAAACAATGCTCCGCAAAGCGCGCTGGCTTCAGGCCATGGGCCTTGGGCCTGCCCCACGGTCTTACTCAAGGCCCGCGCTGGACCAGCTCTTGGAGAGAGCCGAGGCCAAGACCACGAATCCCTCGCGCGATCGCAACCCGTCGGTGGATCGCCCCTTTTGCCGCTGGGTCATCCAGCAATTGGCGCCGGCCATCCTGGTTGATGGCGCCTGGCTTTCGGGGATCCCGGGGCTTCAGGGAGGCGTGGACTCCTGGGACCTGGAACTCATCCAGATACTGGTCGATGAACTCGGTGACGGTCGAGACGAGTGGCACCATGGCAATGTGTACCGCAGCCTCCTTCGAAAGGAGGGCATTGCTCTGCCTGATTTTCGAACGCCAGCGTTCTCTGAAAACCCAATGGTGCTGACCTCTGCCTTCACACTTCCTGTCCTGCTACTGGCTTTCGGGTTGGAGGCCAAGAACTACCGACCTGAAATTCTGGGGTTGAATCTCGCCATTGAATTCAGCGGTTTGGGATCTTCCTACCAAAAAGCCATCCGGATCCTCGAGAAGAACCAGATGGATCCAACCATCCTGCGCCTGCATCTCAGCATCGATAACCGGGCCAGTGGTCATGCCGGCCGGGCCTGTCGTGCGCTCGTCCTGTTCCTCGACGAAGTCAAGCGCCTGGAAGGCGAGGCCGGATGTAACAGGGCATGGCAGCGGGTGCTCCACGGCTACCTGAGCCTTCAGGTCGCTACCTTGAATCTCTCCTTACAGATTCTCATGCGTTATGGCCTTTACCGGATGGGATTTAAGCGCCTGGCCGGACAGCAAGTTCCGTGCAAAGCCTGAAACCCTGCCGGGCCTTTGGGCCTTGAAGCAGACACCGGAAATCCGGATACAATCAGTGCATGATCCACATGGGGCGCGAAGCCCCGGCCTATGACCAGGATGCCATGCGAGAACGATCCGACATCGATGAAGGGCTTTTCAAAGCCGCCACCCATGACCGCGCTGCCGACTCCTGCGTGATGGTCATTTTAGGGGGAACCGGCGACCTTGCCTCCCGAAAGCTCCTGCCCGCGCTCTATAACCTTGCGTGTGCCAAGCTTCTTTCGCCGCGTTTTGCGATCATCGGCACCGGCTCAAGGCCTCTGGAGGACGGGGTGTTCGCGCAAAGACTGCTCGAGGCCATCAGAACCTATGCAGGCGATGCGCTGGACAACACTGTGCTGGACTGGTTCGCGACCCGTATCGCCTATATTCACGGGGACTTTCGGGACCCTTCGTTCTTTGAGCGGCTGAATGTGCTCTGCCAGGAGGTGAAAGCCCGGCATGAGATCAGCGATCGCCATTTCTACTACCTGGCAACTGCGCCGGAGTTTTTTGGCGAGATCGTTGGCCGTCTGGGTGAGGCCGGGATGGCCCAAGAAGAGGGCAAGAACTGGCGTCGGGTGATCATTGAAAAACCGTTTGGCCATGACCTGGCCTCCGCCAAAGCCCTCAACGAGCAAGTCAAGGGCGTCCTTAAAGAATCCCAGATCTTCCGCATCGATCACTACCTGGGCAAGGAGACCGTGCAGAACCTCATGGTCCTGCGCTTTGCCAACAGCATTTTTGAGCCGATCTGGAACCGGCGCTACATTGATAACGTCCAGATCACGGCGGCCGAAACCGTTGGAGTCGGAACCCGGGCCGCCTACTACGAACACTCCGGTGCTCTCCGGGACATGGTGCCGAACCACCTGTTTCAGCTCCTGTCACTGACGACCATGGAGCCGCCGGTTTCCTTTGAGGCCGACGCGGTCCGTGATGAACAAACCAAGGCGCTCCGGGCGGTTCAGGTTCCAACGCCTGAGGAGGTGCTCTACAAGGTCGTTCGGGGCCAGTATGGGGAGGGGAGCATCAAGGGCGACGCCGCTCCAGCCTATCGCACCGAAGCCAATGTCGATCCCCGGTCGATGACCGAAACCTATGTGGCCATGCGCCTGACCATCGACAACTGGCGCTGGGCTGATGTGCCTTTTTATCTCAGGACCGGCAAGCGCCTCAAGGATCGCAAGACCGAGATCGTCATCAATTTCCGCGAGGCCCCCTTTGTTCTTTTCAAGAACACTTCGATCGATCAACTCAAGGACAACCGGCTGATCATCCACATTCAACCGGATGAAGGAATTTCGATGAAGTTTGGCGCCAAGCAACCCGGGCCGATCATGCAACTGGGTACGGTGATGATGGACTTCAATTACGTCGACTACTTCGGCTCGACGCCGGACACCGGGTACGAGCGGCTGATGCTCGATTGCATGCTCGGCGATGCCACCTTGTTCCAGCGTGCCGACATGGTGGAGACCAGCTGGAATTTGATCCAACCGATTCTGGATGTCTGGTCTGCCCTACCCGCCCGCAATTTCCCGAATTATGCCGCCGGCAGCTGGGGCCCTCAGGAGGCCGATCAACTGCTCCATCAGGACGGCAAGACGTGGATCAATCCCGAATGATCAAACCTCGCCAGACCGTCCACAACCGATTCATCAGGACCTGCACATGAGCCATCTACTCGATCAACTCCGCACGATGACCATCGTCGTTGCCGACACCGGCGACTTCGAATCGATTCGCAAGTTCACGCCACGAGATGCGACCACCAATCCCTCGCTGATCGCGGCCGCCGCCATGATGCCGGAATACCAGGGTTTGGTCGACGAAACCCTGACCTCGGCCCGCAAGAGCCTAGGCCCGGATGCAACCCGACCCGAGGTGGTTGCGCTCGCGTTTGACCGCCTGGCGGTTGCCTTTGGTCTTCGAATTCTGGAGATTGTGCCGGGTCGTGTTTCTACGGAAGTCGATGCCCGCCTGTCCTACGACACCGAAGCCACGGTCCAGAAAGGCCGGGAGATCATCACCGCCTATCAGCAGGCCGGGATTGACCCCGCCCGCGTCCTCATCAAGATTGCTTCAACCTGGGAGGGCATCCGGGCCGCCGAGATCCTTGAAAAAGAGGGCATCCATTGCAACCTGACCCTCTTGTTCGGCCTTCACCAGGCGGTCGCCGCTGCTGAGGCCGGTGTCACCCTGATTTCACCCTTTGTCGGTCGCATCCTCGACTGGTATCGAAAAGACACCGGCAAGGACTACAGCCCGCAAGAAGACCCCGGCGTTCTCTCGGTGACCCGGATCTATGCCTACTTCAAAAAATACGGCTACAAGACCGAGGTCATGGGGGCCAGTTTCCGAAATATTGGGGAAATCACCGAGCTTGCCGGCTGCGACCTGCTGACCATTTCACCCCCCCTTCTGAAGGAACTCGAGACCACCGAGGCACCGTTGCCCCGAAAACTGGATCCTCAAAAGTCACTGAGTGCCGATATTGCGCGTCTGGAAATCGACGAGGCGTATTTTCGGGAAATGCACCAGGCGGACCGGATGGCCTCTGAAAAACTGGCCGAGGGCATTCAGGGGTTCACCAAGGCGCTGGAGAACACGGAGAGCCTGCTCTCACGCCGGCTGCGTCAACTGGAAGAGAGCCCGAGTCTCAGCCAGACATCCAAGGCCCTCTTTACAATCTACGATGGAAACGGCGACGGCAAGATCAGCCGCGAGGAATGGCTGGGCGCCGATGGGGTATTTGATGCGCTTGACGCCGATCGCGACGGCATGATCACGCTGGATGAGCTCCGCGGCGGGCTAGGCGCCATTCTGGCGCTCGCAAATCTTCAGCCGAGCTGAGGTCTCAGCGCATTTCCAGCATGTTGTGGAGGTAAAAGACGCCCTCCACCATGATCACCTCGCCGGGCGAGAGACCCTTGAGGACTACCCGGCGGCCTTCCACTTCATCACCCAACTGGACGTCCCGGCGAATGAAGTGGGTCGCATCCTGCTGCACGAAGACAGAGTCGCGGTCAAAGGCGCGAATGACGGCTTGTGCAGGAATGGTCATGCCCGCCTGATCGACACCCTGAACCAACATTTCCGCCAGCATTTGAGGCTTGATGTTGCGCTTGGGATTGTCGACGGCCATGCGCACCGTGACGGTTCGGGTCTCGGGGCTGATGGTATCGGATACAAAGATGATCTTGCCGGTGAAATGACGCTCAGGCAATGCGGGAATGGAGACCTCCACGTCATGCCCAACCTGAATCAGGTGCGCGGCGCGCTCGGGAATATCGGCCGAAACCCAGACCTGGCCAAGATCTGCAACGGTAAAGAGTTCATCAGAGATTTCCACGATCTGTCCCACGGAAATCCGCCGCTCGATGACCGTTCCATCGATCGAGGCAGTAATTGGGCTGGTGGAGTTGATATGCCCGGTTCTACTAAGGGCATCAATCGCGTCCTCCCGCATTCCCATGACGCGCAACTGGTCGGCGAGGGCGCGTAATTCCACCTCCGCTTGAGTAAAGCCGACTTGACGTTCTTTGAGGCTGAGCTCGCTGATGATACCCTCCTTGAAGAGGTGCTCTGCCTTCTGCGCCGTAGATCTCAGAAGCCCTAGTTTGCTGGCCGACTTGACATAGGCCGCCTGAGCATTACCCAATTCAACACTGCTAAGCATTGCTAGAACGTCACCCTTTCGAACGGACTGACCGCTCCATGCCTTGATTTCAAGGACCCGGCCGCTGATGCTTGGCCCGATGCGGGCCACCCGCTGTTCATTGAGCACCACCTTGGCCGGAAACCGATGATCCTCCTGAAAAGATTGGCTGACCACCGTCTCGGTCGTGACCTTCGGCGCCAGTTCCTTTGGGAGCTCAATAACGGCTTTTTGATCGACCTCGTTGGCCAATGCGCCCGTCATCGGAAGCACAATCAAAAGCAGCGCGAAAAGGTCGCATCGAGAGAAGATCATGCGTTGGAAGGATTCTTTGATGTGTTGATGAGTGAGACCGAAAGCCCTGAGTCTTGATGAGACCCGCATTCCAAGTCTTTGATTTTGATTGTACACGCTTGGGGACCCCGCCGAACCGCCGCTCTCGGGCCATCTATCAAGGGACTCAGCGGCAAAAGTCGCGGGCTAGTGATTAATTGGATCGTCAAACCAACGGTAGATTGCTGGAACCACCACCAGCGTTAACAGGGTGGATGTCACCAGACCCCCAATCACGACGATCGCCAGTGGTCTTTGCACCTCAGAGCCTGGCCCCGTTGCAAACAGGAAGGGGATCAAGCTCAGCATGGCAATGCTCGCGGTCATAAGAACCGGCCGCAGCCGCTGCACACTGCCCTCTCTCACCGCTCGTTGGACGTCATGGTACTGATGGGTCAGTTCACGAATGTAGGACACGAGCACCACGCCGTTCAGGACCGCAACGCCCCACAGCGTGATAAACCCGACCGAGGCAGGAACCGAAAGATACTCGCCTGAAATCAAAAGGCCAACAATCCCCCCAATGGACGAAAAAGGAAGCACGAGAATGATGAGGCTGGCGTAACGGATCGAATTGAAGAGCAGAAACAAAAGAAGATAAATGGCACCAATGGTGAGGGGAATGATCAAGCTCAAGCGCTTGGAGGCACGCTCAAGGTTCTCATACTGCCCCCCCCACTTGAGGCTATAGCCCGTCGGCAGTTGGACCTCGCGGGCCACTGTTTTCTGAATTTCATCGACAAATCCGCCCAGATCACGGCCCCGGACGTTGGCGCCAATCACCAGCCGCCGCCGACCCATTTCACGACTGATCTGGGCGGGTCCGTCCAGCACCTTGATTTCTGCGAGGTCGTTCAGTTGAACCAACGCACCATTCTGTGACTTGATCAGAATCTGACGCACGGCATCGAGGCTGTCCCGAAACGATTCAGGGTAGCGGACCGTCACCGAAAAACGCCGCTGCCCCTCATAGACCTCGGAGGTGGCCCTGCCGCCAATCGCGGTTGAAATGACGTCATTGACATCGGACACGTTGATGCCATAACGCGCGATGGCCTGACGATCAATATCGATGGTCAGGTATTGCTGGCCACTCACGCGCTCCACCCGGATATCGGCCGCTCCTGGCGTCTTGCGGACGACTTCAACAATTTGATCGGCCACCTTCTTGAGAGTTGGAAGGTCATCGCCAAAGACCTTGACGGCGACATCGGAACGGACACCTGCCACCATCTCGGCGACTCTGGCCGCAATGGGCTGGCTCATGGCCACCTGAACACCGGGCACATCCGCCAACTTCTGGCGAATGGCCTCCGTCACTGTGTCTTGTGTCCAGCCCGCCGGCATGTCCTCAGGCGGCAATAAAGTTGCGATGGGACTGGACTCGCTTTCTGGCTGTGGATCCGTGGGGTTTTCGCTCCGTCCGAGCTGGGACACGACCTTGCTGATGCCTGGCACCGACCGGACCCGGCGCATGGCCTCCATTTCCAGCTGGATGGATTCCTCCAGCGCCATGCTGGGCGCTCGAAGAATCCCCGGGACGATGCTGCCCTCTTTCATCTCCGGGACAAAGGCCGATCCAATCAAGGGGATCAGCAGGACCGAACCAATCAAAAGACTCACCGCAATCGCCAGCACCTGCTTGGGATGATGCAGGGACACGTCAAGCACCCGGGTATAGACCGGCTGGATTTTGGCGATGATGCCGGCCTGATGATCCTTGCCGCCTTTCAGCAAGTAGGAGCACAGGACCGGTGTCAGTGACAAGGAGAAGACGAGGGAAATCAGAAGGGCGATGGCAATCGTGAAGGCCAGGGGTGAAAACAGCTTGCCCTCGATCCCTTCGAGCGTCATCAGGGGAAGGAAGATGAGACTGATGATCCCGACGCCGAACACGACCGGCCGCGCCACTTCCCGCGTCGCCTTGAGCAGAATGCGACCGCGCTTGAGTGAGTCCTTCGGGCCAACACCGCCGAGACGGGTGAAGGCATTCTCGACCACCACCACCGAACCATCAACCATCATGCCGATGGCGATCGCGAGCCCGCCGAGCGACATCAGGTTGGCACTGATGCCCAAAAATTCCATGACCATGAAGGTACACAAGGGGGTCAGCAGCAAGGTCGCTGTCACCACAAGGCTGGATCGAAAGTCCCCGAGAAAAATGAGGAGCACCAACAGAACCAGGAAGATGCCCTCAGCAAGGACCCGACTGACGGTCTTGATGGCGGAATCCACCAGCACCGCCCGATCATAAAACGGCACAATCTGGAGGTTGTGGGGCAAAAGCCCCTGCTCATTAATCTCCCGGACCTTGGCCTTGATTTCGGCAACCACCCGACGGGCATTGCCCCCCCGGAACATCATCACTACGGCGCCCACGGATTCCGTGGTGCCATCGGTGATCAGGGCCCCGGACCGGACCGCCGAGCCGATCCGGACTTTAGCCACATCATGGACGTGAATTGGAACCCCCTCGAATTCCCGAAGAACGATGTCCTCGATATCCTCGACCGATTCGATCAGGCCGACGCCACGGATCAGATACTGCTCGTCGTAATGGGGCAGCTTGCCCCCGCCACTATTGGCATTATTGAGGGCCACCGCCGTGTAGACATCCCGAAGCGTCAATTGGTAGTGGCGCAGCCGATCGGGGTCCGGCTCCACTTGGTACTGGCGCTCCAAACCCCCCATGGAGTTGATTTCAGCAACGCCAGGAATACTCCTTAGCATCGGACGCACCACCCAGTCCTGAATCGTGCGCCGTTCCATGAGTGCCGCACGCGAGAGGGGTCTGCCTTCCTCACCCTTGGCCTCCAGCGTGTATTGATAAACCTCCCCCAATCCCGAGGACACCGGCCCCAAAACCGGGGTGACGCCCTCGGGCATCCGCGATCCAATCTCGATCAGCCGTTCCAGCACCATCTGCCGGGCAAAATAAATGTCGGTCTTGTCGGTAAAGACCAACACGATCTGCGAGAGCGAATTGCGATTCACCGAGCGCATTTCAATCAAGCCCGGGAGACCGGTCATGGCCACTTCAAGAGGGGCCGTAATGAAACGCTCCACCTCTTCAGGCGATTGCCCTGGCGCCTCGGCCGCAACCTGGACCTGCACATTGGTGACATCGGGGAACGCATCCACCGAGAGATGGTTAAGCTGCTGGAGCCCAAAAGCCCCCATACCCAGCGAGAGAGCCAACACAACGATGCGTTGATTCAGGGCAAAACGAATCAGAGACTCAAACATCCAGTCACTCCAGGGCACCATCATCCGATGGCAAGACTTCCGGCCGCACTCAGGGCCCGGCGATGAGCGCCCAGAGGGGACTCCCACGACAACCTCTGTCGAACTACCCACTTCTGAGGAAAACGGGTAGTCTCCGCCTGAGGATCCCTCCTCTTAGGACCTAGGGCCGGTGATGCAGCACGACCAGTATAAGCATATCAGTCATTCCTACCGGGCCTTTCGCGATGATCCGGTCACCCGTTTTCTCGAGCTACCCAGCGTCCTTGATGCCATCGGACCGCTTCAGGGGCGACGGCTTCTTGACCTTGCCTGTGGCTCGGGGTTCTACACCCGGATTCTTCGGCAGGCCGGCGCGGTGGCGGCAACGGGGATTGATCTGTCACCCGAGATGATTGCGCTCGCACAAGACGAGGAAGCCCAAAATCCCTTGGGGATCGATTACCGGGTGGGTGATGCGGCGATGGTCCAGACCTTTGGGGAATACGACCTGGTCACGGCCATATTCCTTCTCAACTATGCCCGTGATGTGGCCACGCTGAGGGCCATGGCGGCGACCCTTGCTCGACAACTTTGCGCGGGCGGTACTCTGGTCACGGTATTACCCAACCCCCAGTTCCGAAATGGACTGGGCGATACCACCGCCTATGGCTTTAGCTTGATCGAGACTGCGAGGAAAGATGGGGCGATCCACGTCAAGATGACGTTTCACCGTCCCTCGCCATTCTCCATTGAGTTTACCCAGTGGTCGCATGGCGCCATTGAAAGCGCTCTTGCGGCTGAAGGGTTTAAGGAGATTGCCTGGCTACCCTTCAAACTTGCCCCCGAAGGCAAAGAGCAATTCGGGCAGGCATTCTGGAACCCGCTGCTGCAAAACCCCAAGAGCCTGGTTTTGAGAGCGCTCAAGTAACTGTGGGCGGACGGCGTCAGAAGGTAATCACGACGTCGGTGGAGAAGGTCAGCTGATGGTCGGTGAAGCGACCGAAAGTCGAGGTCATGAACGCATCGGCCGTCGAAAAGTCGTACCGCACATTCGGTCGGATCATCACCCAATGCAAGGGCTTAAAGTTCAGCCCCGTTGTCAGGGCATAGTAGTTGGCGCCCAGTAAGGGGTAGGTTGCGCCGTTATTGCGGCAGGCGTACTGGAAAACCGAATGGGGATCCCCCGGTACGCTCAGGTTGGCGCTGTTCATGCAGCGTGCCGGGCCTGCAATCATGAAGCCGTTATTGTCCCTGAACCACTCGGCACGAAGGCCAATCCCGAGGTTGTCCAGAAGGTCATAGGAGAGAAAATGCTTGATTCCGTACCACTCGGCATTCTGGCGGCCTCCGGGTGATCCCCCGTAGGCGCCGTTTGCCGTCATGACGTTATTGGCATAGCCATGATCGTGCTGGATCACGTAGTGCAGCCGATCATCCAGCCAGTTGGCCTTGCCAACCAGGCTGTAAATGCCCCAGAAATCGTCGCTGCCGCTGGCGATGGCGCCTGCGGTCGAGGTCAGGTTGAGCGAATAGGCCTGATCATCGCTGGTCCAGGTTCCGCCACCGATGAAATTCCAATTCCCCAGTTGCGTGTTGAATGCCCCATCCCATCCCCCGGTCGCACTGCCAGTGACGGCGCCGCCCTGCAAAGACCAATTGGCATTGACGATGTAGTTCCCAAGGACACCGGTATGCGTGAATGGCTCACCATACTGCATGGTGTAGGCATGGGTGTAAAAGAAGTTATCGGGCGCGGTCACCACTTCAAATCCGACCGGGGTGTAGAAATGCCCGATCTTGACCGTCAGCCCATTTCCGACTGGCACGTTCATCTCGAGATAGGCCTGAGGAAGCGCCAGCGCGTTGAAGCGTTCGGACCAACTGGTCAGGTGAAGGTCATAATTACCGCGGTTGAGGGCCTGACCGGTCTGATAGCTGAGCGGGGGAACCCCATAAGCCTGAGTAAAGATGGCATCCGATCCGTACATGACATCCAGGCGACCGCCGATGCCCCAGTCCTCGCTGCTGGCAACCACCGCCCGTTCCAGAAAAAAGTTGAGCTGATTGAGCTGGACCTCGCCATTGCGATCGCCAAAACTCACCAGGCCGTTGAAGCGGTCAGCAGGCCGGTTGGCGTTTCCGGTAATACCCACGTCAATCCATCCACCATAGACGATCCCGTAGTCCTCCAGAAATTGGTGTTTGGCACTGCCTGCAGCATAGTCAATGAATCCGACGGTCTCCTCAATCGCCTCCGCGCAAACCGGACCCGAAAGAAGCAGCATCAAAAGCGTCATCAGCACCCATGGGACGGGCAGCCACGCCCGCATAATCAGGCGCTGCCGTGCCATTGGGCAGAGGAAACATACAAGGGAATCAGGTCACACATTCACTTCAAAATCGCATGAGGTCCATTGGATGGTCGAAGCCTTGGCCGTTTGCGTGCAGATTTTGCCAAGGACGATCACGAAATGGGCGCAAGTAAAGCATAGAATTCCTCTATTGACCGCCGATGGCAGGTGGCTGAACGCCTGCCGAGATTCACCCACCCGGAGTCCATGACGATGCACGATTCAATCAGTGATCAAGACCCAAGCGATAAGATGCGCCCTGAAAGTCCCGCCCGCCGCGAAGCCATGGGGCGAGTTGGCCGATTTTCAGTTGGCGTGTTTGGCGCTCAACTGCTGGGTGGCGCGGTTCAAGCCGTGCGTGCCGACAGCCCGAAACCGGCCCAAAACTTCACGCCGCCCAATGAGCGGCAGGACGCGTCCATCTCCGTGGTTGACGCCTCCACGCTTCGCGGGGTCAAGGAAGACCTGGGCGATCTCATTTACCTCGCCCCTGAAAAACTCGGGGGAGGCGCGCATGCAGTTGATCTTGGCCGTTGCAAAACCCTCGCCTGGATCAGTTACTGGAACTACGGGGATACGTGTCCGATTGCCCATCATCTGGCCGCCTACCCCTCCGAGGATCCCTACAAGGGCTTTGAATTTGTGAATTCCACCCAGGGCGGTGAGAACGTCATGATCTATGGCCTGCCCTCTACCATCAAGGATCGGGGTCTCCTGGACCGGTATGGCCAGGGCAACCACCTCTACCGGGTCCATTTCGATGGCGTACAGATGAACCTCAAGGAAGACGTGGCCGAAACAACTGGCATCGGACTGGGTGTCCACACGACGGTCTTTCCAGATGGCAACGGGTTTGCCGCCGCGGATGGACAAAAGGATGTCTGCGCCTTTTTCGATCGGGCACCGCTTGAGGGAAAAACCAACGTCCTTCAGGCCTTTCGGGCCGACTGGGTTGGCCGCGTTCAAAAGGGCTCTCTCAAGGACAACTGGGTCAAGGGTGGGAAGCTACGACTGGAACGTCTGGTCAAACCCAAGGAACTCGGCAAATTTGATCTTGAAGGCACCAAAGGCAACAAGATCGACTGGGAAATGGTGCCCATGGGCGAAGACCTGGTCGAGAGCGGCGAGATTCAGGGTAGCAATCCCCGCTCCCTGACCGGCCTCGATGCGGTCGTGCATCACCCTGGGAACCGTTATTCGGCCCTGATCATCCGCATGCTTTCCGCCGCCATCATCATCGACCGCCAAACCTGGGAGCCGGTGACAGTCCTGCACAATCCGGAAGGCTCCCCCGGAACGCTCAAGATCAACAAGATCGGCACCGGCCCTGACATTTGGGAGTGCGAATTCGAGGATGTGAAATGCGTTGGTCATGAAGCCGGGTTTTCCCCAGATGGCAAACACTTCACCATGATGAACAACATCATGCAGAACAACATGGCCGTGTTTGACACCCAGGATCCGGATCCCCGCAACTGGAAAAAAATCACCTTCGTCAAAGATCCCGCCTGGGTCGGCGAGTACCCCAGCCCCTTCCATCTCTGCTTCTCCATGGATGGCAGCAAGATGTTCGTCTCGGTTCTCTACCCCAAGCCCCATGACAGCGCCGTTGTGGTGGTCGACACCAAAACCTGGAAAATCATCAAGAAGTTCATCAATGTCGGACCGGACTGCCAGACCATGTCGGTCAGTTACGATGGCAAATATGTGTTCCAGATCTTCAGCGGTTTCCAGAGGATGTCCGCCGGTGTGTTTGTGTTCAGGCAGGATACCTTGGAGCCGCTGGGCTTCCTTCCGAACTTTGGTGGTCATCATGATTGTGTGATTATCCCGACCCAGGTCGAACACCTGAAGAACAGCCGCTGCACAACCCTCTAGGGGCAGGTATCGGCCCAAGCGCTCATCCCAGTAACAAGGAATACCAGCGCGTTCGACTGCCCACGGGCTAAAAAGGCGCTGGTCAGCAGCAAATGGACGCCAGCCTCTCCCGGTGAATCACGCGAGGACTTTTTTTTGATCCAAATATCTTGGCTGCCCTCGAAAAAGCCATGGACTCTGGCTTTCGGGGCTCTCATCATCATCGTGATCCTGGCTTTTGTGAAAGGTCGTGGACCCGCCGGACCCTCCGCCAGCCACCCGGTCCTGGGACCCATCACGGTGCGTGCAGAAACAGCCCGTCGGGGTCCCTTGGCGCTCCACCTCCATGCGCTCGGCAACGTCACCGCCTTCAACACCACCACGGTGAAAACGCAGGCCGCCGGCACCTTGATCAAGATTCACTTTGCGGAGGGCCAGGATGTCAAAGCCGGGGATCTTCTTGCCGAAATCGATCCAAGGCTCTACCAGAGCCAGCTGGATCAGGCGCTTGGAAAGCTGAGCAGCGACCGGGCCCAGCTTCGCTTTGCAGAGGCGGAACTGGTCAGAGATCAGCACCTCGTCAAAGAGGGCTTTATCGCCCTTTCCCAACTGCAGACGCAATCGGCCAGCGTCAACCAGCTAAAGGGCATCATTGCAACGGACCAGGCCCAGGTGGATGCCGCCCGGGTCCAGCTCTCCTATTGCAGGATCACGGCCCCCCTCTCAGGCCGTGTGGGTCTCAAACGGGTCGATGTGGGCAATGTACTCAATACCCTCGATCCCCTGGTGATCATCACGCAGATGCAACCCATCACCGTCATTTTCAGCATCCCTCAGGATCAAAATGCCCGGCTTCAGGCACGGCTGACCGATCCATCAGGGATCGTCGTCGATGCGTTTGATCGCGACGGACAGGTCCGTCTGGGCGAAGGCCAACTCACCAGCGTCGACAACCTGATGGACAGTGCGACGGGCACGCTTAAGGTTAAGGCCGTTTTTGACAACCCGGATCTTCGGCTTTATCCCAATCAGTTCGTTAATGTCAGGCTCATGATTGAAACGCTTGAAGACCGGGTCATCATCCCGCGACGCGCACTCCAGCAGAATCCGGCTGGATATCATGTATTTACCCTTGAGGACAATGGCACCGCCAAAATGACGGCCGTTCAGCCAGGTCCTTCCGAGGGGGAAGCACTGGTCATTGAAAATGGTGTCAGGGAGGGACAGCAGGTCATCACCGAAGGCCTCGACAAACTGAAAGATGGGACCCGCGTTCAGGCCGCGGCGGCAACCCCCTCATCCTCGGGCCCGGGAAACGTCAAAACGCCAGCCATTGGCGCCGGGCACTGACCCCTGATGACGCTCTCCCGTCCGTTCATCTTGCGTCCCATCGCGACGTCCATGCTGATGTTCGCAGTCCTTCTGATCGGCTTGATCGGACTCAAGCGGCTGCCGGTCTCGGCTTTACCGGAGGTGGATTATCCGACCATTCAGGTCCAGACCGGCTACCCCGGCGCAAGTCCTGAAATCGTTGAAGCAACGATTTCAGCCCCCCTTGAAAAGCAGCTGGGCCAGATTTCCGGGCTCCAGCAGATGTCTTCCTCCAGCAGTTTTGGCCTTTCATCAATCACCCTGAAATTCAACCTCAACCTCGATATCGATGTTGCTGAGCAACAGGTTCAATCGGCCATCAATACCGCCTATACCTATCTGCCAGCCGATCTTCCGACCCCTCCGCAGTACAGCAAGCGAAATCCGGCCGATGCCCCGGTCCTGACACTGGCCCTGAGTTCCAGGACCCTGCCCCTACTCAAAGTCCATGATCTTGCCGACACGCGGCTGGCCCAGAAGATTGCCCAACTCTCTGGCGTCGGGCTCGTCGACCTGGCCGGGGGTCTCAAGCCCGCCATCCATGTCAGGGTCAACCCCACCGCTCTAGCCGCGCTCGGGCTCAGCCTTGAAGACATTCGAATGCAATTGGCTCAGTCCTCGGTCAATCAGCCCAAGGGTAATTTTGACGGGCCGTTCATCGCCCTGACGCTGCAGGCCAACGATCAGCTGATGACCCTTGAGGATTTCAGACAACAGATCATTGCCTACCGCAATCAGGCGCCGATTCGCCTGAAGGACGTGGCTGAAATCACGGAGGAGCCAGAAAACCGGCGTCTGAGGAGCTGGGTGAATGGCGAGCCGGCCATCATTCTGGATATTCATCGTCAACCTGGCGCCAATACCCTTCGCCTGGTCGAGCACATTCAGGAGTTGCTTCCAGAACTTGAGGCCAGCCTGCCGGGGGATATCGACATTCAGGTGGTGGCAGATCGCACGCTGACCACCCGGGCCTCCATCCAGAATATTCGCAATGAGTTGCTGGTGACCATCGCCCTGGTCGTGCTGGTGATCTTCATTTTCCTCAGGAACCTGCCGGCGACGCTGATTCCGAGCCTCTCCATTCCCCTGTCTTTGGCTGGCACCTTTGGCGCCATGTATGCCTTGGGTTACAGCCTCAACAACCTGACTCTCATGGCCCTGACCATTGCGACCGGTTTTGTGGTGGATGATGCCATCGTCATGCTGGAGAACATCATTCGCTTCATGGAGAGGGGCAAAACACCCCGCGATGCCGCCCTCAAGGGTGCTGAGGAAATCGGCTTCACGATCCTGTCACTGACCGCCTCGCTGCTGGCGGTTCTGATTCCCCTGTTGTTCATGGGCGATGTACTTGGGCGGCTGTTTCGTGAATTTGCCGTTACCCTGTCGCTCGCCATCCTGGTGTCAGCCTTCGTCTCCCTGACCTTGACCCCCATGCTGGCGGCCATGCTGCCGGCAAGGCATGGCAAGGCAAGCCGGCGAGAGCCCGAAACCAGCGACTGGATGGGGCAGCTGACGCAGGCTTATGGGCGGGCCCTTCAATGGACACTTGACCGGAACTCCCTGGTCATCGGTACCGCTGCAAGCCTTGTTGGCCTGACTCTGGTACTGGTCTATGGCGTACCGAAGGGATTCTTTCCCCCTCAGGACACAGGCATTCTCCTGGGACTCACCGAAGCGCATCCTTCGATCGCCTTTGAATCCATGGCCGAGCGTCAGGCCATCGTGAATCAGCAGATTCTTAAAGACCCGGCCGTCGCCTCGCTATCGGCCCATGTCGGCGTTGACGGTACCAACACCACGATCAGTCAGGGACGGATGCTGATCAGCCTCAAACCCAAGGCGGAGCGCGGACCGATCGGTCCGGTGCTTGAGCGACTGACGGCGCTTTCGGCCGAGACGGAGGGTCTCTCGCTCCTGCTGCAACCCGTTCAGGACCTGACGATTGAGGATCGAGTGAGTCCCGGCCAGTACCAGTTCACAATTGAAGCCCCGGAGCCGCGCCTTTTGGAGACCTGGGATCGCCGGATACTGGATGCGCTGAGCCTACAGGCCGAGCTGAAGGATCCACGCAGTAACCTGGATCTCGGCGCACAAGCGCTGCGCCTTGACATCGACCGGGACACCGCGGGCCGCCTTGGGGTTCCTCCGCAGTTGATCACCCAGACGCTTTATGATGCCTATGGACAGCGGCAGATCATCAACCGTTACACCCAGACCAACCAGTACCGCGTCATTCTCGAGCTGCAAGGGGCCTACCAAGCCCGTCCCGATTCGCTCGAGAACCTCTATCTTCCCGCAGCCGACGGCAAAACCATCCCGTTGATGAATCTCTTGAAGGTATCTTCCGAAGAAGGCCCCTTGTCGATTCACCGCCAAAGTCAGTTCCCGACCGTGACCTACTCTTTTAACCTTGCACCTGGAATCGCACTCGGCACCGGCGTTGCCGCTGCGCGTCAAGCACTGTCGACCCTGTCCCTTCCAGAGAGCCTCCGGGTCGAATTCCAGGGGACGGCGAAGGCCTTTAACGAGGCCCTGGGAAACCAGATGGTCCTGCTATTGGCCGCGATCGTGGCGGTCTACATCATTCTCGGCATTCTCTACGAGAGCTTCATCCACCCCATCACCATCCTCTCGGGCCTCCCCTCCGGCGCGGTCGGCGCCCTCCTCGCCCTCTGGCTCTTCGACATGGAGCTCAACGTCTACGGCTTCGTCGGCCTCATCATGCTCATCGGCATCGTGAAGAAGAACGCCATCATGATGATCGACTTCGCCCTCGACGCGCAGCGCCAGGGCATGG
>CAYLUS010000016.1:0-41036 GCA_964386975.1 uncultured Methylococcus sp.
GAGCTGCCTGAGCGCCGTAGGAATCCTCTTCCTTATAGGGAGAGGAGGATGTCAATGGGATCCAAACGGCGAACTGACGGGTGCCGAGCAATGGATCGCGGCCCTCACGGCAACGGCAGAAGTCAGGTTACCGATTGATGGCAGCGCGGCCCTGCTCCGGGCAGAATACCGATATGACACATCAGCCGGACCTCAGGGCGGCTTTTATAGCCCCAACCGGGATGCCTCACAGGCCGGAAATCCGCTGGTGCCTAACCAGAACCTGTTTTTCTTTGCCCTGATCTGGAATTACGACCATCAGGGGCAGTAGGATTCCCATAGAATCCGATATCCTGTCGCCATGGCCCAACACATTCTCTTTCTGACCGGAAAGCTTGCGGAAAAACAGCTCCGGCGGGTGCTCGAGGACATGGAGCCTGAATTTTCCTACACGGTTCATGCCCTGGGCGTCACGGTCGCAGCCCTGATGACCGCCGAGATGATTCAACGGCGACTTAAGGAGACCTTTGGTGCCGACCGCGTCATTATCCCCGGGCGATGCCGTGGCGATATCGAGGCCCTCTCCAGCGCCATGGGCATTCGATTTGAGCGTGGCCCTGATGAACTTCGGGACCTTCCGGATTTTTTTGGAAAAAAAGCGAAACGGCCCACTTTGGATCGCTATGACATTCTGATCTTCTCAGAACTGACCGAGGCGCCCCGCATGGACCTCGACGCGATTGTTCGACAAGCCTGGGATTACCGTGCGCAAGGGGCGGATGTCATTGACCTTGGCTGCATTCCGGCAACCCCGTTCCCCCATATGGAGCAGGCCATCGCCGCACTCAAGGCCGAGGGTTTCAAAGTTAGCGTCGACTCGCTCGAAACAGAAGACCTCTTGCGGGGAGGCAAGGCCGGGGCGGACTACCTTCTTAGCCTTCACGAGGGAACGCTCTGGATTGCAGATCACGTCGAGTCGACCCCGATTCTGATTCCTGCCCGGCACGGCGACCTTGAGAGTCTGGATCGAGCGATCGCCGGCATGGTGCAGCGGGGCCGCCGCTATCTGGTCGATCCCATTCTGGACCCCATCCATTTTGGCTTTACCGAGTCCATCGTCCGCTATCACGAAACCCGTCGAAGACACCCCGATGCCGAGATCATGATGGGGATCGGCAACCTCACCGAGCTGACCCATGCCGATACGGTCGGCATCAATGCAACTCTGCTGGGTATGTGCTCGGAGTTGAATGTCCGCGCCGTGTTGGCCACCCAGGTCAGCGGCCACGCCCGACGCGCGCTTCGAGAAGCCGATATCGCCCGACGCATCATGTTCGCCGCCCGGGAGATGAACGCACTCCCAAAACACATGAATGACGCACTCCTCACTGTGCACGAGCGAGCCCCCTTTCCCAACAGCCTTGATGAAATCCGGCAGATCTCCGAACAGATCCGCGACCCCAGTTATCGCATTCAAATCTCCCGCGAAGGCATCCACATTTTCAATCGCGACGGTTTCCATAGTGCCGAGGACCCGTTTGACCTCTTCCCCCACCTGGGCGTAGAAGAAGACGGAGGACATGCCTTCTACCTAGGCGTGGAATTGGCCCGTGCACAAATTGCCTGGCAGTTGGGAAAGCGTTACACCCAGGACGAAGCACTCAACTGGGGCTGCGCATTCGAGCCAGTCGCAGAGTCCGTCGACCCCCATGCCTACAAGCCTGCCGGCACCACCCGCAAAGTCGCCGATACGCCCCCTGGATCCAAGCCCTCGGCCCGGCGGCTCAATGAAACCTGAGGAGGCCCCAATCACATGGCATACGACAGCTACCTGTTTGGCACCCTGGCGATCGTCGGGTTCATCATCCTCTCGGTCGTTGGCGCGCTTTTGGTCCGACACATCAGCAATATCCAGAGCCTGACCCGCCACCACGAGGTGATGGGTTACTTCTTTCCCGTCGTCGCCAGCATTTATGGAATCCTCTTGGGCTTGATCGTGGTCAATTCGATCGAACTTTTCGACCGTGCCCGCGATACCGTCAATCAGGAGAGCAACATGTTGATCGCGGTCTATATGTTGGCCGATTCGCTACCTGAGGAGACACGCAATCACATCAAGGGCAACTGCAAAGCCTATGCACAGGCCGTGATTAATCTTGAATGGGAGACCATGGACATGGGGGTTGCACATCCGGTGGCGCGTTCTTATGCCCTCTCCCTGTTCGAGGATGCTCTGAAAGCCAGTAAAAACGGCTCTCTTGCGTCTGCCAAGCTGCTGGATGGGGTAGAAGATCTCTGGCTTGAACGACGAAATCGAATGGACCAGTCCACTCGGACCATTCCAGGCATTGAATGGTTTGCTTTGTGCGCCGGTGGATTGTTGGTGACCTTGTTCTCGTATATGTTTGTCTTGGACAGCCTTCTCGTCCAGATCGCTGCGACCACCGTCACTTCCTTGATGATCTCGCTCAACCTGTTTCTAGTGGTTCTTTTTGGCCATCCGCACTCCGGTGATCTAAGGGTCAGCAGCCAGCCTTTTGGCTATGCGCTTGATGTGTTCGACGCCATTGAACATCGTCGCGAGGGGGAGCCATTGGTCATCAAGCCGCACTAGGACCATTGGCCCGCAGGGCCCCCTTGCTCCATGATAGGATGTCAGTGCGGCGCCTGAAAGGCCTGTCGTTTCCAGAATTCAATCCATTTCGTTTGTATTTGACTTTTAGAGAGGGGATGTTTTGTGAACTTCGAGAAACTACTTAAGCGGGAATTCAATGTCGGCACTAAGGATCAGCAATACCGGATCGCCGCCGGTATTGGCATCATGGCGATTGCTGCTGCGGGTGAAAACGGCCTTCTGATGCTAATTGGTGTCGGCGTCGTGGTCCTTGCGGTGATGAAATGGTGCCCCGCCTACTCGCTGAGCGGCAAATCCACCGTGCAGAAAGGAGACAAGCCACCCCTCATCTGAGGATGTGGCCATCGTCAGGCAGGTGGCAACTGTTGCCTACGTTGTCTCTTGCCAGAGATGATGATGGCCGCGGAGCGAATCGTTGGTTCGAAAGCCGAAGACAAAGGTAAGCCTTGAAAAGCCGTTTGAAAGAGATCTTGGTCCACTTTTTCCACACGACCGACAACAAGCGCTTCGCCCATCTGGCAGTCGCCATTTTGTTGATGATCATGCTGCACCCCCTGGTCGAATCCGGCGGAACCGAGGGACTCGTTGCAGACTTCCTGTTTCTGATCGTCTTCCTGATGGGGATCAGTGCGGCACAGACCGGCAAGCGACATTTCGTCATTGCTATCGTGTTGGGTTGCCTTGCAACGATCGGTCGTATTCAAGGAAGGACAGGGGTCAATCTGGGTGACACGTTGCTCTTTGAGACGGTTGCCATCCTTTTCTTTGCCCATGTCACCTGGTTTGTCGGGTGGCACATCTGGTCCAGACGTCAGCAGGTGGACCACGAAGTCCTTTATGCCGCGATTTGCCTCTATCTCGTGATTGGCTTCCTTTGGTCCCACATCTATCTCTTAATGCAGATGATAGATCCTGCCTCGTTTCACAGTGATAGTGCCTCCAACCTGTCGCGTGCTGATTTCATCTACTTCAGCTATACCACGCTAACCACAGTAGGTTACGGCGACATCCTGCCCAGCTCACGTTTTGCCCGGTCTTTTTCGATCGTCGAGGCACTGAGTGGGCAACTCTACATTGCCATTTTGATTTCCCGGCTGGTTAGCGCCACAAAGATGCCCAAAGACCCCACATCCACCCGATGATGTGGCCACGCATGGAATCGCAGAACCCAGGCTCACCAAAGAATCCAACCGCCCCTCACCCTTATGTCCAGCATCCCTTCTGACCTTAAGTTTTCCAAAACCCACCAGTGGGTCCGATCCGATACCGATGGCTCGATCCTGATTGGCATCAGCGATTTCGCCCAAAGTGAATTAGGCGATTTGGTCTATGCGGACTTACCAGCGGTCGGGACCGTCATTCGCGCCGACAAACCCTTCATGGTGCTTGAATCAGTCAAGGCCGCCTCGGATGTGCATGCCCCGGTTTCAGGTACGATTCTTAAAGTCAATGAAGACCTTAAATCCGCACCCGAAGCCATCAACGACAATCCATATGCCACGTGGCTGGTTGCCGTCAGAACAGAGGATGCCTCAGCGCTTGAGGCCCTGATGGATTCGGCCGCCTACGCCGCTTTTCTTGAACAGGGCGAGTGAGATGTCAATCCCCTCGGTCATCCGCCTGATTCGTCCGGATGACTGGCATCTGCATCTTCGCGATGGCTCTGCCATGGCAGATGTGGTCCAACATTCAGCGCGCCAGTTCGGTCGTGCCGTCATCATGCCAAACCTCAGACCGCCCGTTACCCGGGTCAAGGAGGCCCTGGCCTATCGCCAGCGGATTTTGGCGAACTGTCTGCCTGGCACCGACTTCAACCCCCTGATGACCCTCTATATGACCGATCAAACCTCAGTTGAGGAGGTTCGTGAGGTCGCTGAAAATCCCCATCTGCTTGGACTAAAACTCTATCCGGCGGGCGCTACCACCAATTCCGACGCCGGCGTCAGAGCGCTTGAGGATCGCTACCCCTTGTTTGAACAGATGGAACGCCTTGGTGTACCGCTCCTCGTCCATGGCGAGGTCACGCACCCGGAGATCGACGTGTTCGACCGCGAGAAAGCCTTCATTGAGCAGTATCTCGTGCCCATGTCCGAGCGCTTTCAAGGTCTCAAGATCGTGCTGGAACACATCACGACGGAGGACGGGGCCAGATTTGTCGAGCATGCGCGGGATGGCATTGCGGCAACGATTACGGCCCATCACCTGCTGGTCAGCCGCAACGCCATGCTTGCCGGCGGTATCCGGCCACACCTTTACTGCCTTCCCATTCTCAAGCGGGAACACCATCGAAAAGCGCTCCTGCGCGCCGCCACCAGCAAAAATCCACGGTTTTTTCTTGGCACCGACAGCGCTCCACACCCGGTCGCGCAAAAACAATCAAGCTGCGGGTGTGCCGGTTGCTACACGGCGCTGACAGCCATTGAACTCTATGCAACCGCCTTTGAGCAGGCAGGTGCTCTTGATGCGCTCGAATCATTTGCAAGCCTTCATGGGCCGCTCTTCTACGGGTTGTCTCCCAACCCAGGCCAAATCACCTTGGAGCGCAAAAGCCAGACGATTCCGGCCGAACTGCCGTTCGGAGCGGAAACCGTCATTCCGTTTATGGCCAACAGCACAATCGACTGGACACTGGTCGCACCTTGAGACTCGGCTTAGTGGCCCAGAGCCCGGCACCCGGAGGGGCCGTATGCTAGAATTCAAGCCTGTTTCAAGACTTTTTTAAGCCGTTCAACCAACGGCTTCGTTGCTCCATCGGCTCATGCAAAATCACACCCTGACTCACCTCAAACAACTCGAGGCGGAGAGCGTTCACATCATTCGCGAAGTGGCAGCCGAGTTTGAAAACCCGGTCATGCTCTACTCCATCGGCAAGGATTCGGCAGTGATGCTGCATCTGGCCATGAAGGCCTTCTACCCCGGCAAGCCCCCCTTTCCGCTGCTGCATGTGGATACCACCTGGAAATTCAGGGAAATGATTGAATTTCGCGATCGCATGGCGCGCGACCTGGGTTTCGATCTGCTCATCCACATCAACGAAGAAGGCGTCCGACAAGGAATCGGCCCCTTTACCCACGGCAGTGAGAAACACACGGACATCATGAAAACCGAGGCGCTCAAACAGGCGCTTAATCACTACCGGTTTGATGCTGCCTTTGGGGGTGCGCGGCGTGATGAGGAAAAGTCGCGGGCTAAGGAGCGGGTCTATTCGTTCAGAGACAAGAATCACCGCTGGGATCCCAAAAACCAGCGCCCCGAACTCTGGAACATCTTCAACGGCAAGGTCAACAAGGGTGAGAGCATTCGCGTGTTCCCCCTGTCCAACTGGACCGAACTGGATATCTGGCAATACATCTACCTTGAAAGCATCCCCATCGTGCCACTGTACTTTGCGGCTGAGCGGCCGGTCGTCAATCGGGATGGAACCTGGATCATGGTTGATGATGCGCGCATGCCACTCGCCCCGGGGGAAACGCCCGTGCTCAAAAAAGTGCGTTTCAGAACCCTTGGCTGTTACCCCTTGACGGGGGCGGTTGAATCCAACGCAACCACACTCCCTGACATCATTCAGGAAATGTTGCTGGCGACCACCTCGGAGCGTCAGGGTCGACTGATCGATCATGACCAAGCCGGCTCCATGGAAAAGAAAAAGCGAGAGGGGTATTTCTAATGAGTCATCAGTCGAGTCTGATCGCCGAGGATATCCATGCCTACCTGGCCCAGCACGAAAAAAAGGAATTGCTGCGATTCCTCACCTGCGGCAATGTCGATGATGGCAAGAGCACCCTGATCGGGCGCTTGCTTCATGACTCCAAGATGATTTACGAGGACCAGATTGCCGCCATTCGCAAGGACAGCGCCCGATTCGGGACGACCGGGGATGACTTTGACCCGGCGCTGCTACTGGACGGTCTCGAGGCCGAACGTGAACAAGGCATCACCATTGATGTTGCCTACCGCTATTTCTCAACTACGCGCCGCAAGTTCATCATCGCCGACACCCCGGGCCATGAGCAGTACACCCGGAACATGGCGACCGGCGCCAGCACCTGTGATCTGGCCATCATCCTGATCGATGCACGCCACGGCGTCCAGACCCAGACCCGCCGCCACAGCTATATCGTCTCGCTGCTTGGGATTCGGCATGTCATCGTCGCCATCAACAAGATGGACCTGATTGGCTTTGATGAGGCCACGTTCCGTACCATCGAAAAAGACTACCTCGAATTTGCCGAGCGACTGGACCTTCATGACATTCGCTTCATGCCGATCTCGGCCCTTAAAGGCGACAATGTGGTCAATCCCAGTCCGAACATGGCCTGGTTCAATGGCATGCCCCTCATGGCGTTGCTGGACAGCATCGAAATTGCCAGTGACCAGAATTTCGAGGATCCGCGGTTTCCTGTGCAGTATGTGAACCGGCCCAACCTCGATTTCCGCGGTTACAGCGGCACCGTTGCCGGCGGGACTTTCCGCAAGGGTGATCCGATCATGGCCCTTCCCTCCCGCAAACTCAGCCATCTCGCCAGCATCGTGACTGCCGATGGCGAGCTTGAAGAGGCCTTTGCCGGCCAGGCAGTTACCCTGACCCTGACCGATGAGATTGATATCAGTCGCGGTGACATGCTGGTGATTCCCTCCAATCAGCCGCAGGTGGATTCGCGCCTGTTGGCCCATGTCGTCTGGATGACCGATGCACCACTGGTTCCTGGTCGGCCCTACCTGATCAAACACAACACCCGAACGGCCGTAGGTTCATTTGGCAAGATCCGCCATCGAATCGACGTCAACACGCAGGCCCATCATCCGGTCGATGCCCTGCATATGAATGAAATCGGTCTGGTGGAACTGGATCTCAATAATCCACTGGCTGTCGACCCCTATAACCGCTGCAAGGGCACCGGTGCATTCATCGTGATTGACCGGCTGTCGAACGTCACGGTCGGCGCCGGTATGATCATGGGTCTTAATGAGGCGGGCGAAAATCAGGAGCGCGTCTCCTTGGATGAGCGCGAAGCACGTTTCGGTCAGCGGGGCGTGACCCTTTTGATCGACCCCTCGCGGATCGGACTGGTCCATGGCCTTGAGCGACTGATCTTCAATCTGGGGCACAATGCCGTGTGTCTGGATGTGACCGACAGCCCTCAGGAACTCCGGGTGATTTGCCGTCAATTGAATGCCGCCGGTCTGATCGCCATCCTGCCTGCAACCGAGGCTCGTCATTTCTCCAAGGATCATGCCATTCATGTCCCTGCAGAACTTGGGACTGCAGCTGAGATTCAGGCCTGGCTTCAGTCCGAGGGCATTCTCCACGGCTAGATTCGCTCAAAACGGAAAATCGGAAGCCACTCAGGTGCGCATGTGAGAAGACCTGAAAACATCACCTATTGGCTCAATGAAAAGCCGCCATTTCACATTGGCTTGGTGCTCGGTTTTCAGCAGGTGTCGTTTCTGGCGGTCTACCTGGCCGTCTCCCCGCTGTTTGCGAGAACCCTCAACCTCACCCATGAGCAGACGGTTCAACTGATTGCTGCCACCCTCCTGAGTTCCGGCATCGGCGCAATGCTCCAGCCCTTGCGGCTGTTTGGTCTTGGCTCTGGCTATTTCTGCCCGCTGCAAGGGACTTCATCGACGCTTGGGGCACTGGTTCTGACGAAGATGACCGGTGGCATCACCGCTATGTTTGGTGCCATCAGCATTCTCGGGCTCAGCCAAATTCTTTTCGCCTCTCTGTTTGTCAGGCTGAAGTCGATCTTCACGATCCAGATTGCCGGTATCTCGATCATGCTGATTGGCCTTGGGCTCGGCCATACCGGGTTGAAATTGATTCTCGAGCCGCATCCTGGTGTTCTGCCGACGGATGAGGAACTGATCGTATGCGGCCTTACGCTAGGCAGCATGATTGCCTTCAATGTCTGGTCATCCGGACTTTTGCGGCTGTTTTCTGCCTTTCTGGGCCTGTCCATCGGCGTTCTGGCCAGCCTGTATTTCGGCGCGATCCCCGAATCCAGCTGGGCCATGATTGCAGATGCCCCGCTTTTCTTTATCCCAAAACCTCTGCACATCGGTTGGGACCTTGAGACCACGACCATTGTCCCCTGCATTCTCACCGGCCTTTTTCTGGCGCTTCACTCCTTCGGTGCTGTCACCTCGGCCCAGCGCTTCAATGATGCCAACTGGAAGCGGCCTGACATGCAATCGGTCAGGGCCGGCGTCATGGCAGAGGGCCTGACCAACATACTTTCTTCTTTTTTCAACGGCCTTCCGATTACCTGCAGCGGCGGTGCAGTCAGTCTGGCAGCCGCCACCGGCTGCACCAGCCGCTATCTGGCCTATACCCTCGGACTGATCCTGATCGTCCTGGCGTTCATGCCCAAGGCCATTCTTTTCTGGGAAATCCTGCCTGAGAGTGTCATGGGTTCTGCCATGATCTTTCTGGCGTGCTTTACCAGTATGGCGGGCCTGCAGATCATTGCCTCGCGACTTCTCGACAACCGCAAGATCATCATCATCGGCATTGGGCTCCTGTTCGGTATCACCTATGAGTCCCTCCGTGTTGTCCTTGAACATCACGCGCCGGATACCTTCAGGAATGTGATTTTCTCCGGCGTCGGCTTTGGGGTCATCGCTGCCGTTTTGCTCTCCATCATTTTCCGTATTGGTGATCGCACTCGCCAGCGCAGGGTATTTGATGCGCTGCAAGGCTCGATGGATGAGTTGATCAGCTTCCTCGAACGACAGGGCAAGTCCTGGGGGGCACGTGCAGATGTCGTTCGGCGCGCGGAATATGCCACCTGGCAGGCATTCGAAATCCTGACCGAAAATGATGTGGTGATTGCCGACGCATCTGGCAATGCCCCCATTGAGCTTGAGACCGCGTTCAACGAATTTACCTTTACGGTCGTTCTCCGTTACCAGGGGCATCCCGTGAAGTTGGCCCAACGCCCACCCTCGCATGAAGACCTTCTCGCCAATGAAGACGCCGTTACCCAGATGGCGGGTTATCTTCTAAGACGTCTGGCTGATAAGGTCTCGATTGATTGCGATGAAGGACAGTGTGAACTAAAGCTCACCTTTGACGATTAGACGATGCATTAAAACGCCCGTCAGGACGCCTTGAAGATCCCCGGTTCACCATCGGGCGGCGCCAACCGTTCTTATCCAAAGTAGAACGCCTGCTTCCCCGATCAGGCTCAAAACAACAAAAACCCGGACCATCCCATACCGCCGATAACGGCCTATCATCTCACGGCCCTGTTTATGCAGGCCGAAAGTTGAAATTCTCCCATACCCCTGATAGTGTCGATCAGGTCATCTTGATCGATTAACCAGAATTGAGGTTTAGCTATGAAATTCGCAATATCCTTATCAACCCTCCTCCTTTCGGCGGCAATCGCCCTTGGTGGTTGCTCCTCAAAGAAAGAGCCCGAGGCCCAGGCCGCACCGGCGCCTGAGGCTGCAGCACCCGTAGTTGCACCCGCTGCCGAAGCTCCCAAGACCTGTAGCCTTGATGAACTGAAAGCCAAGGCAGGTGATGCATGTGAGAAGACCTGCAGCAAAAAGAAAGGCAAGAAAAAAGCCGCTTGTGTGAAAAAGTGCGTCACTGAGACGGTTGCGAAGCATGATTGCTCGGCGCATTGCGAAGCCGGCAAGGGAATGAACCATGAATGTGCCGTTCACTGCGCGACCAATGACAAGGATCAAAGCTGTACGCAACATTGCGCCGGCGATCCTGCCGCCGGGGCCCATGATTGTGCCAAGCATTGCGAAGGCCATACGGATGGAGCTGCCAAAGCCTGTGTGGCACACTGCAGCAAGTAAATGACGCATGGGCTCGAGCGAGGACTCCTCGCTCGGGCTCCCTGCAGCTGCCAATACACCTCTTGTCTGTGATCCATCCAATGAGCCTTTTGGCACTCTTTGTTGGATTAAGCCTCGCGGCTTGCGCTCCGTTGAATTCAGGCATTCAAAATGACCTGAGCACTGACCCAAAAGACTGTATCGAGGGTGTGAGCTACCTCCCCTTCACAAACGGTACCCAGCAAAAATTTACTGCGGAGGGAAATCCGATTCCCTGCGTATCGAAGCCTCATTCCTGACGCGCGCTTCAGTCCTGCAGCGATTGCCACCCCTTGGGTAGCCCGCACCACTGACTGCAGCCCCATGCTCTAAAAGAGAAGCCCTACCCAGCCGACATGAACGCCTTACTGAAAGCGCCTTCGGACGCGGGGTGAAGCATTCCCTCCACGCGCCAAAGGCTTTTTTTGGCATTCTTATGATGATCATCGCCAGCAGCCTCTTCGGGCTGATGAGCGCAGCGGTCTTTGCGGCATCACAACTGGAAATCCCGGTGGCACCGGAGATATCCAGCTTTGTCCGGGTCAGCATCAACCTTGCCATCCTCCTGATTCCGGCGATTCTAAAGGGCGAAGGGAAGGATTTATTCGGAGATTTTCGCCCTTCACTCTGGCTCAGAGGGCTGTTCGGGGGCCTGTCGCTGATCTTGTCCTTTGTCGCAATTCAGCGAATAGGCCCAGGGGAGAGCAGTTTTTTGACGGCCTGTAGCGGCATTTTTGTGGCGGCTTTAAGCCCGCGTATTTTGGGACAACGCAACGGACTTCTTGAATGGGGTGCGATCCTTGGCGCATTAAGCGGTCTTTTCCTTCTTGCCCAGCCTGAAAAAAACAGCTATGACTTTGAAGGGCGCCTCATGGGGCTTGGATCCGGTATTCTTGCAGCGCTTGCTTACCTCATGATCGCCCGAGCCGGCCGCACCAATTCACCCGGCACCATCGTTTTCTATTTTTGTCTGGTCGCATTCTGGCTGCACGTTTTTGGCTTTAGCCTGACCGGATTCGACCTCCCGCACGGAACTCAGGCTTGGTTGCTGGTCAGTTCGGCCGGCCTTTTGGGAACTATTGCACAGTTTTGTCTGACCCGCGCCTATCAAAGTGCACCGGCAACTCTTATCAGCGCTGTTGGTTTTTTAAGCCCAGTAATTAGCCTCGTTCTTGGCGCCTCTCTTTTTCAGAAAGAACCCAGCCCGAGGGCACTTTTGGGATGTGGCCTGATCCTCGGGTTTGGCCTCCTTCTGCCCTGTCTCCGGCTCATCGGCCGCAAGGACGTATCGTAAGCCCTTGCCGAGAACGCATTACCTGCAACGATAGACCGCGCCTGAGTAGGTCACATTGGTCTGCTCGCTGCTTCCACCGCCACTGCCTTGAGAAACACCGGCCCGCCCGGTCTGCCCTGCCCGCGTGGTGAGAAGATGAACTGTATTTCCTCCCAGGGCCACGGCTTCATTTTTCAGTTCGTTCCGGGCGCCCGTCTCAAGATTGGCATTGCTGGTCCAACTACCGGTAAAGGAATTGCCCTGATTGCCCGTGGCCTCCCCGAGGTATTCACAGCCCTGGGGCTCGGTCGTGACCAGTCGCACCTTGGCGGCGCCGGGTTTTAGGGCATTGGCAGAACAGCCAAGCAATCCATAGGCACTCAGGCTTATCAGGAGAGTTTTCAGTAACGACGTCATGGTTCTTCTCTAAAGGTGAATGAATCTGAAGGCGCCCGTATATGACAATGTTGCTCATCAACCGGACACCCCTTCAGGCTTTCTGATCGGACCACTTCAAAAGGTCCACCAGCTAGCGCCCCCCGGAATCGAAGTCAGCGCTTTCTTGGCGCCCTGCTCGAATTCTAAACAACGAAGCGCCTTGAGCCCTAGAATTTCACGTTAAAGCCCCCAAGGCCATTGAATCCGAGGGTGCCATAACCATAGACCATCTGATACTGCTTATTCAGCAGATTATCGAGTCGGGCGAACAGCGTGAGATGTTCGTTGACCTCGTAATTGCTCGAGAGATTCACCAATACATAGCCGGGCACTTGTGTGATGGCGCCTGCCGTATCGAAAGAACTTCTGGAGCCATAAGCAAGGATGTTGAGTCGTAACGTCGCATCCGGCATAAATCGGTAATCAATATCAAAGTTTCCCTTGTTTTTGGGACGCAAAAGCAAGGGTTGATTTGACTGCGCACCGCTCATGCCATCATACCGGCCGAAGGTCTGATCATAGGTGTAGTTGAGTCGAAACGAGAGCTGCTCGACTGGTTTGTACTCCGCAAAGGCCTCGATGCCACGGGCAATTGCTGTAGAGACATTACTGAGACTGCCTAAACCCCCGTTGGCACTCGGATTCCATTGAATGAGGTTGTTGTAGTTATTGTTGAAATAAACAACACCCAGACTTGCCTGCTTCTCAAACAGATCCTGTTCGATGCCTGCATCCCAGTCGATACTGGTCTCAGGCATCAGTTTCGGATTACCAAAACATTGTGGATTGAGCTCACAGAGCGAAGGCGCCCGAAACGCCGTACCGATATTGGCTTTGATTCGACTGGACGTTTCCGGAACGTTGATCGCCTGATTGAATCGCCATGTCGAATGGCTGCCGAACAGCGAATTGGCATCGATGCGGGCACCGGCCGTCGTGTGAAACCTGTCCCACCAATCAAGCTGATTCTCGATGTAGTAACCTGCATTGTTCATGGAGCTGTTGAAGCTCGATGTGGTCAGCGCTCCTTGCCCGCTGGCTCCGTACATGGAATCGAATCGACCCTCAGCGCCCACGACCAGGGTATCCTGATCATGTATATGGAAGAAATTTAGCCACTCTACCTTTGTCTCTTCACCATTGGCCGTGGTGGGTGGAATCCAATTCGTCGATATTGGCGCGGTGTAGTAGGTTTGACGGTCACTCATCGTGAAATTCACCCCCAGACGCTGCTCCCACAGTCGATCAAACAGAAACCAACGTGCCTGGCCTCGAGTGTACAGTTGATTGGTATCGGTAAAGTAGAACGGATTGTCACAACGAACCAGTTGGCCGGTGAAGGATTTGTATCCAAAACCGCCACAGTTATCGAGACCGGTTTCTGCCTGGTTGTAGCGAGCGCTCCAATCCAGATCCAAGTCATCCGTCAACTGATAGTTCAAGTGGCTCTGAAAGGTCGTATTTTGATAGGAATCCCGCTCTGGGTTTCCCATCGATTGCGCTGCGGCTGACACCCCAAGGTTACTCAGGTGACTCGCTGTCACGGAATAATTGAGCCGATCCACTTCTCCTGAGGCACTGCCACCCACCTTCCATAGGTTGTAATTACCGCCCTCAGCAAGCCCGGAAAAACTCGCTGGACCTTTACCATGTTTGGTGATGATGTGGATAACGCCACCCATCGCGTCGGCGCCCCACATCGCACTGGCTGCCCCTCTGAGAACTTCAATGCGTTCAATGTCATCGACCTGTAGATTGGCAAAATCAAATGCATTACTTGGATCTGCCGGGTCGTTCATCCGAATGTTGTCAATCAATACGAGCGTCTGGTTTGAATCTGCGCCCCTCATGAATACCGAGGTTTGCTGGCCAGTTCCACCGGTACTCACCACGTCGAGCCCTGGAACGACCCGCAGAATGTCAGATACGAAGTTCACGCGTCTGGCTTTGATTTCCTCGGCGGTAATCACAGTCACCGTATTAGCTAGCTGCGATTCCTTCACATCGCTTCGGGTCGCTGTGACGACGACAGGATCAAGATCATCTACCGAGTCGCTCTCGGCAAAAGAGGCGGCAGGCAAAAGCGCCAGCGAAAGCACGAGGGCCCTGTGATTGCGGCGGAAATCAGGCAACGAGGAAATTGAGTGGGACATGGCCGGTTAGAGAAGCAAGGCTGCAATAACACCCGATTGCAGCGTTGAAAAACGCCGCAGAGGCCATGGGGAAGCGCGAACGAGCAAAAAACTGCACACGCAGATCCGCGCACAGAAAAAGAGGTGGGGCCCGTCAGCCAACCCGTAATGCCCTCCGCAACGGCTGGTGAATCAAGGCCGGTCTCCGGGCTTGCGATCGGCCATGAGGACCTAAAACACCACCTTCCCATGCCAAAAGCACAGTGGTATTTCGGTGTTTCTTTAATCGCTTACCGTTGCGGGGGCAGCGCCGGACTTGATGAATTTCTCACCGGCTTCCCGTTTAACCTGATGCAAAGGGACATGATCAGGCACCTCAATCGAACAAGATGATAGCGGATATCGGTCGCTTGGGCGAGAGACTCGCTGCGAGTTTGGGAACAATGATCAGTTCGGTCAGAGGGTCTCAGCTCGCGGTCTCATGACCTCCATATGGAGGCGGCTGTCAATCAAGAAGCTTGAGGGAAAAATAAACCCGGGATACTCTTTCTTGAGGCAAGTTCACTTATCGGCTCTCATCAGACGTTTTTTTCATGGATAGTTATCTCTTCGGCCCGCCCCTGATCGTTGCCTTCGTCATTCTCTCGGGGGTTGGCGTACTGTTCGCCAGGCGGTTCGGATCCATTACCCGCGATGATAGTGATCACGATATCATCGGCTACTTGTTTACCGTGGCTGCGGGGCTCTATGGCATTTTGCTCGGCCTGGTGGTTGTCAATGCCATTGAGACATTCAACGATGCCCAGAAGGTGGTAAATGCGGAGGCGACCAGCCTTGAATCCATCTACCTACTGGCGGAGACCGAGCCAGCCGAACTTCGGCGGGATATTCGCGAGTTGTGCAGAAACTACACCCGCTCGATCATCGAGGAGGAGTGGCAGACGATGCAAAACGGCAGCCTCAGCGAAGCCACCCGGGATCGAATCATCACTCTGGCAAAACGGATCATCCAAAGCCACACAAACGCCCCGGAGTTCAGATCCAAACTGTTGGATGCCTTCACCAAGGTCTGGAATGCCCGCCGTGAGCGAATTGATAAATTAGGCCAGGATATCCCCACCGTGGAATGGATTGCGCTTTGCCTGGGTGGCATTCTGACTTTGGGTATCAGTTATCTGTTCAAGATGAAAAGACAGGGACTCCATGTCCTCAGCGCGATGATTCTCTCGACCATGATTGGAATCAATCTTTGGCTGATCCTGCTGTTTGGTTCGCCTTACTCGGGCGATCTGACCGTGACTGCAGAGCCCTATCACCGCGCCATGTTGACCTTCGACCGGATTGATCGCGACTGATCCGATGCGTCCACCTCCATCGAAGGGTCCAGGCAGCCGAGCCTGCACGGTGAACCATCGATGAGTGAAGTGCACGGCTCAGCAGCTGTTTCGTTTCGATCGGCGCTTTGGTTCTGGTTGAAGCTCGGCTTCATCAGCTTCGGAGGGCCGGCGGGTCAAATTGCCCTATTACATGA
Organism: uncultured Methylococcus sp.; assembly: GCA_964386975.1. Classification (GTDB taxonomy): domain Bacteria; phylum Pseudomonadota; class Gammaproteobacteria; order Methylococcales; family Methylococcaceae; genus UBA6136. The sequence goes on from CAYLUS010000016.1 coordinate 15,825, forward strand.
GGAACTGGTCGTCAAGCGGCAGTGGATTTCCGAGCCACAGTTCTTGCATGCGCTGAACTACTGCATGCTCCTGCCCGGGCCCGAGGCGCAACAAATGGCCACCTATCTCGGCTGGCGAATGCATCGATCCCCCGGCAGCATTGCCGCCGGGGTGCTTTTTCTTTTCCCCGGCCTTCTGGTTTTGATCGGCCTTGCATGGGCTTATTGCACCTATGCCGGACTGCCTCTGGTCACTGCAGTTCTAGGGGGCATCAAGCCCGTCATCGTCGCCATTATTGCTTTTGCGGCCTATCGAATCGGATCGAAGATACTAAAAGAGGGGTGGCTATGGGGTCTTTGCAGCCTCTCCCTGATCGCTTCCGCCTTCTTGAAGCTGCCTTACCCGCTGATTGTTCTGAGTGCCGGCTTGGCGGGATTTTTATGGCAAAAAAAACGGGGTTGGCTTGAAACTCCGACGGGCATGGGTGTTAAGAGTAAGGCAACGGATTCAGAACCCTCAGGACCCGCCTCCGCCGGGCTGCAGGGACCCACGAACAACCATTGGCGGAGACTTACAGCGATCACTGCGGGGGTCTTGGCGCTGTGGCTGAGTGGGATGGGCGGCTTGATGCTCCTCTATGGGCCGGGGCATCTTCTCCCCGACATGGCCTGGTTCTTTACCAAGACGGCCTTTTTAACGTTTGGCGGTGCCTACGCGGTCCTCCCCTATGTCTTCGATGCCAGTGTCTCCGAATATCATTGGCTGAGCGCACAGGAAATGATGGATGGACTTGCCCTTGGAGAGAGTACGCCAGGCCCGCTGATCCTGATCGTGACTTTTGTCGGCTATGTGGCCGGAACCCATGCAGAGCTTCTCGGACCCGGGCATTCCTTTGGATCTGGGATGCTGGCCGCCCTGGTGGCTACGTTCTTCACCTTCTTGCCCAGCTTTCTTTTCATCCTGGCAGGGGCGCCGCTGGTAGAAGCAACCGGTCAGAACCTTCGACTGAAGGCCCCGCTGACCGCGATCTCCGCATCCGTTGTAGGGGTCATCCTGAATCTGGCCTGGTTCCTTGGATACCAGACGTTTTGGCCTGAGGGCTTTGGCGGCTCCATCGATCGGCAGGGACTCTCACTTTTTGCCTTGGCCTCTTTTGCGCTGTTTCGGCTGAAGCTTGGAATTGCGCCACTGCTGCTCGGGGCCGGGCTTTTTGGCATCCTCAGACTCTGGCTCTAATTTTTTGAGCGATCAGCCATCGGACCTTAAAAGCGCCCGATAACGCTTTCTGAAAAGCACAATAGCTCGATCGGCAGCGGTAAAGTGATCCTCCGTTGCATCCATTGATGAGACTGGAGTCACGCTTTCGACGACCGCCTGATCCTCTTTCAGAATCCTGCGGTTACCAAAGGCAAAAACCAGGTTCACCAGGTGCCTGATCCCAGGCCACTGGAAGCCATGATAGGTCCTTACATAAAACCGGGTCGTGCCGTGATCGATCGGAACAAAAACACCCAGAAGCTGAATCCTGGGGCTGATATGCAACTTCCAGATCCCCGGAAAAAGGTAATGGATGTCAGGTGGACGATCGGCGTCATGGCCCATCGCCCGCTTCAATGGCATCCCAGAGACTCCCGCTTCCGGCGCGGGGACATTCCAAAGGCAAATGCCATCCGGGTCGGCTTCGACGCGGGGCCCCTTGACGACAGGGTCTCTGCCCCGACCAATCGTGGCCGCATGCACAAAGGGCAGATGCGCCACATCCAACTGGTTTTCAACCACCCGGGTCAGTGAGGCCCTCCAGTCAGTGGCAACCCAGGACCCCGCCCGCTCGGGTTTAAGGGCATCAAAAAAAGGAATTTCGGGAAGGGCGATCGCGCGGGTCGCCTCACCTGCCCAGAACCAGATGAGGCCGTGAATCTCTCGAACCGGGTGTACCTTCAGTTGCAGCCCTGATGGGATGGGCTTTCCTTGACCGAGCGCTGGCACCGACTGGCAACGGCCGCTACCATCAAATTCGAATCCATGAAACGGGCAGACCAGATGGCCATTGCAAATGGACGCGCCCGCGAACGATGCCCCAAGATGCGGGCAACGGTCAGGATGGGCATGGACCTGTCCCAAGGTATCCCGCCAGAGGATCAGCCAGAGACCCAGACGCTGAATGCGGCGCGGACGAGACGTGAGTTCTCCGGAAGTCAGAATTGGATACCAGAGTGTGTGAGGAAATGCGTGCATCGTGTTGTGCCTTCTGTCGAATTCAGTCAGGCAACTTGTTCATAGCCACCCGATGCGTTTGAATACGCATAACCCCCCCTTGTCCCCTGAGGCATTTCATGCACGCACGGTTCCAACTCTTCATCGTTAACACCGGCTGGCAATCCGAAGCTACTCGGGTACTTGAGGAAAATCTGCCCAACCTAAAAGCCCTCCTTCCTGAAGTACCCGTCTTTGTGCTTACAGCCGAGCAGTCCCGGCGGGTGATTGCCGATGATCCAGCACGAATCGGTTCAGACCCCTGCATTTTAATGGTGGATACCCAAAAAGATGCGGCCACCGGCTATCACGGCTTCAGGCTTTCACTCGGAACGCTTCGAAAACGCGACGAGGCTCTCGCCGTCCTGCAGACCTTTACCCGCTTTATTGTAAGTCACCTTGATTCCCAGAATATCGAGCGTGATGTGCGTGACCAACTCCACAAAGAGGGTCTGACCAATCTGATCGAAGTCCTGAGAACGGTCATTTAACTCAGCCGAAGACACCCCGATGAACGAAAACCTGACAAACCTCCTGACCGGCCTCACCGGTGCCCTGCTGCTGACCTGGTTTGGATTTGAGGTCTCCAGGCGTCGCAAGAAGCTGCGAGAACTTTACAACGTGCTTGATCACGACGACCGTGCAATGACGCTTCATCTGGAAGCACTGGTCAAATCAGGAGAGATCAAGCCGCTCTGAGCTCGCCATCTCTAGCCGAGACAAAGAAAAACCGGTCTGATTTGCCACATCCCTTGCGGGATATCCCGGACTTAAGTCCCTTTTTTGGATTTGATTCAAACGCGAGGGAGAGAGGCCGGGTCCAGTGATACCGGTGGGCGGTCAGCCCCTTGGAATTCGGCATGAAGCTTGCTGATCTTGATGAAGAAAGGCGCGACATCGGTCGCCCGATCCTTCATTGGTCACCCGGACAAGCTCATGCTTCAAAGACAGTCTCCCCCGCCCCCGACAAGAGCACCTCGTCAACCTGCCCTATCCCGAGGGTTTCGGGAAATCTTGAAGTTCTGCGCGCAAACCCGCGGCCCCTTCTCAGAGCATGACCTCAAGGCAGTCCATGCCATTTATCGCTGCGTCAAGCGAGATCTCTCATCACAAGAACTCGCCTGGACCTTGGCGATCTTAAATCGATTGAACCAGGCCAGCAGCCCGCTGCCCTGACATCTCGGGGGCTTGTAAGGGCAGCTTTCGGGCCAAGCCCGATGCGTCGGGACGACTAAGGCGCCCACCGCTGCTTGGAACCAAACCCGCTGCGGGTGATAATCGTGAAGTGAGATGCACCATACTTCCCCGATGAGCGACTCCCTCCTCCTATCCAACTATGCCGTCGGCTTTACCCTGATCGGCCTGGTCGTGACCGGCTCCGCGATCCTGCAACATGGATTCAAGCGCCGCATCGGAAGTAAGACCATCAAGGAACTCCATGAAGTCGGCGGTCACTACATGACCAGTATCGGCACGCTGTATGCCGTTCTTTTGGGGCTGATTGTCGTCGATGCCTCTTCCAAGTTTAATGAGGCCAAGAACAACAGCCAGAACGAGGCCAATGCCCTGTATGAGGTCTATGCCCTTGCTGACCGCATGCCTTTCAAACCCCGACTGATGATCCGCTCCACCATCCACCGCTATACCGCCGAAGTAATGGACAACGAATGGGATCTCATGAGCCGAAATCAATCAAGCCAGACCGCTCGGGATCTTTTCAGAACCCTGATGGAGGAGATCAAAGCCATCGAGCCTGTTTCGGAAAATCAAAAAGCGGTCTACCAGACCCTGCTCACCTCGTTCATCGGTGCGCTTGAATTCCGCAGGGGACGCCTCAACTTCTCCCAGTATGCAATTCCTGATGTCGAATGGTTCTCGCTGATTTCCGGCGGTGTCATCACTATCGTGTTCACGTTTTTCTTTGCCCTCGAAAACCATCGGATTCAAGCCGTCATGACCGCGATGGTGGCCTTCGTGCTGGCTGTCAACCTCTATCTGGCCTACCTGTTCAGTACCCCCTATTCTGGCAGTCTGAATCTGCCCAAAGAGTCTTTCTTGGTGCTCCAAAGCTACATCGAAGCCAATCCGCCCTGAAACCCACGATGACTCTACGAAGTTTCTATCGCCCTACCCTTGGGTTGGCCTTGACCCTCCTCGCCGGGTGCAGCAGCAACCCCATCACCGGCCGCAGTCAGGCGGCTCTGGTCAGTGATGAGGCGGCAGCGCGGCAGTCCGTCAAAGCCTATGCCCAACTCCTTGATGAAGCGCGCACCGAACAGGTGCTGGACCCGGACGCGGGCCAGACCGAGCGGGTCCGGACGGTTGCAAGGCCTCTGATTGCACAGGCGGAGGCCTTGAGACCCAAGACCCGGACCTGGTCCTGGGAGGTGCATGTGATCCAGTCCAAGACCGTCAATGCCTGGTGCATGGCCGGCGGAAAAATGGCCGTCTATTCAGGTCTCCTGAGCCAGCTCAAACCCACCGATGACGAACTGGCCGCCGTGATGGGGCACGAGATTGCCCATGCGCTGTTGTCGCATCAGGCAGAAAAGATGTCTCGCAATGCCATGCAGGAAGTCGGCGTTCAGGCCGGCGTATTGGCAGGCGCCCTCTTCGGTATCAACCTTTCAGGCCTGGCTCCAGTGGCCCACTCGATTGCCGATCTGGGCGTTCAACTCCCCAATAGCCGGGAGGCTGAATCTGAAGCCGATACGGTGGGATTGACCCTTGCAGCCAAAGCCGGCTTTGATCCTGAAACTGCCGTGACGCTGTGGCAAAAAATGTTGAAGATCGAAGGTCCGAAAGCACCCGAGTGGTTAAGTACCCATCCGGATACGGAATCCCGCATCAAGGCCCTTGAGGCAGCGGCCATTCGCCTTAAGCCGGTATATGAGGCGGCCCGGAAAAGTCGTGTCCCGGCAACGGCAACGCCCCTCTAGTTTAACGACCCTCAGCGCTGGAGGGGGTCGCCAGAAGGTCGAGAAACAACTGTTCCAAGCGATTGGCCGTGTTGCGAAGCGAAAGCACCCGAAGCCCTTGGGCTTCGAGTTGGTGAAAAACCGCATGAATGCCGACCGCTGCCGGAACCTCAACCTGCAGGGTCTTTCGATCAATAGGGATCACACGGCAACCCGCAATCACTGGGGGATCCTGGAAAGGCGCTGCCAGATCGAGTATGAAGCGATGCACATGCATCCGCGCCAAAAGGTCCTCGACTGTGCTGTGCTCAATGATCTTGCCATGATTGATGATGGCAATGTTGCGGCAGAGATTTTCGGCTTCCTCCAAATAGTGGGTGGTCAGGATGATGGTCGTGCCCTCACGGTTGATGCGCGTCAACAACTCCCACATGCTCCGGCGAATTTCGATATCGACGCCTGCGGTCGGCTCATCAAGGATCAGTAGCTTTGGCGAGTGCACCAAGGCTCTGGCAATCATCAGGCGGCGTTTCATGCCACCCGAGAGAGTCCTTGACGTGGTCGAGCGTTTTTCCCAGAGCCCAAGCAGTCTCAGACACCGCTCCGCCTCTTCAAGCCCGCGCTTTCGGGGGATACCCTGAAAGCCGGCTTGATTGACGACCACATTCAGCACGGTTTCGAACTGATTGAAGTTGATTTCCTGCGGCACCAGCCCGAGCAGTCGCTTGGCAGACTCAGGCTCGCGGTCTAGGTCATGGCCGAAGATCTCAATCAGTCCCTCGGTCTTTCGAACCAAGGAGGAGATAATGCCGATGGTCGTGGACTTGCCGGCACCATTGGGGCCCAGCAATGCGAAGAAGTCACCATCCGACACTTCAAGGTCAATGCCCTTGAGCGCTTCAAGTCCGTTCTTGTAAGTCTTCTTAAGGCCTTTAAGCCGAAGGGCTTTGATCGATGACAAGGTCGTGCGTCTCTGTAACAATAGGCGGGCAGGCCACGAGGTTTTGGAGCCGATTTAAGCTCCGTTCATGCGCTGATTCTAGCGGATTTGGCTTAGCGCCTTGCCACCGATCTCTTCACGAACCGCTTTTACAAACCGCATGATCAAGCGCCCCACTCAGGTTGCCGCCGTTGACCTTGGCTCCAACAGTTTCCACATGATCGTTGCCGAATTGCGGGCCGATGAGCTGGTGGTGCTCGACCGCCTGCGGGAAATGGTGCGTCTGGGGTCGGGCCTGACCAGCGATAAAGAACTGACCCCGGAAATCCAGCAACGCGCCATCGACTGCCTGGAGCGGTTTGGCCAACGTCTACGCCACCTGCCGCCGGGCAGCGTTCGCGCGGTGGGCACCAACACGCTTCGCGCCGCCCGTAACTCGGGGCCATGGCTGACAGCGGCCGTGAAAGCGCTGGGGCACCCGATCGAAATCATCTCAGGGATCGAAGAAGCCCGACTGATTTATCAAGGTGTCTCCCATAGCCTTGCGAGCGATGGAAAACGGCGCCTGGTCATGGATATTGGGGGCGGTAGCACCGAGTACATCATCGGCGTCGATCAGGACCCTTTACAAAAGGAGAGCCTTCGGATGGGTTGCGTCTCGATGAGCATGGCGCACTTCCCGGAAGGCAAAATCAACGCCAAACGGTTTCGTCGCGCGATTATTGCCGCTGAAACCGAACTCGAGCCATTTCAACACCTCTTCCACCGCCGTCAGTGGACCGAGGCTGTGGGCGCATCGGGTACCCTGCGAACCACGCATAAGATCCTCAAAAGCCGCGGCTGGAGCCGGGGTGGGATCACCTTGGAAGGCCTAAACCGACTGGTGGATGCACTCTTGTCAGCGGGCCGGATGACCAAGGCCGACTTTCCTGAAATCGATGCCGAGCGCTATCCGAGTTTTCCGGGTGGCCTGGCCATTATTGCCGCCACCTTCGAGGCACTGGAGATGGATCACATGGACATCTCGGATGGGGCCCTCAGGGAGGGGCTGCTCTATGATCTCCTTGGCCGTATCAACCATGAGGACATTCGTGACCGGACTGTCCAGTCGCTGGCCGCTCGTTATCACATCGAACTCGAGCACTCAAAACGGGTGCAGCAGACCGCTGACCAGCTGATTGCTCAGGTCAAGTTACCGTTTGGTATAGAACATGAAACAGGCCGACGCTGGTTGAACTGGGCGGCCCTCCTCCATGATGTCGGACGGGACATCGCCCACAGCGGGTATCACAAGCATGGCGCCTATATCCTGGAAAATGCCGATTTGCCGGGATTTTCACAGCAGGACCAACAGATCCTGGCAACGCTGGTGAGATCCCACCGGCGCAAGCTTCCAATTCGCCTGTTCAAGGCGCTCCCGGCGCCCTGGGACGAATACGGCAAGTGGCTGGCCGTCGTGCTGCGTTTGGCAGTCCTGATTCATCGCAGTCGGGCCCTCACCGAAAGCCCGCGCCTGGACCTCTCCATTCAGCGCTCACAGGTCATCTTGCGCTTTCCACACGGTTGGCTCGATCAACACCCGCTCACGGTGGCTGATTTGGAAGAGGAATCGGGCTATCTAGCTGCCGTCGATCTGACCTTGGCCTTCAGTTGATCGGCATAGGGGATAGCACAAGACGGCGCCCCTGCCACACCACCCGGTACGAAACTGTGGGGCAAGACTTTATGATCACCCGACTTCGTTGCCGGCAGTTGTGGCGGTGCGCCGATCGCAATCATCCGGCTACAACAAACACCTGACTGACAATCAGGTCACGATCGTGTCCGCGCTATACATTCCCGCCCCTGAACGACGGGGCTTTTCGCGCATTCAGGTAAAGATCTGGATCAGCTGATACCAGAGCGAGCCGAGCGCTTCACGCCAGGCCAGATAGCTTTTTGAGAGCGCACGGGGATCCGGCACAAAATCCAGCCAGCCGATGGGTTTATTATCTGCACAGCCGGTGGCAGCGGGAACGACCTCCAGCCCAAACCGGGAAAATTGGTGAACTGCGCGAGGCAGGTGCCAGGCCTGGCTGACGAGGAGGATGCGCACGATCCCCTGCCCCTTTAGAATCGCCGCACTGTTCGAGGCATTTTCCCTTGTGGTCAGTGAACTGTCCTCGACCCATTTCACGGGAACGCCGAAATCCTCTTTGAGGACATCCCGCATGACCTGCGCCTCCGGCACACCGCCGTCCGGCGCCCCGCCGGAAACCAGAACCGGAAGGCCAGTCGCGCGGTAAAGGCGCGCTGCATAGCGCACGCGCTCAAGCGCGAGCGGTTTGAGATCAGGACCCCCTCCAAATTCTGCCGCTGACTGGCGCACTCCGCTTCCCAAAACCACAATGGCTTGTCCCTGATTCCTGGTCACAGGCCGGCAGGCCTCTTCAATCAGAACGAGCGTTCGGTCGCCAACCCAGGGAAGACTCAAAAAAACCGTTACGGACAACCCGAACCAGGCGATACGTCGACCCCAACGTCGGTGCCAGCCCATCACGATCAGCCCGATTCCGACCAGGGTCATGGCGTTGAACGGGGGCAAAAGAACCACCGGCAACCACTTGCCGAAAAGAAAAATTAAATTATCCACAGCCACTCCCAGTCCATCTCGCGATGATAGTCCTTACAGGAACCATCGGCGAGCGCTGGAACTGTGGGCCACCGATTAGCTAAAGGAAAAGTCACTCCGCTGGCTTCATGCGCAAAAAATTGAACAAACGACTCACACTGGAGTCTGACTTTACGTTGTTGCACGTCAGAGTGCACGTAACGGGCTGGATCACGATTAAAGCCACCCTGAAGCGCATAAAAGACGGGCAATGAACACGAATTTTGGGTTATTAGTGAATAGCCCAAATTGCTCTCTGGCAAATGCCGTCTAGAAGGCCTCTGCCCGAAAGTCCTGAGCCTTGCGGTGTGGAAACACATCAACACGTGGTCGGCGGTCCGAACCGTCTACACCCAGCACAAAAATCAGAGGAAGAGACATGAAAGACATGACGAAAAACATCCTCCTGTGGGTCGTCATAGCCGTCGCGCTACTGTCGATGTTCAATTATTTCGGGCCACGGGGCAATAAAACGCCACCGATGAGCTACACCAATTTCATTGCCGAGGTTAAACAAGGCAGCATCAAGCAGGTGAGCATGGATGGCGAGGTGATCAGCGGAATGACCACCAACGGGGACCATTTCATGACATTTAACCCGGGTGACCCCCACCTGATTGACGACCTTCTCAATAAGAATGTTGATATCAAGGTCAATCCCCCGGAAAGACCCTCCTTCCTTATGCAGCTCTTCATGGCAACGTTCCCGATGCTGCTCCTGATCGGCGTATGGGTTTACTTCATGCGGCGGATGCAGGGCGGCGCTGGCGGCAACGCCATGAACTTTGGCAAGAGCAAAGCCAAGTTGATTGAAGAAGATAAAGTGAAAGTCACTTTCAGTGATGTGGCTGGTTGTGATGAAGCCAAGGAAGAAGTCCAGGAGATGGTTGACTTCCTCCGGGATCCTTCCAAATTCCAAAAGCTCGGCGGATTAATTCCGCGAGGCGCGTTGATGGTTGGCCCACCCGGTACCGGTAAAACCCTGCTGGCACGCGCCATCGCCGGTGAAGCCAAGGTACCGTTTTTCTCAATCTCCGGTTCAGACTTCGTAGAAATGTTCGTGGGTGTCGGCGCATCCCGCGTCCGCAACATGTTTGAAGAAGCGAAGAAACGTGCACCCTGCATCATCTTTATCGATGAAATCGATGCCGTAGGTCGTCAACGCGGTGCAGGCCTCGGTGGTGGTCACGATGAGCGCGAACAGACCCTCAATCAGTTGCTGGTCGAGATGGACGGGTTTAGCGGCAATGAAGGAATCATCATCATTGCAGCGACCAACCGGGCCGACGTCCTTGACAAAGCACTGCTTCGTCCGGGCCGCTTTGACCGGCAGATAACGGTCGGTCTCCCCGATGTCCGCGGCCGTCAGCAGATATTGGGGGTGCACATGAAGCGTGTCCCGGTCGCTGGTAATGTTGAAGCAGACTGGCTGGCTCGCGGAACCCCAGGGTTCTCCGGTGCTGATCTTGCCAACCTGGTTAATGAAGCGGCGCTGTTTGCGGCCCGTCGCAACAAGAAAGAAGTCGAGATGGACGACTTCGAGAAAGCCAAGGACAAGATTCTCATGGGCTCTGAGCGTAAGACAGCGGTCATGAGTGAAGATGAGAAACTAGTCACGGCCTACCACGAAGCGGGTCATGCCATTGTTGGCCGTCTGGTACCGGAACATGATCCGGTCTACAAGGTCAGCATCATCCCGCGTGGTCGTGCACTGGGCATCACCATGTTTCTGCCGGAACGGGATCAGTACAGTGCGAGCAAGCAGAAGCTTGAAAGCCAAATTTCAAGTCTCTACGGCGGCCGTATTGCTGAAGAAGTGATTTTCGGTGTAGAAAAGGTCACCACTGGCGCATCGAATGACATCGAGCGGGCAACACAGATGGCACGCAACATGGTCACGCGATGGGGTCTCTCTGAACGGCTCGGTCCTCTGGCCTACGGGGAAGAACAGGGTGAAGTATTCCTGGGCCGATCCGTAACCCAGACCAAGTCAGTGTCCGAGCAAACCGCACACCTGATTGATGAAGAAATCCGCTCTGTCATTGACAGAAACTATGAGCGTGCAGAGCGTCTGATCAAGGACAACCTTGAGAAGATGCATCTGATGGCAGATGCCTTGATGAAGTACGAAACCATCGACCGCTTCCAGATCGATGAGATTATGCAAGGTCGTGTTCCCAATCCCCCCCGGGACTGGGTCTCCCCACCCTCCTCCAATGAAGGAAGCAGCGAGGGCGGAAACACGGCAGTCAAGGACGAGCCCACGATTGTGACGCCGCCCTTAGGAACAGCAGCACCCTCCCACTAAGGGGCGCGTCCGGCGAGGCCCGCATGATGAAAGTCATGCGGGCCTTTTTTATATAAACATTCAGAATGCGGAGCATCCCGGGACGGACGGCAAATGGCTTGGTGCTATCATGGCCTTCCTATCCGCGCGGCCCGTTCACCCAGGTGGCAGTCTCCATGTCTTCGCCCAGGCAGCATCGTCCCGAAATCGAAACCCACAGAATTGATCAGGATGCCTTGACCCTTGCTAAACGCGTTCAAACGCCCGGTCAAACCAAGGAGCAGCTCAAGCAAATCTCTCAAGGGATCGCCAAGGGGATTGAACTTTACAAACGCCAACAAAGTGCGAAAGCCCGGGAGCGGGATAAAACCCGCAAGAAATGGCTGAAGGAGAAAACCCTGAACACCGAGGCTGCCCACACGCAATCGCTGCCTGAGGATCAGAACCCCCGTGTGTACCGAGGTGGCTGGCTGTTAGTCGCCCTTGGGTGCATTAATCTGATCTGGTATCTCCTGCCGGCTGAATCCCAGGAACTCCTTCCTGGACTCATCAGCGGGTGTGCGATCACCGCCGGGCTTATAATCAATCATCACTCTGGCCAATAAACCCCAATTCAAACTCCCGCCGAGGACCCCTTTCATGCGCATACTCTCGATCATCATCCTTGTCTTCTTTGTCGCCAGCACGTCCTACCTGATGTTTGGAAAGCTGGGAATACCAGAGGGCTTAACTGCGGTCAAACCCTTTGATATCAATCGGTTCAGCGGTACCTGGTATGAAGTCGCACGACTGGATCATGGTTTCGAAAAAGGCCTGAGTCATGTGACGGCCAACTACACCGTCGGCAAGGACGGGAATGGCATTCAGGTTCTCAACAAGGCCTTCAATGCCAAGACCAACCACTGGGAGTCCAGTCTTGCCCGCGTCGCCTTCATTGACCAGCCGGACGAAGGCCGTCTCAAGGTGTCATTTTTCGGTCCGTTTTATGGCAGCTACAACATCATCGACCTGGATCAGAAGGATTACAGCTATGCCATGGTGACCGGCCCTGGCAAGCAATTTTTCTGGATTCTCTCGAGAAAGCCCACCCTTGATAACAAGGCGATGCAGACCCTGATCAAGAAGGCGATCGACATGGGCTTCAAGCTTGAAAAGATCGTCTATGTCGATCAACGCGAAAACACGGCTCCGCCGGAAAACGCAGCTCCGGCAACCGCCCCCAGCGCTCCGGCACCCGCTAAGAGCCCGTGAATGCGGCCTGAATCGGGCTGTACCACCCGGTCAGATTTCACTTGATGTTATATTAATAGCGTTTTCGGTTTACACAAAAGGAGTTTAGCCATGGCCAAAGCCGCAACCCTCGACACCAACGAAAAAGACCCGCTACGCTCGATATCTGATGCCATGCGTGATGCGGTCAGCAGTGCAAGCGAGGACGCCGGTCGTGCACGCGAGAAAGTGTCCGAAATTGGCGCGGGCGTTGGGCAATCCGTGTCCCGTTTCACCTACACCAGTTCCTACATGCTGTCCTACGGCATTGTCTATGCGTCGGTTTTCATCGCGCGTTCCATCCCCCAGGAAAACCCGATCGTCGAAGGTCTGATCGATGGCGGACGCGCAGCCATTGAAGCCCTGAACGAAGCCAAATCCAAATCCGAAGCCTGAACTGGGCTCATCTGAAAAGGGCCGATCCCCTGCGCACTCAGGAGATCGGCCTCCTTTGGACTTGCAAGACCTTTCTTGAGGTTTGACCGCCACCTGGCTTGCGGCCTCAGTGTAATTTGAACAGCACGGCGATACTAATGCTCAACGATCCCTCTCAAGACCCTGTGGGCATTTCCAAAGCGCCAGCGGTCAGCCTTCCCCGCCCCGGCCTGATTCATATCCAGAGCCCTGTGTTTCAGAGCCTCGATGATGGCCCCGCGCTCCAGCACTTTGTCCAGCGGGTGTTCCGAACCCAAGGCCTCAAGAATGTGACCCTCTCAGGCGATGCGGGCGGGCGTTGCGAACTGCATTACGACGCCAAGCACTGGCGTGCATCGGAAATCCTGATGCAGCTCTCGGACGCGCTCGCCGGCGAAATCACGGCAGAACCGGAGAGCCTTGAGAGCGAATGTCTGAGCGTGGTCCCACTCGATTGCGCCAAAGACCGTCATGGCATTGTCCGACTGCATCGGTTCGGCCGCCGGATAACCGGCTGGCAGCGCGTCTCTGAGGGAACAGGCACCCTCAAGATCAGGAATCCGGTGCTCTATCGCAAGAGCATCCTGTGCGAGGCTATCGAGCGCGAACTGATGAGCGTACTCGGGGTGGACCGCTACAAGACGCACGCCCTGCGCTGCACGGTTCAGGTCGAATTCGACCCCCGTCGTCTGACCGCCGAGAACATCATCGAGATCATTGATTCGGCTCTCATTCACGCTGAAAACCAGGCTGAACTCGACAAACTGGATCTCGATCTAGCGATCTGTTCGATTTCAGTGCCCATTGCAGCCACTGCTCAATTTGCAGCACCCGCGCTTTTGCCCTTCGCCGCGGGACTTTTTGCCTATACCGCCATCCCAAGCGTCAAAGGCGCCATTGATGTCGTCTTCAAAGAGCGTCGGGTCGGCGTCGATGTCCTCGATTCACTGGTGGTCCTTGGCTGTCTTGGCACCTTGCAGATCTTCCCAGGCGCCGTCATGGCCTGGTGCCTGTCCTTTGGTCGCCTGCTGGTCAAGAAGACCGAAGACAATTCGCGCAAGATGCTGCTGAATGCCTTTGGCAAGCAGCCGCGCTATGTCTGGCTGGTCAAGGACGGCGTTGAAATCGAAGTCTCCCTTGACAAGCTTGCATCGGGCGATATCGTGGCGGTCCACACCGGCGATATGGTGCCGGTTGACGGCCACATCATCGATGGCATGGCTATGATCGATCAGCATGCCCTGACCGGCGAATCGACGCCGGCTGAAAAGGGCATTGGTGACCGTGTGTTTGCCTCCACCATTTTGGTCGCTGGCAAGATCTTCGTATCCGTTGAGCAGGCCGGTAGCGAGACGGCTTCGGCCAAGATCAGCCAGATCCTGAATGACACCGCCGGCTACAAACTGACGTCACAAAACAAGGGCGAACGTCTTGCCGACAGGGCCGTTCTCCCCACCATGGCGGTTTCGGGCCTGGCATTCAGTTCTCTGGGTCCCTTTGCGGGGGTTGCCGTGCTTAACAGCGACCTTGGAACCGGTATTCGGATGGCCGCACCTCTGGCCATGCTCTCCTCTCTGGCCCTCTGTGCGCAGAAGGGCATCCTCGTGAAAGATGGCCGTGCGCTGGAACTCATGAAGGAAGTCGATACCGTCCTCTTTGACAAGACCGGAACGCTGACACGGGAGCGACCGGAAGTCGGCGATATTGTGACGGCCAATGGCCACACGCCTGACGAAGTGCTGATGTACGCCGCTGCCGCTGAGCGCAAGTTCCATCACCCGATCGCGCTGGCGATTCTGCATAAGGCAGAAGAACGCCAGCTTGAACTCCCCAACACCGATGACACCGAGTACAAGGTGGGCTATGGGATCAGCGTCATGGTGAAGGGACATAACATCCGTGTCGGTAGTCGCCGCTACATGGAGATGGAGGGAATTGCCATCCCTTCACTGGTCGACAAAAAACTCTCAGCGGTGCACGAAGATGGTGACACCATGGTGATGGTCGCCATTGACGAACATCTGGGAGGCGCATTGGAACTACGGGCGGCACTGCGGCCTGAGGTCAAGGACATCATCAAGGGGCTGCGCCAGAGAGGCATTAAACATCTGGCGATCATTTCCGGAGACCATGAGGCGCCCACCCGCAAGCTGGCCGAAGAGCTCGGAATGGATCGCTACTTCGCCCAGGTCTTGCCGGCAGACAAAGCGGATTATGTGGAGAAGCTGCAACGGGAAGGCAAAAAAGTCTGCTTTGTTGGCGATGGCATCAATGATTCGATTGCCCTTAAAAAGGCCAATGTCTCTATCTCTCTCCGGGGTGCGACCTCGATTGCGACGGATACCGCGCACATCGTCTTTATGGAACAGGGACTTGGAAAGCTCTGTGAACTGAGGGACATCGCCGATAGCCTGGATCGCAATATCGCCCGCAGCTGGGGGATGATTCTGGTCCCCAACATCGCCTGCGTAATGGGCGTCTTCACCCTGGGCTTTGGCGTTGGCGCCTCGGTTGTTACCAACAATGTGGCCGCCATCGGTGCCCTGATCAATGGCGTCTGGCCCATGCGTGAAGTGGCCAGGTTGGAGGCGGAGCGCCGCCACCTTTTGGAGCTTGAACTCGCCGGCCATATCGGTACGCTGGACGCGGTCCCTGTGAGCGAGACCGCAACGGTGGATGCCCCTCCTGTCGAGGTGGCGGATGTCGGAGCCCCTGAAACCCCGCAAAAGTCCCAGGCCGATGGACGGCGGGAGCCGCGCAAATTTAAAACGCGCACTGCGGCGGGCGGGCGCGGGAAAACCAGCACCCAAGCCTCATAAAGCCATTTATTCCAAAGGCCACTGAAGCGATTGCATGACAGACTCACTCACACCCAACCCCGGCTCACGGCGGAAACTGGCCTCCGAGCGCCTCATCAAGCCGAGGCCACGGGCAAAAACATCTGAGGCTGTCTCCAGCGGGGCCAGTCCGGAATCCGGCATAGCCAACCTGCCCGCAGAAGCCCCACGGTTCCAGTTTTTCCTGATTGATTCGGGTTGGGATGGGCCGGTTCCGAACCTCATTCGGCGCAATCTTCGAATGATTACCAGTCTCCAGCACCAGGATCCCTTCTTTATTCTGAATCACACGCAGTCGACGGAACTCCTCAAAAAGCACCCGCACCTGATCGGGAAAGACCCGATCCTGATTGCACGTGATCTTTATGCGCAACGCAGCGGGGATGCCGGTGATTATCATGGTTTCCACCTCAACATGGGCCTGATTCGTGACCCTCGCAAGGCACTTGAGGTCCTTCAGCGGTTTTTAAACTTTCTTGCCGTGCAGCGAAAAAGTGGCAACATCGAAAAGGAAATCCGCAGGCAACTCCACCAGGATGGGCTCGAAGGCGCGCTTGAAGTCTTGAGGATCGGATCTGAAGGGATTGTCGGCGGTTAACCCTTAATTTTTTTTTCAACACATGTCACGATGAACGCTGCCTCAGAAATCATGACTACCCTTTTTGGGGTCGTCCTTATGGCTGCAATCGGATACGAACTCCGTCGCCGCAGAAAAAAACTCAGAGAACTCTATAACGTGCTTGATTCCGAAGACAAGCATTTGGTGGCTGACCTTGACCTGATGGTCACGCTCGGCACGCTCAAACCCTATGATGCCTCCAGGGGCCTTTGACCCATTCCCCAGCCGATGAGCTTGAAGCCGATTCCCGTACATGAGCTGGCGCTCAAGGATCCTGCCGTATTTGGCCTTTACGCCAAGACACAGACTCAAGAGTTTGCCCAGCGCGCCTTCAGCGTTGCCGAAGTCCTTGCCCTCAAGCTTGACCCAGACAAAGGGGGCGCCCATCTGATCTACCAACAGGGATGCGACGGACAGAGCGCGACCCTGGCCCGTATTTCTGAAGCCGTTGGCGCCCCAGAAGCCTCCACTCAATCGGTCACGCTGCCACCGCTGAATCACCCCAAGGCCGAAATTTTGGCCCGGTACCCGGGAGGGATTGCCGGAATCGCGCTGGATGAGACCACCGAGGGTCTGGTAATCCTCACCTCCACGCTCTTTACGGCAGACGGAGAACGTCTGGGGCCTTGGCTGAGCCGACAGATGCAAAGTGGTGCGGGGATCCGGGGCGTTGCACTGAATGAAGAGGACGGGACCCTCGAAATTGCATTCAATCCCCGCTGGCTGGACGCAGCCACCCTTTTGCGCACCGTATTCCAGCGGCTGCCATCGGCGCAGGCGCTGGTGGTGTCGCCACAGACCCCCACTGACGCCGTACCCATGAGGGCCTCTGGGGCCAGCGTCGGTCTCAGTACCGTCGGTGAGCTCATGCTCCCCGTTGCCACCCCATTAGCGGCCGGCATGCTGGTGGCGACAAACTACGGAGTCGTCAAGGAAGCCGCTAATCAGCTCGGACGCGGTAAAGTCGGCGTACCCTTGTTTCATACCGCACTCCTTGCCTGCTCGCTGGTGACCGGGCAGGTACTGGCGTTCGCGCTCACCGATCTCTCGCTGCGCTATTGGCAACGACGCTGGCGTCGCCAACTGGCCAATGAAACGGAAAAAACCATCGATCGGGCATTACCGGTCAATGGCCCCATGCTGCGGGTGGGTACCGGGTCGGCGCTTGAGCCGATCGCCGTGAGCGATCTGGTCACCGGTGATGTGATCCGCCTAAGTGAAGGAGACTGGCTTCCCTTCGATGGCCACATCGTCCGGGGCCAGGCCCTTTTGGACGAGCGCCTGGCGCTCGGCGAGGCGAAGCCTGTCCGCAGGGGGCCGGAATACCCCGTCTGGTCAGGGAGTGGCGTGATTGCCGGGACCATCGACGTCAAGGTCGAGGCCACCGGAGCCAATACTCGACTTTCACGCATGGGACTTCGGATCAGTGAGTCCACAGGGTTGATTGCCTCGACGCCGATGCTGCAGGAAAAGGCGGTTGCCCTTGGCGATAAAACGGCCTTGCCCACGCTGGCTACCGCCGGGGTCGGCTGGATGGCCGGTAGCCTCATCACGGTCGGCGCCATCTTGCATCAGGACTGGGTCAGCGGACCCTATCTTGCGGTGCCTTTGGTGACGCTACAGCACATCAGGATCGCGCTCAGCCATGGCGCTCTGATTCAGGCGCCAGCGGCCATCCCCAAGATGGCCCTGTGCCGCTTCCTGATTCTTGATGGTGATGATCTCGCGCTGGCGCGCGAGGGCCTTGAGCTAATCTCCTTTGAAACCCCTTCGCAGAATCCCGATGCCCTGCTCCGCCTGATTGCCGGCGTTGGGCTTTATCTTGGCGATCCAAGGGGACAGGCTCTGGTCGAGGCCTGTGCTGCCCGGGGTCTGGTCGTTCGCGCCCCTGAGCAGGTCACACTCGAGGACAACACCCTGATCGCCCGGATTTCCGACCATCGTCTCGAACTGGTCAGTGATCCCGAGGAGGGAGTTAAGCGGCTGGTCGTCCGTGTGGATGGTAACGAGGTGGCAAGGCTCAGTTTCAAAGAAAGCGGCGTGCCGCAGGTCAAGGATGGCCTCCAACGCATCAAGGCGCTGGGTGTGGATCTTTTCCTGATGTCTTCGCAACCCGAAAAAGACACCCAGGCACTAGCCGGTCGTCTCGGTGTTGAACTCTATGGCGGCGATCTCGATGATGCCGGTAAACAGCGTTTTCTCGAGGGTCTTCGGTCACGCGGCGTGAAGGCTGGCTTCGCGGGCGTGCTTGCCCACTGTCCGGGCTGGATGGACCTCATTGACCTTCCAATCGCCGTGGAGGCCTTCGGTGAAGCGCCACATGCCGCCGATATCGTTCTGGCCGGCGAAGGCTATCCGGCGCTGGCGGATCTGTTCGAATTGGCCCACGGCTTTGAATCGGCCGTGGTTAAAAAGACCCGCGCCGCCTTGGTTCCGAACCTTCTCTGCGTCGCTGGTGCTTTCGGAGGCGTCTTGAACGGCATTACCTCAGGGATCATCGCCAATGTGGCCGTCCTGAATGTTGACCGCTCGCTTCGAAAGAGTCTCAAGCAGGCGCCATCTGAAGCAAATGCTCACCCACTCCTGAAACACCGTCAGGGCACGGCCCTTTGAGCGTGCCCACTGCCCTGCCTTAAGGAATTACCGACTATGAGCCAGCCGCCCATCAAAAGACCTGTCCGACACCTCGCCAGAAAACCGGTTCGAAATGAGATGGAGAGCACAGAAGTCACCCGCAACGCCCAAGATCTGGAGTCGCTGGAACATAATCTTGTGGCCATGGAAGTCGACCAGGCCACCATCGACCGGATCGAACGCCTGCCAAAGGATGTGGGCTGGCTACTCTTCACCGCCGGGCTTATGGGCATTATTGTGCCGGGCGTGATTGGTACGCCCTTTCTGATTCTGGGTGGCTTCATGATCTGGCCATGGTCCAGCAAAAAGGCAGAATCCTGGCTCAAGGGGCATTCCCCCAAGCCCTTTAGAGGCAGTATCCGTCAAATCAACCGGTTTCTGGATGATCTGGAGCGGCGCTACCCTCAATCCTCTTCAAAGGGCTAGTTTGCAGGGTGCCTGCGTTGATGTCGGCCAAGCACCACCAAACCGATCAAAAGACCCCAGACCAGACCCGGGAGTAAGCCCCCGTTTCGGGCATAGAAGGTGGAGGGTGGCTGTTTAAGGTAAGGCACTTCGACCATGCGGAACCAGGGCTGGTCCAGCGGCGACTGGGTCAGGATTTGACCGGATGCGAGGCCGACGGAGGAGATGCCGGTGTTGGTTGCCCGGATCACCGGACGCCGAAACTCGATGCCCCGTGCCAGCGTCATCATGAGGTGTTGCCATGGCTCCTGCCAGTTGCCATACCAGGAATCATTGGTGGTGTTGACGATCAACTGCGCACCAATTTCAGCGAGCCCCCGACTGAAGTCGGGAAACAGGCTTTCGTAACAGATCTGGGGACCCAGGCGGACCCCCTGCCACTCCAAAAGCA
Organism: uncultured Methylococcus sp.; assembly: GCA_964386975.1. Classification (GTDB taxonomy): domain Bacteria; phylum Pseudomonadota; class Gammaproteobacteria; order Methylococcales; family Methylococcaceae; genus UBA6136. The sequence goes on from CAYLUS010000016.1 coordinate 35,482, forward strand.
CCGTGGGCCCCGGACCTCTTGCAAACTGTCCGATGGGCGGCAGATAGTTGCGTATCGCCGGGAACCAGCCCTCACCTGGCAGGTATTCACCAAAGGCCAGGAGATGCGTTTTGCTGTAGTGAGCACCCGAGACCTCCCCATTGGGGGCCACAATGAACAGGGAGTTGGTCGGCAGATCCTGCGCGTAATCATAGCCATAGGCACCGGTGATCAGGGGCCTTTGCCAGCGCGCGAGACTGCTTTTCAAGGTCTCGGTATAACGGTTTGGCTTAAGTCCCGAACCCAGGACGGAGGGGAACGCCGTTTCAGGCCAAATGATCAGATCCACCTGATTGGGGTAGGCCGCCATCCCCTCATCGGTCTTACGCACAAAGGCCTTGAGGATCGCCTCCTGGAAGCCTTGCCCCAGTTCAGCAGCCATCTTTTCGGCATTGCCGATGTTGCCCTGAACCAGAAGGACCCGAAGCCTCGAATCTGCCTGCGGCAGGCGCGCTTTTAACGCAAGGCCGGTGAGGTTAAGCGCGATAAACACGCAGACAACCCAGATCAGGGGTCTCCGTCCCGAAGGGGTGCCGCGTCGAAGGACCGCCTCAAGAAATCCGTAACTGCCCAATACGGTCAGGGCACTCAGACCTTGAAACCCAATCCACTCGGCACATTGGTAGAGGGGCATACCACTCCAGAACCAGGTGTACCCGAAATTCCATTCAAAAATGGTCGGAACCCATTCCTGAGCCAAAATGGTGATCACCGGCAGGGCCAGATGTTGCGCCCATGGCCGAAGCCGTGGGCGAAGCCAGAACCAGAGAAGTCCCACCAAGGGTACAAAGAGATTGGACAAGAGGGCGTACAGCGCCATGCCTAAAAGGGCTAAGGACCAATCCAGATGGGCGAATTCGTGAAATACGTAGGTCACCCAGTTAAAGCCGATCAGCGTGAACAGGGCCGCCGTCACAACCCCGCCGATCAGAACCGGCTTGAGGTGCCGCTGCTGCAGCCAAAAACACCAAAGCGGAACCCAACAGAACAAGGAGGCCCACGCCGGAAAGGGAATGTAACTGGTGCCGATCAAAATTCCGGAGAGGATCGGCAGCCTGAATCTGTAAAGTGCAGGAGACATTCCGAACATCAAAGGGACCTCTCAATCAACTGCTGAATCTCCGCATCTTCCAGTGCCACGGGGTTGTTCTTCATACCGGAATTGCGGCAGTGGGCGATCACCTCGGGGACATCGGTGGCACGGATACCCAAGGCGGTGAGTCCTGGGATCGCCATGACCTCCTTTAACTCCTTAAGCCCCTCAAGAAGCGCACGGCGGGCCGTTCCATCCGCTTTCGCCTCGGGGTCAAACAGGCGCCCGACCCGGGCGTATTTTAAAAGGACCTCGGAGGCCGGTTCCCTGCACTCCAGAATCTCGACGTTAATCTCGGTGGCTGCTGGCAGCAAGGTGCCACAGACCACCCCATGGGGTATCCCGAACAGGGAACCGAAAGGTTGGGCCAGACCATGCACGGATCCAAGTCCCGCCTGAGCGAGGCAGACACCCGACAGGAGCGCGCCATAGGCCATATGCTGCCGATGCAGGGTCAGATCCCCGGCGCCGACATAAAGGGCTTTGAGACTTCGGATGACGCGCTCAAGGCCATCGATGGCCAACGCATCGGTGAATGCACTGGCACCCCTGGACACATAGGCCTCGAGCAACTGTGTCAGCGCATCCATCCCATTGGCTGCAATCAGGGCTGCTGGACACGTGGCGAGAAAGTCGGGGTCGATCAAGGCCACATCTGCAACCAGGGCATCATCCCGGAAGGAGCGTTTGAAACCTTGGGTCCCGGCCTGTGTGATGACCGCATTCTTGGTTGCCTCTGAGCCGGTTCCGGCCGTCGTTGGCACGGCAATGAAGGGTGTTCTGGGGCCTTGATAAGGTTTGGGAGGCATGGCCATGCCTTCGAGATAGTCCATCACGCTGTCGCCGATGCGAAGAAGCCCGGCAACCGCCTTGGCGGCATCAAGAACACTGCCCCCGCCAATCCCGACCACGACCTTCACCTCAGAGGCGGCAAAGCGCCGGACGGCCTCATCCACGGCCTCAGGGCCGGGCTCTCCATCGATACGCACATGCTCATGCCTGATTTCCAGCGCCTCCAGCGCAGCCATGAGTTCTTGCCAGAACGGTGAGGCCATCAGGGAATGGGCCCCAGTCACCAGTAGCACTGGGGAACCATAGTCGGCAATCAGGGACGCCAGTTGCGCCCTTCTGCCGGAGCCAAATTCGATTCTCGGCAGCTGGCCGACGGCAAATGCGCGCATCAGACCGAAAGGCGTGGGAACAATCCGCGCAGGGGGATTCCCTTCCGTGGCTCGGCCATCATCATTTCGACCGTTTCGCGCCAGGCATGGTAATGCGCGGTCTGTTTGTGCTGAGCTGCGGATTCGGGGCTGTCGTAGGCTTCATAGAGAATAAAGTGGCCGGGGTTGTCCGGATCCTGAAGAATATCGAAGCGACAGTTGCCCCTTTCCTTGACGGAGGCCTCATGATTCTTGGCGGTAGCCTCAATGAAGGCATCAAGGTGTTCGGGCTTGACGTGGACATGGACCAGAGTGACGTGCATGGGCGGGGGCTCTTGGGCAATGGAATGGGGCCGTGGGATGAGATTCTACGCGATCATGCGCTTTAACCAGCGCCTGGAGCTGTCTTTCAACACCGGTATCTTCAACAAGGTTCATGGCGGCTGCCCGAGCGCCCCGAACACTCAGGTGCTCCCCTTCAAGGCTATAGGGAACGCCATCGGCATCGAGATCCGAGGGTGTGCCTTCCCGCTGGAAAAGTGAATCCCTGGGGATAAACAGCAGCTTTGGAAAAGCGCCCACATGGGCGGCGATCTCCAGGTGCGCCTGATGGGTCTCTGCATCGCGGCGGCTTGAAAGCTGCGCCGGATCAAAAGGCAAACCCAGCAACTGGCTCTTCTGATAGACCCCCATGACATCCTGATCGAACTGGCGAGGAGCAGCCATCATGATGACAGGCAAGCCCAAGCCCCCTGCCCGCTCGACCAGGGTCCAGAGTCCGTTGACTGCCGCCGGCTTCTTGAACTCGGTGCCCCAATCCCCGGCCAGGATGAGGAGGTCGTAATCCCCAAGGTGATCGCCCACATAGCTCCGGTTATAGAGGCACTGCGCGCGGGCGCGCGGAGACAAACGACTTGGAAATTCATCAGAAAGGGTCGGGTAACACCAGTTGGTGGTGATGGCGTTTACGGCGATGCCATAACGCCGCCCCAGGAGGTCCCACAGGGGTTCGTACTGGCCGGCAAAGGAATCCCCAACGAGCGCAGCGCGGATGGGCGCCTGCCGTTTGCCAAGCCAGCATTGCGTGCCCTCAGGGCCAACCGAGAGCGATGCGGTCGTCCAGACATCATGAAAACACCAACCGGCTTGCCGCTTGGGATAGTCGATGTCACTCAGGCGCGAGGAGGGCGGCAGTCGCTCGGGAAACCCCCGGCCCATCAGAAGGACCGCACCCGCGAGTATAAAAAACACGCTGCCAATACCGGCCATGCGAAACAGGAACCTGGAATCAATACCGCCTGGGGCCCTGAACGGCAACTCGATGAAGCGCCAGGAGAGTGCAGCCAGAACCAGGGTGAGTGCCGAAAGCATGACAAAGATGTCCTGCCCCACCCCAAGAGGCAGGCGATGGCGGGCAAATGCAAACAGCGGTTGATGCCAGAGATAGGCGCTGTAACTGATCAGCCCGATCCCCCGCAACACCGGCAATTGTAAAAACCGGCCGGTGAGACAGTGACCGGTGGAATAGTAAAGCACCAAACCCGCCCCACAGGTCGGCAACAAGGCGGCCAGCCCCGGAAATGGAGTCTCCCGTGTGTACCCGAAAATCGCAGCCAGAATCAATGCCAGCCCCAAAATACCGCCCGCCTCGACCCGCCAGCGGGACAGCGGCGCACTCCGGCATCCGCCACTCAGCCGTTCGGCAATCAGGGACCCCAGTAACAACTCAAAGGCTCTGGAAGGCAGGAGATAGAAGGCGGCGGTCGGATCGGTTTTGAGCTCGATCAGGGAATATCCAAGACTGATCAGGAAAAAAAGAATGAGCCCACGCCGGAAAAAGGGGTGCGAGACGCGGATCAACAGCCCGAGCATCAGCGGAAATAACAAATAAAACTGCTCTTCAACGGCCAAGCTCCAGGTATGCAGGAGCGGCTTCAGGTCGACGGCATGATCAAAATAGCTGGTTGACTTCCAAAACAGCAGGTTGGAACCAAATAAGGAAACCGCGATCAGACTTCTGCCATAGGCCTTGAGTTCATGAGGCAACAGCCACATCCAGGCAAATGGCAGTGTCCAAGCCATGACCCAGAAAAGGGCCGGCAGGATGCGGCGGGCCCTGCGTTCATAGAAACGCGCCAGGGTGAAAGTTCCACGGCGGCGTTCATCCAAAAGCAGGCCCGTGATCAGGTATCCGCTGATCACGAAGAAGACATCGACACCAACAAATCCGCCCGCAAAGGGCTTGAACCCCGCATGAAAGAAAATCACCGGCAGCACCGCAAGGGCGCGCAGACCATCAATCTCCTTACGATAGTTCATGAGTTCAGTCGAATCACGGGCATGTTCTGGATTCTAGCGACTTAGCGGAAACAAACACGAACGCACCGGTGATGACCGCTACAATGGCCCAGAGGAGAGTCCCGACGCATGAAGCCCCAGCCCCTTATTATCAATACCAACCCCCTATTGAATCTGGTTCACGAGGGTGGGTTTGCCCCCGGCCAGATCAACCGGATTGAGTCCCTGAAGGTCCATGCTGAAGGCAAAGGCGTGAATGTCGCCCGAGTCCTTTCACGCCTGGGTCACCGGGTGACTTTGACCGGGTTTGCGGGCGGCCACTCCGGAGCCTGGTTGCGGCAGTTGGTGAGGGATGAGGGGATATGCGACCGGTTTATCGAAACCCGGGATCCGATCCGGGTCGGCTTCATGGCCTCAAGCCCCGAGGACCCGCACCCAACCACCCTGCTCCCCAATGGATTTCCGGTCTGTCAGGATGCCTGCGAGGAACTCCTGATGAAGGTCCGCGAACTGCTTCAGTTTGAGCCCATTGCCCTGGTCATCATCAGCGGCTCGGTCCCGGATCCGAGAGTGGCCTTGACCTACCGCAACCTTTTGAATCTCGCCCAGGAGTTTGCCGTTCCCTTCTGGCTGGATGCCCACGGTATCGGTGCCATCGAAGGGCTCTCGGCCCAGAGCCCCCCGGCACTGGCCAAGCCCAATCGGCAGGAATATGCCCAGACGGATGCCTGGGATAAGGCGCTTGAGCTTCATATCACCGATGGCGCGCACCCCACCTTGATCCGGTTTCCGGGGGGAGAATGGTTGGAGCTGATTCCGCCGAACGTGCAGCAGGTTAATCCGGTCGGGTCGGGAGATTGCTACCTGGCGGGCCTTGCCCACGGGACCCTTGAAGGATTTGATCTCGAACACCGCATTCGCTTTGCAGCGGCCGCCGGTGCTGCCAACGCCATGCGACCGGATGT
>CAYLUS010000016.1:41136-43126 GCA_964386975.1 uncultured Methylococcus sp.
TAGAGACCGGCCACCACCCGGCCGTCATACTCCCAGAAGGACCGGATGGGCTTGAGGTCCCCGAGGGCCTCGAGTTTGCGGGCTTCCTCAGGATGCTCGCCTGACCTGAGGGCCTCAATCTTGGTGTGCACATAGTCCTTGAGTTCACGCAGCAACTGGTTGCGGTAGAGCCGCGAGAGCCCGCGATCAAGGCGGCTTGCACACAGATCCAGCCGCAACGGCGCAGAGACGGCGGCCGCTGCACAAAGCCCATGCTGATTGCCCTTTTCCCCGAGCCACTTGAGCAGCATATTGCCGCCCAGGGAATACCCCGCAGCCATCAAGGGGACCCCGGGCCGGCGCTCGCGCACGCTCGCAATCACCCACTCCAGATCGCTGGTTTCCCCCGAGTGGTAGCCTCTGGAAGTCTGGTTCGGCTCGCCGCTGCAACCCCTGAAATTCAGGCACACCGAGTCGAATCCCGACGCGGCCAGCGCCGCCTGCATGCCCCGGATGTAGGCCGATTTGGAGGACCCGGAAAGACCATGCAGCAAGAGGACGAGCGGGCCTTGGCCTTTCTCATGCCAATCAAGGTCGAGGAAATCGCCATCTGGGGTCGTGATCCGTTCCCGCCTGAGCTTGGGTTGGGGATTCCTTCGAAACAACGGCTGCCAGAGGGTCTGGAGATGTGGGCCGGGCAACCACCAGGCCGGCCGGAAGGATGCACGGGTATTATGGGCCATCAGGGCGACTCCGGCCGCCAGCCGGCCACGGAGAGGGAGACGACCAACACCTGCCCGTAAAGGCGAGATTCGGCGGCCAGATCCCATTCATAGCGGGCGGTTAAGCGGGACCCCAGGCTTGGAATCGTGATCCCAAGCTCGGGTCCGATCCCGGCGACGAACTCACTGCGCCCTTTAAGGGCAAGCGGAATCGCTTGCCCTTGGTCTTGCGTCACCTGCCAGAGCGCATAGCCCGCGATCCCGGCATCCAGCAAACCAAAGAAACGCCCCCCAAGTCCTCCCTGGATCTGAACGGTATCGCCCTGCCTGACATCCAGCGACTGTTTCTGGCCATAGAGGTTGTAACTGGTGAGCGCCGAAAGACGCCATGCGCGTTCATCATCAAAAAAGGCCGTTCCCCCGACGGACACCTGCTGCGTCCATTGGGACTGTCCGAGTCCTGTATGGCCAATTTGGCCGGTCGGTGCATAGAGGGCATAGGATGCAGTGACATCCGCACGTCCAAGCCGCCAGCCCAGCATCAAGGGTTCGATAAAAAGGTCGCCAAATCCGAAGTCCTCAAAATTGGTGGGCGGCTCCACAGTCGAACGCCTAACCCCAACCACCGGGGCCGCCAAGGCGGCGCTGTAGTAGAAGCCATCCACCACCTTGAAACTGGCAGATACCCCGGTAATGCTGGCGAAGGCCTCACTCGAAAAGCCGGGGCGCGTGGTGGAATGGCCTGACTGATTGCGCCACTCATTCGAGCGGTAATGAATCAAGCGCTCACCCGCGTAGACTCCGGCGAGGGGCTGGGAACCGGCATCCATCCCCACGGTTCCCAGAATCCGGTGCCCAAAGTCGCCATCGGCCTGCCCAATCTGACATGCCCCGGCGAGAGATAAACTGAAGACTCGAATCACCCAGGACAATCGAGGCCACCGCATCATGTCCTGACGACAGCCCCTGGGTGCATCTGCATCAAGGCGTCGGGCTCGCAGTGGCCCCCAGTTGCTTGAGCCGCTGGGCGACGGTCTTGGCATCAAGCGCAGGATCCACTTGATCATTGATGTCCCTGACTGTCAGTTCCGGGTCAATAATGAAGGTCCAGCGCTTGGCCATATTGACGACCGGCATTTTCACTCCATAGGCCTCCGTGGTCTTGGCATCGGGATCCGACAACAAGGTGAAGTTGAGGTGATATTTTTCATGAAAATTCAAAAGGGCGGCAACATCATCGGTACTGACGCCATAGACCACGGCATTCAGATCGGTCACTGACTTTAGGG